>CAZDCK010000071.1:0-1008 GCA_964503965.1 uncultured Enterobacteriaceae bacterium | reverse complement strand
CATTGATGTGACGCCTGAAAGCCAATAAACTAATCGGGTGTCTGCTGGGGCGTAAGGCGCCTCGCCGGAATCACCTTGCCAAAATCGGCGCATAAAGGCCGGTCACTAAATGGGAAGAAGGTGTAGAATGCGTTTCACCCGTCGTCAATTTACCGCTTATATGGCGGCCAGCATGACTTTGGCCGCGATACCAAATAGCCTGCTTGCCTCAAGTCAGCCGTTTGCCGGTGGCAGGCTCTACAGCTTTTCCGATGGGGTGATGAATTTACCGGTTGAAACATTATTTGCTGATGTGCCGGTCGCTGCACGTGATCAGATTTTGGCAAAAAGTGGAGTTACCGATGGGCGTTTGCGCCGTCCGGTGAATGTTAATCTGCTTGATCTTGGCGAGCGCAAGATATTGTTTGATGTTGGCTCCGGGGTAAATTTTTTGCCAACCCTTGGCGAATTACCGGCCGCGCTTGATGCGGCTGATGTTGATATCAGCACGATCACTGATGTGGTCTTTACCCATGCACACCCCGATCATATCTGGGGTATCCTTGATGATTTTGACGATTTGCTGATGCCTGATGCCGCCTATTATATTAGTCAGGCCGAGTGGGATTTTTGGGATTCGGATGATGCGATGAGCGTCATGCCAGCTGGCCGCGAAAATTTTGCCGCTGGTGCAAAGTCACGCTTTGACAAGCTGCGTGATCAAATCTCACTGTTTAGGGTCGGGGATGAAATTCTGCCGAACATCGAAGTTGTTGACAGCGCCGGTCATACGCCGGGCCACGCGTCTTTGTTGCTGCATGATCCAGCCGGATCAGTGCTGATTGCTGGTGATGCGCTGACCCATTCGGTGATTTCTTTTGAGCATCCAGACTGGCTGAACGAGTCCGATATGGACCGCGATCAGGGGGCTGTGGCACGCAAACGTCTGCTTGACCGGCTGGCCGCTGATAAGGTCGGGCTGGCGGCTACCCATCTTCCTGCACCCGGATTTGGCCGCGTGGAAAGAAA
>CAZDCK010000070.1:0-1857 GCA_964503965.1 uncultured Enterobacteriaceae bacterium | reverse complement strand
TAAAGGGCAGGATGGTTCGCCTGAAATTCCCCGTCAAGGTTTTTTATTCAGGCTTACCATTAACGTTTAAAGTTCGATTAATCTGACGCCTCGATTAAATTCGCTGTTTCCTCTTGCATCCTGAATCCTGCCTCCTGTCTCCTGCATCCATGCCTTTCCTGAACTGCTTGCCTGATATCCTTTTATTGAAAAAATTTTTCTCTTCGACCTCGGCGCTTTCCTCAGTCAAAACTGAATATATCCTCAGAAAGCCCCGGCTTCTCCATATCCTGCTCAAAGTATCTTTCCCAGATCTGCGCCCAGGGACGGTCATACCAGTCAGGGACCAGGAATTCGATTATGTTACCGGGAGGCACAGTGGCGCCGCGCCCATCTACCGGATAGATGGTCTGTAGACATTCATTGAAAACGAAGGGATCACCTTCGGAGAATTCACTGGTTTTTTCCATATCACGGATAATTCGCACCGGCTCCACAAGGGCATCTTCATCATAAAAAATCGCTTCGTGATGAAGGCCGATGAAGTTACCGTCTTCATCATAGTTGGCAGAATAGATTTCTACTGTCTGCATCTTGTTGGAAAACTCAAATGCACTGTGAGACATCCAGCCCTGTATGTTGGATGTCCAGGTAATCAGTGCATCGCCATCCCAGAATCCGATAGTCTCCCCATACCAGCGTGGCACATCCGCTCCCAGCTTGGGTACCGTTCCTTCCATATCAAATTCACGATCAATATAGACATTGGTGATGAAGTTGTCCGCCTGGGACGTCATGATGCTGACAATATCAGGTGTCACGATAACCGAGTGGCCCGTGGTGGCTGCCCAGTGCCAGCGACGCATGAAACCTTCCGGCCAGCAGTATTGCGCCGACCACTGTGGTGCTGCAGTGACCACCTGGTGATAGTTCTGCTGCACATAACGGGTCTGGTACTCTTCTGTCAGCAGGGACAGAATGGTGGACACCTGGCTGAACATCATGCCGTACCAGTTACCGAACAGCAGCTGGAAATTTTGAGGGTTGTAATGTCCTGACCATTCACCGGGGACGGTGGAATAATCATAATTATCCGGACCACCCCTGGCTTCCGCTTCGGCCAGCAGGGCCTTGTAATGATCTTCGGCGCTATCAAAATCATAGGGACTGACTATCGCCTCGCGGGGGTAGTCACGATCGCAATGCCCCCAGGCAGCGGTTAAAGGTGGGTTATCGCCAATAGTCGCTGCACTCATGGGCGTCGCCACACGCTGCTGCTCAATGCCCAGGCTGGAGTTACAGCGAAAATATCGCGGATCACTCCAGTATTCCTGGTCCTGGTAAAAATCCTTTGTTGTAAACATGTCTATCGGCAAAGGCTCGATACCTTCAGGTACACCGCCATTTTGAGCGGTGGTGATATTGATATCTCCAAGAAACCCCAAAAATCCCGTGTTATCAAAAAGCAATGGGCCGACAACATTATCCCCACGAAGGATGTCTCCGATATTCACTGGCAAGCCAAAAGAGTTGTCGGGACCACGTCCCATTTCCAGAGGTGTGAGTTCATAGGCTAGTGGCGCACCGCGACCCACACTGACAAACTCATCACTCGAACCACCGGTCGTAGCACAGGACTGGGTCAGCAATACTGCACAGGCCAATGCGGAAAGTTTAAAGGAAGGAAACCGGTTTTTCTGAGTATCTTGAGTGTCGGGCATCTGGGTTGGCTCTTGTCTGTCGAGGTGAATTTTTCGGTCAAATTGGAGGCGGCAAGCTTGTCAGGTTTTCAGCGCCGGGTAAAGAGGGAGTGGCTGAGGGCCAAAAGCTAAAAGCTAAAAGCTAAAAGCTAAAAGCTAAAAGCTAAAAGCTAAAAGC
>CAZDCK010000069.1:0-2428 GCA_964503965.1 uncultured Enterobacteriaceae bacterium | reverse complement strand
ATCCCTCACAAAAATCAAATTCGGAGGAAATTGTGAAAATCGTAAAATCTATCGCCAAAGGCGTTCTGCTTGCCGGTATGGTAGCTGGCGCTTCGACAGTTGCAATCGCTGGTGGGCACGGCTTTAAATGTCAAGTTAGTGAAGACTCAATGGCAAAACCGGGCGGGTTCCCTGATCGTGCGTTGACAATGATCGTACCTTACGGTCCAGGCGGGGGTTCAGGCCAGGTTGCAGCGGCAATGGCTAAGGCTGTTACTGACCTTACCAGTGTTGACATCAACCGAGATCACAAGCCGGGCGGTTCCGGCTCAGTTGGCACGACAGCCTACATGGCAATGCCTGCCGATGGTTACAATGTTCTTGAGCATATTGATGATGCCTCATCAGCACATGCGCTTGACTCATCAAAGGTGAACCCAGCTGTCGATCTTATTCCGCTCGTGGTTTCTCAAGTCACCTTCTCACAAATCTATATCCGCACGAATGAAGACCGTTTCACAGATTGGAAATCATTTGTTTCATGGGTGAAGGCCCAAGGGGGCAAAGCAACCATAGCAAACGTTTCTGCTGAAGGTTCAATGGAACGCGTTACAATGAAGTTCATTACTGATGCCTCAGGGATGGAAATTCAACAAATCTCCTTTGATAAGGGCGCCCCTCGTTACGGAGCACTTCTTGGTGGTCAGGTAGACGCTCTATTCGAACAGCCTGGGGACGTCAAAAAATTTCTTGATGCCGGTAACTTTAAGCCGATCTTGACTATTTTTAATGAACGTCCGAAGGCATTTGCTGATGTTCCGACTCACATGGAGATGGGTATGAACTTTGAGCCGCTACTGCGTTTCCGCGGTTTCTACGTCAATGCGAAGGCACCAGCAGATCGGGTAAAGTGGCTCCAGTGGGCATTCCAACGTGCTTATTGTCAGGACAGCTACCAGAAGTATAACGAGTCAAAGTTTATGACTGTTATCGACAGCTATCGCGACACTGAAGGTGCGAAGAAACTGATTAACCAGTCAATAAATCAGTACCGTGAAGTCTACAAGCAAATGGGAATGGCAGTTAAATAATATCAATTGCCTTCGCAATCTAAAGTATGCCCTGTGGTTTAATTACCACAGGGCATTATGAGGTTTAAACATGGGTAAATTATCAAAATACAATATAATAGAGGCCTTTATTTGGACTTCCATAGCGTTAGTCTTTTTTGTTTTTTCATTTGAGTTTAATCAAGGTATCGAGATCTATAAATTTGGCGCTACTGGATGGCCCCGTGCGGTAATCCTCATGCTTGTCCTTGTTGTAATTGGTAATATTTTTCATCAAAGAAACCATGGCTCAGGTGCTCAAGATGGACGAGTTGGCGTAACTGACGATGATCTCAGTGGCGTTCATAAATCTTTTTCATCAATTCTAAATATTGTGGCTTTCGTGCTACTACCTCTAATTTACGCTTGGTCACTAAAGCCTGTGGGGTTTTACGCAGCCACACCTATTTTTGCCGCAGCCGTTATTGTGCTGCTTGGTGAACGCCGAATGAAATGGATTATAGGGATCACGACTTTGATATATGCCATTTTGATTGGACTGTTCATGGTCGTGCTAAATGCTCCGCTACCACAAGGCACAGTCTCGCCATTCTATGATTTCAGCGCGCTGATGCTTCGCATGAATAATCAGCTGCAACACTTGTTCTAGATCTAGGTCATATAAAATGATTGAAAACTTTCTTGCTGGTACTGCTGCGCTGTTTGGCGACCCTTTCACGATAGCAATCTTTGTGTTTGGCGTTTTGGGGGGCATGCTGTTTGGGGCTATACCAGGTGTTAGCATGCTGACGCTTGCGGCAATACTGTTGCCATTTACTGCGGGCCTTGAAGCTTCTCAAGGAGTGATGCTGTTTGCAGTAATCTATTGTACCGGTACATATGGCGGCGCGATTACGGCAATTTTGTTCAATATCCCGGGCGCACCTGAAAACGCACCTACCGCTTTTGATGGGTATCCTATGACCCGTAAAGGCATGGCCGGTAAAGCCGTTGGAGCGGCGGTTCTATGCTCAGCTGTTGGCGGCACAGCCTCGGCGTTGGTAATGATGGCGGCGACGGAGCCGCTTGCACAATGGGCGATCAGAAATATTGGCCCACCAGAGATCTTCGCACTAGTGTTTTTTGGGCTTGCTGTCGCCTCTTCAGTTGGTGGCAACACCATCTGGAAGGGCTGGATGTCAGTTCTTCTCGGGCTTTTGATTGCGACAATTGGTCAAGATCCAGTAGGCGGTATCAACCGCTACAATTTTGGCCTTAGTGATTTGGCTGCCGGAATTGCTTTTGTTCCAGCGATACTTGGCTTTTTTGCAGTGTCAGAAATCTTTGTTCAAGCAGAGCGGCGCGCCTTTGGAAAACATACTGCACCAAAATTCAGCGTT
>CAZDCK010000068.1:0-2995 GCA_964503965.1 uncultured Enterobacteriaceae bacterium | reverse complement strand
CCGGGTGTTTGCACTGATATCATCGTAACACCCTACCAAAAACGGTCTATTCATTCTAAAGTCGGTTTACTGTTTTCTTTAAATTGACCATGTGTTCATTTAAATGTCTCGTGTGTTCCCTGGTCATCATCGTTTGCGTCAGAATGAACCTGATGCATTCAACTTCACAGTAACGTACCAGAAGATTGTGTATGAGTGATAATTTTTTCCTCCCGTTCCGGAAAGTCATCCGGAGGCTCATTGAACAGGTCCGCACTCAATGACTCCATGCAGTTCCTCAATGAGCGATACAAGGATCTTGTTGAATCCACGGGTGACTGGCTCTGGGAAGTGGATGAGCATATGCGCTTTACTTATTGCAGCCCCCAGGTCAAACAGATTTTAAGGCGCTCACCGGACGAATTGATCGGGGAACTGCGCTGGGGATATATGCCACAGCAGGAAGCCCGGCGACTGGATGAAATTTGCCGTCCCCAGATAATGGCTCGCCAGCCCCTGTCCTTGATTGAATACTACGTGGAACCGGTACTCGGGCAGGACAGGGTTTACATTGAATCCACGGCTCGACCGTATTTCGACAGCGAAGGAAAATTCCGGGGTTATCGTGGTATTGACCGTGAAATCAGCTGCCGGAAAAAGCTGGAAAAGCAGAAGCAGCACTATGTCGATGTGCTCGGTCAAATTGAGGAAGCCGCCCTCATACTGGACAAGGAAGGCAGGATCACCTTTCAGAATAGTAGGTTTTCAAAGATCTTCGGGTACAGTCCGGAAGAAATTTTCAACAAGTCCATTTCACTGCTGGATGCCAAGAAAAAAGGTTCCCTGGAGACAGGGAATGTGCTCGAAGAACTGATCAGGGACGGTAGCTGGGAAGGGGAAACGCGACGCCTGGCAAAATCCGGTAAACCTATTCCTGTCTACCTGCGTGCAAAAACACTGGAAGATGAGGACAATAATCTTATCGGATTCATTGGCACCTATTTTAATCTTACGCCCTACAAGAAATCAGAAAAGGTGCTTCGTAAAACCCTGAGGTCCACCATCAAGGCCATTTCCATAACCGTGGAAAAGCGCGATCCCTACACATATGGTCATCAGCAGCGCATGGCCAACCTGTGTGTAAAAATTGCGAAGGAGCTTGGTAAGGATTCGGGGTTTATCAAGGGGCTGGAAATGGGTGCCTTGATTCATGATATCGGCAAGATTCATATTCCTGGTGAGATTCTGAATCGTCCGGGCAATCTCACTGAGCATGAGATGGGCATGATTCGCACGCATCCAAAGGTGGGTAACGAAGTAGTCAAGGGTCTGGAGTTTCCCTGGCCAATTGCGGCAATGATTCTACAACACCATGAACGCCTTGATGGATCGGGCTATCCTGAAGGTCGCATCAATGGCGATATCATACCTGAAGCCCGAATTATTGCCGTGGCGGATGTGCTGGAAGCGATGACGACGCACAGGCCCTATTGTCCTGCCCAGGACATCAATATTGGGCTGAAAGAGCTTCAGGATCATTGTAGGACCCATTATGAACCAGATGTCGTGGATGCATGCCTGAAAATCTGCGCGAAAAAATCCTTTTCTTTTGATTAACTCAAACAGGAAAGCCGAAAATTCATAATTTGATGGTGATCCACAGTTACTGAAACAGGCTGCCTGTCATAAATTCATTCAAGCTTTACTGTGAACTTCGACGACCGTGGTTCATGATGTAGAGCCCACAACACACAATGATGGCGATACCCGTCCAGGTGATACTGTCCGGCAGCTCACTCCAGAAGACAAATCCGATACTGACATTCCAGAGGATACGAGAATAATCAAAGGGCGTGACCTTGGCCGGGGTGGTCAGGTGAACGGCGCGGGTAATGGCGAGCAGGGCCAGGGTGGCGAAGAAGGCAACCCCGAACAGGGCTGCCAGGGATTTCAGATCAGGGGTTACCCATACCGGAAAGGCAAAGCCCGCATAGAACAGGATCGCTGCCGGGTAGATGTAGAAGTTCAGGGTCAGGGCGGATTCGGTTTTAACCAGGGCCCGTGCCGTGATGCTCAGGTAGGCCGAAGACAGGGCAAAACCCAGCATCACCAAGTGGGCGAAGTGGAAATGATCAGGGGTGGGTCGAACCACCAGCACAACACCGACGAGGCCAAGCAGGATGGCTGCAAACATGGCCTTGCTGATTTTCTCTTTCAACACAATCGCGCTGTAAACGGCCACGATGAGCGGCGTTGCGAAGGCGATGGCGGTAACCTCGGCTAACGGGATGTATTTAAGGCCGGTCAGCATGCAACCGGTCATGGAGATGCCTACCAGTGAGCGGCCAAAATGAGCCTTGTAGTGGGTCGTGCGAAAATCATTCCACCGCCGGTTAATGGCGATGACCAGAGCAATCAGGCCCAGCCCGAACACGCAGCGCAGCCAAACCACCTGGGCCAGGGGAAAGCTCTGGGTGGTGAACTTACCCAGGGCATCGGCAATGGCGAAGAGCACCGAGCCCAGCAGCATGAAGAGTACACCCTTGAAAAAGTGCTCCTGGTGTTTTTCGGAAGAGGACATAGAATTGGTGACAGTGACTTTTAGATAATGTAAATGGTAAAGCTAGCCAGAAAAAGAGCAAAAGTCACTGTCCCTGTCCTTAATTTGCCAGTTATAGCCGGGTAACGCGGAGATTATTCTCTTCCTTGATCAGCCAGATACCGCTGCGGCCAATGAACCTGAGTTCCTTGTAGGTCTCATCGCTATATCCTGGCCGTTCATAGATCAGGGTGAAGCGTGTGGTGGCGGCGTTTTCGGTCAGCTCCACCATTTCGAAATCAATCAGGCGGAGTTTTATATATTCCGGTTTGGAAATACTGGCCCGGCGGTCCGCCAGCCACTCTGCCCGGGTTTCCCATTCCGGGGCCTTGTAGTCCAGCGTGTAGTGAGTGATATAGATTTCCGCCAACTGCGCCTGCCAGGCCCCGGCCCAGTCGGAGATGGTTTCCATGAGTT
>CAZDCK010000067.1:0-3115 GCA_964503965.1 uncultured Enterobacteriaceae bacterium | reverse complement strand
TCCTTTTATCCTTTTATCCTTTTATCCTTTTATCCTTTTTTCCATTTATCCATACCTTCCAATCAAGTACACTCGCTGCCTTCAGAAAAATAAAAAACTACCTGACTCGGGGGAATCCATGCAAGACAAGCCAACAGGAGATTCAGGCTATCCCAATCCAACCTACGCCTGGTATGTGGTAGTCGTTCTATTCCTCGCGTTTGTTGTTTCCTACATCGACAGGCAGATCATTTCCCTGCTGGTGGATCCCATCAAAGCGGATCTGGACATTACGGATACCCAGATAGGACTGTTACAGGGTTTTGCCTTTACTGTTTTCTATACCTTTGCAGGTATTCCCCTCGGTCGGCTGGCCGACAAGAAAAACCGCAAGGTCATTATCTCCGTTGGCATGCTGGTCTGGAGCCTAATGACGTTTGCCTGTGGCATGGCCCGGAACTTTATTCATCTGTTTATTGCCAGGATTGGGGTTGGCATTGGGGAAGCCACCCTGTCACCTGCATCAAACTCGATAATCAGTGACTACTTCCCCAAGGACAAACGTGGCAAACCGGTAGCGTTCTTTTTCATGGCGGTTTATGTAGGTGTTGGCCTGTCGTTTATTCTTGGCGGCCTTGTTGTTGGTATGGTTTCCAATGCCGGGGATGTCCTGACGCTGCCCCTGCTCGGTGAACTCAGTGCTTGGCAGGTTACCTTCATGGTTGTCAGCCTGCCGGGAATTGTCCTGGTCATGATCATGGGCACTATCAAGGAACCCTTCCGTCATGGCATGCTCACAAAAGATGGCAAGGCAGTAGCCAGCGACCTTGGCGCTACAAAAGAGTTTTTCAAAAAACACTTCATGGCCTATGCCGTCATGTTTCTCGGATTCGGGCTGGCCGGTGCCATGGCAATCGGTTTTTTTGCCTGGACAACCCCGCTGTTTAACCGTATCCACGGTTGGGAAACCTCCCGGATTGGTCTGACCTTCGGCACAATCGTTATGGTCATGGGCACCCTTGGCATCCTTCTCGGTGGGGCCGTGGCCGACAGGCTCCTGCAAAAAGGGCAGCAGCATGCCTATATAAAGGTCTCCATCTGGGCAATCCTGGCAGCCACAGTCTTTGCGGGTACCGCTGCCATGGTTCCCAACCCGTATCTGGCCTTTGCCCTGCTCTGCCCTGCTGTAGGTTGTTTCGGCATGCCGGTAGCCCTGGCTCCTGCTGCCGTCAATTACATTACCCCAAACCAGTTTCGTGGGCAGGCCATTGCCATCTATATTTTCGTGGTGGGCATGATCAACAATGTTATTGGCCCGATCAGCGTGGGTTTCCTCAACGATTATCTCTATCAGGATGCCATGGCCATTAACAAGTCCATGCTGACCATCGCCGTTGTGTTTGGCTCAGTCTCTTCACTGATTCTGATGAATTCCATCAAGTACTTTAATCGAAGTGCCACTGAAATCCTGTCTGAAGAAGAGGCATAGCACTGGCCTCCAGCTGGCTCTACATTCATGACAAACGACAGATATGATCTGCGTACAATAAACGAATATCTCAACTACAATGCCCGGCATTGCCCGGACATGATCATGCTTCGCTTTGACAGCGGTGAACAGTATTCTGGCGAATCGCTCCGACATGAAACCTGTAAGTTGGCTGCCAATCTTGCGGATCAGGGAGTGCAACAGGGGGATTATGTCCTCTCCTGGCTACCCAACAGCCCCCTGGCCGTCCTGCTCTACCTGGCACTGAATTCCCTGGGCGCCATCTATGTCCCTTTTAATACGGCCTATCGCGGCAGACTGCTGGAACATGTGATAGTCAATTCAGGTGCTCACATGATGGTTGCAGACGGCCGTCTGATTGATCGCCTGGAAGACGTGGAGACAGCTGGTCTCCAGACATTGTTCATTGTGGGGGAGGAACGGCTTGCAAACACCTCACTCACACAGCACAGCGTTTCAGTGCTGGAACAGGACAATCATGCTGCTGGTTTGCCAGCGCCCGAGATTTCTCCCCGTGATACCGCTGCCGTTATTTATACCTCCGGAACCACCGGTCCCTCCAAGGGTGTGCTATGCAGCTATCAGCATCTGTTTACCAGCGCAACTGAATTCAGGCATGTCGGACCTGGTGATACCAACCTGGTTGCACTCCCCATGTTTCACGTGGGAGGTATTCTGGGATTATGGTTTGCTCTGGTTCATGGCGGTTGCGCAGCCTTCGTGGAACGCTTCAGCACCTCCGGATTCTGGGATACCGTCAACACCATGCAGGCCACATCCGTAGGTTTACTTGGTGCCATGGTCCAATATCTGATGGATCAGCCCCCTTCCGATGAGGACAGGAATCACCCGGTTAAACGGGTTGTCATTGCTCCTTTCGGTGATGATGCACTCGCTTTTGGTGAACGTTTCGGCATTGAAGTACATACCGAATTCAACATGACAGAGCTGTCAGTTCCCCTCTGGGGTGGACCAAATCCCACTGCCCGTGGCACCTGTGGATCGCCAAGACCCGGTGTTCAACTCAGGCTTGTGGACAGCCATGGCCGGGATGTTGGGACCGGAAAAATCGGTGAACTCCTCGTTCATGTGGATGATCCCTATAGCATCAGCCACGGCTACCTGAATGCCCCTGAAGCCACAGCCAGAACCTGGCAGAACGGCTGGTTTCACACCGGCGACCTGTTTACCCGAGATGACCAGGACAACTATTATTTTGTTGATCGCGCGAAGGATGCCATCCGGCGCAAGGGAGAAAATATCTCCTCCTTTGAAGTGGAAGAAGAATTACTCGCCTTCCCTGGAGTCAGGGAGGCTGCCGTGGTTGCTGTACCCGGAGATGGAGGGGAAGAAGAAGTCCTTGCCGTACTGGTCATGAAAGGAAAAGCTACTTCGGATGTCCCCGCTATGTCAGAATTTCTTAGCCAACGCCTTGCCCACTTCATGATCCCGCGTTATTTCCGTTTCACTGATGAACTTCCCAAAACGCCTACCCAGAAAATTGAAAAGCATATTCTTCGGGCAGAAGGAATCACCGACGATACGGTGGACAGGGAGGCTCTCGGGATTCGGTTGAAGGGGGAAAGATTGGGAAAGAGATAGGGCTAAAGGCTAAAGGCTAAAGGC
>CAZDCK010000066.1:0-3147 GCA_964503965.1 uncultured Enterobacteriaceae bacterium | reverse complement strand
ATCGCTCTTTCCTGTCGGCATCGCCACGCTTTGCCGACCTACAGAAACCCGGAATCCTTCCTCCTGCATCTTTTATCCGGCTCTTATCATTGCCTGCTCTGATACACCCCGAAATGCACATACGGCGCTGTCGCTCTTCGCCCGGGGGCTACATTGGCTGGTACCCGGTGACGCACCGGCGGCAGGCTTTTCAGGTACATGGCAATCGCCAGGGCATCTTCATCGTTGATATTGGCATAACTGGGCCAGGGCATGACGGGCAGTGTGCGGGAGCCGTGATTATCAATACCCGCCTGGACCATCGTCGTGATCTGCTGCAGAGTCCAGTCACCGATGCCGGTATCAGGGTCGGGGGTCAGATTGGATGGATAGACAATGCCGGGATTGCGGGTCTGGAAGGGGTTGGAATAGGCAATGCCTGTATCAGAACCTGCCAGCAGTTGTGATTGGTTAGGCAGGCCCACCAGGGCACCATTGGTGTGGCAGCTGCCGCAACCGAGCAGTCCGGTCAGGTATTATCCCCTTGCGACAGCTTCCGGGTCATACGTGATGTTGGCAGCGGGCTCGGGCGTCTCAAGAATAGTGACAGGCTGGAGTTGTTCATAGTCGTCCAGCGGGTTGAAAGACGATGTGCAGGATGACATAAAGGCTAATAAAAACAGTGGGATATACTTTTTGGCATGCATGTTGACCAACGCCTCCAGCGGGTTGAAATTGTCAGAGCGGAATTTCATGATACAGGCATTCCGGGCGGTAATGTAAGAGTGCCGTCATATTTCAACGGGCCTTTATCAAGTCAGGGAATTTCCTGTAATCCGCGCCAGGAATTACTCGTCGGGCTGCTGATTCTGGTATTATTGGACCTTTAATGCGACAAGTAATTCGATACTTAATCCAAAAAGCAATCCAATCAGACACTCTGAGGAGTTTATCGTGGAAAGACGCGAATTCCTGAAAGGCACCGCCATAGGCACGGGCCTTATTATCGGTTTTCATATTCCTGCCAGGAACGCCATGGCCCAGTTTGGACCGGCACCTACGAGCTGGCCAACCAATGCCTTTGTCCGTATTGCCCCTGACAGTTCTGTAACAGTCATTTCCAAGCACACGGAAATGGGGCAGGGGATCTACACCGGCCTGGCGACTCTCATTGCGGAGGAGCTGGATGCAGACTGGAGTCAGATGCGTGTTGAGTCCGCGCCGGCCAATGTTGAATTGTATGCCCACCTGATGCTTGGTCTGCAGGGCACAGGCGGTTCCATGAGTATTCCCAACTGCTGGGATCAGTACCGTTTTGTCGGTGCTGCTGCCAGGGCCATGCTGGTGACCACGGCTTCAGCGGTGTGGGATGTGCCTGAGGAAGAAATCACGGTAAGCCGTGGTGTAATCAGCCATGCTGCCTCTGGCCATGAAGCAACCTTTGGCGAGTTTGCTGAAGCTGCTGCAGATCTGCCGGTACCGGAAGAGGTCGATTTCAAGACTGTGGACCAGTACACGCTCATCGGTAAAAGCCTGCCGAAAGTGGATAGTGTGGACAAGAGCACCGGCAAGGCACAGTTCACCATTGATGTGCAGCGTCCCGGCATGATGACCGCGGTTGTTGCCCATGCGCCGCGGTTCGGGGCCACTCTGACGTCTTATGATGATACCGAGGCACGCAGGATTCCCGGTGTTGAGGATATCGTTGAAATCCCCCGTGGCGTTGCCGTGCTGGCAAAGAACTTTCACACGGCCAAAAGAGCCCGTGACCTGCTGCAAACCGAGTGGGATTTCACGCATGCGGAGATGCGCAGCTCTGACCAGATATTTGAAGATTACAAGACATTGGCGGAACAGCCGGGAACGGTATGGGAAGCGGAGGGTGACTCCTCAGCCGCCATGGCGTCAGCGGCACAGACCATTGATGCGACCTATGAGTTTCCCTTTCTTTCCCATGCTCCCATGGAGCCGTTGAACTGTACGATTGAAAAGATTGATGACCGTTATGTGCTGCGCTCCGGAACACAGATGCCGTCCGTGGATCAGCAGCGCGTTGCTGAATTCTTTGGTGTGCCCCTGGAAAAAGTGGAAGTGGAAAACCTCTATGCCGGTGGTGGTTTCGGCCGTCGTGGCAATATCCATGCAGATCTGGATATCGAGGCGGCGTCCATTCTCAAGGCTACCGGTGAGCGTTACCCGGTCAAGCTCCAGTACACCCGTGAAGATGATATGGCTGCCGGTTTCTATCGTCCCATGAATGTACACAAAATGCGGGTTGGCCTGGACGGGCTCGGCAATATCACCGCCTGGGAAAACCGTCTCGTAGGACAGTCACTGATCAAGGGATCTTTCCTGGAAGGCATGATCCAGGGGGGCGTGGATACGCTGACCTTTGAAGGAGGGGCTCATTTACCCTACAAGGTGCCCAATGTCTCCGTGGATATTCACATGGCTGAAGCCGGCGTGCCGGTACTGTTCTGGCGCTCCGTGGGGCATACCCACACCCAGTTCTCCAAGGAAACCCTGATTGATGAAGCGCTGATTGCGGCTGGCAAGGATCCCATACAGGGTCGCCTGGAATTGATGGATGACGAACGTTCCATGAATGTGATTCGCCAGGCTGCCGAGCGTTCCAACTGGGGTGCGCCGGTACCGGACGGTGTAGGCCGGGGATTTGCCTTCACTGAAGCTTTTGGTGGCAGGGTCGCGCAGGTGGTGGATGTATCCCGTGACAGTGCCGGTCGTATCAAGGTGGACAAGGTGTTCTGCGTAGTTGACTGCGGTATGCCCATCAATCCGCACATCATTGAGGCCCAGGTGGAAAGTGCCATCATGTATGGTCTGAGTGCTGCGCTCTACGATGAAATCCATATGGAAGATGGCGTGGTTGAGACATCCAATTTCCATAATTATCCGGTCATTCGCATGCACCAGGCACCGGAATTTGATGTGCACATTGTCCAGTCTGATATTACCCCGCCCAGCGGAATCGGCGAGCCGGCTACACCGGGCATTGCCCCGGCAGTTGCCAATGCCTGGTTCCAGCTGACTGGAGTCAGGGTGCGTCGACTACCGTTTGAAGGCGTGTCCTGATCAGGACGCTAGGTTGTAAAAAAAGCCGCCTTAGGGCGGCTTTTTTTAGCTAAAAGCTAAAGGCTAAAGGCTAAA
>CAZDCK010000065.1:0-3185 GCA_964503965.1 uncultured Enterobacteriaceae bacterium | reverse complement strand
TGCATCCTGTCTCTTGCATCCTTGCATCCTTGTATCCAATATCCGTGTATCGATCCTTTACCTGGACTGTTAACCTTTTATCCTTGTATCTTATCCCTTTATCCCTGTGCCTATTTATAGTTTACTTGCGTCCAATTAGACATTAAAACAATAACAGGTACATCCAATGCTTATCGGTATCCCCAAGGAAATTCATGACGGCGAAAAACGTGTCGCCACCACCCCCGATGTAGCTGAAAAACTGCGCAACCTGGGTTACCAGGTGGCTATTGAGAAAGGCGCCGGTTCAGCCGCTGATTATCCCGATGATGCCTATCGCGAGGCAGGCGTTGAAATACTGGAAACAGAAAGGGAAGTCTGGGAACGGGCCGACATCATCCTGAAAGTGCGCCCGCCGGAAGTCCATCCGGAATTGTGTATTGATGAATCCGAGATGCTCCATGCGGACAAGACACTGATCAGCTTCATTCAACCCGGAGTGCACACGGAACTGATGGAACGCCTGTCCAAAACTGGCGGTACTGTCCTGGCCATGGACAGCGTCCCGCGCATTTCACGGGCCCAGAAAATGGATGCCCTCAGTTCCATGGCCAATATTGCCGGTTACCGCGCCGTGGTTGAGGCTGCCCAGCATTTTGGCCGCTTTTTCACCGGACAAATCACCGCCGCCGGCAAAGTCCCTCCCGCCAAGGTTCTCGTCATAGGTGCCGGTGTTGCCGGGCTCGCGGCCATCGGAGCCGCCAAGAGTATGGGGGCAATTGTCCGTGCTTTTGATACCCGCCCTGAAGTAAAGGAACAGGTGGAAAGCATGGATGCAGAATTTCTTATGCTGGATTTCGAGGAAGATGCTACTGGTGAAGGCGGCTATGCCAAGGTCATGAGCGAAGAGTTCATCAGGAAAGAGATGGAGCTGTTTGCCAGGCAGGCCATGGAAGTGGATATCGTTATTACCACCGCATTGATTCCAGGCAAACCGGCCCCGGAATTGTGGACCGAAGCCATGGTGGAATGTATGAAGGAAGGCAGTGTTATTGTGGACCTGGCGGCCGAAATGGGCGGTAACTGCAAACTCACTGAAGCGAACCAGGTAGTGGTCAGGCACGGTGTCACGCTGATTGGCTACACCGACCTGCCCTCGCGTATGGCAGCCCAGTCCAGCCAGCTCTATGCCACAAACCTCTTCCACCTGCTAAGCGACATGACGCCGGAAAAAGATGGCCAGTTGCAGGTGAATATGGAAGATGAGGTTATTCGTGGGGCCACCGTCATCAAGGACGGGGAAATAACCTGGCCACCGCCTGCTCCCCGCCTGTATGCTGTCACTGAAAAGAAAGAGGACAACCCTCCCGAATCCCCTGTGCAGGAAGAACCATCGGGCACAAGCCCACTGGCCCTGCTGGGTAAAATCGTACTGGTCCTGCTGGTGGTTGGCATAGGCTCGGTTGCACCACCGGAATTCATGTCACACTTTACGGTCTTTGTGCTGTCATGTTTTATCGGCTACATGGTGATCTGGAATGTCACGCCTTCTCTGCATACACCACTGATGAGTGTCACCAATGCCATCAGCAGCATCATCATCATTGGTGCCCTGCTACAGATATCGTCACCGGAAGGGCTACCCCGGTATCTGGCCGCATTCGCCATTCTCATCACCAGCATCAACATTGTCGGCGGGTTTGCGGTTACGCAGCGCATGCTGGCGATGTTCAGAAAGTAACCGGGAGAGCCAGATGACTGACGGAATTATCACCATGGCCTACCTGGGAGCCAGCATTTTATTCATACTCGCCCTCGGCGGGTTAAGCCACCAGGAAACAGCCCGCAGGGGTAACCTCTATGGCATGCTGGGTATGGGCGTTGCCCTGATAGCCACCATTATCGGCATCGTGACGGCCAACTACATCCTGATGTTCGCCTGCATGATAGCTGGCGGTGTCATCGGACTGATACTGGCAAAGAAAGTTGAAATGACACAGATGCCCGAACTGGTCGCCATCCTGCACAGCCTGGTCGGACTGGCCGCCGTCATTGTGGGCTTCGGAACTTTCCTTGATCACAGCATTACCCTGGAAGGCGTCGAGAAAACCATTCATGACGTGGAAATCTATCTCGGAATCCTCATTGGCGCCCTGACCTTTTCAGGCTCCGTTGTTGCCTACCTGAAACTCAGTGCCAAGATTGGCGGTAAACCCCTGATGCTGCCTGGCCGGCATTTCCTCAACCTGGCTCTGCTCATCATCGCAATCTATTACATGACAGCATTTATCGGTGCTGAAAATGAGGCCTACGCCCTGCACTGTCTCATGGTGATGACTGCAGTCTCCCTGCTCTTCGGTATTCACATGGTCATTGCCATTGGTGGTGCTGACATGCCGGTGGTGGTATCCATGCTCAACTCCTACTCGGGCTGGGCTGCCGCTGCCACCGGGTTCATGCTCAGTAATGACCTGCTGATCGTCATTGGTGCGCTTGTAGGATCGTCCGGGGCTATTCTCAGCTACATCATGTGCAAGGCCATGAACCGTAAATTCCTGTCCGTGATCGCCGGTGGGTTTGGCACAAAAGCCAGCAGTGGAGGCAATGCCAGTGGAGCTGCCGGCAGTGAGGACGATGTACAGCCGATTGATGCGGAATCCGTGGCCAACATGTTGCTGGCCTCGAAAAAGATCATGATTCTGCCCGGCTATGGCATGGCCGTGGCCCAGGCCCAGCACTCGGTCTTCGAGATGAGCAGGAAACTGCGTGAAGCCGGTGTTGATGTTGGTTTCGGTATTCACCCGGTGGCCGGCCGTATGCCCGGTCATATGAATGTCCTGCTGGCCGAAGCCCGTGTGCCTTATGACATTGTCTATGAAATGGAGGAGATCAATGATGACTTCCCCAATGTGGATGTTTCCATCGTGATCGGTGCCAATGACATCGTGAATCCCGCCGCCCAGGAAGTGCCCGACAGTCCTATTGCCGGCATGCCGGTCCTGGAACCCTGGCTGGGTAAAACCACCATTGTACTCAAGCGTTCCATGGCATCCGGTTACGCCGGTGTGGACAATCCACTGTTCTACAAGGACAACACGCGGATGCTCTTCGGGGATGCGAAGGGAAGTATCGACGAGATTCTGAAGAATCTTTGAAGCGGAAAGCGGATAAACCTGAAGTCCGGGTAGTCAACACTTTCTTTTAGC
>CAZDCK010000064.1:0-4380 GCA_964503965.1 uncultured Enterobacteriaceae bacterium | reverse complement strand
CTGACCATGAAGAGTGAAACAGAAATTGAGAGACTGAAAACAGTGCTGCAGAGCCCGTTAAGTGAAAACACTATCATGTGGGATGAGATTCATGCCGTCGAGAGTGATCCCAAGTTTCTGCTTGGTAATGAAGATCAAAGTAGAGTGGTTAATCAGGGCAGGAATAGTCGGTATGATTCTGCTCTTATGTAACCCTGAATGTAACATTTTAAATATACAAAATAATATCTTTAATTATTTCAATGCATTAAATCAATAAATCAACTCCCTCAGTCGACTTGCCCTTTTTACTTCAGACTTTGTTGCCGGCTTTGCTCAGTGGGTCATGCCCCTGTACGGTCACTCACTCCCTGTGCATCCGGCGCCTCGCCTGAAGTAAAAATTGTGGCGTCAGAACCTGAAACCCAGTGAGCACCCTACTGGAGATATACAACTGGGAATTTGAGCAGGAAACAGGACATGGCTATTTTCCAGTTCCGGATAAACTGCACTGCTCTTGAAAGATTCTTCTGTCCATGGGAATCTTGTTCACCACTACACCATCCAGGATAAAAACGTGAAAGC
The DNA here is from genome assembly GCA_964503965.1 of uncultured Enterobacteriaceae bacterium. Taxonomy (GTDB): domain Bacteria; phylum Pseudomonadota; class Gammaproteobacteria; order Pseudomonadales; family Pseudohongiellaceae; genus Eutrophocola. The sequence continues at coordinate 3,816 of CAZDCK010000064.1, read as the reverse complement.
TGCTTCACCCCTCTGGCTACTGGCATTGATACTGACAACCTTCCCTTACATGACCATGGCAGAAGGTGCCGTACGTGAACTGGATTGTATAAGCCTGCAAACATGCGATACCAAAGGTTACTGCCAGACCGAAACGCAAGAAGTTAAATTCAGCATGGAGCCTCTCGCGGTGAATGATGATGGCTCAGGCTCATTTGCCATTCATTACAACAGCTACCAGGCACCAATGACCTCCCTGTCATTTGCCGGTCCGTTTCACTGGACAGTTGGCAATGAAAGACACACCTTACTGGCCAGTTCCGAGACCCATTTCCTGTGGCATCAACTGGATACATCAGGCAGTCCATCAGCCAGGATACAATTCATGCAATGTCGGTTTACCCAATAATATGGCCACGATCAGAGAAAGCATCATGACAATTACCAAAGACCTGCTACTTTCATTCACTGCCTGTGCATTACCTTGCCTGGTTGCCGCACAGCCCTTTTCTGACGCGGCTATATCCAGGGCCGGCTATTCGTCCAACAGCATTCCAGCGGCATTGAACTGCGAAGATCTTGCGGCGCTGGAACTTCATGAGTTAATTGGTATTCAGGCCCAAATGGTTTCCGCGGAAGGTGATGTACCTGCCTATTGCCGGGTCAATGGCACGCTGGCCCCTGAGATTGACTTCGAAGTGGACCTGCCAAATGGGTGGAATGGCCGGTTTTACATGATCGGTAACGGCGGACATGCCGGGCAGCGTCCTGACGATCCATTCCAGGTTACTGCGCGTGCACCAGCACTAGCCCATGGCTTTGCTGCGGCAAGTACGAACACGGGCCACAACGCCGATGAGGAGCCCGGTGCCAGCTTCGTTATGAGCAATCCCCAAAAAGCCATAGATTATGCCTACCGTGCTGTTCATCTAACGGCGGTGACATCCAAGGCGATTGCATCCCTCTACTATGGACAGTCGCCAAGCTACTCATACTGGAATTCCTGCTCAAACGGCGGTCGCCAGGGTCTGCTTGAAGCACAGCGCTACCCGGAAGACTTTGACGGGATTGTGACCGTGGCGCCCTGGGTAGACCAGACGGGCTTTACCATTGGTGCCCTGTGGAACCAGAGAGCGATTGATGAAGCGCCACTGACGGCAGGCAAGGTAGCTCTGCTGGCAGAACATGTTATGGCCAAATGCGATGCTATCGATGGACTTGAGGATGGTCTCATTGATGACCCGCGACTGTGCGAGGTAAACGTTGCTGACGATGTTCCTGTGTGTCCAGTCGGAACAGATAATGATGCATGCCTGACACCGGAACAGGCCAATGCCATACAGCGCATCTATGATGGCCCCCATGACAGCGCCGGGAACCGCCTGTTTCCCGGATTCATGCCTGGCAGTGAAACCCTGGTTGCCGGACCCAATGGTCCGGCAAGCCCCTGGATGAACCTGATTGTACCCTCACAACCCGATGGAACTACGGGGGATTTCAACCTGGCAAACAATACCATGCGTTACCTGGTCTTCCAGCCACCGCGTCCTGACTATGATTACCGCGACTTTGATTTCAATACTGATCCTGAACTGCTTGATCGCTGGAGCAGGCTTGCCGATGCTACAGACATCGATTTACGGGATTTCCGCGCCCGTGGCGGAAAACTCATCATGACCTACGGCTGGGCGGACCAGATCCTGCAGCCCCTGATGGGAGTGGAATATTATGAACAGGCCGTGACAGCCAACGGACCGGATGGTCGCGATTTCATGCGTCTGTTCATGCAGCCAGGCATGACCCACTGTGCCGGTGGTAATGGTCCTGACCAGAATGATGCGGTAACCGCAGTCATCGACTGGGTTGAAACAGGAGTAGCACCGGACCGGATCGAGGCCCGCAAGAGTGTGGGAGGTGAGGTGGTCCGCTCCAGGCCGTTATGTCCTTACCCGGAAGTTGCCCGCTACGACGGCTCGGGTAGCATTGACGAAGCCGCCAACTTCCGGTGTGTTGCTCCCTGACAGAGACGCATACGAATCACCATCAACAAAAAAGGGAGCCTTGCTCCCTTTTTTATCATTGCCTGTTTCTCAATAAGGATTGAAGGGATCATTCCACAGGTCGCGATCAAGCTCCCATACCTGGTCATCATTGAGCATCCATAAGTGCGCATATCTCCCTGAACCCAACAACAGCCCGCTTTCCCGATCAATGACCTGGTAATTACCATGAACAAGAATAACCTCGTTGCCATTAATGGAATGGGTAACCGTCAATGTGGTGATGGGATTTCCTTCCCTGAAATCCTGGGCCCAGTAAGCCCCGATATCGTCTCTTCCTCTTCTGGTTTCCTCTCCGTGCAGCATCAGCACGGCATCATTGGAATACAGGTTTCTCAATTCAGCGGTGTTGTGGGCGTTGTAAGCGGTGATCCAGCTGTTGGCCAGGGACTGGGCATCCTCCTGGGCAAATACCGAGAACGAAGCAAATGAAATCAGCAAACCGGCCAGAGATAATAATGTCTTCATGATGAACCCCTCTATAGTATCGTAAAAAGCACATGCTCTTACCCAAAAAATGTTAACAGAACTACGGGGGCCAGAATTGACAAAAATCAAGCATGGGGCATAACCGGGTTGAAGGGAATACCAGCTTGAAATTGCAGTCGGCACAGCATAAGTATCGGGATCTAGACGCTTATGAATGAGGCTCTGGCAGTGCGTTAGTAAGACAGCCCTAGAATCCGGATTCCTGCTGGTAAAGGGATAGCAGATTCGTGCCAAACAGGAAAGATGGATAAGACTCTCGGCGAGCTTGTTTCTGACCCTTGTTGCTCGTGTTATTCCTTGTGTTTTTATTTTTATACGGCTGTTCTTGTAATTCTTTGTTTACTGCGGCCCCTGCTAACTGATCAGAATCCCACTCTTTGCTGGAGTTCATTGATTCTGGCCTGGATGGTGTCCAGGGTCTGGTTCAGCTGCAACCTGTAGACATTGATGGACTCGATATCCTGCTCGGTTGAATCAACGCGGCTGCCCAACCCGTTCTGCAGACTGGCCACACTGGACTTCACCCCATTGAGATCAGACAGAATGCCGGACAATTGCTCATCCAGATTGTCCATCCCCGCAATATTATTGCTTACGGTCTCCAACCTGGTCTGGAGATTAGCCAACTGGGCTGTAGCGTCATTCAATGTATTGCTGTGCCCGGAAATGACGCCTTCCATGGTCGCAATTGTGCCCTTAGCCTGCTCTACAAACCGGTTTATTTCCGCCAGGCTGGCCGTGTGGTTGCGGTAATTGGCCCAGAGCAGGTCAATCTGGGTGAAATTGGTATCCACCCTCTCCAGCAACCCCATGGAGGATTGCTCGGCAGACTCATCGACCAGATTCAGGCGGTTTTGCAGTTGCATGATACGACCCTGGGCAGTATTGAGCTGTTCCTGCATCTGCAGACCCTGGTTATAAAAGTAATACCCGACCCCACCGGTCGCCAGGAGACCAACAAAAAGCAGCGACAGCATGAACCTGACAGCGCCGCTGGTCCTCACTTCAACCACATCATCAAGAACAGGCACGGACGTGCCCCGTTTCATTTTTCGGTGGGAGGCCAGTTCATCATTTTCGGGCATGATGCTGGGTATGTCATCAATATGATCATCATCGCGCATGCCATTCATTATAGGGACTTTTGAGGCAAGAAAAAATTCGAAATGGCAGTTTTTACGATAAATATTATCGGTAAATTAGGCTGATACGGAGGAATGCTAGAGTGGATTCGATTTGGTAGGGATACTTTGGGAGGGATACAAGGATACAAGGATACAAGGATACA
>CAZDCK010000063.1:0-4512 GCA_964503965.1 uncultured Enterobacteriaceae bacterium | reverse complement strand
CCGGATCGAAATAGCCTGTCAGTTCCTGAAGAACCAGTCGGACGCGATGGCTGCCCCTTCCGCCAGGGATTTCAGTTTCAGCCAGGCAACACCCGGGTCGATGGAAGCCTGCCCGACATGAATACTGAATCCGCAGTCCGTACCCGCCATGACATTCTCAGGGCCGACCAGGTCGGCATAGCGCTTGATGCGCTGGGCAATTAGTTCAGGGTGCTCAATATAGTTGGACTGTACTTCAATGACTCCGGGACACAGTACCTTGCCTTCCGGCAGTTTGAATTCCTCGAAGAGGGCCCATTCATGGGCATGGCGAGGGTTGGCGGCTTCAAACAGTAATGTCTGGGGTTTGGCCTTCATGACAATATCGATAATGTCCCTGAAGTTCATGTCGCAGTGGTGAGGACCACCGTAGTTGCCCCAGCACAGGTGCATACGCAGTTGTTCGGGAGGAATATTCTGAACAGCATGGTTCAGTGCTTCCACGTGAATTTCCGATACCTTGCGAAAATCATCCAGGCTGACACCATCGGAATTCATATGACGCCCCATGGCCAGGTCAGGGCAGTCAATCTGCAGCGTGGCGCCGGATTCGGCAATGATTTCGTATTCGGTTCTCATGGCCTCGGCGATGGCAAAGACATACTCCTCGTGGGTCGGGTAGTATTCATTCTTGAAGAAGATGGAGGTGACCCCTGGTGAAGCTGAACTGAAAAAGGCGTATTCCATATTGCCACCAGTCGCTTCTTTCATGTTCCTGACGTCGGTATGGACATCGTCAGTAGTTTTGACGCTGATGGGGCCTTTACAGCCCGGTGCGTGACGATGCTGGCGAGCAGGGTCTTCACCCACACGTTTGGCCAGGTTGGGGAACTCCACCAGATCAGCAAAGATATAGCTGTTTTCACTACCGCCAAAACCCTCAAGGCGGTCCTTGATATAGGTGGCATAGCTTGGTTTGGACTGTTCGCCATCGTTGACAACATCAATGCCAAGGTCTTTCTGCTTTTTAACGATATCGATAACCGCCTGGTGAACGCGGTCCTGGAAAGCCCCCTGGTCGACGGGAACACCATCCTCTTTCGCCCACATCATGTGCGTCAGGTCTTCTTCTCTGGGCAGGCTACCGACATGAGTCGTTAAAAAGTGGTCAGTGCTTCTTGGCATTGTTTATCCCCCTGGTATTCGTTTTACTGATTTCTGGTTGATTATTGTTGTTGCGCTGCCCCTTGCTTCAGGACAAGTGGGGAAGAAGAATAGCAGGTTATAAGCTCCCGTCTACCCGTAATTAATTAGGGTTAAAAACAATTTTCGAAAATTATTTCGCATATCGAAATTTTTACAGGTGGCAAGAAAATTCAAAAATAAATGTTTTAAAACAATTGGTTGCAGTACAAATTTACAATTTACCTGCAGAAAGAGCTGTAATTTGAACCGTGATTACGGGTAATTTTACTTCCTGTCTGTGGGTGTTTCTGGCAAAATGCGCCGTTTTTTCGTAAGCCGAAATTTTTGTAAGTAAAACTAGGAGCTAACCCGATGAGCAAAAACAGTCTCACAGCAGCGATGGAAGCCGCCGGTGGTGCGGTCAATCTGCTGCGCAACAATAAGGCAGGTATATACGTATACCCGGTAGTTGCCCCCGAATTTTCCAACTGGCGTTCAGAACAGATTGCATGGCGTAACTCTGCCGTCCTGTTCGACCAGACTCACCACATGGATGAGCTGACAGTTGAAGGGCCAGATGCTGAAGCCTTCCTGAGCTACACCGGCATCAACAGCTTTGCCAACTTCAAGGAAAATGTAGCCAAGCACTTTGTTCCTGTTACTCCTGCGGGTCATGTCATTGGTGACATGATCATTTTCCGCGAAAGCGAAGAAAAATTTGTTCTGGTAGGTCGTGCACCTACTGCCAACTGGCTCCGCTTCCAGGCTGCCTACGGCAAGTGGAATATCCGTCTGTTCCATGACCCACGTTCTGACTCCCGTCCGGACGGAAAAGCGATCTACCGTACTCACTATCGTTTCCAGATTCAGGGCCCGGAAGCCAACAAGATCTTTGAAGCCATGAATGGCGGTCCTATCCCTGAAGTGAAATTCTTCCATGTTGACTGGGTCAATGTGGGTAACCGTCGTGTCCAGGCTCTGCGTCATGGTATGGCTGGTGCGCCAGGTCTTGAAATCTGGGGTCCCTATGCTGACAAGCACTACATCCAGACCACTATTGCCAAGGCCGCTGAAGAAGCTGGTGTTGACCTGCGTTTCGTTGGTGCCCGTGCCTATTCTTCCAATACGCTGGAATCTGGCTGGATCCCATCACCGCTGCCAGGTATCTACTCCGGTGACGGCATGATGCAGGATTACCGTGACTGGCTGGGTGCTGACCACTATGAAGCTGTTGGTTCTCTGGGTGGTTCACTGGAATCTGACAACATTGAAGATTATTACGTGACTCCTTTTGAGCTCGGCTATGACTTCTACATCGGCTGGAAGAAAGATGACTTCATTGGTAAAGCCGCTCTTGAGAAAATGAAGGAAGAAGGCAACCAGCGCAAGAAAGTCACTATCGAGTGGAACCGCGATGACGTCATGAAAGTCATGATGTCTGCTTTCGAGCCAGGCCTGGCCTGCAAGTGGATCGACTTCCCGAACCACAACTACTCCTCAAGCAACGCTGATGAACTGCTCAAGGATGGCAAGCGTGTAGGTATGTCCATGTTCAATGGCTACTCCTACAACGAACGTTGTCTGCTTTCCCTGGCCGTTGTTGATGCTGACGTTGAGGTTGGTGACATCCTGACCCTGAAATGGGGTGAGGCTAACAACTCAGAGAAAACATCCATTGAGCCGCACAAGCAGTGTGAAGTTCGCGTGAAAGTGGCGCCGACTCCTTACGCCCAGGATGCCCGTGAAAATTATGCTGACAGCTGGCGTACCAAGAGCTGATCCCAGGCAGTAATTTCCCACAGGGAAAACAAGAAAAGCGCAGCCAAAAGCTGCGCTTTTTTTTGCCCGGCAATTGTTGATGGGGTTTTCAGTGATGGACGAAATGCAAACATCGCTATATGCTTCTGTTCTTTCAACCAGGGGGAAATATGAATATAAAACTGTTTTTTGGGGTAGCTGCCACGCTGCTTTCCTTACACAGCCAGGCGCAGTGGTTTGATTACCCAACCCCTGGCATTCCACGACAAGCTGATGGCAGCCCGGATATGGATGCACCGGCACCAAGAACTGAAACGGGGCGGCCTGACCTTTCCGGGATATGGGTAGCAGCAGACCGCCTGGAAGACCAGTGTGATCCGGGTGAAGAATGCATCATGCAGATGGAACTACCTGCTGACCAGCGGGATATAGCCCGTTCACTGCCCGATGGTCTGCCACTAACGCCCTGGGGCGAAGCTGTTCGTAGTGAACGTGCTTCCCGTCAGTCAATGGATGATCCCCATGCCCGTTGTCTGCCACCCAATTTTCCCCGGGCCTATTACTTTCCCCAGTACTTCAAGATTGTCCAGACACCGGAGCTGATGGTAATTCTGCATGAGTTCAATGCCAGTTACAGACAGATTTTCATGGATGGCCGGCCGCTTCCCGAAGAGCCTTTTCCCTACTGGAGCGGCTATTCCATTGGTCATTGGGAAGGGGATACCCTCGTCGTGGAGTCACTGGGTTACCGTGATGATCTCTGGCTGGATATGCAGGGTACTCCCATTACCGAATCCGCCCGTGTAACAGAGAGGATTACACGGGACACTTTTGGTGATTTGTCAGTAGAGCTGACCATTGATGATCCGAAGGCCTATACCCGTCCCTGGACAGTAACTCTGGCCAGTGAGGCCGTTGTAGATACGGAGCTCATTGAAGAGATCTGTCTTGAAAACGAACAGGATGTGCAGCTGTTTGAAGAGCTTTAGCACATACAACCCAAATATTATACTGAATCAGAAAAAGGGAGATTTCCAGTGACCAAACGACTCTTACTACTGGCCTTGTCCATTACATTTACCATAGGCGAGATGCCGGCCATGGCTCACCATTCAGCCGCTGCCTTTGATCCCAACGATAAGGTGGATGTCACGGGTACTGTTGCGGAACTGGCCTGGACAAGTCCTCATGCCCGTCTCTATATAGACGTGGTTACTGAAGATGGCTCCGTGGAACAGTGGAATTTTGAATTGCCCAGTCCGGTTGGATTGATGCGCAAGGGATGGCGACGCAAGGATCTCGCCGTGGGTGATACCGTCACTGCCCGGGGGATCAGAGCCAAGAACGGATCAACCACGGCAGTGGCCAAGGCCGTGCTTAACAGCGAAGGTAATCCCCTGTTTGCCGGTAAGTAACTTCATTCACCTACTCGAACTCTTCCAACGTGTACGCTGATTCCGAGCAACTGCATAAAGCTGCCCAACTGATTCGGCAGGGGCGGTTGGTTGCCTTCCCAACCGAGACGGTCTATGGGCTGGGTGCCAATGCCCTGGATGCCAATGCCGTGGCAAGAATCTTCTCGGCAAAGGA
>CAZDCK010000062.1:0-4798 GCA_964503965.1 uncultured Enterobacteriaceae bacterium | reverse complement strand
ATGGGAAACAGGCCTGTGGCCTTGATGGAGGCAGTCAGCTGCTGGCCGGATGTAACATCATCACGAATTTGCAGGGAAGCCGTCTTGTATACAATGTTACCTGTTGCACCGGATACGGAGTTGAGTGCGTCCACAAGAGGGACACCCGCTGCAAATGTCGTTGAAAGCGTACGGGTAAACCTGGCAAGACAGGAACTCTCGACAATGTCTCCGAATACCGGGAGTTTCAGGGAAAAACGTTCCAGGGATTCCTGAAATTTCTTGGAGCGCACTTTGGCCTCCTTGAAAATATAGCCGCCTATTCCCACGCCTGCGAGTATGTATAACCACCAGGCAATCATGAAATCTGAAAGCCGCATGACATACTGGGTGAAAAGTGGCAGCTCGGCACCAAAGCTGGAAAAGGTTTCGGCAAACTGGGGTACTACCTTGATCAGAAGGATGGCTGTCACAATACCGGCTACGGCCAGTACTGTGAGCGGATAGTTCATGGCTTTCTTGATCTTGGCTTTCAGGGCCTCGGATTTTTCCTTGTAGGTTGCCAGCCTGTCTAGCATGGTTTCCAGGGCGCCTGACTGCTCACCCGACTCAACCAGATTACAGAAGAGTTCATCAAATTGGCGTGGGAATTTACGGATGGCATCTGCAAAATGATTACCTGCGGATACATCGTCCCGAATAGAGAAAACCACTTCCCGCATACTTGGGTTTTCTAGACCTTCTCCAACGATTTCAAAAGATTGTACAAGCGGAATACCGGCTTTCATCATGGTCGCCAACTGGCGTGTGAAAATGGCAATATCCATCGGCTTGATAGCCTGCTTGGAGGCACCAAACAGGGGTTTGGCCTTTTTCTTAACCTTGGTAGGCTTGATGCCCTGCTTGCGCAGTTGGGCCTTGACCAGTGCGGCACTGGTACCAGTTACTTCGCCCTTGGCGGTTTTTCCCTTGGCATCCTGTCCCTGCCAGACGAAGATTGCCTGTTTAATTCCGGTTTGTGCGGGAGCTGCCATAATCTCTTACCTCACTTAAACGTCTACTGTCATGCCGGACCGAATCCGCAATTAACTGTGTATCCGTAACCGGGAGTCATACTCCCTGATGCAGGTTTACCTGGTGGTATCAGGTAAGCCTGTTGACTTCAGCTATGCTGGTCAGGCCCTGTGCGGCTTTTTCCAGCGCTGATTCCCGCAGGGTATTAAACCCGTTGCGGGCCGCTAATTCTGCGATCTGTATCGAATTTCCACCTTCCATAATAACACGTGAAATTGACTTCGTAATTGTTACTGCTTCGTATACCCCGGTCCGGCCACAATAACCAGCGTGGCACTTCTTGCAGCCCTGGGGAGCAAACAATGTAATGCTGTCCAGCAGGTTTTCAGAAAAACCCTCCTGAAGCAATGACTTAGCGGGTAAGTTTACCGGTTTTTTGCAGTGATTACATAAGCGCCTGAGTAATCTCTGGGCTATCACCAGGCTGATTGAATTGGCCACCAGGTAGGGAGATATACCCATATCAGATAACCGGGTCAGGGCCTGGACGGCATTGTTGGTATGCAATGTCGTAATAACCAGGTGCCCGGTTTGAGCTGCCCTGATCGCAATCTTTGCGGTTTCTGTATCCCTGATTTCTCCCACCATAATGACATCGGGATCCTGGCGCAGAAACGCTCGCAGTGCGCTGGCAAAATCCAGGCCAATACTGGAATTGATCGCCAGCTGATTGACCCCTTCAAGATGTATTTCAACAGGGTCTTCAACTGTTGCGATGTTCTTTTCCCGGGTGTTGAGTAACTTGAGTCCGGCATACAGCGATGAAGACTTGCCACTGCCGGTGGGGCCGGTCACAAGAATAAGTCCTTGCGAAGATCTGAGTGCATTCAGATAAACTTCTTTTTGTTCCGGCGTGAAGCCGAGCTCCTCAAGTTCGAGTTTTTCCAAACTGTGATCCAGTATTCTCAGTACAGTTTTTTCACCCCATAATGTGGGAGCTGTGTTCACCCTGAAGTCCATGGTTTGGCCATGCTGCCCGGCCATCCTGAATCGGCCATCCTGGGGCAGTCGTTTTTCAGAGATATCCAGCTGGGCCATTACTTTCAGGCGTGAGATGATTTTCCGTGCAATGCCCAGTGTGGGCCTGGTTACTTCCCGTAGTACACCATCCAGACGAAACCGGATTCTGGCAATGTTTTCGTAAGGTTCGATGTGGATATCTGAAACTCCTTCCTGAATGGCATCCCTGAGAATCCTGTTTACCAATCGCATTACCGGTGTTTCATTGCCGGGTTCAGATTCTTCACTTGTGCTTTGTGGCTCTTCATCCTGCTGAATTGTCCCGTAGTCCAGGGTTGAAAGCTCTCCCAGGTTATCTTTCTCGGTAACCGGATTTTTCAGCACCTCCCTGATTAACAGATCCAGTTTTTGCGCTTCGACGACAATCAATTCAAGTTTGCAGCCAGTCTGGAACTGGATATCAGCAAAATATTCTTCACAGGCAGGATCTGATACAGCGATGAACAGGGAGTTGTTGTGGCGGAAAAGGGGAAGTAAGTGGCTGTTTTTGACAAGGTCCGGGTCAATGCATGCAAGTGGAAGGAGCGTGGGGTCTACGGCATCCAGGTCAAGCAGGGGAAGACAGAATTGACCGGCAGCCTTCTCTGCGAGCTGGAAGCCGTCAATCATCTGCCTGGACACCAGATACAAGACAAGTGGTATGTCTGCGCGGGTAGCGTCTGTGCGGGCCTGCTCGAATACATCAGATTCAAGTAATCCGCTGGCGACTAGCCAGTGATAGGTGTCTGTTATTTCTGCTCTGGAGTTCATCGTCCCTGATGCCTGAAAAAAGCCTGATACCCTTTTCAACAATTAGTGTAATCGAGAATCAGCGGTTTGCCACATTGGTCCACTCGATGAAATCAAATCCTAATCATGTTGTGGGTGAAAGAGTTCTGCGGGTGTGACTGTTTTTTTAGTGATGTGACAAAAAATGTCAATCCTGGTTGTCAATTGTCAGGCTCTGAATGCTATTATTCTGATATTAAAAGTGTTTTTTTATGGGAACATGAAGGCCAAAGGGGGTAAAAGTGAGGGTGAGATCACGCTTTTTGTTGAATTCACGGCCAGGCTGATTAATGGCATAGTTATTGCTTCTTCATTACTTGCTCTCTTCAGGACGATTGTGAGCCACCAGGCGACAGGATAAAGGATGAATGACTGTAGCCCGGAATGGCTGATAAGCGTCTGGAATATTAGCTAATATTATTCATGCACATGTTTTATCAGGAGATGACAATGAAAAACATGAAGACTAATCAAAAGGGTTTCACCCTTATCGAATTGATGATCGTAATTGCGATCATCGGTATTCTGGCTGCAGTAGCTCTGCCGGCTTACCAGGACTACACAATTCGCGCTAAAGCTTCCGAGCTTGTACTGGCCTCCAGTGCTGCGAAAAATACAATCACGGAATATGCTCTGATCAACAACACGCTGACCATTCCTACTACTGTAAATGTGCAGTCAATCAACCAGGGCATGGTTTCTTCCCTGTACTGGTCTGGTACCTATATCGTTGTTGAAGGTAGCGCAACTAATCTGGGTACAGCAGTTACTCTTTACATGAAACCATCAGGTGACCCATCTACTGGTATCCTGTGGATCTGTGAAGCAGGTGGTGCGGGCACTTCTTACCTGCCCTCCAGCTGTCAGTAATCCCAAGCTGTATGAAAAGCCAGTCCTTGCATTTGTAAGGGCTGGTTTTTTTTATCCTGAAATTTAGTCCATCCTGCCTGATGTTTAACAGTACAAAACATGTCCTGATTTTTTTTCTGCTTTCGTCTCTGGTTATAACAGTGCTCGTTTACTGGCCGGGACTCAATGGCCCCTTTCTGCTTGATGATTATCTGAATGTTGTCCAGGCCTATGTTGGCGAGCTGGATATTTCCCGCATCTATTACGTTGCCACTCATAATGAAAGCGGTATTCTTGGCCGGCCTGCGTCCATGGTCAGCTTTATTTTCAGTGGGTTGGTGCATGGTCCCGATCCATGGGGCTACAAATTTCATAACCTGATAATTCATCTTGCCAATGGCCTGCTTGTATACCTCTTGATATTCAGGGTTCTCTCCAGGCTTGCACCAAAGACTGATCAAAAACAACATATGATCGTCGCCGGGCTAACATCCCTGATGTGGTTGCTTCATCCACTAATGGTCAGCACAGTTCTCTATGTGGTCCAGCGGATGGCGCAGCTATCTGCCCTGTTTACCTTGGCATCTCTGTTGATATACCTGGAACTCAGGGAGAGGACGTTCAAAAAGCCCTGGTCGTTTTATGTGCTTGGATATGCCGTCTTTCCATTGATAGTACTGCTTGCAGTCTTTTCCAAGGAAAACGGCGCCCTCATACCGGTATACATATTGGCCATTGAATTTATCGTGTTCAGAGCCAGGTTCAATGATGCGGTAACGCGCAGAAGGATTGCGGTTTTCCTGGCCATTTTTGTGTTGATCCCACTGGTCGGCGGCAGTCTTTACCTGGTGACCCACTTTGAACGCTTCACCAACTATGCCCTGCGTGAATTTACCTTGCCGGAGCGACTCATGACTGAGCTTCATGTGATTGTTGCCTACCTGAAAATGATTTTGCTGCCAAGGCTCTCTGACATGACCCTGTTTCATGATTATTTTCCGGTAACGCGACAGCTGGACTGGTCTACCGGTATTTTATTTTTGCTCTTGATAGCTGCTATCTCCGCTGTTTTTTTCTGGCGCAAAAAAGCCCCTGTGGCAGCATTTGC
>CAZDCK010000061.1:0-4895 GCA_964503965.1 uncultured Enterobacteriaceae bacterium | reverse complement strand
CAACGGACTCTGACTCCGTCATGCGTAGGTTCGAATCCTACCACCCCAGCCAATTCTTTTGAGAAACCTATTGCAGCCAAGCGTTAAGACAACGGGCCCATGACTTCGTCATGCCGCGGTTCGAAAGCTGCGCCAGCAGCGCAGACGCCCGCTTTTCAAGGGCGCCCCGCAGGGGTAAGTATTTTGGTTTAGCCAAAATGCTTATCAATCCTACCATCCCAGCTAATTTCATTTTTATGTTCAGTGCCCTGTAAGTGCCGACAAATTTTCATTGCATGAAACACTACCAGCAAAGGGTGCACACTTTTCAAAACCTGCTAATCCTGCAGTGACTGCAGGTTCTCATAAAGAGTCAGGCACTCCGGGTTGGCCAGGGCTTCCCGGTTTTTTAGCACACGACCATGAATGGTTTCCCGGACGGCCACTTCTGACACTTTGCCGGAACGTGTGCGTGGAATAGCCTGGACAGCAATCACCTTATGCGGTACATGCCGTGGTGTTGCCCCCTGGCGGATCTGCTGTTTAATGTGGCTTTCCAGTGCCGCATCAAGTTGTGTGCCGGGAGCCAGCACCACAAACAGGATAATGCGCTGGTCGCCTTGCCAGTCCTGGCCAACGGCAATACATTCCTCCACCTCCTTGATGCTTTCCACCAGCCGGTAAATTTCAGCTGTGCCAATACGTACGCCGCCAGGATTCAGCGTGGTGTCGGAGCGGCCATGGATGATGTAGCCGCCTGAGTCGCGCTTTTCAATAAAGTCTCCATGGGCCCAGATACCTGGATAGCGGCTGAAGTAGGCATCATGGTAGGCAGAGCCATCATTATCACCACGCAAACCCAGCGGCAGGGACAGGTGCGGGTGAGTACAAACCAGTTCACCGGCAGTTCCGGTAACTGGATTGCCGTCCTCATCGAACACCTCGACGGCCATACCGAGAAAGGCACACTGCAATTCACCACGAATCACAGGCAGTAGCGGATTGCCGCCCAGAAAGCAGCCGCAGATATCCGTGCCGCCGGAAATGGAAGCCAGGTGCACATCCTGTTTCCAGGCACGGTAGACATAATCAAATCCGGAAGGCAGCAGTGGAGAGCCGGTCGACAGGACCAGGCGCAGTGACTCCAGTCGATCCTTTTCAGTTGTCACACCGGCGTTTTCACAGGCGGCTATATATTTTGCCGATGTGCCGAACACATCAATCTGCTCGTCCTTTACCAAACGCAACAGGTGCTGCTGTTCGGGGTAAAACGGATTGCCGTCAAAGGTCACCAGAGTAGCGCCCACAGCCAGGCCCGATACCTGCCAGTTCCACATCATCCAGCCACAGGTGGTGAAGTAGAAAAAATGTTCACCGGGTTTCAGGTCGCAGTGCAGGATGAGTTCCTTTTTATGCTGCAACAGTAATCCCATGGCTGAATGTACGATGCATTTGGGTTTGCCGGTTGTACCTGATGAAAACAGGATGGCCAGCGGGGCCGTATAGGGCAGGCGCCTGAAGTCGATGGTTTGTGGTTGCCAGGGCGTGATAAAGCTCTGCCAGGTTGTGCACGGCAGGTCGGAAAGCGAAGTGTCGATATTGTCAGCCAGCAGAATGATTTGCTGGGCATTGCAGCTTTCGGCAACAGCCCTGATGGTGGCAGTAATATTGATATGCTTGCCGCCATAGGAATAGTCAGGAACTGCAAGAAGTATTTTTGGGTCTGTCTGGCATAAACGGTCGGCAGCGCCAACCGGACCAAAGTCAGGTGAGCAGGAAGACCAGATAGCGCCGATGGCAGAAGAGGCCAGGTATCCCACAATAGCTTCCATGTCATTGGTGACAATAGCGGCAATACGATCGCCGGTAGTGACACCGGCATCCTGCAGTGCCTGCACCAGTCTGGAAACCTGGTCGTATAATTCCCGGCGTGTCAGCGTGCGGCGGGTACCGTCATCGCGGTGGGCAATGATGGCGAGTCGGTCATCGGGTTCCCGCAGAAGATTTTCGGCGTAATTCAGGCGGGCATCGGGATAGAAACGGGCGCTGCGAATGTCCTCGCCGGCCTCGTATGAGGCATCGCCCTTGTCGCCGATGATGTCCAGGAAATCCCAGAGTGCTTCATAAAAAGCGGCAGGACTGTCTACAGACCAGGCATGCAGGGCGTCATAATCACCGGGTGCTGCCTGGTGCAGAGATCGGGTCTGCTCGGCAAACTGCCATAGAGCACTTTGCTGCTTGTCGGTATCAGACAACGCCCAGAGGATGTCGTTATCAACGGACATGGATTTTTAGTTTTTGTCGGGAGGTGGCCCACCACCGGGCTGCCATTTGTCCCGTGCCTGTAACAGGAACAACTGGGAGGTATCGGCGGTACTCGGCGCATCGCGTGGCTCCCAGGCATCATCATGCACATCCATGTCGGCATCGTATTCCACGTGACAGCCAAAGGGGCTGTTGAAATACCAGAACCAGTTGGAACCAAACAGGTGTTTGCCTGGCCCCCAGAAGGATTCATAGCCTTTTTCCACAAAGAGGCTGCCAGCCTGCATCACTTCACTGGGACCGGCCATGTGAAAGGTGAAATGCTCGCAGCCCTGCAGGAAGGGCGGCGTCTGGATCATGAACAGCGTGTGGTGATCCTGGGTGCCCTGAGGACGCAGGAAAGGACCGACACCGGTAAAATTGTCAGTACGACGAAAGCCCAGGCGCTCCACGTAAAACGCTTCCGCTTTGTCTGCATCGGGGACAAACAACACCACATGGGACAGGGAGCGTGGCGTGATGTCGGCATCGGGGTCGGCGCCGATTACATTGACTGCACGTCGTGGTGCTTCGCCCGGGGCATTGATGGTCTCGGCCGGCATGGACAGTGATTTGCGCACTGACACCTGAAAGCCCAGGGTAAAGCCAAGATCGTCATTCACTTCCAGCGAGCCATCTGCATTGATTTTAACGTCACGGTCGTTTTTCAGTTCGGCCGCAATGGCATCCAGTGTGGCCTGGTCAGCCACACCGTAAATGGTTTTACGCAATGTGCTGGCCGTAGGCAGGGGGGGAGGTAAACCGGCAGCATCTTTTGCCTGTACCTGGATATAAGTGCCATCCAGGGCAGCGAAGCAGCCATTGCCTACGGCATTCAGGCCGTAATCGACCAGGTATTGCTCGCAGGCCTCCACATCGTCCACACCAAATACCAGAGCATCGGGTCCAAGAATATTCATAGCATCTCTCTATAGTTTGTTTTTATAGTGTTTATCAGGATACCGGTGGAGGCGTGAAGAGCAAGCCTTCCCCGGCAAGAATGTCTTCGGCAGCCTTTTCCCTGGCCAGGGCCCGCTGAACTGCCGGACGATCTTCCATGCGTTTGCTGTGTGCCTGGTAATGGGGGTAGTCGTCAACCGAATAGCCGGCGCCTGACACACGCCAGAAAATCCAGTACAGGTAAGCGTCCATGGCGCTCCACTGCTCGCCATACCACCAGGGTGTATCAGCCAGGCGGGTATTGATCAGTTGGAAATGTTCATCCATGGCGGCACAGCCTTTTTCCCAGACCGACCTGGCGGCATCTTCACCGGCAAAAAAACCGGGCAGGCGTATACGGGTAACCACAGGATGCAGGGTCGATGCACAGTAACTGAGGTCGGCAAGCTGCTGTGCCATGGCCAGAGCATCGGATGCATGAGGCATCAGGGCCGCGTCAGGATAGCGCTGGACCAGGTAGGTGATGATGGCCACGTTTTCTGCCAGGTTGGCACCATCAATCTGCAACGCCGGTACCTTGCCCCTGGGATTGATGCGGCGATAGTCGGGTGACTTGTGTTCGCCGCGCATGAAACGGAGGACCCGGGTTTCGAATACAGCACCGGATTCTTCCAGCAGAATGCAGGGCACGCGCGCGCAGGTACCGGGTGCCATGTACAGGATTATGTCACTCATGGGGTTTCACCATTCAAAAAGTGTCAAGGTCGTTGGCAAAATGCACCGGCCCGGAGTAGTGGGTTGCCATCATCTCTGTATATGCCTGCGCCTGTGCAGTTGAAGAGATGCCTGGTCCGAAATGGGTGACCACCACTTCCCTGACACCGGCCTCGGTAGCCATCGTCGCCACCTGCTCCGGTGTCAAATGATGGGCGCGGAAATGTATCTCCAGTCCTGTCATTACGGCTTCCGGCATGCCAGGATTAATCTGCCTTATGTTGGCCAGGGCCAGGGGAATATCCATCATTTCGCTGACTAGCAGATCGGCATTGCGGGCCAGTTCAGTCACTGCTTCACTGGGGCCGGTGTCGCCGGTGTAGACAATTGAGCGATCGGAACCATCAAAACGGAATGACAGGGACACTGATCCGGGAGAGGCGTCATACTGTGGTGACTGGTAATGCGTGTTCTCTGCCACGCTCAGGATTACCCCGTCCAGGTTGACCTGATCACCGTCACGCAACTCCCTGACATCCAATCGATGTTGCCAGGTTCTGCCGGGTACGCCGAAGGCGGCCTGTTGTGCCGGCAGCATGCCAGCCACCAGGCCATCAATAAAGTCCTGCGTGCCGGGAGGTCCAAGAATGAGCAATGGATCTGTGGTATCCAGCTGCATGCGTAAACCAAGCACAGCCAGGACGCCGCCTGTGTGATCAAAATGCAGATGGCTGAGGAACAATCCCTTGACCCCAGGCAGGCGGAAACCGGCCTTTGCCAGTTGGGCGCCGGCGCCATCGCCGGCATCCACCAGGTAGACATTCGTTCCTACCACCAGGGCGTTGGCTGGTTGGGCACGATCGGGAACAGCATCAGGACCGCTGGCAGTCCCCAGAGTGATAAAGGTCATGGCAGGTGACTGGGCGATACTCGTACCAGTCAACAGCAATAGTGAGATGAATAGTGCGATGAGTGGCAGCAGCGTTTTCATGTGAGGG
>CAZDCK010000060.1:0-5223 GCA_964503965.1 uncultured Enterobacteriaceae bacterium | reverse complement strand
AAAGGCAAAAAGGCAGGATCGTTCGCCTGAAACTAACCGTCAAGGGTTTTATTTGGACTTATGCTTGAATTTGATGGCCAGATAAACACAATCCCTCCGGCTATCTCGAATATTTCTTCTTGTATCTTGTATCTTGCATCCCTGCACCCCTGCATCCCTGCATCTCTGTATTGATTTATCCACCTGAACAGCCTGCCTTTTACCCCTTTCCCGTTATTTCTAAACCCTGACCTCAACACCCTTCTCCGCCATAAACGCCTTGGCTTGAGGAATTGAGTATTCACCAAAATGAAAAATACTGGCCGCAAGGACTGCGTCGGCATGCCCCTGTGTAATGCCATCCACGAGATGTTGCAGATTACCCACTCCGCCTGAAGCAATGACCGGAACAGTTACAGCATCACTGATGGCCCTGTTCAGGGGAAGGTCAAAACCGTCTTTGGTACCATCACGATCCATGCTGGTCAGCAGGATTTCACCCGCCCCGTTAGTTACCATCTTTTTTGCCCATTCAACGGCATCAAGACCTGTGGGGTTGCGACCACCGTGGGTAAAGATTTCCCATTTGTCAGTCTCTCCCTCTTCTGACACCTTCTTGGCATCAATGGCTACGACAATACACTGGGAACCGAATTTTTCAGCAGCCTCCCTGACGAAATCAGGATTTTTCACTGCACTGGTATTAATGGCGACCTTGTCCGCACCGGCATTCAGCATGTCACGGATATCCTGAAGAGTGCGGATTCCTCCGCCTACCGTTAACGGGATAAATACCTGGCCAGCTATGGCACTCACTGTATCGATGGTGGTCTGGCGACCTTCATGGCTGGCAGTGATATCAAGAAAAGTAATTTCATCGGCACCCTGGTCGCAGTAACGTTTGGATACCTCAACGGGATCACCGGCATCACGGATGTCGACAAACTTGACGCCTTTGACCACACGACCATTTTCACAGTCCAGACAGGGGATGATTCGTTTCGCAAGGCTCATAAAAAATTGATATCCAACTGGCAGTTATACAACCCGTTTAAAGATAAAAGACAAAGACCTGTTGCAGCTCAATCAGAAATTACCGGGAACTGTGCATCAAGGATGGCAAGTCCAGCAACTCGTCATGTATTCGTCTTACTTTTATCCTTTTATTCTTTCTACACGTTTAACTTTGACAGAATACCTGCCTAGCTATTTCCATCCCACTCAAGAAAGTTTTTATAAAGCTGCAGACCCACTGTCTGGCTTTTTTCCGGATGGAACTGGACTGCAAAGACATTGTTCCTGGATAACGCTGCCGTAAAAGGAGTCGGGTAAGTACTTTCACCCATTACCTCATTCGCGTTTTCCGGTGAAACGTAATAGGAATGTACAAAATAGAATCGGCTGTTATCCGGAATGTTCTTCCACATGATATGGGGCTGCGATTGCCTGACACCATTCCAGCCCATATGGGGCACTTTAAGGCGATCACCGTTACCGTCCGTCATATCGGCAGGAAAGCGTTTAACATTGCCCCTGAATAGTCCGATGCAGTCTACGCCATTATTTTCCTCACTATGATCCAGCAAGGCCTGCATGCCGACACAGATTCCAAGAATCGGACGATCCTCAACCAGGCGTCGCAGCATATCATCAATACCAAGGCGCCTGATCTCACCCATGCAGTCACGCATGGCGCCAACGCCGGGAAACACAATGCGGTCAGCGGCCATGATGACTTTTTCATCGGCAGTAACAGACAGCTGCAGGTTTTCCCCTACATACTCAATGGCTTTTGCCACCGAATGCAGGTTGCCCATGCCATAATCGATGACAGCAACGCGATTCATAATTCAGGAGTCCGGATTATTTAGACAAGGTGCCCTTAGTACTGGGAACAACGCCAGCCATACGAGGATCCTCTTCCACGGCCATACGCACGGCACGACCAAACGCCTTGAACACCGTTTCTATCTGGTGATGGGCATTGTTACCACGCAAGTTATCTATGTGCAGGGTTACCTTGGCCTGATTCACGAAGCCCTGGAAAAACTCAAAAAACAGATCCACATCAAAATTGCCCACAGTGCCTCGCTTGAATGGAATGTTGTATTCAAGTCCAGGCCGACCGGAAAAGTCGATCACAACCCGGGACAATGCTTCATCCAGGGGAACATAGGCATGGCCGTAACGGCGTATCCCTGTTTTATCCAGAGCCTGGTCAAAAGCCTGCCCAAGTGTAATCCCAAGATCTTCCACTGTGTGGTGGGCATCAATTTCCAGGTCGCCTTTAGCCTCAATATCCATATCAATGAGTCCGTGGCGGGAAACCTGCTCAAGCATGTGCTCAAGGAAAGGCAGGCCGCTGGAAATCCTGAATTTACCGGTGCCGTCCAGATTAAGACTTACAGAAATTTGTGTCTCTTGGGTGTTGCGTTCAACTGACGCCGTACGGGCTGTCATAGGATCCTCTGGGCCACTTTTGGCTGCTAAATCGAAAAAACGCGATTATACGCGCATTCCGCTCCCATGTGAAAAAAGAAAACTCGAAAATTCCTTAGAATTCATTCACCTGCAAATTTTTGCTTCACCACTCACTCAGGTACACTGGCCGCCCTATGTCGAATGCATTCAGTACAAAACTCCTCGCATGGTTCAAGGACCATGGTCGCCATAATCTACCGTGGCAAAAAGACAAGACACCCTACAAAGTCTGGGTATCGGAAATCATGCTTCAGCAGACACAGGTATCCACTGTCATCCCGTATTTTGAGCGGTTCATGACTGCTTTCCCGACAGTAAAGCATCTGGCTGACGCTGAAGAGGATGCTGTGCTTCATCAATGGACCGGTCTGGGATATTACGCCCGGGCCCGCAATCTCCATAAGACGGCGCAGATAATCCAGCAGCAGTTCGCAGGCCATTTTCCGGATACTGTGGAAAAACTATCAGAACTTCCCGGCATTGGCCGATCCACCGCGGGAGCTATCATCGCTTCCTCCATGAATAAACCTGCCGTGATTCTGGATGGGAACGTCAAACGGGTCCTTTGCCGTTATTTCTGCATTGAAGGCTGGCCAGACCAGACGGCTACCCTGAAGAAGCTCTGGACGATCGCCGAAGACCTCACCCCCCGGGAAAACTGCGCTGATTACAACCAGGCCATTATGGATCTCGGGGCGAGCCTGTGTTCACGAACACGACCCGCCTGTGAGCTATGCCCATTCAATGATGCCTGCCAGGCCTTCAGAACTGGCCAGACTGATCGCTTCCCCCAAAAGAAACCAAAGAAAAAATTGCCGGTCAGATCGACAACCATGCTGGTTTTACACGCGAATGAAGGACAAAAGATCCTTCTGGAAAAACGGCCGGCATCGGGAATATGGGGAGGCTTATGGAGCCTGCCGGAAATTCCGTCCGGGGATTCTCCGGATCCCTTTTTGATGATGCATGGACTGCGCAGACAGGAACCACCACAGTCATGGCAACCAATTCGGCATACGTTCAGCCACTATCATCTGGATATTACGCCTATGCTCATCACCCTGGAAAAATCCGGTGGGGGTGTCATGGAGAAAGGTCGCTGGCACTGGTATGATCTGTCCAATCCAAGCCAGGTCGGCCTGGCGGCTCCGGTAAAAAAACTCCTCGGCGCCATGGGTGAATCCCTGGAACAGAATTTTTGAGAAAGGTGTTATGCGCAAGGTTTTTTGTAAAAAGTACCAGGAAGAGCTGGAAGGCCTCCTGACCCCTCCCTACCCGGGTCCCAAGGGCCAGGATATCTTTGACAATGTCTCAAAAAAGGCCTGGGAAGAATGGCAGGCTCGCCAGGTGCGCCTTATCAACGAGAAAGGCCTGAGCATGATCAACCCGGATGACCGCAAGTACCTCATGGACCAGATGGACAATTTCTTTGCCAATGAAGAGACCGACGAGGCCGACGGGTTTGTACCCCCGGAAGCCTGATTTTGCACGCATATCTTGACTCCCGGGCCATGCTTGGGTTTAATACGTCGCTCGCCCAATCCGGTGTTGTTTTCACAGCAGACCTCAGACAGTTTTATAGAATGAGGAGGGGAAGTGGATCAAGGCTCAGATAAAATGGAAAGCGCAGTAGCCTGAAATGCCCAGATAGCTCAGTTGGGTAAACGACGAACGCCAATGAAGCAACAGCTTCATGTGAGTCGGAACGACGTCAAGCTATGCTTGACGACTGGAATGAGCAGGAGTCGTGCGAAGCACGACCGCTCCTGGATCGGAGCAAAACCAGTTCGATGTATGCCCAGATAGCTCAGTCGGTAGAGCAGAGGATTGAAAATCCTCGTGTCGGTGGTTCGATTCCGCCTCTGGGCACCATAACCCATTGATATTATTGGGCTATTATCTTCCCCTCCCTCATAAATCCCATGGCACACTCATGGCACATTGTTCCTATGTGCATTTAAGTGTTTACTTGGGACATGACACAAAAAAGTTTCACCATCCTTGAGAACAAAGTCACACTCTACAACCGTGGTGGTGGTTTAGTTTGGCACGCCAGAATCAAACTGAAGACTGGCGAATGGTGGCGATTCTCAACCAAACAAACAGACTTTGAAGAAGCAAAAGAAGTTGCCCTCAAAGAGTATTACACCACCGACTACAAACATAAAAACAACCTGCCCCAGAACACCCGTAAGTTTAAGTCAGTTGCTAATTACTCCATCAGGCGAATGGAAGATGAATTGGCGCATGGTGGGGGCAAGACTGTTTTCAAAGACTATATTCGTGTCATCAACGACTACTTAATCCCCTTCTTCGGTAAATACGATATTGCTTCTATCAACATGGAATTGCTCTACAAGTATTCTGTGTGGCGAGATGAAAAGATCAAAGGCAATAGAAAAGCAGCAAAACCTGGTGATCGCTATGTTGCCGCTGTTACCCAGAGCACGCTGAATACCCATAACTCAGCATTAAACCGCGTGTTTGATGAAGCGCTTCTCAGGGGTTGGATAACCAACTCTATCCGCCCTACTCTGCTTAACAAAGGCAAGAAGTCAGAGAGTCGTGGTGCTTTTACTGATGAGGAATACAAAGTTCTCTACACCAAACTTAGAACCTGGTGGAAGACTGCGCACACCCAAGAAAGTAGAGAACAACGGCAAGTCCTCAGAGAGTATGTTCTCTTTCTTGCTAACACAGGTATCAGGCATGGCACAGAAGCAATCAATCTGAAGTGGAAGAACCTCGAATACTTCATTGATA
>CAZDCK010000059.1:0-5361 GCA_964503965.1 uncultured Enterobacteriaceae bacterium | reverse complement strand
CAATCCGTCCGGCTATCTCGAATATTTCCTCTTGTATCCTGCATCCCACATCCCACATCCCACATCCTGCATCTGCTTAATCGCTGGATGACGGTCCCTTGGACCTCTTCCGGCCTACAAGTGAAACCTGAATCGTCTTGCCCTGTATCCCTGTATCCCTGTATCCCTATCTTTGTAGTATCCCTGTTTCGATTCCTTACCTGAACCGTTCCCTTTTTCCCTTTTATCCTTTTCTTATGTACTTACTTTACTTCAACCGGCTGTGCTGCATGGATTTTCTCATACCACTCCGCCGGACCAGTCTGGTGAACTGAAATGCCATTCACATCCACGGCTACGGTAACCGGCATTTCTTCCACAACAAACTCATGTATCGCTTCCATCCCCAGGTCTTCGAAAGCCACTATCCGGGATTTTCGAATAGCCTTGGACACCAGGTAAGCCGCCCCACCGACTGCCATCAGGTAGACCGCCTTGTGATTACGGATGGCATCAATGGCCACCTGGCCTCTTTCAGCCTTGCCGATCATGCCCATCAAGCCGGTTTTCTCAAGCATGTCGTTAGTGAACTTGTCCATGCGCGTCGCTGTCGTCGGACCGGCAGGGCCAACTACCTCATCACGCACAGGATCCACCGGACCGACGTAATAGATAAACCTGTTTTTCAGGTCGACACCTTCGGGCAGCTCTTCACCGTTCTCCAGCAACTGGAGCAGGCGTTTATGGGCTGCATCACGACCGGTCAGCATGGTGCCGGATAACAACAGGGTTTCACCGGGCTTCCACTGGGCAATATCCTCGCGGGTCACCGTATCCAGATTAACTCGACGGGCGGATGGTCCCACATCCCAGGTAATTTCAGGCCAGTCGCTGAGCCTGGGCGGTTCCAGTTCAGCTGGACCGCTGCCATCCAGGGTGAAGTGGATATGGCGGGTAGCCGCACAGTTGGGAATCATGGCTACAGGCAGCGATGCGGCATGGGTCGGATAATCCTTGATCTTGATATCAAGTACGGTTGTCAGACCACCGAGTCCCTGGGCTCCAATACCCAGTTCATTGACCTTGTCCATCAGTTCAAGACGCAGTTCTTCCACCCTGGTGCTTGCTCCTCTTGCCCTGAGTTCATCAATATCCACGGGATCCATGAGAGCTTCCTTGGCCAGAACAGCAGCCTTCTCTGCTGTGCCGCCAATACCAATGCCCAGCATGCCTGGAGGACACCATCCGGCGCCCATGGTAGGGACGGTTTTCAGTACCCATTCGACGATGTCATCGCTGGGATTCAGCATGGCCATCTTTGCCTTGTTTTCCGACCCGCCCCCCTTGGCAGCCACCGTGATATCCAGCGTATCACCCGGGACTATTGAGGTATGAATAACGGCCGGGGTATTGTCGCCGGTATTGCGGCGGGCACCGGCCGGGTCTGAAAGGATCGAGGCGCGCAAAACATTGTCCGGATGGGTATAGGCCTGCCTGACCCCTTCATTGATCATGTCCTCAAGGGACATATCCCCTTGCCACTGCAGGCTCATGCCCACTTTCACAAACACGGTAACAATACCGGTATCCTGGCAAATAGGCCGTTTGCCTTCCGCGCACATGCGTGAATTGATCAGTATCTGTGCCATGGCATCCCTGGCTGCCTGGGATTCTTCCCGTTCATAGGCACGATGCACGGCCTGGATGAAATCCAGCGGATGATAATAGGAAATAAACTGCAGGGCGTCGGCGACACTCTGGATAACATCTTCCTGCTTGATGGTGGACATGTTCAACTCCGGAAATAAACTGGCTAGTGTTAATCTCAGCCAGCACACTCGATTAATCTGTAATGAATCTGGACAGCGCTTACAATGCGTAAACTGTTCCAATACGTTAGAATATTAACACGCTTTCCCCTGCAATCGCTGGAGTGAAGACCGCTTAAACTCATGAAAAACAGATTCATCAGCGCCCTTTTCAATACGTACCTGGTCAATACATTCCTGGCCTTCCTTTTTGCCCTGTACGCTATCGTGGCCAGCGCCCAGGAACCCTACACCATTGTCTTTCTGGGTGATTCCCTGACGGAAGGATATGGACTGGATCAGGGAGAGTCATTTCCCAGCCTGATCGAGGAAAAACTCCATGCTGATGGCCTGGATCATATCCGTGTCATCAACGGTGGTGTCAGCGGCTCAACATCAGCCAGCGCCCTGAACCGGTTGCAGTGGTACATTCGCTCGAAGCCGGATTTACTGGTCCTGGCCCTGGGAGCCAATGATGGATTGCGTGGCCTGAGTATAGAGGAAATGAAATCCAATCTTGCCGAAACCATTGCCTTTGCAAAAAACAACGGCATGGATGCCGCGATAACCGGTATGATGGTGCCTCCAAACATGGGACCGGAATATGCTGAGGCTTTTTCCCGCGTATTTCCTGACCTGTCTGAGCAATATGATATACCTCTGTTACCGTTTTTACTTGAAGGTGTTGCTGCAGAACCCGCTCTCAACCAGGCCGATGGTATACATCCCAATGTTGAGGGCACCCGCATCGTGGCCGAGCATGTTTATGATTTCCTGAAACCACTGCTACCTGGCGCCTGATTCCCCTTCCGTCCTGACAAATACATTTTAATCCTTTTCAATCCTTTCTGAGTGCTACTGTTTCCACACGGGCATTAAATAACGGGGCATCCAGCGACTGCTCCTGGACGTCAGGAATATATTTGAGGGTGAGCTGCTTACCCATGAGGTCAGCCTGTATAACGCTTTTGGTATGCGCCATGTCTCTGTCCATCAGCACAGAGTGGCCTTCCATGCCCGGAATCTGGATCATGTGAAAGCCCCGGATAATCTCGTCACTGTCGTCAACTTTCTTGCCAACTTCCGAATGCCAGGCCTGGAAGAAACTTGACCTGAATGCAATCACCTCTTCCGTTTGTATTGCCGACGAGGAAAACATGAACCAATGCTTGAAGCTGACATCAGAGACAAGGTAGTCCTGCCCATCCCAGGAAAAGTGCTGCACCGCCTTTCGGCTAACCAGAAACAGGTCAAAAGGATTGCGGGATCTGTAGTCAATCGCAGCAAGCCATTCTGCCACAGCATGCGCATTACCCTGGGCAAGTGCCTCAGGAATGATTGTGCCCCGTGTAACTGCCTCCTGTGTTTCGGGCGCCTGGTATCGATTGAGCAGACCGAGAATAACCCCCTTATTGTTAACACCAAACCATGTTCCGCCACTGACGGCATCCACGGGATAAAAGAGTCGCGTTTCCCCTGCAGAGGTTGAATGGAGAATACCCGCCTCATTCCTGGTACGCAGCTCATCACGGTTCATCGTGACAATGCATCTTTTTTTACCAGAGTAGACCGTCAGTGTGCACATCAGGTTGCGCCTTGGGGCAGGAAATTTTGACTGGAAATTGTAGCAGGAAAAACCCGGCTGTCGGTGTCATTTAGAAAGAAATGATCACAGTCATCCATATTCCCGTAAATACAGGTTGTAAGTGCAATATTGGAGGGAAAATGGAACAACAGATGGACCTGCTGTTTCCGTTGCCCTGTACAATCTACTGCTTTATTCTGACAGGCTTTTGGAAACACAGACAATTCAATGATTCTTCAGATTAGCGAGCTATACAAGACCTTCCAGACTGCCTCTCTGCCTCCGGTTGAAGTACTGAAAAACCTGAACCTGGAAATGGAAGCAGGCGAGACTCTGGCGATACTCGGACAATCAGGAAGTGGCAAATCCACCCTGCTGACATTGCTGGCCGGCCTGGACAGTCCCTCGTCCGGGTCCATCATTCTCAATGGGCAAAACATGGATGAGCTCGATGAAGAATCCCTGTCAAAATTCCGCGCCCTCAACATTGGCATAATCTTCCAGCAGTTCCATCTTATGTCCCACCTCACGGCGATGGAAAATGTCAGCCTGCCTCTTGACCTGTTTCAGGATGCCGATGCCACAGAAAAGGCCAGACAAGCACTGGATCATGTGGGACTTTCCAAACGCATGGATCATTTTCCACACCAGCTTTCCGGTGGAGAGTGTCAGCGCGTGGCCATAGCCAGGGCCATGGTGGTTCGTCCAAGCATACTGCTGGCCGATGAACCAACCGGTAACCTCGACAGTGCAACCGGCGATCACGTCAGCGACATGATTTTTGACCTGGTGGAAAAGCACAATATGACCCTGTTGTTTGTCACTCATAATGAAGAACTGGCCATGCGCTGTGCCCGACAGCAGCGCCTTCAGGACGGCAGGTTTATATAGGACTCCAAGGTAGGACACCAAGATGCTCTGGCTGCAACTCGCTCTCAAGGAAATATCCAACAACTTCAAGTTCAGTGTGTTCTTCATCCTGAACCTGAGCATCGGTCTCATTGGCTTCATTGCACTGGACTCCTTTAAAAGCTCCATCGACCAGCACCTGGAAAACAATTCCAAGTCCATCCTGACGGCTGATGTCCAGGTCTCCTCACGCTTCCCTCTGACCGAGCAGGAACATTCCCTGTCAGAAGCGATTCTCGATACGGAATTTGTCTCCATCTCCGACCAGGTGTCTTTCCTGTCCATGGTCGCCGGTACTGAAAACTCCCGCATGAGTACCCTGATCGGGATTGATAACAACTATCCCCAGTACGGTGAAATCATTCTGCAGGAAAGCGGGCCTGTGTCCCTGTCCGGTGCACGGGCTGACCTGATTGCCTCGGATACCATCTGGGTCGCCCGCGACCTGATGGTAATTCTTGAACTGGATATTGGCGACACCCTGAAAATAGGTGACAGTGAATTCACCATTGCCGATGTCATCCTGGAAGATCCAAGCAGCACGATTTCTGTGATGTCCAACTTTCCTGCCATTTATATGGGACTGGACCAGATAGAAAGCACTGGCCTTATCCAGTTGGGCAGTCGCATTACCTACTCCCGCTTCTATAAACTCCCGGACAGTTATGACTATGACTACCGGGAGCTGGAAGACCGTTTCCGGGAAATGGAGGAGGAAGTCTATCGCGATACCAGGCGCCTGAGCATGACCACTCACCAGGAAGAAAGTGAAGACCTGGGAGAGGTACTAGGTTATATGAACGACTACCTCGGCCTGATTGCCCTGATTGCACTCTTTCTCGCCGGTGTCGGGGCGGCCTACCTGTTTCGCGCCTTCTTTACCTCGCGCTTCAAGGATATGGCCATTTTGATGTGCCTGGGCGGCACGCCTCGCCAGGCCTATATCATGACCCTGGTACAGATCGTACTGCTGGGTCTTGTCAGTGCCTTGATAGCCAGCACTATCGCCTTCCTGGCACTGCCATTGCTGCCCATGCTATTCGAAGGATTCCTTCCAAGGGGCTTCTCCAACAGCATGGA
>CAZDCK010000058.1:0-7094 GCA_964503965.1 uncultured Enterobacteriaceae bacterium | reverse complement strand
TTTATTTCCTTACCTACAGCCGAAAATCAGTGCAAAAAAAACCCGGATCTTTTGAATCCGGGCTTTTGGATCGGTCCTGGAATAGTGGACCTGAATTGTCAGTATCTTTGGCTGAGTGCTGTTTATTCTGCAGCTGGCGTTTTGTCAGCTGCTTCTTCAGCAGGGGCTTCTTCGATAACGGCATCAGCGGTGCCGCCAATATTGACGATAGCCAGTTTGATCTCTGTGCTGACTTCGGGGCTCAGCGTGATTGTAATGTCATACTCACCTACTTGCTGTAGAGCGCCTTCCGGCAGTTCCACTTCGCTCTTGTCGATTTCAAAACCACCTGCTGAAGCCGCATCTGCAATTTCGCGGGTACCGACGGAACCATACAGTTTGCCTTCATCGCTGGCGTTGGCTTCAATTGTTACAATGATGCCAGTGAGCTGTGCCGCACGCTTCTGTTCACCCTGCAGTTTTTCTGCAGCCGCTTTCAACAGTTCTTCCTTGCGGGATTCAAATTCAGCAATATTTTCCTTGGTGGCCGGGATAGCCTTGGAAAAAGGAAATAAAAAGTTACGCGCGTAACCGGCCTTGACGCTGACCTGGTCACCGACGTCTCCGATCTTGCCCATTTTTTCCAGTAAAATAACGTCCATCTTACTAACCTCGTTTTTCAATGAATCAGACTTCTGCAGAGTTATCGAAATTGCCTGATAACACGGCGGGCCTCTGACCCGGATTATTCTTTATCCTGTCTCTTCATGCGCTTGCGCAAATCCACCACGCTGTCGATGAACCCCAGCAAAATGATTGCAGGTGGCACTAACAGCAGTGTCATGTAGCTCAATACCAGCCAGGGTGTCCCCATGGCCTTTCGGGCTACTGCATAATGGGTGACCGCCAGGCCTGCCAGCATGGGGACTACACAAAACAGGGGTAGCCAGCCATCCAGCGGCGGTATATCCATCAAACCTGCCATTATCAACCCCAGCAAAAAGACCATTATCCTGGGATCAAAGCGTAACGAGTGAAACTCTTGCCTGAACCCGCCGGGGTTGTACAACATCGCTTGCCACCATCGGCCGATCATCACGCAGATGACCACCATGAACGTGTGGTAAGCGCCGTAAAAGCTGAACAGCAGGTCTACAATCTGCTCGCTCGTATACTGGGCCTGGCTGCTCTGGTTAACCTGGGCCTGTAGCCCCTGGTCCACCACCTGTTGAATCTGTGCCTGGTATTCACCCTGGAAAACCAGGCTGAATTGAGTCGCCAGTCCGAACACCGTTGCCAGCAATATCACCTGCTGCCAGGAAGAACTTTTCCTTAGCATCAGTGCCAGCAAGTATGTGCCCAGCATCAGGAACACGGGAGACATATCACCCATGGCCCATAACAATCCTGCGGGTAACAATGACCACAACAGGATCAGAAATCCTTCATTGCTGCCCTTACGCAATGTCACCAGGGCAACAACGGCTGCACTGAAAAAGTACAGCAGGGGAAAGAAGCCACTAAGCAGAACAAAAATGATCGCCTGGCGTCGGCCAAGCATTACGTATTCTGCTAACCCGCGCATGCTTCCCCCGGTGAGGGCGATTCAGCCCCCGTTTTATACTTCGTGAGAATCTGTGTACGGAATAAGAGCCAGGTACCGAGCGCGTTTGATCGCTGTGGCAAGCTGACGCTGATAGCGTGCTTTGGTACCGGTAATACGGCTCGGTACGATTTTGCCAGTCTCGGAAATGTTGGCTTTCAGGGTATCCAGATCCTTGTAATCGATCTCGCTCACGCCTTCGGCAGTGAACCTGCAATATTTACGACGTCTAAAAAAACGTGCCATGGGAGTTCTCCAGTGAAATCTTGTTTAGGACGCTTTGTCTGCTTCTTCAGCAGCGGCGTCGTCAGAATCATCGGCTGCATCGCTGTCATCGACAGCAACGTCTTCGCCGGCATCATCGTCAGAATCTGAGTCGTCGGCATCATCGGCGCTTTCGCTCTGGCGGGATTCTTCTTCCTGCATGCGGGCGCTGGCGCGAGCCTTGCGTTCACGGCTTTCATTTTCAGCCTTCATGATATCGCTCATTTCAGTGATGGCTTCCTTACGCTTGATCACCATGTTTCGCAGTACCGCATCGTTGTAGCGGAACAGAGTGGTGATTTCGTCAAGGACTTCCTGGCTGCACTCAATATTCATGAGTACATAATGAGCCTTGTGGATCTTGTTGATGGGATATGCCAGCTGGCGGCGTCCCCAATCTTCAAGACGATGGACAGAGCCACCGGCATCGGTGACTAGTTTTGAATAACGTTCGGTCATCCCGCCAACCTGGTCGGACTGGTCAGGATGCACCATGAATACTATTTCGTAATGGCGCATTGAATGCTCCCTTCGGTTTCGCAGTCTCCCTGAAGCGTGCATTGAGGCACTTCAATTCCTGGGTCGCAGGACACTCCGGTGAGACAAGGAGTTAATTTCAACCCGGGTGTGTCTCCGGGTAAAAGAGCGCGCATTCTATGGATTTTGCGGGGGGAATGCAAGATTTCTTGCAGCTATTGCACTTGCCCAGGCGGCGTTAAAAGGTTAAATCGGCCCGCTGCACGTAATTCAGTACTGTTTGCGGTGCCGATTTATCCTTATGCCTGGTCTGGACTGCGCTCGTGACGCTGCCTGCGCAGAGAATCGGAGTGAATTTGGGTAAACAATCCGGGAGTTTGTTTTCTGCGCAGGGCATCGGTGTGATTATTGGACAAAATCCGCAGATTTGGAGCCTTATACAGTCTTCGGTGGATTATTCAGAGTTGTAGGAAGAACTGAACTGGCATTCCCTGTGACAACAGCCGGGTTGATGATCCTTGTCATTTCTGCCTTTGTCGCACGGCTTCAAACAGGCAGATACCGGTGGACACAGAGACATTGAGGCTGCTGACTTCACCCGCCATGGGGATGGAAACAAGGGAGTCGCAGTTCTCCCGGGTCAGGCGTCTCAGACCCTTGCCCTCCGAGCCAAGCACGAGGGCTACCGGTCCATTGAGGTCGGCTTCATACAGGGACTGCTCGGCTTCCCCGGCTGCGCCAAATAGCCAGATATTGCATCGCTGCAAGGACTGCATGGTCCGCGCCAGGTTGGTCACGGTTATAAACGGGACGATTTCTGCAGCACCGCAGGCCACCTTGCGCACGGTTGGGTTGAGCTGAACGGATTTATCCTTGGGTACGATGACTGCATCCACGCCAGCGGCCTCGGCAGAGCGCAGGCAGGCCCCGAGATTATGGGGGTCAGTGACACCATCGAGAATCAGCAGGAAAGGGGCATGATCCAGGGAGTCCAGCAGGGCACCAAGGTGCTTTTCCTGTTTTTCCAGCCGGACCGGTCGACTCAGGGCAATGACGCCCTGGTGTACGCCATGACATTTGTCATCCAGTTCCTGTCGCGGGCATTCTGTGACGCGAATGCCGGCATTGGCCGCCATATCGAGAATCGCCAGTAGACGCTTGTCCCGACGCTCTGTCTGAACCAGCAGTTCCTGCACATTGGTCGCGTGGTGGGTTAACAGACTGGAGACGGCATGAATGCCATAAACAGTATCAGGTTTACTCATCGTTTCTTACTTTTGTACCTTTGTTTGCCGCCACCTTTTCCGGCTTTCTTCTTCCCGGGCTTTTTGTGTTCTGCTGCACCAGACTGTTTGTGGTCATGTTTCTTTTTTGAGGCCTTCTTCTTGCGGGGTGAGCGGCCGCCTTCGCGCCGGGATTTCGGGATAGGCGCGGCTGCCTTGTTACGTTGAATAACCTCGAGTAAAGCCAGATCGATTTTGTGATCTTCCATGTCCACACGACTGACCTGTACCTGGACACGATCGCCAAGATGGAAGCTGTTACCGGTACGCTCTCCTGTCAGGCTATGGGCTATTTCATCAAAGTGATAGTAGTCATTGTGCAGGGCCGTCACGTGTACCAGCCCTTCAATGTGTATATCGTCCAGTTCAACAAACAGGCCAAAGTTGGTCACGGTGACAATAGTGCCATCAAAGGCATCCCCGATATGCTGCTGGATATATTCACACTTGAGCCAGTCGATCACATCATAACTGGCGGCATCGGCCCGGCGCTCTGATGCTGACAGGCGCCCACCCAGATCATCTAAAACCCCGACACTGTAGGGATAGATTGACTCCTTGGGCAGCGCCTTTGCTCCTTTGGACTTATGCAGGTGTGGATTGGTCTTGTTACGAATCAGGTGTCGGATGCCCCGGTGAACCAGCAGATCCGGGTAGCGGCGGATCGGGGACGTGAAATGGGTATAGGCATCAAAGCCCAGACCGAAATGCCCGACATTTTCCGGCGCATAATTGGCCTGCATAAGAGAACGAATCACAATAGTTTGCAGCAGTAACCTGTCCGGCCTTTCTGCCAGGCGTTTCAGAATGAGCTGGTAATCAGTAGTTGTGGGATTTTCCTTGCGTGCGAGGCCGATACCAATCCCGCGCAGGAAGTCATACAGGTTCTCCACCCGGTCCGGGTTAGGGCCAGCATGGACACGGTATAAAGCTGGCAGTTTGGCTTCCAGCAGCAGCTCTGCTGCGCAAACATTGGCGCACAACATGCACTCCTCAATGAGGCGGTGGGCATCATTGCGCTCTACTTCCAGAATTTCGGCCAGTTTCCGGTCTTCAGTAAAAACAATGCGGGTTTCTACAGTGTCGAAATCCAGGGCACCTCTTTTTTCACGCGCTTTGTGCAGGGTATTGTAAAGCCTATACAGATTGTCCAGGTCATTGAGCAGCGAGGCATATTTTTCTTTCAGGTGCTGCTGGACATGGGCCTCACTGTCGTTGTTGGGCGTTTGTACCATGGCGGCGACTTCGGTGTAGGTGAGTCGTGCATGAGAATGGATCACGCCTTCGGAAAAACGGTAGTTGGTTATCTCCCCCTGTGCATTGATGTCCATTTCACACACCATCACCAGGCGGTCCACTTCCGGGCGCAGGGAACACAGTCCATTGGACAGTTTCTCTGGCAGCATGGGAACGACGTATCCCGGAAAGTAGACAGAGTTACCCCGATTAACAGCTTCCTGGTCCAGGGCAGACCCTACTTCTACGTAATGGCTGACATCGGCAATAGCCACGTACAGCCGCCATCCATCCTGGCCACGATTTTCGCAATACACGGCATCATCGAAATCCTTCGCATCCTCACCATCAATGGTGACGAAAGGCATGGACCGGTAATCGGCACGATGACTAGTTTCCTCGGCCCTGGGTTCGTCGGGAAGCTGTCCCAATTCTTCCTCGATACCAACCGGCCATTCATGGGGAATATTGTGGGCACGCAGGGCCACCTCGATTTCCATCCCCGGTGTTGATACATCACCGAGCACTTCAACTACTTCACCGGTAGCTTTGCGATGCCCTTCAGGAAAACGCAGTATTTCCACCATAACAAAGTCGCCGTCTTTGGCTCCCTTGCGGTGTTTCTTGGACACCAGGATTTCCTGGCTGATGCGCTTGTTGTGAGGCACTACCACACCCGCACCGGCTTCCTTGTAGAAACGGCCGACTAGTCGGGTGCTTTTGCGCTGAAGGATTTCAACTATCTTGCCTTCCCGGCGACCGCGACGGTCAACGCCAGCGACGCGGGCCAGGACGGTATCGCCGTCAAAGACCTTCTGCATCTGTCGGGGACTCAGGTACAGGTCAGCGCCACCTTCTTCAGGGATGATAAAGCCAAAGCCGTCCTTGTTGCCCACGATATGCCCCTTGATCAGGTCCATCTTGTTGACCAGCCCATAACTGCCGGAGCGGTTGCAGATCAGCTGCCCGTCACGACACATGGCATTCAGACGTTTTTCCAGGGCGTCACAGGCTTCCCGGTTTTCCAGCTGCAGTTCGCGGCACAGGACGTTGAACTGGGCAGGCTCGCCCCGGGACTCCAGGTGCCCCATGATGTATTCCCGGCTGGGAATCGGGTTGGAATAGCGCGATGCCTCCCTGGAGGCGTGGGGATCATTTACTTTACTGGAGTCAGACATTCAGGACCTGCAGGAGGTGGATTCAGGGAAAGGAGTATACACTCCTTGGGGGTATTCCTCATTGACCCACCAGCATGGCGGGATTAGTCTTCAGGATAATGATGACAGTGTTGATGATTCTGTTGCTTTTCTTGTTCCTACTTACATAGAGGTTGATGTTATGAAATTCAAATCCCGACTGCTTTCCCTGGTCGCCATGCTGACCCTGTCTTGCCTGGCTCATGCCCAGGGTCTCACTGGTAGCACCGTCCCCACTGAAAAAGGCGACCTGGTCATTCATCCGGTATCCCATGCCTCCTTTGTCCTGGGCTGGAACGGAACCACCATTTATGTGGATCCGGTCGGGGGGGTCGGAGCCTATGATGGCCTGCCACGTCCTGACCTGGTCCTGGTCACAGACATCCATGGGGACCACCTGGATGGCAATACACTCAATGGCGTGGTGGCCTATGCACAGATTATCGCCCCGGGGGCTGTTGTCTCCCAGTTGCCTGGCGGTCTGGTGGAAAGGGCGGTATCCATGAGTAACGGGGTAAGCACAGAACGTTTCGGCATCAAGATCGAGGCCGTGCCCATGTACAACCTGACTGAAGACCGGCTTCAGTACCACGAGAAAGGCCGTGGCAATGGCTATGTGCTGACCTTTGGTGACACCCGCGTCTATATCAGTGGTGACACCGAGGATATTCCTGAAATGCGCGCGCTGGAAGACATTGATGTGGCCTTTGTCTGCTTCAACCTGCCTTACACCATGACAGAAAGTCAGGCTGCCAGTGCAGTGAATGAGTTCAGGCCTGGCATTGTCTACCCCTACCACTATCGCGGTAGCGATCTGGCCCTTTTCACTTCCCTTGTGGATGATGGAATAGAGGTGCGCGAAGGGGACTGGTACTGAGTCGGGAAACCCCGCAATAACTGCCTAAAGCGGCATTGACAGGGGCGTGCAGTATGGGTAAAGTGCGCCCCTCGTGCCGCAAGGCACATTCCTCATCTTGCATGCCCAGGTGGCGGAATTGGTAGACGCGCTAGCTTCAGGTGCTAGTAATCGAAAGGTTGTGGGAGTTCAAGTCTCCC
>CAZDCK010000057.1:0-8200 GCA_964503965.1 uncultured Enterobacteriaceae bacterium | reverse complement strand
TTGCGATACTGGAACCTAAATCCAGCGCGTCTACCAATTCCGCCACGTCCGCATAGCTGTTCTCCCGGAACCGGGAAGTCGCGTATTATACCTGAGCATTTGTTTAAGCCAAGAAGTAGTTTGTATGGACGATTCACCAGATGTTGTGATGTGTTTACTCCTGCTCAAAAGATTGGTTGAATATATCAAATATCAATATATGATAGGTTGTTTAAATGATAAAGATTCGCGAGCTTGAGTATCTGGACGCCATAGAGCGCCACAAACATTTCGGCAAGGCGGCCGAGGCCTGTCATGTTAGCCAGCCTACGCTCAGCGGGCAGATCATCAAGCTGGAAGAGCAACTTGGTGTGACACTGATCGAACGTCACCGGCGTAATATCATGCTTACCCCGGCCGGTAACCAGTTGCTGGCCAAGGCCCGAAAGGTCCTCAATGCGGCCCATGACCTGGAAGTCACCGCGCGTAACCTGGGGGATCCGTTGTCCGGTGAAATGCATGTCGGGCTGATTCCCACCCTGGCACCTTACCTGTTGCCCCATATCATGCCCGACCTGATCGCTGGTTTGCCCCGCATGGAGTTCCTGCTTCATGAAGAACAGACCGCTGACCTGGTCAATGATCTGGACCAGGGCAAGCTGGATGCGCTTATCCTGCCCTGGCTTGATGACATGACTGATTTTGATGCCTATGACCTGTTTGATGAGCCTTTTGTCCTGGCGGTTAACAGCAGGCACCCTCTGGCGAAAAAGAAACGGGTGAAACTGGAAGACCTGAAAGGCTGTCATGTCCTGACCTTGCAGGATGGTCACTGTTTACGCGATCAGGCCCTGGGATACTGCTTCAGTGCCGGTGCTGACGAGGACAAGCGCTTTCAGGCCACCAGCCTGGAAACCCTGCGTTACATGGTGGCCTCGGGAATTGGTATTACCCTGTTGCCGAAACTGTCCATCATTGACCACCGGGAAAGCAAGGATATTGTGTATATTCCTTTTCAGAAGCCTTCCCCATCCCGGCGCATCGTGCTGCTTATACGCCAGAATTACACGCGGGTAGAATCAGTGCGGGAAATTGTCGGGGTCATTCGCAAGACGGTGAAGGCAAACCTGAAGCTCTGACCAGCAGGTATTTTTCGGCACGATCGCAGTCACTAATCCAGTGTGAAAGGTGTATTCCGCGCAGACTCCCTGGATTTTATCCAGTCAACAAATGGCTGTCGGTAATTCACCCTCGTATCAAAACCATTGGGTGCTGCATCTGCAATGGCGCTGAAATTGTCTCCCCCGGCATACATGAAGCTATTGAGTAATACTGTATAGATTTCCTCCGGCTTCATTGGGGTGCCAGTTTCTGTCAGTACCCAGCGGTTGTTTTGCTGTTCTAACCCGGCAGCCACAGGTCTACCACCTTCCTCCATTGCTTTTGCGATATCCAGACCACTGAGGTTTACAGAAATGATGGTGTTGTCGAAAGGCAGGATATTGACGATATCCGACAGGGTGATTTTACCTTCAGGCAGGGCAGTGCGAATACCTCCGCGATTGGTGATGGCAATATCGGCGTCAGGATAAGCCTTTAGCCAGCTGTTGATGATGGCCTGATCCAGGACCTCCCCCCGGGGCACCGAACGTGCGCTCCAGCCGATGACTTCGTTAAGGCTGTCGGCAGATTTTGCGGCCCATTCCTGGACAATCCCCGTGATGCCGGTGTCAGGGTTGGCTCCCCTGTTGCGGGTAGTACCAAGGTTCGAATGGCTCACGGTCTTGCTGGTCATATCAATCGTAAAATCAGCCCTGGCATAGGTTGTAAAATGAAAACCTCCCCCGAGAACCACGGTGGAGCCAAGAGTTTTTGCCACCAGTTCGTTACAGTGCCCACCGCCGGCCAGGTCAATACCCAGATCGCTGATATTTCTGACCAGTGGCTCCAGTGCATCCATGCAGACGTGGGCAATGATGAACTGCAGGTCTGTCCCAACCAGGGCAGGCATGGTTTCCCGTACGGCTTTTTCGTAGTCGATGAAATCCAGCTTGCTTACATAGGTCGGGTTGGTGACATAGGGGGTGCTGGTAGTGGTCAGGCCAATGATGCCGATTTCCAGACCGTTTACGTTTATGATTGTGTAAGGGAGTATGCCCAGATCCCGGGGGACCTTGCCATTGTCCTTCCAGCGCGTATTGGCACTGAGGTAGGGAAAGTCTGCCTGGGCAATGCGTTGTGTCAGGGCGTCCAGGCCGAAGTCATATTCATGATTGCCAACCGCTGAGGCATCGTAATGCATGGCATTCATGACCTCCACCATACTCTCTCCCTGTGTCCAGGTGGATATGGCAGGGCCGGTCCAGTTGTCGCCGCCACTGAGTAACAGGAAAGCACCGTCTTCGGTATAGGCTTCCTGTTCCTGCCAGAGCTGATACAGATTAGCCGCTCCCTGATCCGGACTCATGCCTTCCATCCAGCCATGTTCATCATTGGTATAAAGGACAGTGACTGTTCTTGTGTCCAGGGCTTCCTGGGCCCCTGCAAGCCCCATGGAAAAGAAGAGCCCAGCTGTCAGTATGCAGGCAAGCAATGGTTTCATGGCTGCCAGTGTAATACA
This sequence comes from uncultured Enterobacteriaceae bacterium, assembly GCA_964503965.1. Classification (GTDB taxonomy): domain Bacteria; phylum Pseudomonadota; class Gammaproteobacteria; order Pseudomonadales; family Pseudohongiellaceae; genus Eutrophocola. The sequence continues at coordinate 5,601 of CAZDCK010000057.1, read as the reverse complement.
GTTAGTGAATAATTTACCGTGGTGCAGAGCCGGTTGCTGGAAAAACAGCATGTTGGCCGGTCAATCTCAGGAGCCTTCCATGACAGTGACAGCGAAAGCCGCCATATTGCCGGTGGTATCCGGGCTTTTCAGTATAGAAGAACTGGTATTGCCTGAACCGTCTGATGATGAGTTGCTGGTCAAGGTGGCTGGCTGCGGCATTTGTCATACCGATGTGAAGGTCAGTCTTGGGTATGCCAATGTGCCTCTACCGGTTGTTCTGGGGCATGAAGGCAGTGGGACTGTCCTGGCAGCCGGGGCACATTGTGGCGATTTTCAGGAAGGGGATCATGTGATCATGACATTTCCTTCCTGTGGTCACTGTGTGTCCTGTCGTGAGCAACATCCGGCATACTGTGATATCGGGCAGGAGCTGTCTTTTGCCTGCAGACGACCGGAGCGGGCTCACCCGGGAAGAAGCCAGGGTGAGACGATTCACGGCGCGTTTTTTGGCCAGTCCTCTTTTTCTACTCATGCCCTGGTGTCTGCACGCAATGCCGTCAAGGTGAATAAAGATTTGCCGCTGCCATCGCTGGGTCCATTGGGATGTGGTTTTCAGACCGGTGCAGGCGCTGTGCTTAATGTGCTGCAACCGTCACCGGGAGAATCACTGGCTGTTTTTGGGGCTGGTAATGTAGGCCTGAGTGCCATCATGGCTGCGCGCATTGCGGATATGGGACCGGTTATCGCCCTGGATATCAATGAAGAGCGCCTGGCCCTGGCAAAAATGCTTGGAGCCAGTGATGCCATTAACCTGTCCATCGAAAAATATCCGGTTGAAGCTATCCATCAGCTCTCTGGTGGAAAAGGTGTTCGCTATTCCATGGATACGACGAACCGGCCGGAAGTAATCAGACAGGCCTTTGAATGTCTGGGTAACCGGGGAACCTGTATACATTCTGGTGGCGGGGGCAAGGACCTTACTTTCCCGGGTTCCCATTTGCTCCATGGCCGGACTGTTACGGGTGTTATCCAGGGGGACAGTAATCCCCGGGTGTTCATACCGCAGTTGCTGGATTATTTTTCACAGGGACTGTTTCCTTTTGACCGCTTGCTGAACTTTTATCCGCTGGAAGAAATAAACCGTGCGGTGGAGGAGATGGAAAAAGGCAGCGTGGTGAAACCTGTACTCAGGATGTAGAAAGGCTTCTGAACTGACTCAGTGGGTCAGGGCATAGACAGCAAAGTTCACTCCCATGCGAATGGAAAGATTGGCTTCATACTGGGGGTAGCCCGGGTCATTGGCACGCTGCCAGCCATCGGCTATATCGTTGTTATAGGCAATCATCACCATGATCCTGCCGTCATCATCCAACACCGCCCGCCACTTTGGTTCTGAGCCGCCTTCCCGGTATCCCCGGGGCAGGTATTGCCAGGTGGGAATCTGGCGTTTGTCATCAAGGTCGAAGGCAATATGAAAGATGGGATGATCATCGGGTAAATCAACGACCGGCCGGTCAGGAAAAATCCTCTGCAGTGTTTTCATGAAGCCGCTCCACTCATACTCCCCGTAAAAGCTGTCGCACAGCAGAAAGCCTCCCTTGAGAAGGTGCTCGCGCAGTTTCCGGGCCTGTGGCTCGGTCAGGTTCCAGCTGCCCACAACACCGGACACCAGGAAGGGCCAGTAATAGGCATCATCGTCATTATCCAGGTTGACCGGTTGCTCGACCGAGCGCACATCCAGGGTTGTGAGGCGTTCCAGGAGTCGGGCAAATGTACGGTCACCTTCCGGATAGTCCACGGTCCAGGCCGTACCGCCCTGACGCCAGTCGCCAGGACCGCTGGGAAAGGGGCCGCGCTCATACTGTGGAAACATTAGCCGCCCCACAACAAACTCTCCGGGCTCTTTGTAGTCATCGGGCAGGGGCGGGCTGTCCCAGCTGAATTCCATGCTTGGATATTCCCGCCATTCACTCTGGGCGACGGATTGATCGCATTGAATCCCAATCAGGATAATCAAAAGGAAAAGAGTGGCTTTCATGAGACAAGCATAGCCTGTGTCCGGTCATGACAAAAGCGTTGGAAAGGACTGATAATGGTCTGCATTAATCCTGTTTCTTGTGAGAGAATCAACGAAAATTATTTATTGAATCATGGGGAAACAGTATGAAAGCTGCAGTATTCCAGGGCGTGAACAAACCACTTGTCGTTGAAGATATTCCGGCTCCTGAACCTCAAGGCGCACATGATGTGGTGGTCCAGGTGGGCCGTTGCGGTATTTGTGGCAGTGATCTGCATATTTCTGAAGAACCAATCTTTGGTGTTCCGGCAGGGGTGGTGCTTGGTCATGAGTATTCCGGGGAAGTGGTCGGTGTCGGCACCGGAGTAAAAAGTGTAAAGGTTGGTGACAAGGTTGCAGTCAATCCTCTGACATCCTGCGGGGAATGTGTCCATTGTCTGGCAGGTGACCTGGCCATGTGTTCCAGCATGATGGTTGGTGGTGGCGGTTACGGACAGTATTCACTGGTGCGGGAGCATCAGTGTGTGCGTATGCCTGAAGGTGTCAGCATTGAAGATGGCGCCCTGGTTGAGCCCATGGCGGTGGGACTGCGTGCAGTGAATCTTGCCAATATGCATTCAGGGGCACGTGTCCTCGTGGTTGGTGCAGGGCCCATTGGTCTGGCCGTCACTTACTGGGCCCGTCGCATGGGGGCGGGAAGGATCGCTGTGACAGCATCATCTAACCGTCGCGAAGGACTGGCCATGGAAATGGGTGCCTCCAACTTTGTCATGCCGGGAGAAAATCCATCTGAAGATATTAATCGGGCACTGGGCGGTGCCCCGGAAATCGTTTTTGAGTGTGTTGGCAAGGTCGGCATGGTGCAAAAGTGCATTGAGTATGTGGCTCCCAGAGGCAATGTTGTTGTCGTAGGGCTTTGTACGCATCCGGACACATTCAATCCATTCCTGTTTGTTTCCAAGGAATGTCGACTGCAACCCTCGGCTTTCTACACCACCAGGGATTTCCATACTACCCTGGACCTCTTTGAGTCCGGTGATGTGGCTGCCCACAGTATGATTACGGATACCGTTACTATTGACCAGACACCGGAGGCGTTTGAGGCGCTGAAACAGCGCACGACACAGTGCAAGGTGCTGATTGATTCCTGGAATTCCTAGATTACAACGAACTTTGGTTTATGAGTGCACCCATAGACCGGATACGGCTATGAGTAACGACATTTCCAAAAAAATCTTCACGTGGCTTGGTTTAATGGTGACAGGTGCTTTGCTCTGCATCCCCATGTCCCTAACGGCCTATGAAAGCGAGTCCTCCGATTACCTGAGGGACCTGGATCGCGCTCTGGGCATCGGGTCTCAATTTGGTCGCTGGAACAGCGCCATTACACTTGTATATGACCCGGATGGGGCACCAGCCCTTTTTTCCGATACGAATGAAATGCTGGCAATCCTGGAAGAGGCGGCAGGTGAATGGGAACTGGTTAGCGGTATCCGTTTCAATGTGGCTTCCGCGGACAGTGCTGTTCCCAATGATGATGGCGAGGATCCTGAAGACAAGGATGGCCTTGTGCGTGTGCACTGGACGAATATTGGTGGTGCATCTGGCCGGGCAGGGCCGGACGGGGATTATTACGATGATGGTCTGGGCTACTTTCCCTATATCGATGGTAGCGTTCAACTTAATGAAAATCCTGATACCTGGGATTACAAGGAAGAACTGCTCCCGGTGCTGGTGCATGAGTTTGGGCATCTCATGGGGCTGGGGCACTCCGACAATCCAGACTCGGTGATGTTTGCCAACCCTTACAATCACCTGAGGCATCCCAGGGCGGACGATATTCTGGCAGCCAGGGCCCTTTATGGTGATGGCACCCTGGTTTTAACGGATGTTGCAGAACCCCTGGAACAGTGGCTTTTTGAAGCTCCCGCACAGGCGAATGAAAGTGACCTTGAATATTTGTTTACTGCCAACCAGTTTGCAGATCATGGCGCCTACATTTCAGTCAACTCCGATACACCGGTTAGCGAGATTAATGAGTCCACCACAGATTCCGGATTTGTTCGTTTCAATTTTGGTGGTATTGGTAACTTTGACAATACTGTGGATATTGATCTGGAGACAACAATATACATCGTTGATCCATTCGGTTATCTATACGAGGAGACCGACTGGGAAATTGAATGCGGCGCCGGCGCAGCCTGTGATGGCGGCTGGGTAAGCCTGAGCACGGCTCTGGCAATGAAGACCATTCCCGGGGAGTGGACTGTTCATATTGTAGACGATGATTCCGGTCTTTCACTTCTGACACTGCCTTTCGATGTCAATACGACCCCTGACTATAACCGGGCACCAAAGGCCAGTGTGGCGCTGACCCGGGCCAGCAGCACATCTCTTGTGATAGAGCTGCTTGTCGAAGATCCGGAAAACAATGATGTGGAGGTTATCTGGCATCCTTTCGGCAACCTCGGGGATCAGGACAGTGACGGATTTCTGGACACTGAAGTCAGGGATGCTGTGCGTTCGGGAGGCACTGTCGGCCGGGTGATATCCTTCAACGATTCTGATGACGGCACTATCTATATAGAACTTGTGGATGATCAGCCGCGCTACGATGGCGGTATTCCCGATTCAAGCACGGCAGGCAGCGGTTTCCAGAACCTCATTGCCGTTGAAGTGAGTTTGCCTATTCCTTCGAATGTAAGTGCACAGGTGCGTACCTCCTTTCTGGCAGATGATGACAATGAAGCCGAGGATGGAGAGAATGAAACGATTTCGCAGGCGGTGATTGAGACCATTGCCTCCAGTGAAGCTCTTAAACAGCCAACCCGAGCCGACAGGTCAGCATCGCAGGCTGTCTTTAGTGCAGGCGCTTCAGCGGATGATGGAGTCACGCTCAGTAATATATTCCAGAGCGGAGATACCATCACTATTGCGGGCTCTGTGATCCCCGAGATGAGCGATATCGGTAAGGCAGGAGAACTCTTTGTGGTGCTCTACGCGATTACGGATAAAACGTCACTGACCTACCTGGACCTTGATGGGGTATACAGGAGCTGGAATGGCAACCTGCAAAAACTTGCCCCGGCTTTTGAGATTGATTCCCTGGGCAGCATGGAATCTTTTGAGGTCTTCACCGGACAGGTGCAAAGTGGTCTGTACCGGGTATTTCTGGGATACAGCACGGTGGAAAGTGGCATGCTGAATTTCAACTTCAAGGCGTTCCGGGTGGAAGTGGATTAATCAGGAAAGGTGATACAAAGGAGAAAGGGATAAAGGGATAAAGGGAAAAAAAGATAAAGTGTGGGCGATTCAGGTAACGAATCGATACATGGATACAAGGATACAGGGAGTCAAGACAAGCGGTTCAGGTAAGGCATGAATAGGAGTCAAGATACAAGGGGTATCCCCCTGGAACTGTTAAGGTCGGCAAAGAGCAGCGTATGCCGACAGGGGTTATCGATAAAGGGTAAAAGATAAGGGCCGATATTTTTGCAGGCAGAAAAGGGGTCGCAGGACCGTCTTCCGGCATTGCCTGGGTAAAACCCTTGACGGGCAATACCAGGCGAACCATCCTGCCCTGTATCCCTGTATCCCTGTAT
>CAZDCK010000056.1:0-8374 GCA_964503965.1 uncultured Enterobacteriaceae bacterium | reverse complement strand
ACCGTTGATTTATACCGCCAAGGCTATCAACATCACCGTATCGGAATAAGTCTGCTTAAACGATATACGGAAATATCAAAACCGGTTGTCTGAAAAGATGACCGGTTTTTTTTTGGAAATTTATGAGTTGCTGATTGATCCGGGTACGAAAAGAGGGCGTAAAACAAATACAGCAGATCATTGGATCGGTTGTAGTTCAAGATCGTGGCCCGGACTCGTCCCTCTTCCCCACCCCTCCCCTAGAGTCCGGGCCCATTTTTTGAGATCTTCACAAACTTCATATTTATCTCTGTGTTCCCCATAGTGTTAATTAAAATGCCAAAAAAAATCCACATTTTAAAATGTGGATTTCGCTATCAGGTGTTATGAGTTTGGGGATTGCTGGCCCCCCCCCAATATCAGGAAAGAGTCAGGATAAAAATTCGTCGCGTGTGCGATGGGTGGATTTGAAAGTACCGCCCAGCGCTGTGGTTTGCGTGCTGGAACTGGCATCCATGACGCCCCTTGCTTTCACGCAGTAGTGGGTGGCATCGATCGTAACCGCCACGTCTTCTGTCTCAAGCAGGGTTTGCAGTGCTACCAGAATTTGCTGGGTCATTCGCTCCTGAACCTGGGGACGCTTGGCAAAGAATCGCACAATGCGGTTTATTTTGGACAGGCCGATAATTTTCTTGCGGGGGATATAGGCAACCCGGGCCATGCCATCGATGGTCACGAAGTGATGTTCGCAGGTGCTGGTCAGGCTGATGTCCTTGACCTTTACCATCTCATCCACCTGCATCTTGTTCTCGATCACGGTGATTTTCGGGAAGTGGCTGTAATCCAGACCGGAAAAGATTTCATTCACATACATCTTGGCGATGCGATGGGGAGTTTCTTCGAGACTGTCATCAGTAAGGTCGAGTCCCAGAGTCTCCATGATGGTAGTCATGGCTTCACGGATTTTAAGATACTTGCCTTTTTTATCCGTGGAATGCGGCACCATGGGTGTTTCAAGTCCGTGCGCGATCAATGCGTCCCGAACCAGCAGGGCTTCAATGCTGATAGTCTGTTCATTGTCGGTATAGGGTGTTTTCAGTGCCTGGTTCATAGGGCCACCTTGTTTTTTTTGAGGTCAGGGTTTTACGTAGCACATTGTCGATTGGATTCATCCCGCTTTCAGATGTCGCCCACCATCCAGGGCAATGGTCTGCCCGGTCATGTAGTGACTATCCAGTAGCATGGTTACGGCGCGGATGCCTTCATCGGCCCCGGGCCCCGGAGGCAGCAGGGATTTACGCGCCACTTTTTCTTTGTAGGCGGCATCATCCTCATCCCGGAACATGAGCAGGGCGGGGGCAATACTGTTGACCTTGATGTGGGGTGCCAGCTTGCTGGCAAAAGACAGGGTCAGGTTATGCAAGGCCGCCTTGCTGGCCGCATAGGCAATATGTTTCTGGCTGCCGCGTGCAGCCACGTAATCGGTCAGGTGAATGATATCTGCCATGCCATATTTTTCCGCACCAGCCATCAGCAGTGATTCCAGTCCTGAATTGATCAGGTAGGGAGCCTGTACATGAATAGCCATATTGCGCTGCATCACCGTGGCCAGATCTGCATTTTCGGATTCCGGCAACCATTCAGAGGCGTTATGCACAATGGCGCGTAGAGCCCTGTAGCGTTTTTCCATCAGGGAGATGAACTGCTGACAGTCATGCGGACTACCCAGATCTGTCTGGATGCAGTCAACACCAGCGGCAACAAGGGCATCCAGGTCATGATTTGACTGACGGTAGGTTATGGCGACATCGTATCCGGCACCGGCGAGATCAAGGGCCAGGGCACGACCAAAACGTCGGGCGCCGCCGGTTATCAGGATCGGGGCTGACATTACTGACGGCTGGCAGACAGGGTAACTGAGACCGAATCCGCAAAGCGCAGGGCATGTGGCTTGTCGACGCGTACGCTGGCCCGGGTAGCCTGCTCACATGACATCAGGGTTTGCAGCAGGTCTTCTGCCAGCTTTTCCAGCAGCCTGAATTGACCTTCTTCCACATGCTGAATTATCTGCTTGGTGATCGTCTTGTAATTGAGAGCCGTGGTTTCATCATCCGTGTTGCAGGGGGCGTCGGCCTTGTAATGCAGCTCGCAGTTGATGACCACATCCTGCAGTTTGCTCAGCTCTTCCGGATTGAATCCGATATAGGTGCGCAGACGCAGATCAGTGATATGTATAACGGCATCGTTGCGAACCCACCGTTGTGTATCGGGGGTGTTATGACTTCTGAGTGAGCTGACTGAATTCATTGTTTTCTCCTTTTCATATCCTGCAATACGGGCAAACGTTGTCATTGGATTTCAGGATCTTAAGTCATCCGCCACATTCTCCATCAACGTGGCGCGGTCATCCTGATATACTTGGGCGCTTTAAAATTCATTATCCGGGGACGGATCATCCCGATGTCATATTTGCAGGACCATTTCAGAGACAAGCCGGTCAGTCTGGTCAGTGCTGGCGTTCTGGTAGTGCTTTTGCTACTGCCATTGCTGGTCAGCTGGTCATACAACCTTATTCACCCTACGTCCTGGTTTCTGCGGGCATTACTCTTTATTAGTCTTTATCTGGTCACACTCTGGCGCCTTTGCCTGCACATAAAATCTGCGTGGGGACGGATGCTGCTGGCTGTCATTGCTATTGAGTCTTTTGCCATTTTTTCGGCATTGCGCTTTGCCTCTTTCTACTATCAGGGTGAAAGTTTTAATGACGAATTCTTTTTCCACTTCAACCTGGAAACCACCAGGTTTGCTTTCTCGGCCTTCACCGGGATGACCGTGGCGGCAATTGCCTACCTGCTGGTCGTTGCTGCCTGTGCCGGTTTCGTGGCCAAACAGATTGACTGGCTGAAGATGGATAATCGTACTTTCCTGATAGCGCCCCTGCTGCTGATTTCACTTTTTACCGATCCTGATATAGCCAATATGGCGACAACGGGGATGACAGATTCCAACACCCTGAACTCGATGGCCCTGTCCAACATCGACTTTGAAGAACTTGAGCTTGACCGGAGTGCGCTGTTCAAAAACCGGGAAGACATCATTGCCGGCAAGAATGTGGTCATGATTTACATGGAAAGCATGGAGCAGATGTATACTGATGAGTCGCTCTATCCAGGCCTGACTCCATTTCTCAATTCCCTCAATGGTGAAGCCCTGCGTTATACCGGTCTGGACCAGACCATCGGTACCGGCTTTACCGTGGCTGGCATCCTCTCATCCCAGTGCGGTACACCCCTGTTATACCCACGCGGTCCTGGCGGGAACGATATTCTCAACAATGGTTTTTTGAAGGAGGGGTCCTGTGTGGGGGATATCCTGGATGCCGCCGGTTACCGCCAGGTGTTCATGGGTGGTGCCTCGACCCGTTTTGCCGGCAAAGGCGTATTTCTTTCCGCCCATGGTTATGAGGAGATATATGGCCTGGAAGAATTGCAGCCAAACCTGGAAGATCCGGGCTATATCAACAGCTGGGGCCTTTACGATGACAGTTTGCTGGACATGGCCAAGGACAAGTTCGATGAACTGGCCTCCAACAGTGAGCAGCCATTCAATCTGACAGTGCTTACTGTAGATACCCACCCCCCCAGTGGTACGGTCTCTGAAAGCTGTAAGCCTTATCCGGAAATCGATAACAGTATCTTCCACTCCGTGCACTGCACGGACCAGCTGGTGGGTGATTTTGTCAGGCATCTGCAGGAAAGTCCGGCATGGGAAGATACCGTGGTCATGATAATGAGTGACCATCTGCACATGCGCAATACGGGGATGGAACATTACCAGGAAGACTATCCGCGAAAGCTTTATTTGTCGTTTCTCAATACAGGCAGAACCGGCACCTTCGATACCCAGGGCGCCCATATGGATGTGGCACCGACCATTCTCGAGCTCATGCGAGTCCGGCACCAGCAGGGTTTTCTGATGGGAAGAAGCCTGTTGACGGCGGACCGACCCGAAGGCATCAGCTACACCAATCCCCAGCGTGTGGCGGCAGTACGCTATATCAATGCCAGTATCCTGTCCCATCTTGAAGTGGGCCTGTGTGAGGCTGAGCCCCTGTACCGTTACGAAAACGGTATTTTGAGAGTCGCGGGCAAGGAAATAGACCTGAGCATGCGGGGCCGGCCTCTGCAGATGCAGGCGCTGGGCACTGACTATGTTCTGATTACCCTGGTGGACAAGGCTGGCAAGGTTGGCCTGACCTTTCCGGTTTTTTTGCAGGAGTTGTTCTATGCCCTGTTCCTGTTCAAGGACAGCAACTATTTTTTGCTGACCTCCCACGAGGGCATTGCACACATAGCGCCTGACCTGGCCCCTTTCGACGGTCTGGGGCTGTTGTTTGGCAGCCTGAAGAATTCCTTTGAGGTGCTCGAATCAAACCTGCAGCCTGGCCAGCCCTTTGCCCTGGAGTCCGATTGCGGGGATCTGCTGAGTGCGGCCAGTGACGTGGAAGAAGCTACAGACAGTGACCTGGCCATGATCTGTGGCTATGAGGCACCGGACAATATGGTCTGGGATGAAAGTCAGGGGCGCCTGCAACTGGGCCACCTGAGTGTGGGAAATTCCAAGGAGCGCTACGACGTCGTGCTGAACAGGGACGACCAGGGGCGCTATGTGGCTACTGACCTGAAAGTTATCGATCTGGATGGGATTCAGGTGGAACCCGGTGTCTGCCCGGCCTTTTATGGCAACCAACAGGTGCTGATTCCGGGGGTGAACACGTCCCGGGGACCGGCCACCATGATGCTGGAAAAAATCCCCGGTGTACCGCTCACCTTCAACATGGTGAAGGTGACCCCCTTCGAGGAAAACTGATTCTGATTCCCGAGTCGATGTATTTCCCGGGGTGACATCTGCCGTGCTTCGGTGGGTATAATGAATTTTTGGGGATTGAATCTGGATACCAGGGGGCAACATGAGCCGTTCACAACTCAGGGGAAAACACGTCACTATTAAAGCGCTGGTCTGTGCCGCCGGGATCGCGGCCACCATGCCCGCCCTGGCGCAGGAAACCCAGCTGCTGTGGGGTGACCTGCACCTTCACACCAACCTGTCTACCGACGCTTTTGCCACCAACACCAAGTCCATGGGCCCCAATGATGCCTACCGTTTTGCCAAAGGCATTCCGGTGCTGCATCCCAACCTGGACACCAAGGTACAGATAGACCGCCCCCTGGATTTTCTGGCCATTACGGATCATGCCACCAACCTCGGCATTGATGTCATGGCCCTGGAAGGGCATCCCCTGCTGCAGGCCACGGAACGCGGCCGCGATGTCATCGAAACTCTCCAGGCCATGGTAGGGCAGCGGGGAAGTGGCTTTATGCGTTACCAGCCGGAAGACGGCAATCGCGAGGAGCTTGCCGAACAGGTCTTCTCACCACAGATGCGGGCTGCCGGCTGGCGTATGCAGGTGGATGCAGCGGAAAGCCATAATGATCCCGGTAAGTTCACCACCTTCTTTGCCTGGGAATGGACCTCGCTTATTCCCAGTGACCAGGGCATCAAGAACCTGCATCGCAACGTGATCAGCAATGCGGAAAGTATTGAGGAAGCGACGGCATTCGTGCCGTTCAGCAACCAGGACAGCCTGGACCCCGAAGACCTGTTTGCCTTCCTGCGCAATACCAATGAGCGCACCGGTGTGGACTTTGTGGCCATTCCCCACAACTCGAATATTTCCGGCGGCCTGATGTTTGCCGAGGTAGACGCCCAGGGCCGACCCATTGATGCCCAGTATGCCCGCGAGCGCATGCGCTGGGAGCTGCTGATGGAAATCACCCAGATGAAAGGTTCCTCGGAAACCCACCCGGCCCTTTCACCCAACGATGAGTTCGCGGATTTTGAAATCCGCAAAACCCTGCTTACCCGCCAGGAAGTGGCGCCCACAAAAGCAGACTATGCCCGTCCGGCGCTGTTGCGCGGCATGGCCATGGAGCAGGAGATCGGCGAGAACCCTTTCAAGTTTGGTTTTGTTGGTGCCTCTGACGGCCATCAGGGGATTTCCTCTGTGGAAGAAAACAATTTCTTCGGCAAGGTGGGCCTGGATGTGAAGCTCAGTGAACGCAAAACTTCCCAGGCTGATCGCGTGATCTTTCCCGCCTGGGACATGAGTGCTTCCGGTCTGACAGGGGTTTGGGCCGAGGAAAATACCCGCGCCTCCATCTATGCGGCCTTCAAGCGCAAGGAAGTCTATGGCACTACCGGGCCACGTATCTCATTAAGGGTCTTTGGCGGATTTAACTTCCGCAGCCGGGATGCCCGCGCCAATGACATTGCTGCTGTTGGCTATCGCAAGGGCGTACCCATGGGAGCTGACCTCACGGCAGCACCCCGCAACCGTGCACTGACCCTGCTCATCCATGCCGCCAAGGATCAAACTGGTGCCAACCTGGATCGGGTGCAGGTGGTCAAGGGCTGGATTGATAGTGACGGCAACACACAGGAAAAAGTCTACGATGTGGCCTGGGCTGGCGACCGGGAAATCAATGATGCCGGCAAACTGCCAGCTGTAGGTAATTCCGTGGATATTACCACCGGCCATTACACCAATGACATTGGTGCCCCCCAGCTGGCCACGGTATGGGAAGATCCGGACTTCGACCCGGCCCTGAATGCCTTCTACTATGTGCGTGCACTGGAAATTCCGACACCCAGGCACTCCCTGTACGACGCCCTGGCCCTGCAGATTCCCGTCGAAGATACCGGCCATGTGGCCACCATCCAGGAACGGGCCTATTCAAGTCCCATCTGGTACACCCCGTAAAATAACCGGGACAGTGACTTTTCACAAAGCAAGGTCACTGGCCCTGCGGAACCGGAAGGATGTTTTCCTGTTCCATCTGTTATAGGCTTTGGGGTAACTAAAAAAAACGACTATCGGCAGAATAGCTTTCCATGAAGAATACCCCGGCCTCTTTTCTCACCCGAATCTCCAGTTTGCTTTTTGCATCCTGTCTCCTGCATCTTGCATCCTTGCAGGTCCTCGCCCAGGACAGTGATGCCCAACGCTACAGTAACCTGCTCATTCGTATGAATGCCATCAAGGCGGAAACCCGGCAGGTGGAAGACCACAACGCCATTACCCGCCTGGGTCGCGCCTTTGCCTACTACCTGGACAAGGGCTATTTCGGTGAGGCTGCCAACCTGTTTACTGACCATGGCCGTCTTATGTATGGCAACGATGGCGTTTATATTGGCCGCGACCGCATCCGGGAACTGCTCACCCGTCACGGCAAGAGCTCCATGAACGCCGGTCCCGGTCTGCCTTTCGGGCGCCTGAACAACCACATGCACCTGCAGCCCCTGGTCACCATCGGGGAGGATGGCACAACCGCCAAAGCCCGCTGGCGTGAATGGGGGCAGGTGGGCAACTTCAAGGACAAGGCCGAGTGGACTGATGCCATTCTGGAAAACGACTACATCAAGGAAGACGGGGTATGGAAGATCGCGGAAATGCGTCTGTTCCTGAACTTCATCGCCGACTACCAGGGTGGCTGGGCCGCACTGGAGCCCCAGGGTCGCAACTGGAAGACCGAGGTGGGCAGGGAGTTCAGGGCCGATGAACGCTCACCCGTCCGATACAAACCCTTTCCGGAAATTTATGTCCCAGAATTTCATTACGAAAACGATATCAGTGCCATTCAGACACCACCGCCCATCGAATTCACCCCCAGACGCCCTGATGATGCCCTCGGCAAACTGGAAGCCCGGGCTGATGCAGAAGCATTAAAACTGGCCCGTGTGCATGCCGTGCGTGCCGTGGAAAACCTGCAGGCCATGTACGGCTACTACTTTGACAAGGGACTGTGGTCACAGGCCGCGGACCTGTTCACCGAGGATGGTACCTGGGAATTTGGCCAGATGGGTGTCTACCAGGGCCCGGAAAGCATCGCCCGCGGCATGAGCGTGCTTGGCCCCGAAGGCCTGGAAGAAGGCCAGCTCAACAACTTCCCCATGCTGCAGGCGGTCATCCACGTGGATGAAAACAATGAGCGGGCCTGGGGCCGTTTCCGCAGTGACGTAATGAGGACGGTAGAGGGTAAGGGCCAGTGGGGCGGTGGTCTGTACGAAAATGAATATGTGAATGACAACGGCACCTGGAAAATCACCAAACAGCATTACTGGGTCACCTATTGGGGCGACTACGATAAGGGCTGGATGCGCGACGGCATCATCCCTGTGGAGCAGATGAGCGAGGCTATTCCGCCCGACGCACCGCCCACGGTGGTCTACGAATCGCTGCCCAATACCTACGTTGTGCCGTTTCACTATAACCACCCCGTCACCGGCGAACCGCACGATGACATGGGCCGCCTGGCACGCGACAAAGCCGCCGGCA
>CAZDCK010000055.1:0-8931 GCA_964503965.1 uncultured Enterobacteriaceae bacterium | reverse complement strand
CCTTTTATCCCCTTAGCCTTTAACTCCTCCTCCGTTGTAGAATACGATTGTTTGAATAACCGGTTCCGCTTCATGCCCAATGCCCAGTTAACGCCTCTTGAACAGGCGCTCGACGCACTTCTTGATGATGTGCACGTCAACAGTGCAGCTGTTGATGTGTCACTTCCGGATGCCCTTGGTAGTGTGCTGGCGCAGGGCCAACAGGCCGTTGTGGATGTGCCTGCTTTCGATAACAGCGCCATGGATGGTTATGCTGTCAATACGGCTGACCTGGATGGTCCGGGCTGTTTATTGAAGGTATCGCAGACCATTGCAGCCGGGCATCCAGGTACTGCCCTGGAAACAGGAACCGCTGCCCGGATTTTTACCGGTGCCCCGATTCCTCCTGGTGCTGATGCTGTGGTACTACAGGAAGACACGCGTCAGGAAGAGGGCATGGTGATTATTGATGAACTTCCCTCCAGTGGCGCCAATATAAGGTTAAAGGGTCATGATATTGCTATGGGCAGTGAAATTTTGTCCACGGGGCATCGTTTGAGGGCCCAGGATCTGGGCATGCTTGCTTCCCTGGGTATCGACACGGTCACTGTCAAAAAACCCCTGACCGTGGCCATTATTAATACCGGTGATGAAGTAGTGGCACCTGGCCAGCCCCTTGAACTGGGGCAGATCTATGATTCCAACAGTTTTACCCTGGACGGATTGCTCAGCGGACTGGGTATGCGGGTGATCAAAAAAGGTATTGTCGCCGATACACTGGAAGCTACTGAATCCGCCCTGGCTTCAGCGGCTGATGAGGCGGACTGCATTCTTACCACCGGCGGTGTTTCTGTCGGGGATGAGGATCATGTGCGGCAGGCTGTGGAAAACCTTGGACAGTTATCCCTGTGGAAACTGGCCATCAAGCCTGGCAAACCCTTTTCCTATGGCAGGATAGACGACAGCCCTTTTTTTGGTTTACCGGGCAACCCGGTTGCCGTGTTTGTCACCTTTGTCATGCTGGTGCGCCCTTACCTGTTGAAGGTTCAGGGCTGTAATACAACCAGTATTCCCCATGTCATGGTCAAAGCCGGTTTCGAAACAAGCAAGGCCAATACCCGGCTTGAGTTTATCAGGGCACGACTGCTTAACCGGGGTGATGCCACCCAGGAACTTGAGCCTTTTGGCAACCAGGGTTCCAGTATCATGACTTCCCTGTCTTGGGCGGATGGGCTGGTTGAAATTCCCCTGGGCGAAACTGTCCAGAAAGGGCAATTGCTGAAATTCATGCCTTTCAGCGGTATCCTCTGATTACTGCCATGTTATCCAGACTTAAAACAATCATCGGTTTTGCTGCACTGCTTGTGCTGCTGATGTCCTGTGCCAGTGATGATGCCGGGGAAACTGTCTACCCGGGTAGTAGTAAAGAGCAACCGGGCCAGGAGAGTGAGCCGACTGCCAGCAATGATCCTTTTGTTCGTCAGCGTATCCTGGCGGATATGCTCTACGAAGCCAGGATTGCATTCGAGGATAACCGTTTGATGTCACCCGCCGGTAACAATGCCTTTGACGGTTTTCGTGCTGTCCTAGACTTTGAGCCAGACAATGAGGTTGCCCTGCAGGGCATTCGGGATATTGTTCTGCGATATGTCGAACTGGCCGATGCGGCCATACAGATTCGCCAGTACGATAATGCCGAAATGTTTCTGAATCGCGCTGCACGAATTGGTGAAAATACGGCTGCTGTTGCGGATGGCCGGCAAAGACTTGTGCAGGCCCGAAAAATCCAGATGGATATTTTCGAACTGGACGCAGAACAGCTCGACGGGCGAGGCCTGGATATTATGGTCGAACTGGGCGAAATTGGTCAGTACATCCGAAACAGGGAGGCAACCTTTCTCATCAATGCCCGCACAGACGAGGAAGGTCGCTGGATCTACAAGATCATGCGGGAAGCTGTTGGCGGTCATCGCCTGCGCGGCAATATAGCCGTGGCCAGTGAACCCAGTATTCAGGTGGTGGTACCCCAATCATGAGTCGACATGTTTTCGCTATTCTGGCTCTCATTGCCAGTTGTGTTGCCTGTACTGCAGACTCCGCTGCTGTGCGCGTAACAGACGGCTATGTGCGCGGTTTGCCGCCGGGCGTGGCCAATACGGCGGCCTATATGACCTTGCAAAACACGAGCGATAAAACCATTTCTCTTGTTGGTGGCAGCACGGATGTTGCCGATCATGTCTCCATCCATGCAACAGTTAACACGGATGGGATGATGAGTATGGAGCACAGGATGTCCCTGGCGATACCGGCCGGGGGAGAGGTGGTATTGAAGACAGGTGGCTTGCACCTGATGCTGATGGGCCTGAAAGGTCCCCTGCCAGAGCGGGTGGCAATGACGTTGGCGTTTTCGAATGGGGCAAGCATGGAAGTCATGCTACCGGTGATCAGTATTCTTGATGAATGATAGTATCAGCCCAGTGT
The DNA here is from genome assembly GCA_964503965.1 of uncultured Enterobacteriaceae bacterium. Classification (GTDB taxonomy): domain Bacteria; phylum Pseudomonadota; class Gammaproteobacteria; order Pseudomonadales; family Pseudohongiellaceae; genus Eutrophocola. The sequence goes on along the minus strand of CAZDCK010000055.1, from coordinate 6,471 downwards.
GGGTCCCTTGTTCACAGGGTATTTGATCTTGGCATAGATCATGCCCCCGAACATCAGGAAAAAGCCAAAGACGGCTCCCCAGTATCCTGGTATCAACAGAGTCTGGATCAGGGCGGAAAGCAGAAAGGTCAGCCCGCCCCAAAGCCAGGGGCGGCGATTTTCCCTCTCAGCTATGCCGGCCATGGAAATGCTGAACAGCAGCGTAAGCACTCAAATATTCCTGTCCGGTAGTTTTTGGCAGTATACCGTGTACGCCTTGTTATTATCTGATTCCCCTCTTAACATCCAGCCAGTCCTTGAAAGATTGATTGCCCATTGAAGGACCAGGAGACGATTTCCCATTTCTGGCCAGTCGACATAGTTGAGATGATTCTGATAACCCGATTTTTTCCTCTGCTGGCCATTGTTGCTGCCGCGGCGGCCTATATTGCACCGGGTATGTTCACCCCAATGGGTGATGCCATCGTCCCACTGCTTACCCTGATCATGTTCAGCATGGGATTGACACTGACCATGGACAGCTTTCGCGATGTGCTGAAAACCCCGGGAAAAATCATCGTAGGCACGCTCATGCAGTTCCTGTTGATGCCGCTGGCGGCTTTCCTGATTGCTCTCGGTCTTTCCATGGATTCGTCATTGATGACAGGCCTTGTTCTCGTGGGATGCTGTCCCGGCGGCACGGCCTCCAATGTGATCTGTTACCTGGCCAGGGGTAACCTGGCCTTATCGATTTCCCTGACCATGGTGTCCACGCTTTTGTCGGTAGTCGCGACACCTCTGTTAACCTGGGTGTATCTCGGCCAGGCCATTGATGTGCCCATTACGGATATGATGCTGAGCATACTGCAAATCGTTATCGTACCGGTGGTCGCTGGCCTTCTGCTTAATACCTGGATTGGCGGGTCATTGAAAAAGATGGAATGGATTCTCCCGCTGATCTCGGTGCTGGCCATTGTTGTCATCATCGGCATTGTGGTGGCCCTGAACCGGGATAACCTGGCAGTTATGAGCGTGGCGGTGTTTTTTGCCGTGATGGCCCATAACGCCCTGGGTATTGGTGGGGCCTATGGACTGGGCAAATTGATTGGTTACGAAGAAAGTACCTGCCGAACCCTGGCCATTGAAGTGGGTATGCAGAACTCCGGTCTGGGGGTGGCACTGGCTACCCAGTTCTATACAACTGCCGCAACCCTGCCCGGGGCTGTGTTCAGTTTATGGCATAACCTGTCAGGCTCACTGCTGGCAGGCTTCTGGGGAAAGCACGATGAAAAGCAATGAACAGTCCGGCAACCTGTTTGAAGGTATTCCTAACGTCATTCCCGAGGAACTTGTGAGCCTGCTTCACGATAGTCCGAATATTAGTATCAGACGAATTATTTCGCAGGGCCAAAGCAGTCCGGCTTCCGGCTGGTATGACCAGGCCGATAACGAGTGGGTTATGGTCGTGAAAGGGGAGGCTATTCTGGCCTTCGAAGAAGAGGAAGAATTACATATGCGTGAAGGGGACTACACCTTTATTCCGGCACACAGGAAACACCGGGTGACATGGACGGACGATACCCGGGAGACTGTCTGGCTGGCTGTCCATTTTTGGGCAGCAGAAGCATGAAAATCTGGGTTGATGCAGACGCCTGTCCGGGCGTTATCAAGGAAATTCTTTTTCGGGCCGCAAGGCGAACCGGTATCGAGCTTACCCTGGTGGCGAACCAGCCCCTGAGTACGCCTGCAGATAAAAATATCCGGGCAATGCAGGTGGCACAGGGCTTTGATGTGGCTGACAATGAGATTGTCAGATTGGTTGATGAAGGTGATCTGGTTATTACTGCCGATATTCCCCTGGCTGCAGAGGTGATTGAGAAAGGAGCGTTGGCCCTGAGCCCGCGTGGTGAGTTGTTTACGGCCAATAATATTCGGGGACGCCTGAACATGCGGGATTTTATGGACACCATGCGCAGCAGCGGAATTCACAGCGGTGGACCGCCGCCACTGAATCAGCAGGATCGGCAGGCGTTTGCGAATCATCTGGACGGGGTTCTCGCGAAGTCGGGAGCAGGGCATAAAGGGATGAAAGGATCAAAAGGATAAAAGGCAGGATGGTTCGCCTGAATTTTTCCGTCAAGGGTATTATCTCTATTATTTCCTCCTGCCTCTTGTCTCCTGCATCCGCAAGAACGCCGGATAACAGTCCTCCGGACCTCTTTTTCCCATCTTTATCTTCTATCCTGATTTCCTTGCTGCCTTTTCTCAGGATGAAATCTCTTCCGGCTCCGAATCATCAAGCCCCATGGCTTTTGCCCGCTTTCTCCAGAGACTTCGCGCCACCTTCTGCATATCCACGTCCCGGTCTTTTTCATCCACGATTTCAAGACCCAGCATGGTTTCAATAAGATCTTCCAGGGTAATGATCCCCTCCATATCTCCATACTCATTCACTACCAGGGCAATATGGGCCCGATCAGTCAGCAAGGCCTCAAACACCTGGGACAGGGAAAGAAAATCCAGCACGACAGTAAGCTCTCGCTGGTACTGTTCCAGCCTGTTGTCACTGTTACCCCGGGCCTGGGCGAGGAGAATGTCATCCTTGAGGACAAATCCAGTGATGTGTTCCGGTGTATCTGAATAAATAGGAATCCGGCTGAAGCGGCACTGGTCATGCTTGTGAAAGAACTCCTCCACTTTCAGGGACTGGGGTAAGGAAAACACAACGGTTCGCGGAGTCATGGCAGCCTTGACGATGGTTGTCCGGAGTAGTAACAGGTTTTGCAGAATCCTGGATTCCTGCGTGGCCAACTGTCCCTCTCTTTCGCTGAGCTCAGCCATCACCATAAATTCATCCCGGCTAAATCCTGTCAGGGTATTCTCATCATGCGTGATATTGCCCGTGAGTTTTACTGCTAGCTGCACGAAGGGATACAGTGCAAGAGTCAGGTACTTGAGTCCATAAGCCGTAATTGGAGCCAGGGATGTCCAGTAATGGGCTCCCAGGGTTTTCGGAATGATTTCTGAAAATACCAGGATCATTAACGTCAATACCGCTGAGAACACACCCAGCCAGGCATTCCCAAAAACAGCAGTGGCCTGGGCCCCTGCACCTGCCGCACCAATGGTATGGGCAATCGTATTCAGGGTCAGAATCGCTGCAAGCGGACGGTTAATATCCTCTTTTAATGATTTGAGGACTTCACCTGATTTATGACCATCCTTTTCAAGAAGCGCGATATAGGGTGTAGTTACACTGAGAATAACTGCCTCGGCAATGGAGCAAAGGAATGAAAATACCAGGGCGATAGCGATATAAACGACGAGAAGTGTCATTGAGAATTAGGAAAATGCATTTAAGGTGAGGATAAAGGATAAAGGATAAAGGATAAAGGTCGCGATTCACTTGGGCCGAAAGAGGTCCGCAGGACCATCATCCAGGGATTAAAAAGATGCAGGAGACAAGAGGCAGGATACAAGAGGAAGTATTCGAGATAGCCGAAGGGATTGTGTTTATCTGACCATCAAATTCAAGCATAAGCCCAAATGACACCCCTGAGGGTTAATCCCAGGCGAAGGATGCTGCCTTTTATCCTTTTGTTCATTCGTCATTCTCCACCCACACGGGCCTGTCGTCATCCGTAAATTTCTCTCCCATAGCGATCTGGTAGCGTTCCATGACATAGCACAGGCAGTCCTGCCGGATGACCTTTTCATCCAGGGTGAGCATGGAGGGCATCAGTGGCTTGATGTTTACCAGTTCACCGTTGCTGACATCAAACACGTCCCCGGTAATTTTCTCTCCCGTCTCATTCATTACCAGCAAGGGATGCTCGACGTTTTCACGAATCCTGGCGAGTGTGGTTCCTGCCGGGATTTCCTCGAAATTCAGGGTTTCCATGCCGGGGATGAAGCGGATGTCGGTGTCGCTGTCATCAAAACTCAATGTCACTTCATCGGGTACCTTGACGACAGCCAGGGTGTGGAACAGGTCAATGTCGTCATCATTCACTTCGGTATCAGGGATGGTATCCAGGTTGAGTATTTCGTCCACAAAGGTGGTAGCGCGTTGAATACCGAATTCATCTCCCACCTTGCCACATTCGAGGGTGACTGATGGACACAAATGCGCAAAGGCTTTGCTTTGCACCCCTCCGGGCTGAACGAAATAGATGACAGTTCGTGAAAATTGACGGGCCAGGTTCAGGAACTGGGCATCCAGGCGGTTAATACAGGCATAGTGAGGGTTTATACCGGTATTGTTATGAATATCGATGGAAGCAAAGAGAGGGCGCCTGGCCAGTTCATGCAGCAGAGCGGCGATCTCAAGGTGAATGCCTGATTCATGTTTCACCCGGCTTTCCAGCCAAATCCGGTTGTAATCGGGCTGGTCGTCAAGACGACGACGTCCCTGGCTGGCGGCTTTGACATTGCCGATAAATAGCAGGATCGATCGGGGAAGGCCGCTTTGCTGGTATTGTCTGAGAATGTTCTGGGCCACCACCAGACCGGTCGGTTCGTTACCATGAAGCAGCACGGACAGGAACAGTGGTGTTTTATTACGTCCTTCCAGTTCAATCAATGTGGTATCGGGGACTATTGTAATCAGCTCTTCGGGAGAGCAGTCCAGCAGACCCTCGGGAATGGTGTTAATTCTCTGGAGAATAGTTATTCCGGTGTATTTTTTTAGCAGTCGATACGGGTCAGGACAAGGGCCATTCGTGTACCGGTGATTCGCTTTGCTGTAATTCATAGTAACGGTTCACCAGGGCATTCATGTCATGGCCATGCCTGGCAACCCAGCCACGCTGCCAGGCAGCACCATTCTGTGCATTCTGCGCCCTGGCCTGTATGGTATCCAGCCAGTGATTAATGCTTGGCGGGGCTACTTCAAGGTCCGCCAGTCCCTCGCGGGCCAGGGGGAGTAATTCTTCCAGAATCAGCTCCCGGACCAGCCAGGTTTTTCCTTCAAGCCATTGGATGGACGCATCAAGCCCATAACGCGCACAGTCGTAAAATGCTGTCCTGGCATCTTCAAAGGGCAGTTGGGTGGCTATATTGCCATACTGCAGGGCAAGTCCATGGGTGAGCCCCTAATAACAAGCGGCATTGGCAAAACTGTCATGGATGGTAGGTCCTGAAGGAACTACCCTGTGTTCTATGCGCAAATGGGGATGGTTGTCTTTGTCGAAATCGATTAATGGCCTGTTCCAGCGCCAGATTGTGCCATTGTGAAATTTCAGGCGGGTCAGTTTTTCCAGGGATTCATCATTAACCAGCGGCAGTAGCACCGGGTAATCAGCAAGGTTTTCTGCAAAACATTCAAACAGGGATCTCTTCAGGTAAGCGTTGCCAAATCCGACCCGTCGATGTTTCGGATCACCCACTTCCACACTCTGTTCAAACAGGGGAATGCGGGTTTCATCCCACAGGTCTTTTCCAAACAGATAGGGGGAATTGGCAGAGACAGCAACCATCGGCGCTGAGCAGGCCAACGAGGCATTAAAGACATTGACGGCTTGCTCCAGCGGTATCTGGAAATGGATCTGGAAAGAAGTGGTAGCAGCCTCCAGCATGACGTCATTCTTGTGTGTGTCCATGACATCCCGGCCGGTAATGTGCAGGTGCAGGGGTTTGAAATCCCGCATTTTAAAGACCTGGCGATTGAGGGCTTTGTAGCGGGACATATCGGACATGTTGTCCATGTTGAGATCGCTTTCACGCAAGTGAGGAAGAGTGCCGATCATGAGGATTTTCTCGTCCCTTGCCGCTGCCACTTCCCCACAATGCTGCCAGCTTTTCATGAGCCCCTTGTACATCTGTTCCAGTGCATCGCCCTTGAGGATGGCTGGGTCACCATTGACTTCAAAATTGAAGGTGGCGAGTTCGGGGACGACATTTCTGTCTGCCAGGCTGGCGAGGAAACCTTCATTATCCGGTGCGGCATGGCCGGTGGCATCCAGTAGCCAGGCTTCCAGTTCAAAACCGGCACGATAACCTTCCCGAGCAAACAGGGATTGCTCAAAGATACTTTCCAGAAGGCCTGTTTCTTCCTTCAGAAGTTGTTTGAACTGCTCCAGTTCAGCCTGCGTAAAAAATACTGGAATCTATTTCCTGGCCCACACTTCACCTGAAAAACTGTTAAAAAAACGGGGTTTACGGGGTATCCCGAGACTCAGAATGAATCTTCTCCCATTAAATCACATGACGGGAAAAGATAAAGGGCGGAAAAACTGGAAAAATGCCATCAATCTTAGTAGGATTGCGGCCTTCGAAAATACGGGCAAAACTGATATGCCTGCTTCGAAACCTCTCTGATCTACCGGGGTGTAGCCAAGCGCTAAGGCAACGGCTCCAGTCATGCGTTAGGAAAGACGGATCCGCAACGGATTCGAACAGAAAGATACCTGCTACTGGGGTGTAGCCAAGCGGTAAGGCAACGGACTCTGACTCCGTCATGCGTAGGTTCGAATCCTACCACCCCAGCCAATT
>CAZDCK010000054.1:0-9009 GCA_964503965.1 uncultured Enterobacteriaceae bacterium | reverse complement strand
TTACAGTCTGATCCCTTTGACCACTCGGGAACCCCTCCAACAAAGCATCAGACGACTTACAACCACCTGGCTCTTAACACAGAGGCGGCATTTTATGGGAATCACGGTCGCGATACAAGCATTTCACAAGGTTTTTCTATTACTTCAAGATCAAGGCCTTCTGAGAGTAAATCCAGCAAATCTGACCCCTCAAGCAGTGCCTGGGACAGCCCCTCGATAGTCACCCATATTTCATTTGTGGCTGTACTTATATTCTCTATGGAGGTGGCGTAACCGCTGGCCGCCAGGTTTTCCTGCAAGACCAGGGCCCGCTGTTCATCGGTAAAGAGTCCGAGGGAAATACCTCCCGAATATTCTCCGGTTGTGATAATAAAGCTGTCAAAACCCTCATCCTGCAACTTTTCAAGCGTCTGTCTTGCTGCTGCTCCGGAGTTAAATGGGGGCATATAGACCCGGAAACTGGATACCTGGCCGGACTGCTGCAGTTCTACACGGGCCTGCAATCCCCTTTCAAGCAATGCTGAAACCAGGAAATCACTTTCTTCCGTATTATTGAACACCCCCAGGGACAAACAGTTTACCGGAACTGCCTCACCGGCAATGGGACGTCTCTGATCCTCCGGGATCTCTTCAAGCAATTGAAGCCGGTCGCCTGTCTGTCGTGCCGGGGCCCTCACCATGACAGGCTCCTTTTCATTCGGTAAGTAAAGGGTCCAGCCCAGATAGCCCAGATTGGAAAGTATCAAAAGGATGACGAATGTACGCATACTATATTATATAGAAGCAATATTACCGAATGAAATAAAGTGCTAGGGCAAGGCTAATGCAAGACCATCAAGTACAAGCTCATCAATGCGTGTACATGGCCATTGCAGGTTTGCAGCTACAGCACCGGCATCCCCGCCAGTAAGATACCAGGCAGTCCGCTCATCATGTTTCATCACAAGTTTGTGACAGTATTCGGCAAAGGCGGTAGCCATGGCAGTCGTTCCATGACTGATGGCTGTTTCCGAACTTGATCCAGGTTCAATCCCCACCAGTCTATCCAGCGTTACCTGCAAAGCTGTTGTTTTAGCCGCAAGACTCTGCTGCATCAGAGCAATACCAGGTACGATGTACCCTCCTTGATGCATGCCATTACGGTCAATCCAGTCAAAGGTGATTGCACTTCCACAATCAAGGACACAGCATGCGCCACGACTTCTTTCAAAGGCCGCAAGCATGGCAAGCCAGCGATCCACCCCCATTCTGGAAACATGTTCATAGGAATTGGTTACACCACCCAGTGTTTTTCCAACTACCGCAAACTCCGGAACCACCCGGTATTTCCTCTCCACAATGGCGATCAGGCTGTCCCTGAACAAGGTATCTCTCACACTGGAAACGCGGACTCTGCTGGGTTGACCAGCGTTATTGCCGTCCAGATGATTCATGAGCTCTCCAACAACCTGGTCTGGTAAGCCTTGCCCCGGGATACTGCCCCTGTTGAGTATAGCGCCATCTGACTCATCAAGACCCCGCCACTTGATTCTTGTGTTACCAGCATCGAGTTCAAGGATCATGTTGTACCTGCCATCCTCAGACTCAGCTCGCCACCATTCATTGGCTCAATCCCTGAACCGGTTTTCAATAACAGCGCCCCTGTCTCAGAAATACCCATCGCCTGGCCAGTATGCTTGCGCTCTCCACTTGTGAGCTGCACCTCCCTGCCATACATCACATCATATTTATTCCATTCCTTCACAAATGGCTTCAGGCCTTCTGACTCAAACTCATCCAGAGCAAGCATGGTATGAACTGATAACAATCCGGCAATCCTGTTGCGATCAAGTTGACTTCCAGTCACCTGAAACAGATCTGTCCATGGCTGGTCAACCATCCTCATTGTTTCCGCAGGACAGTGAACGTTGAGCCCTATCCCTATTAGCAACTGACAGACTCCGGAAATATCACCTGTAATCTCCATAAGTATGCCCGCCAGTTTTTTTCCGCCGCACAAGATATCGTTTGGCCATTTGACACCCGCTTCGTCCAAACCAATGGACTCCAATGCCCGCACCACCGCCAGACCTGCCACCAGACTGACACCCTCTATACTCATCAGTCCGGCATCAACCTGTCTCACCAGGGTCATATATACATTCTTTCCATAGGGACTGGCCCACTGCCTGCCTCGTCTGCCTTTACCACCAGTCTGCCGCTCTGCCAGGAACAACGAATACTTGCCAGCTTCAGGTTCTAGATCCCTCTCCTGAATCAGACGCATGGCATGACTATTGGTTGAATCAATGGACTGATGAAGCTCTACCCTCTGTAATGAATACTCCTTTACGCTTTTCATCACCCTGACTATTTCTGAAGAATCGAGGGGGGTAAAAGGATGGGCAAGCCGATAGCCTTTACCACGAACCGAATGAACATCAAGCCCGAATCGCTCAAGTTCACCGATATACTTCCACACTGCTGAGCGACTGATGCCCAGCTGTTCACCCAGCTCCGCGCCCGAATGGAAGTGACCATCCGCAAGAAGCCGAATCAATGTAGGCAGCATTTCATTCATAACAGGCCAAACAAAAAAATCCGGAAAGAAGACACTTTCCGGATTTTAGAGGAAACGGGAAGGTTGTTGAATTCAGACTTTACGCTTTCCAACCTCCGTTGAGAACTAGATGTCGTAACCCCTTTCATCATGGAGCACGATATCGAGACCAACAGACTCATCTTCTTCCGTGACTCGCATGCCGGTAACGGCATTCACCACTTTGAGAATAACGACTGTCAGAACACCAGTATAAGCAGCCGTAGCAATTATCCCTGTTAACTGGACAACAAGCTGACTACCCATGGTCATTCCTTCCGCATAGCCCTGTCCACTGAAAACACCAAGCGCTGATGAGGCGAAGATACCAGCCAGGAATGTACCCAGGATGCCACCAACACCATGAACCGGGAAGACATCGAGAGAGTCATCAATACCCAGCGTATTCTTGATTGCCTGTGTGGCAAAGAAACAGATAATACCCGCAGACAGACCGATAATCAGGGCTCCACCGGGGCCAACAAAACCAGAGGCCGGGGTGATCGTACCCAACCCTGCCACCATGCCTGTAACGATACCCAGCACGGAAGGCTTACCATATTTGATTTTTTCCATAAGAATCCAGGACAGCGAACCTGCAGCTGCTGAAATATGGGTCACGAGCATGGCCATGGATGCATTACCGTCTGCTGCGAGGGAACTACCGCCATTAAAACCAAACCACCCTACCCAAAGCATCCCCGCACCGGTTACTGTCATTGTCATATTATGTGGTGGCATAGGGGTCTTTCCGAAACCGGAACGGGGACCAATCATCAGGGCGCAAACCAGTGAGGCAATACCTGCTGTGACATGAACTACCGTACCACCGGCGAAATCAAGCAATCCCTGCTCAAATAACCAGCCGCCTTCGGCCCAAACCCAATGGGTTATTGGAGCGTATACAAGCACCAGCCAGAGTACGCTGAAAAGCATAACACCACTGTATTTCACGCGCTCAGCAAAGCCACCAAAAATAAGAGCCGGTGTAATGACAGCAAATGTCATCTGGAACAGGGCAAAAAGTGATTCCGGAATAGTCCCTGAAACGGTGTCCTCACCAATGTTGGCGAACAAAATATTTCCAAAACCACCGACAAAGCCGTTGCCCTCACCAAACGCAAGACTATAGCCAATGACAAGCCAGACAAGGGAGGCAACACAGGTTATGGAGAAGCATTGCATGAGTATGGACAGTACATTGCGAACACGCACAAGACCACCATAAAACAGGGACAAGCCGGGGATCGTCATGAAGAGCACCAGGGCCGTGGATGTCATAATCCAGGCTGTGTCAGCTCCATCAATTTCCTGTGCCAGGGAAACCATGGGAATTAACAGTAAAAAAGAACAAAAAACGCCCTTACTCAAGAAACGACTAAGCATGGATTTCCCCCGGATATTTTTATCTTGTTATTAGGTAAGGCAATATAAAGGTGCAAGGCTTGATTTTTTTAATAGGGATTTTCGCCCTTCGCACCAAAGGTGAGCATAAAAGAATTGCCTTACAGAGACAAGGCGACGGGTTTAAAAGACATCCGAGAAGGCAGATAGCCGCTGATCTCGGGTCATTTCAGGGATAATCCATGCTTCAATAAGCACAAGAAAAGCAGTCAAATTTCTAAAATGGACATCATATTTTCAACCAGACCCCTACCAGGACTCATAAACGGGCAATAAAGCTCTATAGCGCACTTTTTTGGTGCGCGACCCTCCGTTTCTCTACTTTAGAAATAATTCGAAACGCTTATCTTTCTGATTTAAATAATATTTTTTTAGTTGGCATGCCGTTTGCTAATCACATGTATCGCAGCTGGTCGCGGAAGGTTGCACTACTACAGCCGCCGGCTTCGACGAACAGCTTAAATGCTGAATCAGTGTTAGCTGTGTTCAGCCAACTTTGGACTGTGAGACTTTTTTCCGGCAGCCCCTGGAGCAACATTAATGCACCACACTGCTAGAACGACGTACTAGGAGAATGAAATGAAAATGATAAACGCGATTATCAAGCCTTTTAAGCTTGATGACGTCCGGGAGGCCCTGTCAGAAATTGGAGTTCAAGGGATTACCGTCACTGAGGTGAAGGGTTTTGGACGCCAGAAAGGACATACCGAGCTGTACCGTGGTGCGGAATATGTCGTTGACTTCCTCCCGAAATTAAAAGTTGAAGTCGTAGTGAAAGACAGCGCTCTTGAACAGACTATCGAAACTCTTTCGAAGGCGGCCAACACTGGAAAAATCGGTGACGGCAAAATTTTTGTTTCTTCCATAGAAGAAGCAATTCGAATTCGTACCGGTGAAACCGGCGACGACGCCATCTAAATCGAAACAAGAAAATTATACGAGTCTTTCAGGAGGGCTAAGTATGGAAAATTCAATTATTGAAGTTCAGTATGCACTTGATACCTTTTACTTCCTGGTATCAGGCGCTTTAGTAATGTGGATGGCCGCTGGTTTCGCTATGTTGGAAGCCGGCCTGGTTCGTTCCAAAAACACAACGGAAATTTTGACCAAAAACGTCGCACTGTTTGCCATCGCTTGTACGATGTACCTGCTGATGGGATACACCATTATGTATGGTGGCTCGGAAGGCGGCATCTTGCCCGATAGCTGGTTTGGCAACAGCATTGCCAACGCCTCTACTGAAGAAGTTCTGGCAAGTGGAGGAGATACTTACTACTCCGGTGCTTCTGACTTCTTCTTCCAGGTCGTATTCGTTGCAACTGCCATGTCAATTGTTTCCGGTGCGGTAGCTGAAAGAATGAAGTTGTGGGCATTTTTAGCCTTCGCCATTGTAATGACCGGATTCATCTACCCAATGCAGGGTATGTGGAAATGGGGTGGTGGCTTTCTTGATGCAGCAGGCTTCCAGGACTTTGCAGGCTCTGGCGTAGTTCACCTTTGTGGCGCTGCAGCAGCCCTTGCTGGTGTGATCCTGTTGGGACCCCGTAAAGGAAAATATGGCGCTGATGGAACAGTCAATGCTATTCCCGGTGCCAACCTGCCTCTGGCAGCTCTTGGTATGTTCATCCTCTGGATGGGCTGGTTTGGTTTCAATGGCGGTTCCGAGCTTATGGTTTCAAACGTCAGTGAAGCAAATGCAGTATCAGATGTTTTTGTAAACACCAATGCAGCGGCATGTGGCGGTTTGATTGCAGCACTCATCGTGTCTCAGTTCATGTTCGGAAAAGCGGACTTGACCATGGCAGTAAACGGCGCACTGGCAGGATTGGTTGCCATTACTGCTGAGCCACTTAACTGGGACGGCATTGGAGCTACCTTGATAGGTGCTGTTGGTGGCGTAATCGTTGTATTCGCAGTAGTCCTGATGGATAAAGTCAAAATTGATGATCCTGTCGGAGCAATCTCGGTTCACGGTGTCGTTGGTATCTGGGGCCTGATTGCTGTTATCTTCTCAGGCAATGGAGACGCTACTATTGGCGGTCAGTTGATGGGAATCGCAGTTATCTTTGTCTGGGTGTTTGTGACCAGCATGATCTTCTGGTTGATCATCAAAGCCGTCATCGGACTGAGAGTCTCTGATGAAGAAGAGTACGAAGGTGTCGATCTCGCGGAATGTGGTATGGAAGCCTACCCCGAGTTTGTTAGCCAGAACTAAAGTACTTTCCGGTAGAAACCGGAACCAAAAAAAGCGCCACATTAGTGGCGCTTTTTTTTGCCCGGATAAAACTAGGTTTACTTATCTGTCTGAACCCTGCCCTTCACCATCTGTCCTGCCCAGGGTGGAACCGTCCCCAAGGATTATCCCAACATATAAACCACCCTGACTACCATCGTTCAATATAACGGCATTACGTAAAGGGTTGGCAAAGACGGTGACTTTATCTCCTGGCCGAATAGAGTTGCGTTTCCAGCCCTGATTGATAAGAACATTCGGAGCAGTCATTTCAATAGTCCACAGACCATCGGGATGTTCGTCACTGGCATCACCGGTCAGCTTGAAGGACGCATGGGGATTGATCCAGCGGACCTGGGTAACCTCCCCTTCTATGACGACGACGCTATCACTGTCAAACGCTGCAGTAGAGTGATGTGCCATTGAATTAATAGCGGGTACTGTCAACAGGGCAGCTGCTACTGCCAGGTTGCTACAGGTTTTTTTCATTACTTGTAAATAATTCATCTCAATTTCCTGAATATTGAATAATCGACTTTTTCGTTATCTTTGAAGTCCTTCTTGTCCTGCCTGGGTACTTGGTAGATTGTCATTCAGATCTGGCAAACACTCAACTTCGCCTATATCCGTATTATCCACACGTAACCATTGTTTCGTGTTACGCCATTCACCAACCCAGCCATTGGGATCTGTCATGATATATTCTATTTCGAGTACTTCACCATCTTCCAGCAAGCGCATCCTTTCCTGTACTCGAAAATCTTCAGTGATCGGAATACCCCTGTCAATGAAATGGTTGTAGGTTTCTATATAACGTGTATCAACAATCAGTTCATCCCCTTCCCAGCGCCCAATCGACTCACCGTTATAGGAATAAATCACCAGATCAGGATCAGAGTAATCCCTTCCATCAAGAAAAATCTGCCTGAAACTGTTATTGAAGTTGGACACCATATAAATGACCGTAGGCAACTGGACCATGGCAATGGGCCAGACGCGGGTCATGATCATGGGAATACCGGCCGGGAAGCATTGCCCGATGGCATCCCTGTAAGGCCTTCCTTCAGCCAAAGCCCGTTGGCCTTCTTCGAAATCCAGTTTTGTCTGCCCAATAAATTCAGGATACGGCGGTCCAAACATGAAGTTGGAAAACCCCTCGCTCAGGTCAACAAACCAGGTCCCAGTCAGGTCAAATGGCGGTTCCGGACGCTCCATGTTCAGGTTTTCAGGAGCCAGGGCCCCCAGCTGTCCGGGATGAGTGGGGATCATACGACTTAATTCCTCACGTCGTTCTGCTGCCGTTTGACCAAAGGCCACAGACATTCCTGCCGGAAACAGCAAGATTGTGAGTATGAAGACCCCTGCCATTTTTATCAGATGGTTGTAACTGGCTTTCATAAATTCTCCCCCGACAAGTAATCGACCCAAACAGAAAAAGCAGGGCAATGAGAATAAATGCCTTATCCAGGAATGTCCATCTACCCGTTACTGAATCATTATGCGGGCAGCCCCCTCAAAGGCTATAATCCGTTCTCTTTTTAACAAAATTCCTGTAAACCAGATGGCCAAGAAGCAGAAAAAAAGAAATACGAGGCAAAAATCTTCCCCTGCACACCAGAGCACAGGTGGCAGAGCAGCCGTAATCAGCAATAAACCGGTAATCCCGGCCTTCTGGATTGCTGTCATTATTCCGGTTATCTGCTTTGTTGGTGCCTGGAGCTTTCCTCCGGTAGCGACTCCCATGGAGCTGAAATCCTATGCCTCGCAAATCTATCTCTCGGGATTATTGTTTCTCTGGTTATGGTTGCAGCGAAAAAGGCTTGTTGCTGAGCTGACATTTTCCCCCGCAAGAATATGTTTCGGACTGCTTTTTCTGGCAGGAACCCTTTCTCTTTTATGGGCCTCAAATTCTGATTTCTGGGTGTACAAGTGGAACAAATGGTATGCGGGTTTCATCATGTTCCTGCTGGGGCTACAGATTCTCCAGAACGAAAAGAATCTGGATACCGTCATCAATCTGGCGATTATAGGGGGTCTGATTACAGCCCTCATTGGTATCGCCCAGTACCTGTTTGGTTTCAATGGTGTGCCACAAACCTCCTTCCCCTCATCCACTTTCGGGAATGGCAACATGGCGGGCCAGGTCATGGTACTGACCGCCTGGCTTCCCCTGTATTTCCTCTTCAAGGACAAGCTGACCAAGGCACAAACCTGGTATTACGCTCTTAGTTTGACGGTACTTGTCCTTTATGCCTATTACACTCGCACAAGAGCTGTATGGCTTTCCTGTGCATTCGAAGCATTGCTCATAGGCCTCTTTATCTTTTTTGACAGAAGTAAACGCAGAACCTGGCTTAACTGGAATCGGGATAAATCAGTAGCAAGCACATTTGCGCTCTTGGCTTTTCTGGTATTGGTAAACTTCAACGGTGATGGATTCCAACCCTTCTGGGAAATCGCCATATACGAGATTTCTTCGATCGCAACCGCAGTAAATCTTGCTGCTGAAGATGAAGGCGGACAACGCTACCTCATCTGGGGTTCTGTAATGCAGATGATTAAGGACAATCCATTTATCGGTACCGGACTTGGTAGTTTTTTCGATATCTACAATACCCAGGGATATGCACACCATAGAATTATGGGAGTGCAAAGGGCCCACAATGATGTTTTGGAGTTGGCTGTAGAGTTGGGCGCTATTGGGATAGTTCTACTCATTTCAGTCATCGTGAGTATGTGCATGCTTCTCTATAAAATAATCATGCGCAGCGAAGGGCAAAAAAGAATCCTATTT
>CAZDCK010000053.1:0-9431 GCA_964503965.1 uncultured Enterobacteriaceae bacterium | reverse complement strand
AAAAGGCAGGATCCTTCGCCTGAATTTTTCCGTCAAGGTTTTTTTTCGCGGCTAAAGCCGCTTCCTACCATGTTTTGCTTTTTCTGAGATTGTTCGCGGCTTTAGCCGCGAATGTCTTGGCGCCGGATGACGGTCCTGCGGACCTCTTCCGGCCTACTGCAATCTGGACCTTTATCTTTTATCCTTTATCGATTTTACCTGAATCGCTTGCCTTGTATCCGTGTATCGATGCTTTACCTGAACCGCACACCCTTTTTCCTTTTATCCCTTTATCCTTTTTTCGTCTTTTAAACCTTGATAATCTCGTTCGATATCGCCAGCTTCACCAGATCCGTGTTACTGCTTGCCCCCAACTTTTCTTTTATTTGCGTCTGGTAATTGGCCACTGTTTTTACACTAAGCGAAAGGTCATAGGCGATATCACTGGCATTTAGCCCTTCTGCGAAAAGGCAAAAAATCTGGAATTCCTGATGGGACAAATTCGACAAAGCAGATCCCTTGCCTAACTGATGTTGAACATTCATTTCACTTTCCAGTGAAGGCTCAATATAAGTATCCCCTGCTGCGGTTGTCCTGACAGCCTAAACAAGGATATTTGGCGCGTTGTTCTTGGTGATATAGCCAGAGGCGCCCGCATTCATTGCATGCTCCACGAAAGAGACATTGTCATATATGTTAAATACCAGCACCTTGATCTCCGGGTTCTTTGCCTTGATGCGACGAATAGCTTCAAGCCCTCCCATATCTGGCATGGAAAGATCCATCACAATGATGTCCGGATTCAGTTCACGTGCTTTTTGATTGGCTTCCTCACCACTTCCAAATTAGGCAATGACTTCAATCTCCGGATCATTCTGCAGGAGCAGCTTGTATCCCATCCTGACAATCGCATGGTCATCCACAAGGATAATTTTCAGTATTTTATCTGTCACCCGACCTCCTCCTGAAGTAGTTCACTCTGGGAAATTCTATCTGAATCGATACCCCCTTTCCGGGCCTGCTTGAAATCTCCAGTTCTCCACGCAATAACGTTACACGATCACGGATTCCTGTCAGGCCCATACTCCGCGACACTTCATTCAGGGAAAATCCTACACCATCATCCATAATCAACAGGCTGATGATTTCGTTACCACTCATGGCAATAGTTACATTTTCAGCCCTGGCATATTTGGAAATATTGGTCAGGGCTTACTGGACAATGCGGTATACATTGATCTGAACATCTTCCTGCAGATTATCGTAATTTCCCTCGATCCTGAAACGGCAGAAAGTATCTTCATGGTGTGTGTTCCAGTCGTCCACCATATGGTTAAGTGCAGCCACCAGTCCAAGTTCATCAAGAATGGAAGGCCTGAGCGAAGTCATGAGCTTGCGTACACTGGAATAGGCGCTATCTGCGATTTCCTCGATATTCCTGGCACTGCTGGCGCTGACAGAATCCTTTTCACAAGCCCTCTCCTCAATCGACACGGCTATTGCCTTGATCGCACTGACGGCCCGGCCAAGACTATCATGCAGTTCCTGGGCCAGGTACCGCCTTTCTTTTTCCTGCACAGTAATCGATTTTCTCGTCAATCTTTCATTCTCTGTTTTACTGGCGCCAAGCCATGTTGTCAGATTATTGATCTTATCGCTGATTTCACGAAGCTCGGGAAGTGAAAAACGGGGAATTCGGCGACTGAAATCACCATATTCAACATTGTCCAGTACATTCTTGATGACCTCGATTGGTTTTATCCAGCGACGCAGGAAAAACAGGCCGACAGCAAACGTCAATAAAAAGAAAATGGCACTGAACAGCAGTCTGCTCCTTGTTTCAAGCCAGGCCTTCTCAATATCATTACCGGGATCCGGGTATATAGTGACAACGTCACCATTACCTAGAACAAAGATTCGGATTTCATTTAATGTATCCGGGTATACCAGATCAACAAACCACCACGGTGCATCAATAGCATCACGGACAGACTCATTGACCTCCGGATATTCTGCATTCCTGGACAGAATGCGAATATCAATTTGCTGGACGTCCTCCAGCAAGACCAGTTCCCGGAAAAACGCTTCTTCGGTATCGGGGCTGAACGGAGACTTGCCGCCGATTTCCGCAATGGTAAACATCCTGCCGACCAGAGCGGACACATCTGTCACTTCTTCCATGACTTGCTGTTTGCCCAGCTGGATTGACCTGAACACTACAGAACCAATGCCGAACAGAAAGATAGTGACAAATATTATTGCTAGCCGACTCTATAAATTCAGTTTATCCATTAGTCTGAATCAGCCAATAAATGTTCAGCGATTTTCCATGTCATCCCAGACCATAATGGCTTCAGTGTTATCAGCACTGAACTCTTTCTGCTCGAGAGCTTCCTGCCAGCGCTTGAGCACCATTCTTGACAGGGGTGCTTCCATATTCACAGCATCACACAGGTCATTGGCAATACCGACATCCTTGACCAGAAGTCCCATGGCAAAGCCGGTGGCATACTTACCGTCGATCACGTGATCTTTCATTACCTTGTCCGTCATGAAGTTATGCCCGGTTGAAACATTGACGACACTGTTGAACGTGGTCAGGTCGAGACCGAAACGCCTGGCCGCAAGCATGGCCTCAGAGGTCGCCACAAAACTGGTAGCCGCTATCAGGTTATTCAGCGCCTTGGTGGCGTGTCCCGAACCGATGCCGCCTGTTTCAAAGAGTAGCTCTCCCATCACCTGTAACAGGGGACGGGCCTTCTCCAGGGCCTTCGCATCTTCCGCACCGATCATGATGGCCAGTGTGCCAAGTTCAGCCCTGGCAACACCTCCTGACACCGGTGCATCGATCAGCGTAACCTGTTTTTCTGCCAGATCAGTAGCAAGCTGGCGAGTACCGGTCGGTTCTGCAGAGCTCATGTCGATCACGATACAGCCAGGTCTGGCATTCTGTATAAACGCACCATCCTCTGTTTCCAATAATACCTCACGCACCACATGCCCGTTAGGTAGCATGGTGATAACAAAGTCCATATCCCCCAGTTCTGAAAGACTGGCGGCGGAAAGACCGCCATTGTCTGCGGCGAATTTTTCAGCCCGGGCCTTATCCATATCAAACACCGTCAGGTTATAGCCGGCCTTGTGCAGGTTCAGGGCCATGGGCCAGCCCATGTTTCCAATACCGATAAAACCCACCTTTATATCGTTCAAATTACTCAATGTTGCTTCCTCAAAAAATAGATCCTAAAAAACCTTAACTAACGACTTAACCAGCATCCAGGCCCATGTCTCCAAGCACTTCCCTGGCCGCATTGAATGCTTCCACGCCAGCTGGCACACCGGAATAAACAGCGCTGTGTATCAGGATAGCCCGGATTTCCTCCACACTCACACCATTGGCGATAGCGCCCCTTACATGGACTTTCAACTGGTTGGGTTTGGTCAGAGCTGTCAGTACGGCCAGGGTCAGCATACTGCGCATTTTCGGATCCAGTGTATTCTCTGCCCATACTTCACCAAAGCAGTACTTGGTGACCAGATCCTCAAACGGGCGATTAAAATCCGTTGCCTTGCTTTCACGAGCGGCGGCCACCTCTTCGCCCCACATTTTGACAGCAATATCCCTGCCTGCCTTGTATGCATCTTCACTCATTGTGTTCTCCTGTATTTATGCGAATAAAAAAATATCCATGCAAAAGTACTGCCCATTGATCCAGGGCAATGGTCCAAAATTATAAAGTTACGAAACTGTACTGTTATTATGCTCAGACAAACCACTAACATACTTAATTATCAGGTGAATTTGTATGCCTGCAGACCGATAATCGGCACTTCACTTCTACCAGGACCCTGTTACTCCAATTACATAGCCCCTGCTCCCAAAGTTATTTCCAACATTCAGGACGAATTTGCCAGCCTATGACAAACTCTTCGAACGACATACTCAAGCAAACACCCCTGCACAGCCTGCATGAAGAACTGGGGGCCCGTATGGTGCCCTTTGCCGGATACAGCATGCCTGTTCAGTATGAAGGCGTAAAAGCCGAACACCTGCATACCCGTGCTTCGGCAGGATTTTTTGATGTTTCCCACATGGGACAGATTCTGGTGACGGGCAGTCAGGCGGCGCATGCCCTTGAAGCTCTGTTACCTGTAGATCTGGTCAATCTGCCTGTCAACAGACAGACCTACGCTTTGCTCACCAATGATGAGGGAGGAATAAGGGATGACTTGATGATTCTCCGTTTGGATGAGGAGTCCTTTCTCCTGGTGGTGAATGCCGCCTGCAAGGATGCCGACATGGCCTGGCTGCAAGGCCAGCTCAACAATGTAGCCATTGAGCATCTGGAAAGTCGTGCATTGATCGCCCTGCAGGGTCCTGCATCAGCTAACGCCCTGGTGGGCCCTGTACCCGGGTGTGACACATTACAGTTCATGACCGGCATGCAGACGGACCTTGAAGGTCATGACATTATCCTTACGCGCTCCGGCTATACCGGTGAAGATGGTTTCGAGATTTCACTACCTGCCTCTATGGCGGAAGCATTCTGTCGAAAACTTCTTGAAAACTCCGGAGTCCAACCCGTAGGGCTTGGTGCACGTGACACCTTGAGACTGGAAGCCGGACTCTGTCTTTACGGGCATGATATTGATGATGCCACCACGCCGGTATCCGCCGGATTACAGTGGAGTATCAGTCCCTCACGAAGAAACAATGGTGATCGTCCGGCAGGCTTCCCCGGCGCGGAATTGATTCTGGCAGAGCTCGATGAGCCCCCGTCCAGGAAACGAACCGGCTTACTGGTCAATGGCAAGGCACCCGTGAGAGAAGGCACTGAACTTGTGGATGCCGATGGAGAAGTCGCCGGTATTGTCACCAGTGGCAGTTATGGACCAAGCATCGGTGCACCGGTTGCCATGGGATACCTAAATGCACAGCATGCTTCACCGGGCACGGAATTGAAAGCGTTGGTCAGGAACAAGGCCCTGCCTGTTACCGTGACAACCATGCCTTTTGTTAAACATCGTTATGTACGCTAAGCGAAAAGTCTTTGGGAGTCAGTAGTCATGACGCAGTTGACAGACAAATTTGATTTTATTTCCCGTCATATCGGCCCGAATGAGGATGAAAAGGCAAATATGCTGGAGGCTCTTGGCTACAGCAGTATGGAAGCCTTCATTGCTCAAGTGATTCCGGAAGCCATTGCACAGGAGCACCCCCTGGATCTTGGTGATCCTGCCAGTGAACCCTCAACTCTTGCGGCCTTGCGAAAACTGGCAGACAAAAACAGTATCTATCAGTCATGGATCGGTCAGGGATATTACAACTGTCACACTCCCGGTGTGATACAGAGAAACCTCCTTGAAAATCCTGCCTGGTATACCGCCTATACGCCGTATCAACCGGAAATATCCCAGGGGAGACTGGAGGCATTGCTGAATTTCCAGACCATGGTCTGTGATCTGACAGGACTTGATATCGCCAACGCATCACTGCTGGATGAAGGCTCTGCAGCTGCAGAAGCCATGGCGCTATGCCGACGCATGAGCAAGGCTGAAGGGGATGTCTTTTTCGTTGACCAGGACTGCTTTCCACAAACCATCAATGTACTTGAAACACGGGCAGTGGCCGCAGATTACCAACTGGTTTTCGGCAAACCTGAAGAAGCCCTGGAACATGACTGCTTTGGTGTACTGCTGCAGTATCCAGGTGCCAGTGGCGAAGTCAGGGACTTTACGGATCTGATCAATCAGCTCAATGACAGGGGAGCCCTGGTTACGATGGCAGCAGACATACTGAGCCTGCTGTTGCTCAGATCCCCGGCATCCATGGGCGCTGATGTCGCCATCGGCTCAACCCAGCGCTTCGGTGTACCCATGGGGTTTGGTGGTCCCCATGCAGCCTATATGGCCTGCCATCAAGACTACAAACGCTCTTTGCCCGGCCGCCTGGTTGGGACATCCATCGATGTCCAGGGCAATCCGGCTCACCGTCTTGCCCTCCAGACAAGGGAACAGCATATCCGTCGGGAAAAAGCCACGAGCAATATCTGCACAGCCCAGGTATTACTTGCTGTCATAGCCGGGATGTATGCTGTATACCATGGACCGAAGGGGCTCAGGTGTATTGCCCAGCGGGTTCATCAACTGACCTGTCGCCTCGCGGCAGGCATAGAGGCCGCAGGATATACATTACTGACATCATGCTATTTCGATACGCTGACCATCGCCACGGGTGAACAAACGGCCTCAATTCACCAGAAAGCACGCGAGCAGAAAATCAACTTGCGGGAAATAGACAATAAGACTCTGGGCATTTCCCTGGACGAAACCACTACTGAAGAAGACCTGCTTGTTCTGCTCAGCCTGTTCAATCATAAAACAGCGCCTCCCGAAACAGACTCCCCGATTCCAGAATCCCTGTTACGAAAAGAACAGGTGTTAACTCAAGAGGTTTTCAATACCTATCATTCCGAAACAGAAATGATGCGGTATCTCCGCAAACTGGCTGACCGGGACATTGCCCTGGATCGGGCTATGATTCCCCTGGGTTCATGCACAATGAAACTCAATGCTGCCTCGGAGATGCTGCCGGTTACCTGGCCCGAATTCTGCACCATTCATCCATTCGTCCCTGATGAACAGGCTGCTGGCTATCATGACATGATCAGCGAACTGGAAGATATGCTCTGCAGAATTACTGGCTATGATGCCATTTCACTACAACCCAACGCCGGCTCCCAGGGCGAGTTTTCAGGCCTGCTGGCGATCCGGGGTTATCACCACTCCCGGGGAGAAGGCCATCGTCATATCTGCCTCATCCCTTCCTCTGCCCATGGAACAAACCCGGCCTCAGCCCAGATGTGTGGCATGCAGGTTGTAGTGGTGGCCTGCGACAAGGACGGCAATGTGGACGTCAGCGACCTCAGGGAGAAGGCAGAAAAATACAGCAATAACCTAGCAGCCATAATGATTACCTACCCCTCGACCCATGGAGTATTCGAGGCCCGCGTTAGAGAGGTCTGCGACATCGTGCATGAACATGGTGGCCAGGTATACATCGACGGTGCCAATCTTAATGCCATGGTTGGCCATGTCGAACCCGGTAGCATCGGCGGGGATGTCAGCCACCTGAATC
Organism: uncultured Enterobacteriaceae bacterium; assembly: GCA_964503965.1. GTDB lineage: Bacteria > Pseudomonadota > Gammaproteobacteria > Pseudomonadales > Pseudohongiellaceae > Eutrophocola. The sequence goes on along the minus strand of CAZDCK010000053.1, from coordinate 2,314 downwards.
TGCACAAAACCTTCTGCATCCCCCATGGTGGAGGTGGACCGGGAGTCGGGCCTGTAGGCGCGCTCAAACACCTCGCGCCTTTCCTGCCCGGGCATGCCAGATTGGAACGACAGGAAGGGGCCATCGCTTCAGCACCCTATGGTAGTGCCGGAATTCTGCCGATAACCTGGATGTACCTGAAAATGATGGGTGCACAGGGACTCAGAGAGGCAACAGAGGTGGCGATTCTGAATGCCAATTATCTGGCCCACAGACTTGGGGATGACTATCCCATTCTGTACACCGGTCGAAATGGTACCGTGGCCCATGAATGCATCATTGACCTGAGGCCCCTGAAGGAAGCCGGTATTACGGTGGAAGACGTCGCCAAACGGCTCATCGATTTCGGTTTTCATGCACCTACCATGTCCTTCCCGGTTGCGGGAACCCTGATGATTGAGCCTACAGAAAGCGAATCCCTGCAGGAGATCAATCGGTTCATTGCCGCCATGAAATGTATCCGGGAAGAAATACATGCTGTTGAGAAGGGAGAGATCGCGGCAGAGGAAAGTCCACTGCGCCATGCTCCCCATACTGCTGCAAAATTGATTGCCGGACAGTGGGAACATGCCTATAGCCGTGAACAGGCAGCCTATCCCATGGAAGGGCTGGTAGACAATAAATACTGGCCGCCAGTGGGGCGCATAGATCAGGTCTATGGAGACAGACACCTGGTCTGCTCCTGCCCTCCCCTGTCAGATTACGAGTAGTTAACAGCATTAATCCTTCGGGTCTGAATACTAATCTCCCGGGATTCGGAAAGCATCCCGGATTAATACTTGTCACCTGATGTGGACCTTACCTGTATTCGTACATTATGCTCGGTGGTTAATACATGTGGAGGGGGTATGAAAAAGAACAACAATTCCAAAGCTCAACCCGGTAAAAGTAAAGGCGTCCAGCACCCTGCCAGCCCGGGGCGCCGCTCCATGCTTGTCGGCAGCGCGACGGCCGCGGCTACGCTTGCCAGTGGCGTCATGGCCCAGCAAGGCGGCGCAGCAGCAATCAATACGGGCAGTGTTGCCGGTATGCCTTTTCGTGCCTTTGTTCGTCATGGTACCGAAGGCGAGGTAATGGATCTGCGGCTGCGCGATATCGATGACACACAGGTTCTTGTGCGCAATCTGGGTTCCTGTGCCTGCTATACCGTCACGACCAGTGTCCTGGGAAACCGTAACCAGGAACGTCCCATCATTCCGAACCATTCAGGCATGGGCATCGTGGAAGCCGTTGGCTCAAAAGTGCGCCGTGTGCAACCTGGTGACAGGGTCCTGGTTTCAGGTACTCCCTGGTGCGGGGTTTGCCATCAGTGTCTCAGTGGCTGCCCCGAATGGTGCAATTATCTGGCACCCGGAGCGGTACCCAATGAACCCATTGCCAGCATGGCTGATGGAACCGGTGTCATTGAAGCCGCCGTCATCGGTGGTCTGAGTGAAATTATCGTCGCTTACGAGGAATACTGTATTCCGGTTTTTTCAGACATCCCTGATGACCAGATAGCCATGCTTGGTGACACAGGAGCTGTGGGCATAGCCGCCACCAGTGTCTATGACCCTGTCCAGATAGGTCAGAATGTGGTGATTTTTGGTGCCGGTCCAATTGGACTGGCCGCTGTTCAGGGGGCCAAAGCCCAGGCTGCCGGACAGATCATTGTCGTGGAGCCTGCCGCTTATCGCCGGGAACTGGCACGACAGTTTGGTGCCACTACGGTGATTGATCCCAACGACGATACAGATAACCTGGTAGAAAACATTCGTACCCTGTGTGCCAATCGCTCGGAACGTATTGATGCCGGCGGGCAGTATCGTGGCGGAGGCTTCATCGACATGCGCGGCGCAGACCTGGTCATTGAATGCTCTGGACTCGACCGCTATGTCCCAAAAGTGGAACCGGGCCCGGATCCCACAGGAATTCTTGCCCTACGCCAGTCATGGGAGGTCACTGCTCCCGGTGGCAGCCTGGTCACACTGGGCGCCTATGAAGGCGATGTCTCTTTTCCGGCTACGCTGTTTTCCCTTTCAGGTAAACGCTGCTTTGGAGGACAGATGGCGGGCATGAATGTAATGCGCGATACCTCGCGCTTCATTATTGCCATGGAAAAAGGACAGGTGGACATTGGAGCCCTAATTACCTCACGACCCACACTGGATGAAGTCAGGGAAGGCTTTCAAGGCGTGGCGGACAGAACAGAACTGGGGGTGGTTATAACGTTCGGGTAATAAGGGATAAAGGGATAAAGGGATAAAGGGATAAAGGGATAAAGGGATAAAGGGAT
>CAZDCK010000052.1:0-10097 GCA_964503965.1 uncultured Enterobacteriaceae bacterium | reverse complement strand
TCATGCGCCAGGCTGATTATTTGTCACAACAGTTGGCGCAGGAAAATCTTTGAATCAACAAATCAAAGAGATATGGTTGTTTTGGCTTTGGGAAAATGGTGGGCCCACCTGGACTCGAACCAGGCACAAACGGATTATGAGTCCCTCGCAAATAATCAACCACAACTTACTACAACAAAATTCATCGCTTTGGATAAAGTAAAACAAGAGATTTTCAATTCCCACTGGTTGTAATTAGCTGTGATCTGTAGTTCCGCATTGGTCCAAATTTGGTCCACGCAAATTATTCTATATATCTTGCCAGCAATCCTTGTTCACGGCTGCATTGCTATTTTTCTCTTTTTTCTTTGCAGGCTACAGAAAGCCCAAGCACAGAGGCGGAGCAGCTCATATCGTTGCTCAAAACCGACTACAGCGGCAGTTTGCCATCATGGCTCAGGATCATGCGTGGGTAACGGATATCGCTCATATACGCACCCATGAAGGCTGGTTATACCTGGCCGTGGAGGTTGATCTGTTCTCCCGCAAGGTGATGGGCTGGTCGATGTAATCCCGGATCACCATAGAGCTGGTACTCAATGCTTTATTAATGGCTTTTTGGCGCAGAAATCCCAAATCCAAGGTAATGGAGCTCCCGGATCAGGGCAGCCAATACACCAGCCATTACTGGTGGTCCTTCCTAAAAGACTATAACCTGGAGGGCAGTATGAGTAGAAGGGTAACTGTCATCACAACGCGGTGGCCGAGACCTTTTTCAAACTACTGAAGCGGGAATGGACATAGGGGAAAACATATTCGACCAGGGAATAAGCCAAGACTGACGTGTCCGATTATATCGAAATGTTTTACAACGCCAGGCACAGGCATGGTTACAATAACCAACTGTCTCCGGTAGAGTATGAAAAGCAGTATAAGATGAGGCTGGAATCTGTCTAGTGAACTAGAGGCGATTCAATGTCCGGGATACCCGGTAGCCACTGATCGATGTATCTACTACCTGACCAATACACTCCCGACTGTAATCATCCACGACCTTGAAGATCCGGAATCGTCTACCATCAGCCAACTGATCATGAACAAAATCCATAGACTAGCGCTCATTGGCTCTTGTGGGTACAAACATCGGCACCCTGGGACGATGTAGATTCTTCCGCTTCTTGGTCCTCACCTGCAGTCCAGCTTCCGTATAAAGCCGGTAAGTCCATTTCTTATTCACCACCAGCCCTTCGTTCTTCAGCAGTCCATGTAGCATCAGATACCCATAACGGGGATACTGGCTGGCCGTGGCTAATAATGCTTCCTTCAACTCAACATCCTGTTCAGATCGCTTGCAACGGTTTCTCAGGCCAGATCGATTGATACCGGCCACTTGGCATGCCTTCCGTTCACTCAGCCAACCCTGATTTGCCCAATGTCTGACCACTTCCTTACGCTGGGTTGGCATTACCACTTTTTTGATAATGCATCCTTGATGGCCGCATTCTCCACCATGGTGTCCGCCAGGAGCTTCTTCAGGCGGATGTTCTCTTCCTCAAGGGCCTTCAGTCGCTTGGCTTCTGAGACAACCATGCCGCCGTACTTCGACTTCCAGTGGTAAAAGGTCTGCTCTGCAATCCCTGCCTCCCGGCAGATATCCTGAACTTTAACCCCGGCTTCATGCTGCTGCAGAGCCTTGATGATCTGTTGTTCTGTAAAACGCTTGCGCTTCATATCGAGTTCTCCTCATCGTAAGTTTAAAAGGAAAACTCTCGCTAATCCTGGTACGAATTACAGGGGAAAGGTCAGAAATAGTAGAGTTAAGCGTAAAGGGGGTGAGTGAATTAGTGTTGGTGTTGTTATTAGCAGGGGCACTATTTACCAAGCCTAAGCCCACAAACGAAACCACGCAGAAAAGTCGAGCTACTTACTGCTTCACTGTTTTTATTGCTTACTGTTGCGGGTTATCCCGAAGCAGGGGCGACAGGTATTCCAGACCGATGGCAGCATCCACGTTGCCGGGGTCGGCTTGCTGAACCTGGATAAATAATTCATAGGATTGCTGTAATTCTTCCATCAGTATTTTCAGCTTGGCCAGATTGGAAACGGCGTGAATATTGTCGGGGTCTAGGGTCCTGGCCCTGTTGAAATGCGCTTCGGCCTCTGAAAAGTTTCCGCTGAGCGCCTCAACATTGCCAAGCGTCATAGTCACAACTGACTGCATCTGCGGCGAAAAGGTAGTCACCGGGATTCTGCTGATTAACTCTCTGGCCTCATCCAGGTATCCGGCTTCCTTCAGCGTGGCCGCATAGATTGAATAGCACGATTCAAAGGTGTTATTTCCCCGGTTTACAAGATTATCCACGTAGGGCTGGGCCCGTTCAAAAATCGAGATCGCCTCTGGCAACTGCCCTGCGGAATAATAGGCCTCCCCGAGTAAACAATACGATCTGAAGCTATCATTATTGATTGCCAATTCATTCTGGAAAAAAGCAATTGGGTCTCGCCACAGTTGATTCCTCGACCAGGTCAACGCCACCAGCAACAAAACAACGAGACAAACCAACAGCAGGACTGCTTTTGTTGGCGGCTTCCTCGATAAATACGCAACTACCAGACTGCCAACCAGCAGGCATAATCCAAAATTCGGCAAATAGGTACGATGATCAAAGGCAAAGTCCCTGATGGGAATTATGCTCGATTCAACCAGGTGGGCAGTGTAGTAAAAAAGAATCCCGAACGCTGCAAGGGGAAATGCCTTTCGGTTGAGGACCGCGGCGAGTATCAGCCCTGCATGAAAAACTGCCGGAAAGAATATGCCCGGCGAAAAGAAACTCTCGGGCACCGCGTATTCATAAATCAGTGCCAAGTTAACAGGAAGCAGAAACTTCTGAATATAGTTCCACAGCACATACATCTGGACCGACAAATACTCGATCCTGTTTAGCAATACGGTCTCCCGGGTGCGCTCTGAAATAAAAGCAAAGAGCTCCTGGTTAAGAACAATGGATAACAGAAGATAAGCACCGAGTAAACTGATCGAGCTGCAAATCGCCCCGGCAATGATTAACTTTTTTTGTGGATTAAAAAAAATCCATTCCAGCAGCAGGAAAACCAGGGGAATGGTGACCGCATTTTGCTTGGTGAATAGTGCCAGGCATCCGCTGATGATCAGCAAAAAACCGAATATTATTTTTTTCTCCGGTGTTTTGCTCAGCCTGAATTGCAGGTAGCAGTACATGCTAGAAAGATAGAACAGTGCTACCAGCGAGGCGAGTCGCTGAACGATATAAGTCACGGCCTGGATCTGGAGCGGATGAATTGCAAATATCAGCGCCGTGATCAAGGGCAGCCAGAGTATTGCCTGCTCATTGGCCATTGATTCTAGGCGGGGAGTTTTTAATAACGCCAACGCCACCTGGTAAGCCATAAACGTGGCCAGTACATGAATCAGGATATTGACCAGGTGGTAACCTGCAAGGGTGTAACCATGCACCGCGTAATCAAGCGCGAAGGTGAGGTACCCCACTATGCGGGCGGCGTAAAGCTTCCACAGGGCTCCTAGATCAACCTGCTGGATAGCCTCATTGCCGCGCAGGGAATAGTTGTCATCTAAGTAAAAGGGAACGTCCAGGGTGTGCCCGTAGCACAGGAGGATGAGCGCCAAGAGAACCAGGTACTGGACAGTTTTTCGGGCAAACAGGGCGGAAAGGGTGTTGGCCGTTGATTGCGTTTTAGTATTCCCCATGCAATTATTTACAGCCTTGTTAGTGACTAGTCTGGCAGGTATTTGTTTTGGTCCAGTAATTCCCCTTCGAGAATGGCCAGGCGCTGGGTCAGTCTTTGCAGCTTGATCTCATTTTTGGATCTTTCGATATCCATGATGATAATTTTAAGCACCAGCAAACCTATGCCAAGGACCAGGGCGAGTATCGGCGGATAACTGATTCCCAGCCCTGCCGCAACCCAGTCAACAAATTGTGGAAAGATTCCCAAGGCTGCACATACAAAACCCGTTACCAGCCACCACACGGCAAAGCGGCCGTGCAGATGATCCCGCCTTGCCAGCCAGAAAATAGAACCGCCAAGCAGAATGCCGATAACTGCTGAAGTGATCTGGTATTTTTCCATAATTCCCATTAATCCCTGATTGTAAACTTTCCATATTTACAAAACGACAGCACAGTCGAAATCATCATGTAATAGGCTACTTTGTGCCAGCTTGAAAAAAGATGGGACTTACCGTTGATTCTCGGCGTCATGGCCACTCTTGTTTCTATGATATTCATCCCGGCAGCCCTGAGCATTAACAGGATACCGATATCCTGATAATCAAGTATGGTTGCTTCATTCCCAGCTAACAAGGAAATTGCACGCTTCCTGTAGAGCCTGAAACCCGAGGTAATATCCTCTATCCCCACACCGGTGATTTTTCGAAAGAAACGCCAGGCCACATGGCGAAGCCGGCTGCCCCGTTCAATACATTCTCCAATAACCACATCGGCTGAAGGATTGCTGTTGGCAGCCTTGAGTAGTTTAGGCACTTCACAGCTATGGTGCTGCCCATCGCCATCCATGGTCACAACACAGTCATACCCATGCTTTTGAGCGTATCTCAAGCCGGTCTGGATTGCGCTCCATGCACCAAGCCTGAGCTTCAGAGGCAAGACTTTCACACCCCTGGATAAACATACGGCCAGGCTGTTGTCTGTGCTGGCATCATCAATAACCAGCACCTCGATATCACTCAGTTCTGCCAGTTCATTGAGTACATAGGGAATGGCAAATGCCTCGTTATAAACCGGAATGATAATGAGTGTTTTGGAGGTATCCATTTGCAGACAACTTACTTCTGGTGAGCGTGGATGGAATTAATCATGACCTGATTATAAAGCCTGGCCATTTGATCAGCCACCGTGGCGAGGCTGAAAAAGCTATTTAAGCGTTGATGGCCCGAAATCCCCAGTTGCCTTGCATACTCCCTGTCCGCATCCAGTAAAAGCAAGGCTTCCTGCAAGGCTGGCGTATCGGCTGCTTTAACCACCAGGCCGGTTTCGCCGTTTTGTACCACCCAACTCATTCCGGAACCTTCTACATCGGTGCAGATACAGGGCTTGGATGCGCCCATGGCTTCGAGCAGAACCAGTCCAAAGGCCTCTGTGCGCTCAATGGAAGGCAGGCACAGGCAATCACAGCCTGCCATCAGGGACAAAAGCTCTGCCTGTTCAGCATGACCGAACAACCTGACCTTGTGTTTGCAACCAAGCGCTTCGATAAGTTGCCGGTATTTACTTTCGTATTTTCCTGTACCCACCATGATCAGTTCAATGTTATTCAGCATTGAAACAGCATGAATGAGATATTCCTGCCCCTTGTAGTAGGTTAATCGGCCAACACAGAGGACTTTGAAAGCGTCCTGGCTTGTCCAGTAATTTTCAGTATTGGTATTATCGGCAGATTCATCAACCTCCAGCCCCAGTGGAATAACCTGGCATTTTGAATGCCATGGTTTGAGCGGAATACTGGACTCAAGGTAGTTCGGAGAGGTGACAACAATGGTGCTGGCTTTTTCCAGTAATTTTTTCTCCAGGGGCCGGTAAAAAAAATAGGCGATTCCCAGCAGAAAGTTCTTTCTGGATGCTATTACGTCGGCATGCCAATGAACAATTATCGGAATATCCCGGGCATCGGTCAGTAGCAGTAACCAGAAAGCGGACGGATTTGGCATATGCACATGAATAATATCAGGCTTGTAATGGGCGATAACTTTCCTGAGATTGAAGTAAAAAAACGGCGCTATTGGCGTGAATAGCAGGCGGCATAATGTGAACGCCCGAAAGACCTGCGCCTCATCCCTAGTGGAAAGGTCGGATTGTCGGCAAAGCTTATGATGGTGAGCTAAAACAAAATGATGTATTCCAGAGCCGGCCTGGGATTGCAGGAGGGATGACAGAAAATTCTCGATTCCGCCTTCAAAAGGAGAATAGTACTTGCCGACATGAAGAACTTTCATGCAGCAATATTAACGCGAATCGATCGACAGGTGAGATAATTTAGCGCACAAAGAGTGATCAATCAGGAATATAAGCCCGCTGCAGGCTGCGATGGGCATGGAGCGGATTGCCAACAAGAAGTAGCTGTTCCGCTGCTTTTTCCAGAACGCTGATCCTGGTGCCGAATTCACCTAACACCACTACCAACTGTTCCAGGCATTCCTGGTTGATGGGTCTTTTACCATTAAGGAAGGGTTGCAGGAGTGCGTGAATCCTACTGGCTTCCGCACGAGCGAGTCTGGAGAAAAACTGGATATTCTATGAGGTGTCATGATTCATAGAGTTTTCTCTTAGATTATCGAGCCTGCTAGTGTACCTTCTCCGGTTAAAGACTACAGCACAAGCAGGGAGGGGGGGCATCAGTCCACACCTTCCATATAATCATTATGACAGCCTGTTTAGAGACTGCTTTACCTATGTGCTTTAATTAGCACCGCATATTCAGGAGAAAATATTCTTGCTGTCCATTCGATCCTTGCTGCCTTTGTCCCTTGTCCAAGCCATGTTCCTGGCTACTGCTGTTGCATCCCTGCACGCCCAGGAAACCAGTCCGCAAGGCCTGCAAAAATGGATTGCTGAAGATCCGCAGTATAACCAGACGATGGTCACGGTCTATGCTGCCCTGGGGGACTATATAACCCGGCCTCAACCTCTCGGGGATGTTTCTCAACCCTTCAAGTCTTTTATTGACGCTCCCAATGCGCTCGCACCGATACTCCAGACGGCAATGTCAGGGCTGCCCCGATGGCAAAATGGCGGCCCTTTCCCCGATAAGCTCCTGACGCTGTACCAGGCAATGTACCCATTGGATTCAAGGTGTTACGTACTGAACTTGCCATTACCACAAAGCCTTAATGACGCCATTCAACAGGTTGTGGATGTCAGCAGGCAACTGGTTGACCGGTTTAACAAAAGCTTGATGGATGCAGACGCACAATTTCTCAGGGACAATCACGGCGTCGTTATTTCCATGCCACAGGTTTCACCGTGGGGAGGCGGACTGCCACAGCTGGTTATTGATTTTGCCGGCAATGATATCTATGAATCCCAGGAACCTGGCGGCTATGCAGCAGGTATCGGCAGTACCGCTTTCCTTGTCGATCACCAGGATAACGAAACCTATCATGGTGACGCCCTCACCCAGGGCTTCGGCCTCATGGGTGTTGGCGTCCTGCATGACCGACCGGGAGACGATGAATACAATGCCAACAGCACGGCCCAGGGCATGTCTCTCTACGGCATCGGCCTGCTGCTGGATAACCAGGGTAACGACCGTTACCAAGTTCAAGGACTCGGCCAGGGGACGGGCATGACACAGGGCGTAGGCATTTTGTCTGACCTTTCCGGTAACGACAGTTACCTGGCAATAGGGCTAGTCCCCACCAATTACGGCACGCCTGGACTTTCAGACAGCTGGAGCCAGGGCATCGGCGTCGGGGTTCGTGATACAACGCCAGGCGGTGTCGGCATCCTGCAGGATGAATATGGCAGTGATGACTCCAGGGCAGGCTCCTTTTCCCAGGGCGGGGGATATTTTTACGGCCTGGGCCAGCTGAAAGACAATGGTAACCAGGATGATGCTTACCTGGGTGCCCGCTACAACTTCGGTTGGGGCGCCCATGTTGGGATGGGGTATTTCCCCGAAGCTGGCGGCAATGACCACTACAAGCCCCGTCAATTTGTGTCATCCGGCCTGTCCTGGGATCTCAGCCTGGTCCTGTTCGAGGATCTTGCCGGTGACGACCTGCATGAAGCCGGCGGCTTCAGCCTGGGAGCATCTGCTCACCGTTCCATTTTGATTTTCCACGACCATGACGGCAGCGATACCTACCCGGGCACTACCCCGGCAACGCCTACACAGGGACCGCCGAATCTGTCACTTTTCCTTGATACCGGCCTCGGTGAAAACCGCTTCGACGGCATGAAAAGCTATACAGCCTGCAGCATAAACACAGCCCTGGGGTTGGGGTTTACCCTGGTGATGCGCGACATGCCGACGCCTGATTCACTGCATTGCAACGAGGAGCAGGCCGTTGAATGACCGGCATATACTGAGCTGGACCCTTGTCGCTCTGGTATTTTGGCTGTTCAATGTCATGCTGCATCTTGAGTTCTCCAACTGGATTATTGTCAACTACTCGACACCGTTTGGCGACTTTGTCCCCCGCGATCATACCCAGCCAATTGCCTTCACCGTCTGCCTGCTGGTTGCTGCCCTGGTTTTTAGGCTCTGGTTTCGAGGCAGCAACCGGAATATCACATTGGCCAGCTGGCTGCTCTTATTTGCAGCAATGACAGCCTGTATGTTTCTGATCACCACTACAGCCGTGGAAATGATTCACTTTCTCCAGTACGGCATTTTAGCCTTCATGCTGGCCTATGCCTTTGACAGGGATCGTATCTATTGGCCGCTCCTTACATTGATGTTCATGACTACGGGCCTGGGAATTCTTGATGAACTCAATCAATATTTTTACCTGACAATAAACAACAGCTCCTATATTGATTTCAATGATTTTGTCCTCAATCAGATAGGCGCCTGCGCTGGTTTGTTGGTGCACTATGGTTTTACCCCGGCACCCCAAAAACACTCCCGCTGGAACATATTACAGACGATTACTGCCGCCGGTTATGCGCTGCTGGGACTAATCGCCTTGCTGCTTGGGATAAGCGGCCATCTCAAATATACACCCGTAAATACCGTACCGCCGGGCGGCATTGATTTAGTTGATAGAAGTGTAGTGATTTTCTTTCAGCGGGAACCGGGATTGCTCAGCAGTTATCTGCCTACCTTCACCACGGGACATTACTATGTCATGGGTATTATCGAAGGTTTCCTGGTTATCATGCTTATTGCCGGACTGCTTCACCTATACAAGGTCAGCTGCCGATAGTGTCTGGCCTTCAGATTTCCAGAGCCCATGCATAAAAACTGATCGCCCACACACAATTAAGACAGTAGTGACACTGTAGGGTACTGGCAAGTTAATCGGTATTCTGCGACGATTCTTTCCATGAAAAAGCAGAAATATATAAACACCACAGGTTTCCACCTGAAATCATGCAATCTGCCAAGTTCTTACAATTCGTATATTTCTTTCATTTTCTCTTTGTATTCGGCTCTTTTCTCTCTTTTTTCCCTCCCGTGTACTGTTGTTGCGACTGGCTCGTCTGCCTTGCCGTCAAATAACACAGATTCCCAGTCGGATGTTTTTTACATAGCCTGAGGAAGCCGATTTACAAAGTATTTTGATTGATGGATCTACTTTGACAACCCGATATCTTGGGAAACAGTAAATGATCTCAAGATTGTCTATAAAGCACGGGAATATGTAATTGCTATTCGTTTTCGGTGGAGGAGGAAATATTAGATGTTCAACATAGTTCAGGTCTAACCAAATTGTCCTGCCACAATTTCCTGCTGGGCTTTGTTTTCTTTTGAGGAGGTATCTTCTTGATATCACCTATGTTGTCAAAAGAAAGACCGAAAGCAACGCTGAGTCTGTCAAAGTCTGCTTCTAGCAATCCTGGCGCCTCATTTCTCGCGTGGAGATCTAATGGCAGAGGCTGAAAGATCTTGGAGTGGAATCTGACCGATTTCAGCCCGCCAGAACATGAGGTGTCAGATTCGGTTAAAAGGATCTTTTAGTCGCTTGATGATGTCGAGTTCATATAGATCAAAAACGTCATTCAAGCAGTATTTTTTTAAGATTGAAGCATCATCCAATCTGCCTATTAGAAGTGCTGCTTTAGTTGAATAGGCCCACTGTATCACTTTTTCTTTGTGGAGAATGATTTGGTTAAGTCAGGGAGGTTGACGCGTCTAACACGTGCACAATAGGTGACCTTACCTGTGCGGGGGGAAATGCGCTTATCGATAGTGGCGATGCGAAAAATAACCTTGCGGTGCCGTGCACCGACATTGAAATTAGGTTGAATTTACGCATGGCTTTTTGTTTAAAGTGGGGTCACGTTCTTAATTACCACTTTGGGCCCTGTACTAAGGGTTAAGGCGAATGGCAAGCCAGGATGGATGTAGAACTCAGTTTTAAGTGGTCCAAATTTGGT
>CAZDCK010000051.1:0-10464 GCA_964503965.1 uncultured Enterobacteriaceae bacterium | reverse complement strand
GCCTTTAGCCTTTAGCCTTTAGCCTTTAGCCTTTCAGCCTTTTTTAACATTCCACTTCCTTTCCCTGGCTGTTCTCCACCACACCGTCTCCATCAGAGTCTTTAGCAAACCTTGTCCTTCCAGTCAGGCTCACGACGACCTGCCTTATCATTAACGGATCACCATTTGCCGGACACCAGGTGAAGTTACCGTTCTGGTAATTGGTCGTTCCCCTGGGGGTCATCTGCAGGTACTTTCGGTTGCGAAAGGAACGAAATGTCAGTTGTCCTCTGCTTTTAATTGGCTCTAGTCTGTAAAGCAGTCGGTCCGGGCCATTCATTGTCCGATCGCCGTTGCTGTCCGTGAAAATGATACTGCCTTGCTGCCATTTGCCCCGGCAATGCTCCCCATCATCACTACGGCAGAAGGTCACCATTGCCGCTTCAGTCACCGCTGCCAGCCTGGCCATGGCAATGGCGTTAACAATATCTGCCATGGCGCTGTCGATGAGTTTTTCCTCGCGGGATTGACTGAAGCCCGTGATTTCAAAGTGGATCAGCAGGAAGGTCATTACTGACAGCACAAGGAGTAGTTCCACCAGTGAGATGCCAGCCTGCGTTTTTTTCATGAACACCTCCATGTGTCTGTTCCCAGTTAAGAACAGGTTCCTGATAATTGCCAGCCAGATGTCCTTGAGCCGACAGGTGTTTATGGTTCCCCCATCTTGCGCGGAGGGTACTGACAGGACGTTGAATGAGGATTGTTTGTGAAATCGGTTTTTATCTGTTTACTGTTAAAATCAGGTAGTTATACTCCCCACCTTTACGTAATTGATCTGGTAGCCTTCCTTTCATGAGCCTTGGTTTATTGCACACAGAATGTCTGTATTCTCTTCGCAGAGGGCTCACTCCTAAATCAGTTTTCTCAATACTGTTTTGCCTGACACTTGCCGTTCCCGGTCTTGCCCAGGAGTCCGAATTCACCCAAAACGACTTGCGCAAACGGGTACAGATTCCCAGGACTGAACTGGTTCCGGAAATTGATGGTGTCCTGGATGATGAAATCTGGAAGCATGCTGCTGTAATCAGGGACATGCACCAGTTTCAACCGGTTGATCATGGTGAGCCGTCAGAACGTAGTGAGTTTTACCTGATCTACAGTGAACGATTCCTTTATGTAGGTGCCCGGTTATATGACAGCGACCCGTCTGCTATCAGTGCAAGACAACTGGTGCAGGGTCAGAATATGCAGTTTGATGATGCGTTCGAGTTCATCCTGGATACGTTCAATAATGGTCGTACTGGCTATCAGTTCCAGACCAACCCCAACGGAATCAGGCGCGAAGGTGTGTATGACCAGCCACAAAACCTGAACCGGGATTGGGCAGGCATTTGGCGTGTAGAAAGCCGGATTGATGAGCAGGGTTGGACAGCCGAGGTGGCCATCCCCTTTATCACGCTGAATTTCGATCCGGAAGTTGAGGACTGGGGTTTTACTATTGCCCGCACGATTGCCAGGAAGCAGGAGGAAATCGCCTGGTCATCCTTTAACCGGCGGATCAATCCGACCACCACGGGGCTGATTACCGGCATTCGCGATATCCGCCAGGGTATTGGGCTAGACATCATTCCCTCCATCGCCATGGCGGCCAATGAGGATCATGTAGCCGGGACTACGGGTGACCGTATTGATCCATCACTGAATGTTTTCTACAAACTGACACCAAACCTGACCGGTGCGTTGACACTTAATACCGACTTCTCTGCCACAGAGGTAGATAACCGGCAGGTGAACCTCAGCCGTTTCTCCCTGTTTTTTCCCGAAAAACGTGACTTTTTCCTTCAGGACGTCGATATTTTCAGCTTCGGTGGACTCGGTGGCGGTAACAGTCGTTTCAATACCCCCAATGGTATTCCCTTCTATTCACGCCGTATCGGGTTGAACAGCAGTACCGGTCAGCCCGTTGATATTGATATGGGGGCGAAGATGACCGGGCGGGTTGGCCAGTGGAATGTGGGGGCACTCGCGGTGCAGCAGGGAGATACACCGGGTCTGGATGGGCAGTCAGTCTTTGTAGGCAGGGCCGCAGTAAATGTCCTGTCCGAGTCCAGTATTGGCGGTATTGTTACTTATGGAGACCCCAATAGCGCCACGGATAATAATCTGGCGGGCGTGGATTTTCGCTATCAGAACACACGTTTTTCCGATCGCTACACGATGCGCAGCAATACCTGGTACCAGCAGTCAGATACCGATGGACTCACCGGGAATGACAAGGCCTTTGGAGTAGACGTCAACCTGGACACCCAGGGTGATGGTCCTGCCGGATCCATTGGCTATACCTATGTCGGTGAAGACTTTAACCCTGCCCTTGGTTTTGCCAACCAGCGGGGTATTGAACAATTCAGTCTGCAGGGCAGGTATCGCAAGTTTTTCCGGGATCATCCGGTACTTAGGGTGTACAACCTGTTTTCCCGCTTTAACCAGACAAGGGACCTTGAAACCGGTGAACTGGTTACTGAAAACTGGTTTGCCAGGCTGATTAACCTCAATACGCATCGCGGTGATCAGCTAGGTATTGGCTTTGCCAGAAACAGAGAGGGCCTGGCCCGGGATTTTGAAATCAGGCCGGGTATTGTGATCCCTGCCGGAAAATATACATTCATGAACCTGAACACTCAGCTTGATTTTTCCAACCAGCGTAATTTTGCACCCTATGTCGGATTCAACATTGGTGACTATTATGATGGTGACAGAGTTGAGTACAGCGGTGGCCTGGAGTGGCGGCCGGACGAGCATTTTTACCTAAACATGAATTACAGCTACCAGGACATCGAGTTGCCGCAGGGTGACTTCATCGTGCGTCTGGTCAGTGCCAACGTCAATTATGCCTTTGATTCCAAATGGTCCTGGGTCAACCTGATCCAGTACGATAACTTTTCTGATTCTGTCGGTATCAACAGCCGTCTGCGCTGGAATCCCCAGGCCGGGGAAGATCTTTTCGTCGTTATCAATTACAACTTTGATACTGAAGGAACCTTTTCCCGCCTGAGCCGGGAAAAGTCTGAAATCGCCCTGAAGTACACAAAAACTTTCCGATTCTGATTTTGTTGCCGGTGATCAAATCACTGGCCTGATTTTCGGGTAGTATTAACCGAAAAGCGGGGCAATTCATGCTGAAAATTCATGCTACAACGGATGTCGGTCTGGTCAGGGGAAATAACGAGGACTATCACTTCGTCGACCCCGAGAATCACCTGATCATTCTGGCCGATGGGGCTGGCGGACATGATCATGGTGAAATTGCCAGCAGGCTGGCGGTAGAAAGCTGTTACCAGTACCTGACCAGGGAAGATTACATCAGCGATACTTCCAATGTTCCCCAGACCTTGATGGAAAGCATCACCTTTGCCAATCAGCAGCTTATCGAATACAAGAAGAAACATATGGCCGGCAGCAATATGGGAACCACCTTGTCTGTGGTACATATCGATAACGGTGAAGCCAGCTATGCCTGGATGGGGGACTCCCGTATCTACCTGCTCGACCCCGCAGAAGTGAGCATGTCCCAGTTAAGTGTTGATCATACCCTGTACCAGGAAATGCAGGATCGAGGTGAAGTCGGGGAGGCCTACAAGAAAAGTATCCTTAGTCGCATGCTTGGCAACAACCCGTTTACCCGGCCTGATGGTGACAAGGTGGCAGTGCGTTCTGCCCAGTTACTGTTTGTTTGCAGTGATGGGTTCAGTGATCTGGTTCATGACAACAAGACCCTGAAATCCCTGGCGGATTGTAAAGGTGATTATGATGCGCTGGTAGCGACATTCATTGATCTCGCCAAGGACCAGGGTGGACGGGACAATATCACGGTCGCCATCGGAGTCGCCCCTTAAGGGGATTCATTATTCCAGTCGGCGGGTTTCCTGCAGAAGGCGAATCATTTCGCTCATGGTTTGCAAGCGGTCTGCGGGGTCCTTTTTCAAACACTGCAAGGTTACCTTCTCCAGAAGACGGGGAACGGGATATTTCACCACGGATGAAGGGGGTGCTGGAATATCATCAAGGACGCTTTTCACAAGTTCATCCATTGTCTCTCCCTGAGCTGCTGTGTCGCCACAAAGAATCTCATAGATGATGGCTGCCAGGCTGTAGATGTCTGTACGCCCATCGATTCCTGGATCCTTGTTGACCTGTTCAGGCGACATGTAGCAGACAGTACCCTGCAGTTTTGCCTGGCCGGTGATGCTGATGTCATCGCCTTCCGGTGCCAGGCCATCTCCCAGGCTTTCTTCAGTGCCCTTGGTATCCCATACTTTCGCGAGGCCCCAGTCCATGAGGATGACTTCGCCGAATGGGCCGACAAGAATATTTTCCGGCTTGATATCCCTGTGCAGCACACCGTGTGAATGGGCATATTCGAGGGCATGGCCTACATCGATGATCACATCAATGAGTTGGGTCAGGTCGTATCGTTCACGGTAGTCCAGGATCTCCCGCAAGGTATAGCCATGTACCAGTTTCATGGTGAAGTAGTAATGACCGTTTTTGTCCCGGCCCAGTTCGTACGTGGGAATGGTATTCGGGTGCTGGAGCAAGGCTGACACACGGGCTTCCCGAAGAAAGCGTTGCTGTTCTACTGGATCGTCGGCAAATTCCGGTTTTAGTGTTTTATAGCAGACAACCCGCCCCAGGTGCATATCCTTGCAGGACTTGATCAGGCATTTCCCTCCCTTGGCAATGGTGGAAAAAAAGGCATACCGAAAGTTTGGATCGGGTTTCTGTGGAAGCGGCTTGTCGGTATCTTCCTTGTAAACCTGGGCATATTCCTTTTCGGCTAATTTGGGAAACTGAGGCATCGTACGTCGCTGTAAATGTTGTGTTAATTGCAGGTCTGTAATTTTGACAGAAGCGGGGGCTGGTGTCTCGCAATACAAGCGCACCATAAAAAAGCATAAAAACACTATATTGGTGCACAAAAAACATCAAAAGAGTGCGCTCCATGGGTATGTTCCATAGCTTATAGCGCCCGGGATTTATCAAATTAGTTGGACCGAAATCCAGTAAATATGCCCTTTTCAGGCTTCAATCCTTTTTTATGGGAATTCAGTGATGTACACTTGAGCGCTTTTCTGCACCGTTATGAAACAAAATTACGAATAGGTATGCATATTGCATAGAAGGATACCGGTGACATTAACCAGCTAAGTAATTGCTTCTGTGCAGGAGCAAACTTTGCCAAGCAAGAATCTTTTTAACGACGTTATATAACGACAAATGCTAGGAGTATAAAAAACCATGAAATCCAAGTTGGAATATATCTGGCTCGATGGCGATACGCCGACTCAGGGCCTGCGCAGCAAGACAATGGTCCGTAATGACTTCGGTGGCACTCTCGAGGAATGCCCGATGTGGTCATTCGACGGCAGTTCCACAGGCCAGGCCGATGGCAGCGATTCTGATTGCCTGCTGAAACCCGTCGCTATCATCCCTGATCCGGATCGTGCCAATGCCTACCTGGTCATGACTGAAGTACTTAACGCTGATGGTACTCCGCATTCCTCCAACAGCCGTGCGCTGATTGATGATGATGATGAGGATTTCTGGTTCGGTTTCGAACAGGAATATTTCCTCTGGGATCCCGATACTAATCTGCCTCCCGGATTCCCCCATGCCGGCTATCCCCGCCCACAGGGTCCTTACTACTGTTCAGTTGGTGCCCGTAATGCCTATGGTCGCACCCTGATTGATGAGCATCTGGATCTCTGTCTGGCTGCCGGTCTCAACGTTGAAGGTATCAATGCCGAGGTCGCTGCAGGTCAGTGGGAATTCCAGGTATTTGCGAAGGGTGCTGCTCGCGCTGGAGATGAAACCTGGTTTGGCCGTTACCTGCTGGAACGTACTGCCGAGAAATATGGTCTGGCCATTGAATGGCATCCGAAACCACTGGGTGATACAGACTGGAATGGTTCGGGTATGCATGCCAACTTCTCCAATGCTGCCATGAGAGACCTTGGTCAGGAAGAAATCTTCACCAAGATCTGTGAGGGCTTTGGTCAGAATATCCAGCGTCATATCAGCGTCTATGGTGCCCACAATGATCAGCGACTGACTGGTAAGCATGAAACACAGTCTATCGATACATTCAGCTATGGTGTTTCTGATCGTGGTGCGTCTATCCGTATCCCGATTGGTACAGTTGAAGATGGCTGGAAAGGTCGTCTGGAAGACCGTCGTCCGGCTTCCAATGCTTGCCCCTATGCTGTCGCCGCAGCCATTGTGAAAACTACCAAGGAAGCTTTGGCTTAATTGATGGTTTCCAGTCTGACGGCTGGTGCAGCAATTTAAAAAAGGGTAGTGGTTTGACCACTACCCTTTTTTTGTATGGATAATCTATTTCAGGGACTTCAGCAGTAGCTGCTGCACTCGACTGCTCTTTTTTGCTTATGTGCTCAGTTAGTCATGTACTGACTGTATACTTCTTCCCTGCGCGCATAAGCGCCTCGATCAGTCTTCGCTCGCCACGCTACCAGAATTTGAACTTTGATGGGCGAGCGTTCCTCGCCTGCTGTCGCTGTATGATTTCTAGGGCAGAGAGATGAAGAGCATCTGATTGGCATCGACGTCTTCCAGGATTTTTTCGGTACCCGATGGCCACACGATTCTGATCATGTCTGCAGCCGTCGCTGTGCCGAGGCCGAAATGGGCTTCAACAGGATTTTGTGACATGTAGTTGGAGCCGACACGCAGCTCGCGCATCTGGGTAATGCCATTGGTGGTCAGGTAGATGCGTGCACCCACTGCTTCCGAGTTTTTCTGTTCGCCTTCCAGTTTGATGTTCAGGTAATTTCCGTTGCTGGTGCTGTCGTTTCGATAAAGTACCGGTGCCTGGCGATTATTGGCGATAAAAAGGTCAATGTCACCGTCCCGGTCATAGTCGAAACAGACGATCCCCCGGCCCTGTCTGTTATCAGAGATTCCAAGCGGGATTGCCCTTTCAAGGAAACCGCCATTCTGGTCGGAAATGAAGAGCTGTGAGTAATCCTCAAGAAATGGCGACACGCTGGCATCGCCGCCACCACTGAAGCCATTGACATGAAACAGATCCAGCCACCCGTCATTATTGAAGTCGGCAAAACAGGCTCCCCATCCCCAGTGCCCGATACGGGTGCCGGTTTCATCAGTCACATCCTGAAAATTTCCCTTACCGTCATTCTGGTAAAAACGGTTTCCGGTTATTCCCCATGGATAATCCTGGTAGGTGCGGTAGTCGTAAATACTGGTAACAAACCAGTCCAGGTCACCGTCATTATCATAATCACCGACAGCCCCTCCCATGCCATTTTCATCGGAAATAATCTCCGTAGTGGTTAGTGAGAAAGTGCCATCCTGGTTACTGAGCATGACCTGACTCGATTCATAGTCGCCGGAGATGAGCAGGTCGAGCCAGCCATCACTATTGATGTCGGCAAAGTTGGTCGTGAAATCCGCTGTAGTATCACCGGGTATACCTGCCTCATCGGTCACATCCATGAAGAAGCCAGTGCCATCATTTTCCCAGAGATACTTTTTCTCTCCAGCGAAGAGCCAGTGATTAATCCACAGATCCAGGTCTCCATCCCGGTCATAGTCTGCAAAAGAAGCCCCGTAACTCAGAGACATTTCGGAGAAACCGGAATCAGCGGAAATATCTTCAAAAGTCCCGTTACCAATATTCATGAACAGGGAAGGTTGTGTGCCGTTCATCCCCAGTACAATCAGGTCGAGCCAGCCATCACCATTCAGGTCGGCGAAGGTGGCACCGGTGTTTTCTTCTCCTGTCAGGGTCACGCCTGCTGCCGAACCTGTTTCCTCAAAGGTGCCATTGCCAAGGTTGCGAAACAGAAGATTGGGGCCGTTGGTGCCTGTGGGGATGTAAAGATCAATCCACCCATCCCCGTCGTAATCCCCGGCAGCGACGCCAGCAGAATTTGAGCGCCGGTCATGGGCTGAACCAGTATTGGTCTCGGAGAACCCATGTTTGTATTCCAGGCCTGCCGCTTCGGTTACAGGGGTAAACTGCCAGTCATTGGGTACTACGGTTATAGTTGCTACATCCCTGAGTAGCGCTTCATCTTCAATCTCCACTTCAAATACCACTTCATACTCTCCTACACCAAGAGCGGGCAGGGTGATGATGTTCACATCATTGAAACGAAGAGCCGGACCGGTGACAGCTCTCTCCCTGTTATTCACGGGTTCAAATCGTTTAGGGTAGAAGTAGGCAAACATACCGGCCAGGGAGTCTGCGTAAAGGAAATATTCGGTTCTGGCTTTTCGCCGGCTTCCCGGGTTCAGACTGATGGATAGGGTAATGGCTTCTCCCTCGGCGATAACCAGGTGCCTTGTGTTATTGGCACTCACGACGATCTCCATGCCAGGACTGTCACCGTCAAGTGGATCCGAACCCTGGGCAAATTCTTCAAGGTTTGAATAACCGTCCTCGTCCAGATCCTGTGTATCAAGTAGCTGGTTCTCAATAGCCAGCATGACAGCAGATGGGGAGGCCAGGTCACCGCTGATGCGCTTTACGGTACTGTCTATGGTTCCTGCATTATCACAGGCCGCAGGTGTTTCTCCCGTGACTAACAGGTCCAGAGGAGAATTACCCATGGTTTCCAGTGAATAAAACTGTATGAGATAGTCCTGGCGGACCCTGGGAATGTCGCCAAAGAGCAGGCCGAAGTCACAGTTTTCCAGTGTGGTCTCGATGACCGTTACGCAGCCGACGGCACCGGTCTTGTCAAGATTTCCAGCGCTTGATGAAGAGGGCAGGGCATCCTGAAGTGAGCTTGTCGAACCATCTGTATTGATTAGCAGCAGCTGCTTTCTTCCTGTGAGAACGGGAAATTCAGGTGTCTGGCCATTGCAGACAGCCTTTACGAGTGCCCTGTCAGTTGATGTGAGGGACGGCTGGGCCAGCACTACCTGCAGAGTAAAAGCCTGCAAAGTGGCCAGGAGAATCAGAGAAAACAGTAAAAAAAAGGGTGTGCGCATGCTTGAAATCAGTAACCGGGACAGGCGGTAAAGACTACACTGTTTACGTCGGGGTATCAGTGAGTTAAGCCGGAAATTCATGGCGGTATTATGCAGTTTTTCGTGCAAATCATCTAATATTTATCGGTATTGATGGATGTCAGCAGGTTTCAGAATCAAAGACCTGTTGTCAACGTGGTGTATTTCAATGGTATAAATACAAGGATCAGCACGCATTGAATCGCACCTGCCCGAGCCAGGAGCGTAAGGAGGCATCCAGATGAAGTTGAGCAGAAAGGTCATGACAGGAATCCTGTTTTTCCTGACAGCAAATAGTCAGGCCCAACCACCCGGCTTCCAGGTACCCCAGCTACCCGAGGGTGAGGGGAAACAGCTCGTTGAACTGGCTTGCTACAATTGCCATAGCGCTTTCAATATCGCGCGTTCAGCCGGCTATGACTCTCCTGATGAGTGGAAGCACCTGTTTTCGACCATGGTGGATATTTCTGATGCCCAGGCGGATACGATTGCCGAGTACCTGACGGAACATTTCCCTGCAGATCCCTCCAGGAGCCCCACACTGATTCCCGGGGATACGGAAATTACCATCAGGGAATGGATCGTGCCCACGCTGGGGCAACGTTCAAGGGACCCTGTTGAGGCGCCAGACGGCTCTATCTGGTGGACAGGCATGTGGGCAAGCCTGGTGGGGCGGCTCGATCCACAGACCGGTGAGATGGAGGAATACAGGCTTCCTATTGCTGCCAGGCCCCACAGTATTGTACCCGATGAAAAGGGCAATATATGGTATACAGGCAACAGCAACGCCACTATCGGCATGCTTGATCCGGAAACAGGGCTGATCACTGAATACAATACCCAGGCCAGGGATCCTCATTCGGCCACTTTCCATCCTAATGGCAATCTTTACTTTACGGCCCAGGGAGCAGGCATGCTGGGCCGGCTGGATCCGGAAACCGGTGAACTCACTGAAGTTGAATCAGAGCCGCGCCCCTATGGTATACAGGTTGCCAGTAACGGGACTGTCTGGGTCGCCTTTAACGGGACAAACAAGATTGGGGCCCTGGATCCGGAAACCATGGCCATCCGTTATTATGATATTCCCAATGAAGCTTCCCGGGTACGGCGATTGGGTCTGGACAGTGAGGGAATAGTCTGGTTTGTGAACTCAACCCAGGGGAAAATTGGCCGCCTGGATCCCGCTACTGGCAGTATCCGTCAATGGGATTCACCCAGTGGTGCCTCATCACATCCTTATGCCCTGGCCGTTATTGATGACAAGGTCTGGTACAACGAGTCGGGGATGCGTCCGGATGCGCTGGTTCGTTTTGACCCGGAAACGGAGACTTTCCAGAGTTGGGCTATCCCATCCGGTGTGGGAATCGTAAGGAATATGTGGGTGACCCGGGATGGCAATCTGCTTATTCACCAGAGCAGCTCCAACAGGGTGGG
>CAZDCK010000050.1:0-10605 GCA_964503965.1 uncultured Enterobacteriaceae bacterium | reverse complement strand
GATAAAGGGATAAAGGGATAAAGGGATAAAGGGATAAAGGGATAAAGGGCAGGATCGTTCGCCTGAGATTAACCGTCAAGGGTTTTATTTGGACTTATTCTTGAGTTTGATGGTCAGCTAAACACTATCCCTCCGGCTAACCCGAATATTTCCTCTTGTATCCTGTCTCCTGCCTCCCGTATCGATATCACTGACTGATCAACCGGGTTTCCCAGATCACCTTTGTATCAAGTGACCGGGAGTACACCAGTTCTCCCCCGAAGTTCGTATTATCGAATCCAACCACTTCGTACAAGGCTTCGAAGTGGTCCATGCCCTCACTACCGAGAGTCATCTGCAGGGATTCCATATCGGAGAGGGTCGTGATCTGGCGGGATACATTTGTCAGGCCCTCATCACGCATGCCAGCGATCAACAGGAATTGATTGCCATTCGGGGTCGGAAAGGTTGTTACAAGACCATAATCCCGGAAACTCTCATCCCCGGATAACCCGGAAGAACCCACGTAATACTCATTGGTATCCAGGTTTATCAGCTCATCGTAGGTAGAGCCAATGGAAAGACCTGAATCGGCAAACATGAGATCAAGGAGCGTATCAACGGCACTCAGATAGCCAATGTATATGATATGACTGGAAGCCAGGTCTGCTGTTTCCATGTCAGACATTAATTTCACTTCCACCCGTGAAGATTTCGTCTGAAGCATGGGCATGATGTGAGCCATGGCAGCAGCCACACTGACCGGGATATAACTCAGGTCCAGATTATAGAAGTCACCGGCATTTTCAGGCACTTCCCTCTGAAAACGGTCCAGGTCTTCCGGGGAATTGATATTGAATTCACGCACCATGCGCGCCACATTCCCCTGCTCATCAAGCTCACCGAAGATATAGTAATCGCCAATCACCAGCAAGATCGGCAGGTCATCATCAAGAATGGCTTGCCAGGGTTGCTGCGCTGATGCAGCCGGAACAAAATTTACTGTTTCCAGCGATGAATCTGAAGATGTCCGGGCATCATCAAGATTCAGGAAAAGCAAAAATCCCAAAATGAAAACGATGATGCCGACCGCCCACAGTAAATATGGATAAACTTGTTTCCCGGTTACCTCCCTCTGCATCTCGTTGTCCCGGGTCGGTTCAGCCACATTAGGGCGTACCACAATCGTGTATTGCCCCTTGGGAATATCGATTCGGTGTGTCTCTTCCCGTCCCAGACGCTCGTAAAAGTTACTGAGCTTGTTACGAAGGTGGTAGATATGCACCCTGACAATAGAGTCCTTGGAAACATCAAAATCTCCTTCCCGACCTAGCACATCAACGGCTATAGCCGCTTCCTTGGGAGTTTCCCCTTTAAGAGAGCACTCCACCAGGTATTTCAAAATAGCCCCATAGGTCTTAGATCGACCCAGCACACCGCTATTAATGATGCGCTGTGTCAACGCATGGAGTTCTTCTGGCGCAATAGTTGTCATCACAATTCTGTATTTCTGAAGGAGTGGGCATTTTGCCGATTTTCATCAGCAATTCAAGCAAAATATTAACGTTAATTTCGAAGGGCGAGAGATGATGAGAACTATTTTTAACCAGGATTAACGTCACTATCCTATTGATATCAATGGATTATTATCCTGATAACACATTATTACCCATAATCAGGGCATAGCAGGATCCATACCTGATCTTATCTACTGGTAATCAAACGACACGGAATATTTTATAGGGGGCATGAAAATTAACGTTAAATTAAAGCCTATTGATGATCGCTGGAACACCGATCAATAGTGGGCGCAGTTGGCTGGAACAGGTATCAAAGAGACAAAAAAACCGGCCCCTTGGGGAGGCCGGTTCTGGAATCAGGGCAATTATCAGAATTTATAGGCCAGGCCCAGGCGGACGTTGCCGGGGACTGTAGCACGACTGATAGTACAGTCGAGGACATCACAGTCAATATCCTCTGAGGTCTGACCTGCAGGATCAAGCCCTGCCGCATAGGCAGGGTAATAATAGACGATCTCCTTCTTGTCAGTATCCATCAGATTGATGACTTCCGCGAAAGCAGTGAGATTATTCCAGTGCCAGGCACCACGCACACTGACCATGGTCAGGGATTCGGAACGCTGCGTATTGTCAGCAGTCAGGGCATAAGGCCCCAGATAACGTAGTCGCAGGGCCAGGTCCCAATCATTACGACTGGCAGAGATTCCAATCTGCCCGGCTTCCTCCACGGCCTGCTCGACGAAATCTCCCTCAGGATTATTCACGTAGCGGGCATCACTGTGGGTATATACCGCATCAATACCAAGCCATGTCGCTGGTTGCCAGAACAGGGTGAATTCATAGCCGTCACGCTCCGATGCACCCTTGGGTTCAACGGAGTTGGAGTCACCAACAAATATCAGCTCGCTGTCCTGATCCAGCCACCAGTAAGTCGCCGTGAACTTGAAATCGCCAACCGTCCATCGCCCCCCCAGTTCCTTACCGGTACCCTGGGAAAGTCCCGGCACAGGATCAATCGAATTGACAACACCACGGGCGTCATTGGAGTGAAATCCGCGCCCCCAGTTGGCATACAGTTCCAGGTCATCCAGGGCATTCCAGGCCAAAGCCATTTTCGGTGAAACCTGGGTATCTGAATCGGTACCACTGACACTGAGACTATTCAGGGCAGAGGTTTGAAAATCAAAATAGTCAGCACGTACTCCGCCTATTACCCGTAAGGTATTGGTGGCATGCCAGGTAGCTTCCAGGTAAGTACCGTAAGATGTTTCTTCAATTGCATTGGCGCCTATATCTTCAACATAAACCCCTCGATCGGTGTGCTCAACCCCAATCCGGCTACCATCATCATGACGAAAATCTCCCCCCCCGATGAGGGTGAAGCGCATTTCATCAATCAGGGTCTTGTTGAACTTGCCGCCAATGGTCCAGCGTTTGTCGAACTGGTTAATCTGGTAGTCATAGGTGGGGTTGGATGACATGGTCCAGTCATAAAGCTGGCCATAAAGAGTCGCTGCCCAATCCTCTCCTGTCAGTTCGCTTGTGAGGATCCACCGTGACGTCTCGCCCTCTGCTGTAGGATCAAGGGCGCAGAATTCATCCGGACAGGCTGCTGTCCCAAATGCCCGTTCCGGAATCTGTTCAGTGGGATCCCAGTCAGCCTCGTATCCAGACAGGGTCACCATAAGGTTGCCAAAATCCATATACCGGGAGTATTTTGTCCATAGGGCCAGGTGATTGAGATCCTCCTCCTTCTGCCAAGGCCCATCATTCTGTTTATATTCACCGATAAAGGTCAGTGAACTATCCTGTGTTTCATGGGTTACCCCACCGGCCAGTCTGCGCCATCCAAACTCTCCACTGCCCAGGGTGACAAAATTGTCATCCAGGCGGTCAATGGTCTTGATCATCGATGCGCCGGCCATGGAAAAATCCCCCATATCGGCCCGGTAAGGCCCTTTGCGATAATCAATTCGCTCCACGGTTTCAGGGATCAGACCGTTCACATCCAGATAACCCTGACCATGCCCATGGCTTCGCAGGTTCATGGGCATGCCATCAACCATTACCGAATAGTCGGTTCCATGGTCCAGGTTAAAACCCCGCAAAAAATACTGATTGGCTTTACCGCTTCCTGAGTGCTGAACCGCCACCATTCCCGGCATGGACTCCAGCAGTTCAGCTGTCTTGAACAATGGCTTCACCAGCAGATCTGCCCCGCTCACCGATCCCTCACTGGCGGCCTCAGCCGTACCGACCAGGTCCTGGTTTCGGCCAAAGACCACGATTTCCTCAATCGCCTGGCTGTTCTGGGCTAAAAGTTCTGCAGTATTTAAAGAAACAATAATTGAGGTGACAGCCAGGGCCAGTCGGCGGTTTCTACGACAAAATCGAAAAGGCATGATTACTTCCCAGGGTAATATATTGTTTACTTCAGTTGTTCAAAGGTTCAGCTGGAGGCTGGCAACTGCCAGCCTGTCTTGATTTAGCTATGCCCGCTACTGTAAGCAGGAAATGTGAATCAAAATAGCAACTTAACAGTTCCAAACTGTTACGTTAACGCCAGCCTAACGTTAATTTTGGGGCCATAAAACATATACCGGGCCCACCTGGGCCCATAAATACCTATTGTTTGAGTCTCCTCGCAAAACCGGCGCATCCATGGGACATCCTCATAAATAAATATGGCCGGCTTGCAATCCAGAGAAGTACCCGGATGGGCAAGCTGTGTTCTACCTGTGAGCGAGTGGTGGATGACCTGTGGATGGTTTTTGGTAGCCTGTTTTTAGCGCAAAAAGTGACTTTTGGACCGTAAAAACTGATGCCGCTCTGACGTTGATGGGGTACCATTGTCAGCCCTGTCCAGATATGGGGAGCAACCTTTTTAGCACCCCCCTGGCAACAAAATAGATAACCTGATGGCCGACTCACCTTTCAGCGACAACAAGATTCCGGACAATCCGCAGAATCGAGCGATGCACCTGAAACTGCCCCCGCATTCCATTGATGCAGAGCAGTCTGTCCTTGGTGCCTTGATGCTGGACAACAGTGTGTGGCATGACGTCGCTGAAATCATTATCCCCGAAGATTTTTACCGCACCGAACACCGGCTGATATACCAGGCCATGCAGCATCAGGCCAGTGCCAGCAACCCCATTGATCTTGTTACCCTGTCAGAGGCCCTGGACAATGCCAACAACCTCGACAATGTGGGCGGTGTGGATTATCTCGGTGAACTGGCTGAAGGTTCACCCAGTTCCGCCAATATCCGTGCCTATGCCAATATCATCCGAGAAAGGGCCATCCAGAGAAAGCTGATCTCCGCCGCCAATACCATTTCCGAAAACGCCTTCAACCCCGATGGCCGGGATACGGAAGAACTGCTGGACCTTGCCGAGAAGCAGGTATTCAAGATTGCCGATGACCGTCCTCGAGACGGTGGACCCCGCATTGTCAGCCCTATCGTCGATGATGCCCTGGCGCGTATCGACAAGCTTTTTGAAGCCAAAGGTGCCATTACCGGCTTGACCACAGGCTTCAAGGATCTGGATGAAATGACCTCGGGCATGCAGAAGTCCGACCTTGTCATTGTTGCCGGTCGCCCTTCCATGGGTAAAACCAGTTTTGCCATGAACATGGTGGAAAATGCCATCCTCAACACCGACAGCCCGGTTGTGGTCTTCAGCCTGGAGATGCCTTCGGAAAGCCTGGTGATCCGCATGATGTCGTCCATAGGCAAGATTGACCAGACACACATGCGTAACGGCCAACTGGAGGAAGGAGACTGGGACAAACTGACCACTGCCGTCAGCAAGATCAAGAACAAGCCACTGTTCATTGACGACACGCCGGGGCTCAGCCCACTGGAAATGCGCTCACGGGCTCGCCGAATCTGGCGTGAACACGGGCACATTGGCATGATCATGGTGGACTACCTGCAGCTCATGCAGATCAAGGGTTCAAACGAAAGCCGCACCAATGAGATTTCAGAAATTTCACGGTCTCTGAAAACCATGGCCAGAGAGTTTGACTGTCCTGTCATCGCCCTTTCCCAGCTCAACCGCTCGCTGGAGCAGCGCCCGAACAAACGACCGGTTATGTCAGACCTCCGTGAGTCTGGCGCCATCGAGCAGGATGCGGACGTCATCATGTTTGTCTATCGTGATGAGGTCTACAACGAAGACACAGAACACAAGGGCGTTGCCGAAATCATTATCGGTAAACAACGTAATGGCCCTATTGGCACCAAGCTGCTCAGCTTTATCGGTAAATACACTCGGTTTGAAAACTACATGCCCCTCAACGACGATTTTGGCCAGGGTGGCTTTTCAGGTAGCTACGGACAGGCTGCCATGGCCCCTTCCGCCAGTGCCGGAAGCACCAGCGCACCACCACCGGCTGACTTCGACGACGAGATGCCCTTTGACGAGGATTGACCGGGGTGTCTGTTCACAGAGTCCTTGCGAGCGTTGACCTCAAGGCCCTTCAGCACAATTTTCGTATAGCCAGGTCTCATGCCGGCCCGGGCAAGGTAGCGGCTGTCATTAAAGCAAACGCCTATGGCCATGGCCTGGAGCAGGCCGCCGGGGCACTGGATGATGCAGACCTGTTTGGTGTGACTGATGTCAACGAGGCGCTCACCCTTAAACATACCGGAACTGACAAGCCCATTCTGATTCTGCAGGGCCTGATGACAGCCGAAGACCTGAAGCCGGTCACTCAAGAAGGCTTTCAACTGGTCGTCCACTCCGCTGAACAGCTCGTCATTCTCGATGAAAACCTTTCCAGTATGGCTATCAAAAAACCGCTGACCTTCTGGCTGAAAATGGATTCCGGGATGGGCCGCCTGGGTATCCCACCGCAGGACTTTGCGGCAGCTTACCGGGCACTGTTGAACCGCCCCTACACAAAAAGGGTGGTCATGATGACCCACCTGGCCAATTCCAGCCTCCCGGATTCGTCCCTGAATCTGCAGCAGCTCAAGGCTTTCAGGAACGTTGAAGCAGATATGGTGACTGATTGTCCGGCTACGAGCATCCCCTCATCTTCCGGGATACTTTCTTCGCTGGACACTGGCAGTACCTGGGCCAGGCCCGGCATCATGCTTTATGGCAGCTCCCCTTTTGGTTTCGCTCAAGAAGGGTTACGCCGGGACAGCTTTAACCTACAGGCGGTGATGACCCTGAAGGCTAGAATCATTGCCGTAAAAAATCTCAGACAGGGAGACAATGTGGGTTACTGTTCCCAGTTCATTTGCCCGCATGATATGCGTATCGGCATTGTCAGTATCGGTTATGCCGACGGTTATCCCAGCAACGCACCCAATGGCACCCCGGTCATGGTGAATGGACAACGAACACAGACTGTCGGGCGCGTATCCATGGATATGCTGGCCGTAGACCTGAGCAACATGGATGCCAGTGTGGGAGACCTGGCTACTTTGTGGGGGAAAGATTTATCCCTAGATGAAGTGGCGGCGAAAACCGGCATTCTTTCCTACAATCTGACCTGCAGTATCTCTCGCCGGGTCCCTTTCGAGTACGTTTGAGTTATGGCCAAGACCAAAACAGCCTATGTCTGCAGTGACTGTGGTGCCGAATATGCCAAGTGGCAGGGGCAGTGTCTTGCCTGCAGTGAATGGAATACCCTCACGAGGATTTCCCTTGGCGTGGCTACCACCCCTTCTGCACCAAAGAATTTCAAACAGAAAGGCATTAGCGGTGATGCCGGCGTGGCGGGCTCCGGCGTACAGACGCTTGGTGCCGTGAACCTGGAAGAGCAACCGCGCTTCACCACAACCATCAATGAATTCGATCGGGTATTGGGTGGCGGCCTGGTACCTGGTTCTGCCGTGCTCATAGGCGGTAACCCCGGGGCCGGTAAAAGTACAATGCTGCTGCAGGTAATGTGCCAGCTGTCAGAAACCATGGAAGCTCTGTATGTCACCGGTGAGGAAAGCCTGCAACAGGTAGGCATGCGTGCCAAGCGGCTTGGCCTGCCCATGGACAACCTGAAAATACTGGCGGAAACCAATATTGAGGAGATCACGCAGATCGCCCAGGAATGCAAACCAAAAATCATCGTGGTGGACTCCATTCAGGTCATGTATTCCGCCGATGTGGCTTCTGCCCCCGGTAGCGTCAGCCAGGTACGCGAATGCGCTGCCTACCTGATTCAGTATGCCAAGCAGACCGGGACGGCCCTGTTCCTCGTCGGCCATGTCACCAAGGAAGGCAGCCTGGCAGGACCCAAGGTTCTGGAACATATGATTGACTGCTTCATGATGCTTGAGGGTAACGATGACAGTCGTTACCGCACCTTGCGTGGCCAGAAAAACCGGTTCGGGGCAGTGAATGAACTGGGGGTGTTCGCCATGACCGGCACCGGCCTGAAAGAAGTGAAGAATCCGTCTGCCATATTCCTGGCGCGCACAGAGGAGATTTCTCCCGGCAGTCTGGTTGTGGTTCTGTGGGAAGGTACACGCCCCCTGTTGGTAGAAATCCAGGCTCTGGTAGATGCCAGCCAGTATGGTAATCCCCGGCGCGTTGCCGTGGGTGTCGATAACAACCGTGTTGCAATGCTACTCGCTGTATTGCATCGCCACGGGGGACTGTTCATGTCTGACCAGGATGTCTTCGTCAATGTGGTTGGTGGTGTAAAAGTCAATGAAACCAGTGCCGACCTGTCACTGCTTCTGGCAATGGTCTCCAGCTTCCAGGACAAGGCGCTTCCCAGAGAACTGGTGGTATTTGGTGAAGTCGGCCTGGCCGGTGAAATCCGCCCGGTACCCAGTGGCCAGGAACGTTTGCAGGAAGCCGCCAAACATGGCTTCAGCCGAGCCATCGTGCCCAAAGCCAATGCCCCGAAGAAAAAGATTGAAGGCATGCAGGTGATCGCCGTCAGCAAACTCAGTGAGGCACTGGACGCTCTATGAGTTCATCCCTTATTCCGGAAAGACCCCTGCTGATTTCTCCTACCCTGGCAGCGACCATCGGGCTGGAAGAAGCCGTCATGCTGCATGTAATAAGTGAGATGCTGGTACGACTGCCCTCCAGTTATCGGGATGGCCTGCAGTGGCTGGAAGTGGACCAGGAGATGCTGATTACATCCATGCCATTCTGGGACCAGGTCACCTTGCGGCGTGTGCAGCAAAGCCTGCTGGAAAAAGGCCTGGTGCAGGTAGATAGCTCTGCCAGCAAACCCCGGCGATTTCGTATAGCCATTAACCAGGCTACTGCAGATCCCGGACCATCTCCGTCTACCAGACAACCAGCTGAACCGGTACGGACAGCTCTCCGGTCAGCCAACCCCTACCAGCAAACATCCTCCGGCCAGGCCACTCCCATTCCTGACAACTGGCAACCCAGTGATGACCTCTATCGGCTTTGCGCACAACGGGGAATTCCCGGCCATTTTATTGATGAACATGTACGCCTGTTTGTCATCAGCCAGCAGGAACGCAAACGCATTCAGTATTCATGGCACAACACCTTCTACAAATACATCCTGAGGGAATGGGAAAATAACCGCAGCCACAAAGGTCTCAAGGAACTTGAGGCGGTCATGTCAGAGCAATGGCAGCCCAGTGCCGACGCCTTCAGCATTCTTGAGCATGCCGGGATAAACCACACCTTTATCGAAGACGCCGTGCCTGAATTCGTTCTCTACTGGCGTGAAACTGGCCTCAAGACCAGCACCTGGAATACGAAATTCATTGCCCATGTGCGCAGGCAGTGGGCAAAATATGAAGCCGCACTGGAACATGATTCCACTCCCAAACTTCTCCCGGAAGATTACCGTCCCAGCGATGGCGTTTTTGAGGTGCTGGAGATGGCCAATATCGACCAGACTTTTGCCCGCGAACTTATTCCCGAGTTTGTACTGTACTGGCGTGAACGCAAGGAAGTGAGTGCGTCATGGCATACCAAGTTTCTGCAGCATGTTAAGTACAAGTGGTCTCACCGGCAAACGGAAGCTGATGGGGAAGAAGGGTTTGTAGGAAAAATTACCGATCGCTCCTGGGCCGATTAAATATTCAGGGACCATCATATTTGCAGTAGCTACTGCAAAGAGAACGACTAAAGACCGAGCTCGGTGAGTGAGGGATGGCCGGGTGGGCGCGGTCCTAACGTCCAATGAAATTTCCGGTCCTGTTCCGCAATCGGGAGGTCGTTAATACTGGCCCGCCGAACGGCCATATATCCATTCTCATCAAATGCCCAGTTTTCGTTGCCGTACGATCGAAACCACTGCCCTGTTTCATCATGCCATTCATAGGCAAACCGAACTGCTATCCGGTTATCCGTAAATGCCCATAGCTCCTTGATGAGCCGATAGTCGAGTTCCTTTGCCCATTTGCGTTCCAGAAAGGCCTGGATCTCTTCCCGCCCATTGAGAAATTCGCTGCGGTTACGCCACTGGCTGTCCGGTGTATAGGCCATGGAGACCTTTTCCGGGTTACGATTGTTCCAGGCATCTTCGGCCGCCTGGACTTTTTTCCTGGCAGTCTCTTCTGTAAAAGGAGGTAAGGGCGGTCTTTGTTCATTAATTTTTTATTATCCCCAAGGGTCGTGGTTTCAATCCGTTGGGCAGCCCGCGTGTATGGTGAGGCTGTCCCTGGGCTGTGAGCTTGAAACAATGCAGGTCGGGAAAGCGTCGGATGACTTTTCCTGCCCTGCCGAGAAAACTACCATCGTTTCCCCACATGGCAACAACAAGATTTGCATTGACTGATAATTTACCCAGCCAGCGGTCATTGTACTTGCCTACCGGGTCCGGTGCCTTCTTCAATTCTGTGGGCCACGTGGTACGAAAGGCAAAAAGATTGCCCACTGCCATGCTGCCGTAGCCCCACGACTTTGCATAATACAGGCATCGCCGCATGGTGTTGTCCTCTTTCTCCGCATCGGCGGTAGCGGGGTTCAAACCGATAAACAACACCTGCGGCAATGTGGAATCCCATTCCCGCCACAAGGCATAACGGTATTGTCCACACCGGGAAAAAGACGCGCGTCGGATCATGTCAGTCATGGCACCAGAATAACAATTGATTAAGGGATAAAAGGCTAAAAGGCTAAAAGGCTAAAAGGCTAAAAGGCTAAAAGGC
>CAZDCK010000049.1:0-11098 GCA_964503965.1 uncultured Enterobacteriaceae bacterium | reverse complement strand
GGCTAAAGGCTAAAGGCTAAAGGCAGGATGGTTCGCCTGAGATTTTTCGTCAAGGGTTTTTATTTGAGCTTTTCAATAAATCTGAAAGCTCCTGCGCCAGATAACGGTCCTGCGGAACTCTTTTGGCCTACGAAATGCAGACCTTTATCTTTATCCTTAAACATCTATCCCGCTTTTCTGTCGGCATACGCTGCGCTTTGCCGACCTACGGCAGAACAAGAGAACTGTCTGCCTTGTATCCTTGTATCCTTGTATCCCTGTATCCCTGTATCCTTGTATCCTTGTGTCCCTGTATCGATCCCTAACCTGAACTGCTCACCTTTTTTCCTTTTATCCTTTTATTTTTTTATCTCTTCCAACCACATTCTTCCACTGCAAAACTTTGTCAAACTCTCGGTGTCTGACAAAACCAAAAAGTTTCCCTTGTATCCTGTATCTTGTATCTTGCATCCTGCGTCCTTAAAAAAACTCTCAGGTAAGCACACCCATGCCCAAGAAACATCCCGGCCCCCTCTCTGACATTCGCGTTCTCGAATTTGCCGGCCTTGGTCCTGCTCCTTTCTCTGGCATGCTGCTGGCCGATCTCGGTGCCGATGTCGTTCGCATAGATCGCGAAGCCGGTCCGGATTACAAACCGGAAGATGTGGAATCCCGCGGCAGATCTTCCATAGTGCTTGACCTGAAAAGTGACGATGGCCTCAACACGGCGAAAGCCCTGGCTGGCAAGGCCCACATCCTGATTGAAGGATTTCGTCCTGGTGTCATGGAACGCCTGGGACTGGGTCCCGACGAGCTTCTGGCCCTGAATCCGTCCCTGGTCTATGGACGCATTACCGGTTGGGGACAAACTGGTCCCCTTTCCCGATTGGCAGGTCATGACATCAATTACCTGGGACTGACAGGTGCCCTGCATGCCATGGGAACGACCGAAAAACCCGCCATCCCCCTGAACCTGGTCGCCGACTTTGGTGGCGGTGCCATGTACCTGGTGATGGGCATCCTGGCCGCCCTGCATCATGCCACCCGATCCGGGGAGGGTCAGGTCGTCGATGCTGCCATGACCGATGGCGTTATCTCGTTGATGAACATGATTTATGGTGATTTTGCTGTAGGTGCCTGGAAAGATACCCGGGAGAGCAATGTCATTGACGGCGCTGCCCCTTTCTACAATGTCTACCAGTGTGCCGATGGGAAATGGGTCAGTCTGGCCTGTATCGAACCACCCTTTTACAAGGCTTTTATTGCCAAGGCAGACCTGCATGATGAATGGCTTACCAGTCAGTGGGATCGGGATTCCTGGCCGTCGCGTATCACTGAACTGGAGACATTTTTCTCAGGCAAAACCCGCGATGAATGGATGACATACTTTGCCAACGACGATGTCTGCATTGGTCCGGTATTGAGCCTGGCAGAAGCACCCGGGCACCCTCATAACCAGGCCCGCAACAGCTTCCAGAACATAGCCGATATCCCTCAGGCCGGAGCTTTTCCGCTGCTGAATAAAACCCCGTCTACCACCCCGCATGGTGTACACACTAAAAACCAGGATCATGAGTCCATACTTGGACGCTGGAGCATCCCGAAAAGCTAGCGGTTTGTGCTAGGCTTACGTTTTTATTCACATCCTTTGAATCATACAAACACAAGAGAAAGTAACACTATGTCCCACTCTGCTTCCGGTCTGGACCCTGATCGCCTGGCCCACCTTAAATCTGTTATTGAAAAAGACATTGAGGATGACAAGTATTTTGGCGCCGTTATTGCGGTAGGACGCCATGGTGAACTTGGCATGCTGGAAGCCATCGGCTGGGGCGATCAGGAACACAAAATTCCCCTGCAAACCGATTCGGTGTTTTCACTGTTTTCCCTGACCAAGGCATTTACCAATACCCTGGTTTTCCGAGCCATTGAGCTGGGACAGTTTGCCCTGACGACCCGGGTCAGTGACATCATCCCGGAGTTCAAGGGCGGTCAGCGTGAAACCATCAATTTCTACCACCTGTTGACGCATTCATCCGGGTTGCCACCTGTCTGGATCCCAAAAGCGGATATGACCATCGACAAACTGGACCAGATTATTGAAGCCATCTGCCAGAATATTCGTTCCCTGGAGCCACCCGGTGAAAGAGTCCATTACTCACCATTGGTGCATCATGCACTGATGGGCGAAGCGGTACGTCGCTGCGATCCCCAGGGTAGAAGTTACCGGGAACTCCTGCAGGATGAAGTCCTGACTCCACTTGGGATGAAAGACACCTCAATCGGTGTGCGCAAGGATCTGAAAGATAGACACATCTTTCCCGATTTCCGCGGCAAGCCTCCCCAGGAGCATCGCTCCAGCAACCTGCCTGATCATCCCCAGGGAGCCTTTGCTGATGAAAAGGCAGAAATGCCATGGGTAGGGGCTGTCTCAACAGTACCGGATCTCTATCGTTTTACCGAGATGTATCGCCAGGGCGGCAGTCTTGATGGAAATCGGATTGTCTCCCCAGCCATGATTGAGTTGGCCACGACCAACTGGACAGAGGACAAGCCCAACGAACTGTACAAGGGAATAGCCATCAACCATGGCTGGGAACCCTATCCTGCCTATATAGGCCTGGGTTTTGGACTCAGGGGTGAGAAGGTCTGTCCATCAATCTATGGAGGGACATTGTCCAGCGCGGGCGCCTATGGCAACTACGGGGCAGGCAGCACCCTGATCTGGGTTGATCCGGAATGGGATATATCATTTGCCTGTCTCACAGCGGGGGTTATGCATCCAGCGCTGAATATTGAGCGGTTCCAGCGCATCAATGACATTATCATGTCATCAGCGCTCTAGGGTTTGCCTGAATTCAACAGGACATTATGAATTAGCTATTGGCTGTAACTACCCTGTTTTTACCTGCGCTTTTAGCCTGGTACATGGCTTCGTCTGCCGCAGAGAGTAACCGGTTAAGACTTTTATAATGCCGGGGATAGGACACCACTCCGATACTTGCCGTAATGCGAATGTTTTTCCTACGGGCTTTAATCCGAATTTTTTGTATTTGCCCAAGTATACGCTCAGCAAATAATTGCGCTGATTCGGCTGAAGTTTCCGGCAGCAATATAATGAATTCCTCTCCCCCGAAGCGACAAATACAGTCTATTTCACGCACATTGTCTTTGAGCACCCTGGAAAACTTTTTGAGCACCTCATCTCCTACTGCATGACCATGGCTATCATTGACGCTCTTGAAATTATCTATATCCAGCATGATAAGTGACAGTTCTCTCTTGTACCGACGACATCTGTTGAGTTCGACCGTGAGTTGTTCGGTAAAGATCGGACGCACCAGAAGACCTGTCAAATGGTCATGGGAAGCCTTGTACCTGAGTTGGTACTCGACATGCTTCTTGTAGTTGATATCTTCAATCACTGATACAAAATATTGTGGAATACCCGATTTGTCCCTGATTAATGATACGGTGAGATATGCCCAGATCACCTTGCCGGATTTATGAAAATATCGCTTCTCCATCGAATAGCGTTGACGTTTTCCGGTCAGCATCTCATTGACCAGTTCCAGATCCGGCAACAGGTCCTCCGGATAAGTGATATCCTGAAATGTAAGCTGCAATAATTCCTTCTTGGAATAGCCCAGTATGTCACTAAGTCGAGAATTGACTTCCAGCCAATCGCCCTGAAGGGATACCCTGGCAATGCCAACCGCGGCCTGCTCAAACACTGCCCTGAATTTGATCTCTTCTTCAGTTAGTTGCTGTAATGTGTTGTTCAATAGCGTGATATCAACAAACTCGGCTACACGATAGGTTTCGCCTTCAGCAACAAAGCTCAGGGGAGCGACAAGCCATGTCTGATCTCCTTGCTCCTGGTTAGCAACTTGAGAGAATAGTGGCTGATATTTTCCCTGGCAAAACGTGTTTCCATGTCGGCAATTTCATCAGCGGAAATCAATTGAAACGCTGTCATTCCCACCAGCGACTTTTTGGAATAACCAACCAGTTTGGTAAATTTTCGGTCAGCAGCAATAACCACACCATTGTGGGTAATAACAATGGCGCCTGTCAGGAAGCTGAGCTGATTCACCACAGCATCAGCGCCCTTCTGCACAAAAAGGTCACTGAGGAAAGTCTGAAAGAGATTCGTCTTTGACGCTACCATTAACTTCTATCTGTCAATTCTCAAGGGTTTTTGTAAATCTTAGAACAAAAAAAAGACTGTCAATGACAGTCTTTTTTTTGACGGGTACCATGATGGGTTTACCCCAGGTTACTGGAGACAAAGTCCCAATTCACCAGATTCCAGAATGCTGCCATGTAATCCGGGCGAACATTTCGGTAGTCGATGTAATAGGCATGCTCCCACACATCAACAGTGAGCAGCGGTGTCACACCATCATCAGTCAGTGGTGTTGCTGCATTGGAAGTATTCACTATAGCCAGGCTACCGTCGGCATTTTTCACCAGCCAGGTCCAGCCGGAACCGAAGTTGTTAACAGCACTGTCAGTGAACTTGGCCTTGAATTCATCAAATGAGCCGAAGGCGCTATTGATGGCATCAGCGACAGCACCGGAAGGCTCTCCGCCACCGTTGGGGCTCAGGCAGTGCCAGTAAAAAGTATGGTTCCATACCTGTGCAGAGTTGTTGAACACACCACCTGAAGAACTCTTGACGATTTCTTCCAGGCTTTTATCTGCTTCCGGCGTACCGTCAATCAGGCCATTGAGTTTAACAACATAGGTGTTGTGGTGTTTGCCGTAATGGTAGTCCAGAGTCTCTTTGGAAATATGGGGTTCCAGGGCATCCTGGGCATAAGGTAAAGGAGGCAGTTCGATCGCCATGAAAAATCTCCATTGTCGCCATGACAGGCGCTTGTTGTTGGGTGAATAAATCTAGCTCTTTCAGAGGGTCCATAGTGTACAGCAAATCCTGCCTGATGGCAGTCCCCGTATTCATTCAGGATAGTGAAAACCCCTTGAAAAATAATGGTTTTTCATAGAATAAAGACCAGAAACAATGCCAGACTGATGCTTAAACCGTTTATGAAACCCTGTTTGGCTCACTCAAATTCGATGATGTCGAACCGAGTACCCTCTTCTCCCCGAAAACGCAGGGCGCAGTTTCCCCAACTGTCCGGGATCTGCCACTCGGCCCCCACCTGAAAGGCCAGACGTATTTTTCGACGTTCACACTGAAAGTCTACCGAGGTCAGTTGTCCGTCCGCTACATTGGCTACGGTAAAAATCCTCCGCCAGGGGAAAAACAGCGAATCACCGGCATGTACCTGGTGGCGTGACTGCAGCGGAGATCCAGCTTCCAGACTCTGATCAACCAGCGCATTGATCTGATCAAGAATTTCCGGAATACGGGGATTCAGATCTGCATAACGCTCATAGGCCTTTTTAGCAGACCGTATCTGCCCCAACCGGGCATGAATCTGGACCGCTGCCTGAAGTGCATCAGTCATGAGCCCGGCATTGAGAATATCCATAGTCGCCTTGTCACCCAGGTCACTTCCCTGGCTGGAATATCGCAGGCCACTGCGCAGATGGGGTGGGCGTCTTGTCGATGCCGGCTCATGGGTATCAATATCCATCATGACCGAGGCATTGGTATCCATGCCATTGAAGAATTCATTGGAAACAAATTGGCCGACGGTCTGAATATTGAATGAATCCACCAGTTTGGCACTATCCAGTCCATAATTTTTCTGTTCCCCATTCCGGTAGGAAAGAACAGCCTGGGAATTAGCTACTGCGGCTTCCTGCAACCGGCCCTGAAGAAGGTAGATTTCCGACAGTCGCAGATTGACATAGGCATGTTCATAAAAATAGCGTACGCCTTCAGCCTTGAGTGCCAAAGCCTGTCTTTCTGCCTGCTCATACTTTCCGGCAGCCATGTCATTTTCAATATTCCTGATCGCTGAACTGAATCCAGGCTGGACGGTGTTGAACAGGTCCTCAATGATAAAACGGCTTGTTAATCGGTAACCCGGCCAGGCCACGGCTTCGCCATTACTCATTGCAGGACTGAATACCGCCGAGCCCACGGCATCAATGGTCGCATCCACGAAGCGTTGATCGTAGAAGCCATCCACAACCTCAAAATCAGTGGGCTGCCCTGAAGCATCCACCGTGAACTCAAGGACTACCATGGCCTCCCTGTCGGTAATACCCGGGTATTCCACTACTATGTCTGATATGTCTGACATCAATTGAGGACTGCTGGTTTGGGCAAAGACGGTGCTACCCACAGAAACAAGAAACATGCCAAGCAGCGAAACAAACAATTTCTTCATGAAAGCCTTCCTGGAGAGAGAACGAATTAGCCTGTCAGGAGACAGGTGAATGAACAGGAGAATCAAAAACGGCAAGTCTACCGTCAAAAGGCGTGAATGGTAAAGGAAGCGGCCTTTTCAGGCCGCTATCAGATCAATTACGTGTGAGCCAGGCAACAAGGAGACGAATCTGCATATCATCCAGCCGGTCGCCAAAGGCAGGCATATAACCGTTACGTCCATTGCGGACACTGTGACGGATTGCCTCAATATCACCGCCATAAAGCCAGTCATCGTCTGTCAGGTTGGGTGCACCAAGCAAAGGATTTCCCATGCCTTGCGGACCATGACAGGCAGCACAGACCTGGGCGAACTGCGCCTGTCCTGGATGCCCTTCTGTTGCAGGAGTTCCAAGTACCAGTACATAGTCCGACACATTGGCGACACCTTCATCGCCCAATAGTGCTTCCCACCCGGCCATGACTGCCGTGCGTCCATTTAGCAATGTGGTCTCGATATTTTCAGGGCTGCCACCCCACTGCCAGATATCATCACTGAGATTGGGAAAGAGATTCGCCTGCCCCTGTGCTTCATACCCATGACAGGCCGTACAGTTCTGTTCAAAGAGGTCAGCAGCCGCATTCATCAACCGTTCACTGGACTGTATCTCCGGTAATGGCATGGCTGCGATTTCAGCTCTGAGTTCAGTGTATTCATCATTGAATGCATCCATGCGTTCACTGAGTTCACCCCCCTGGGACCATTGAAAAGCGCCCTTGAATGAACCCAGTCCCGGATAGAACATCAGGTAGAAAACGGAAAAAACCATCATGAAAAAAATCAGCCAGAACCACCACAAAGGGGCCGGATTAATCCCTTCCTGGAGATTTTCATCCCATACCGTATGGTCCACCTCATCAGGATTGGGTGGTGCGGCGGTATAGACACTCACAACAAGCCAGACCAGTCCGATAAAGCTGACCAGGGTGACAACGATAATCCAGCCACTCCAGAAATCATTGGGCATATCAGCCATTGGAAATGCCCTCCTGCCCTTTGTTTTCCAGCTTGTTCATACTATCTGATTCATAATCCTCATCACGTAGCGGAATCATGGCTGCATCATCAATATCTTTATCCGAGCTGACCATGAACACCCAGATCAC
This sequence comes from uncultured Enterobacteriaceae bacterium, assembly GCA_964503965.1. GTDB lineage: Bacteria > Pseudomonadota > Gammaproteobacteria > Pseudomonadales > Pseudohongiellaceae > Eutrophocola. The sequence goes on along the minus strand of CAZDCK010000049.1, from coordinate 3,666 downwards.
CAGGCACACCATAAACAGCATGACGAAAAGATCACCAACAAAAATAAACCAGGTCATCGCTGTTCCTCCGAAAGTCCGGTACCAAGAATCTGCAGGTAAACAATAAGGACATCCATTTCGGTCAGGCCGGCAATTTCTTCCGGCGCAGCCGCTATATCCTCATCCGTGTAGGGGTGACCCAGTGTCTGCAGGGCGCGCATTTTTTTCTGAATATCGCCCATATCAGTAGCCATATTCTCTTCCAGCCATGGGTAGGCGGGCATGATGGAGTTACTGACTACGCTGCGGGGATCCAGCAGATGCACCCTGTGCCAGTCATCTGAATACTTGCCACCCAGACGATGCAGATCCGGTCCGGTCCGTTTTGACCCCCATAAAAATGGCCGGTCATAGACAAATTCATCCGCTCGCGAAAAGGGTCCATAGCGCTCCACTTCTGCCAGCAAGGGGCGGACCTGCTGGGTATGGCAGACATGACAGCCTTCCTGGATATAGACATCCCTGCCGGTAAGTTCAACGGCCGTATAGAGGTGACTGTTGTCCGTGGCCTGGCGCAGGGAGTCCTGGAAGATGCTGGGGAGCACCTGTACCAATCCGCCAATAGCAGAAACAAACAGTATGCCGAATATCAGCAGGCCCATGTTGTTCTCGAGCTTGCGATGTAATGTGACGCCGTGATACTTCATGCCGGCACCTCCGTTCCATTCGCTGCGGGCGCTCCCATCACAGCATCGGGGTTGTGCCGGGTGCCCTTGAGCTCATCAATGACTTCGGGTGGATGTACCATCACCGTATGGCGGCCATACATGGTTCGCAGCAGGTTATATGCCATCAGGATTGTTCCGGAAAGGAAGACCAGGCCTCCGACCAGGCGCAGTCCGTAATAAGGCACCATGCTGGCCATAATGTCAGTAAAGCTGTAACTGACTTCACCAAGTTCATCGATACTCAACCAAAGCAATCCCTGGGACACACCGGCGCCCCACATAGCCAGGATATACAGCATGGTGCCTGCCAGTGCCAACCAGAAGTGGATATTGGCCAGGCGGACACTGTACAGTTCACGGCCCATCATGCGGGGTACCATGAAATAGAACGTGCCGTAGGTAATCATGGCATTCCAGCCAAGTGCCCCGGAATGGACGTGGCCAATAGTCCAGTCAGTAAAGTGGCTGACAATATTCACGCTTCGAATCGCCATCATTGGCCCCTCAAAGGTGGCAAGGCCATAAAATGCCAGGGCAAGAACAATAAATTTCAGTGCCGGATCAACGGTAAGCTTTTTCCAGGCCTTGCTCACTGTCATGATGCCGTTGATCATGGTGGCCCAGGAAGGGGCCAGCAGGATAAGGCTCATCGCCATACCCAGGGACTGAACCCATTCCGGAATGGCGGAATAATGAAGATGATGGGGACCTGCCCAGATATAGGTATAGGTGAAGGCCCAGAACGAGACTACCGAGAGACGATAGCTCCATATGGGTTGGTTGGCCTGCTTGGGCAGGAAATAGTAGACCATCCCCAGAAAACCTCCTGTAAGCAGGAAGCCAACAGCATTGTGTCCATACCACCATTGAACAATGGCATCCTGGGCACCGGCATAAAGTGAATAGGACTTGTTATATGTCACCGGAATGGCCAGGTTATTCACAATATGCAACATGGCGATGACGATGATCAGGCCGCCATAGAACCAGTTCGATACATAGATACTCTTGATTCGGCGAGTGGCGATAGTGCCGAAGAACACCACAGCAAAACAAACCCATAGTACTGTTATAGCAATATCAAAAGGCCATTCCAGTTCCGCGTACTCCTTGGTTGAGGTCCAGCCGGCAAGCAGCGACAAACCGCCAAACAGCACAACTACCTGCCATCCATAGCAGCAAATCCAGGCCAGTCGGGGCATGAACAGAGGCACGTTGCTGGTACGCTGGACACTGTAAAAGGCCGTGGCCATCAGGGCAGAGACACCAAAACCGAATATGATGCCATTGGTATGCAGGGGCCGGATACGTCCGAAACTGAGCCAGAACTGGCCAAAGTCCAGACCAGGCCAGATTAATTCGGCGGATAGATATACGCCGACAAACATGCCGACTACAGCCCAGAGTATGGAAAACTGTACCAGCCGTTTGACGACACCATCATGATAAACTTCACGGGAATCAGGTTGCATTGGGCCCGGAAAACTCCTTAAGAAAAATTACAGAATAATTAAACGCCGATTGTCGGCCCGATACCGTAGGTCCACAGGCCAGCTGACAATCCGAGCAGGCTTACAAATGCCACCAGTAGCCAGCCAACCAGGGAAGATGACATCAGCATGCCCCTTTCTGGCGGAATGTTCAGGACTGTCGGCAGCCCCCTGTAGAGCAGGTTCATCGACCAGATGATGCAGGGAATCAGCACCAGAACGTTGAAAAAGATATTCGGGTAGATGTGTGCACAACTGGCAATGGAGAGGGGCGCACATACCACCGTGAAAAAAGCGAACAATGACTCCAGACGAACCCCCTGCACACCATAGGTATCAGTCATCCAGCGGGCCAGCATGACCGTGGCGATATAACCGAGAATAAGCGCATCGGCATAAAAGAAGCTGATAATGACACGGGTGGTGTTATCGAAATAGAGAGGATCTGCCGTGCCGAGTCGCCAGCCAAAAAGTGTAGAGCCAATCCAGGCGAAAACTGGTGGCAGCAGGATAAGAAAGAAGGTCAGTTTCTGGACACTTCCGATTACCTGTGAATTCCCTTGCGAGATTTCCCTGAAAATTACCCCTGGGGTATGAAGAACAGCAAAAAGCAACGTTTGACTACCTGTATCTATATCCGGTGGGTTACCGGGAGGATTAATGGTCGGATTGTACTATCCATGGTTGTCATGGCATTGATGAAAATCAAGCAACGAACATGTAAACAATGTGCACCATCCTACTCCGATCTGGTACTGTCTTCGAGATCAAATGCGTATTTTTTCCCTACCTGTTGTGATTAATCGGGTACCGGCAGACCTGCCCAGCCAAAGCAGTCTTCGAGAATCGCTTTCATGGTTTCAGGTCGATCTTCCCCCGGCAGGTCATTGTTCACTTCATAGCCCGTCAGGGCCAGGCTGTAGGAAAGATTGCGATAGGAGGGGCGATAGCCCTGCAGCTTCTCCGGAGGAATCACCACCGAGTTCCCCGGCACTGCAGGCGTAAATTCGTCCCGGCGATAAATGGCCCCAAAACTCATCAGGCCCCATGAGCCATCACGTTTTTCAGCCTTGTACAGCATCAGACAATGGGCTGACAGCGTCATTTCAACGCCATCAATCGTTTCAGGAATATCGATGATGCCAGTCAGGGTTGCCACGGCTCTGTCCCCATTCAGGGAGACATGAACCGGGCCGAGGCGATGTTTGGCTTTCATGCCCCGCTCGTACATATCGCGGGAAGCCTGGACAAAATCCTTGCCATTGCCCTTGAACCAGCTGATTTCAACCCGGGAATCCTCAAAGAAACAGTCTGCCATGCGATTCCAGAAACACATATCCCGGCTTTCCCGTTCACAGAGTACAAGCTGGGTGATCGCGGTGATATCAGCGGCATTTTGGAGAGTCATGGGAGCGTTTGGCATAAGGTTTTCCTTCAGAGTTTTCAGTAATTAGTAAAAGGCTAAAGGC
>CAZDCK010000048.1:10091-12501 GCA_964503965.1 uncultured Enterobacteriaceae bacterium | reverse complement strand
GTTCAGGCCGTCATCGCTCGCCCCGAACGGCGCGAGATTGGTTGGATCGCACGGCCTGGTCATGTGGCACTTGGTCTGGATCGCCAGGTTCTTGATGAACTCATTGTCATGTTCGATGCCGTCTTCCATGAAGAAGCAGTGTCCCACGGTGTTGTAGGTCACGTTGTTCTCCACGCGCAGGTGATTGGTACCATGCACGGTCACGCAGCGGTTGTAGGTATCGTGGATCGCTGCATTCCTGATGTACTGGCCTTCGCCGCCATCACCCACCAGGTGCCAGTGGATCGGATAGCGCGCCAGTTCCAGGTTCTGGCCCATGCGGTTTAGCTCGACGCCCTCGACATACATCTTGCTTGTCACCATGGCCATGATATGACCGCCAAACCAGGACTGGTCCGCGTCAGGGGATGCCTGGACCTTGATGTTGCGGGTCAGCAGGCCCACTTCACCACGCTCATCGACACCATGAGTGATCCTGCCGAAGTGCATGTACTCCAGCGGCTTATTCAGTGTGATGGTATTGCCGCTGATGGCGGCAATCGTGCGACGCTCGGCCTGCCTCGGATCGAAATCTGTGGAGGCAAGAACAATCTCGTCACCGGCCTGCCATTGGCTGGAGTCCAGAACATTGATAGTGCTACTGCCCGCCTCGGCAGTTGCCGACAGTTTTGTCCAGGCATTGGTCCGGTTGCCATGCAGGTTCAGGGTACCGCCAGAAAGCATGATGCCGCGATCCCCCATGCCCATGAGTTGCTCACCCTCGTTGTTGTCAGTGAGTGTGATAGTAGCCTTGTGCGTGTAGGGCAGGGCTTCGGTACCAATCTCCAGTTCGCCGAACACCATGATCCACTCGGTGGTCAATTCAAGATCAGCCTCGTCGGAGAAAGTGAGCTTGCCGTTAATCGTCAGACCATCCAGTGCGGGAGGACTGACATCCAGTATCACTTCCTGGTCACTGGCAATCGTCACCTTGTCGCCGGCGGCTGGCACCTGATTGTTGGGCCAGGTGGCGGAATCAGACCAGCGCGTTGCCTGGGCAAGTACATTGCAGGAGCTACCAAGCAATAAACAGACTGACAGGGCTTTTATAAGCGGCAATGCGCTAACTTGCGGATGGCCGAATATATGACCGACTAAACGCGACAGTTGTGTAGATGGCCCTGTAAATAAGGACACGAGTGAATAAATTGACATGTTTTTTTCCCCTGTAGTCAAGCTATCAGGAATATACCATCCTGATGATTAATCGTAGAGGATGGTATAACTGAATATTGTGAATAAAAAGTGAAAACCGGGAATAGACTACACCAATCCAGACCCGGGTAAGCCCTGAATAATTCCAAGAGCCAGAAATCCATCGCTTCGCGGACAGGGACGGGGCTGACCGTAACGCTGAGCTCTTTACCCAATTCCCCCCCTTGTTTGGCAGAAAGCAGTGTCAGATGGAGCCAGGTGATTCCTGTTATTCCCCCTGCCCACCACCTGGCGGAGGTCCGGGTGGCCTGCCTCTGCTACAGCCTGGCGTCGTACAAACCGTCACCTCATGAATATAGCGATTCATACCGCCTTCAACCCGAAACTGCTGGCTTGCAGGAGTGCCCGGATGATATGGCCCCAACCCGGCATCGAGCCAGGAAAAGCTATGGAAGATGCTGACGGCACCCATGGTCTCATCAATGACGAAGCGGCGATTGCCGGTTTTAATGGGTTGCGGGAATGCCCCCATGGTGCAGGTCTGGCCTTCCGGATCCTTGGCGCCAGTATAAATGCGACCCTCAAGGCGGGTACAGGGTGTACCGTGCGGTACTGGCAGAAATGGATCCCCCCAATTGTTTATATAGGCTTCGGCGGCGGCCTTGATGACTCCTCTCATGTCGCGCTGGTCTTCCGGGATGACTCCCCAATCCTCTTCCTGCGTATAGGAAAGATAGGCCGGGGCGCCGAAAACCCAGTCACCTTCATCGGTTACAACCGACTCCATGACAGTTACCTCTTGCTCATCATTCACCTCCATACGCGTTTGAATCACATAAGGGTGCTCATGGGTGGCTGCCACCAGCTCTGTGAAAGTAGCGCACAGGGTGGTATCAAAGAAACTGCGGGTAAAGTCGGGCGTAATGGCTTGAGACAAAATGCCTTCAGCAATATCCCTTGGCAGGTCATTCTCTCCGTAATATGAACTGGCGGCCAGGGGCAGCATGGTCGCATCGCCAGTTGTCTGGGCTTCAACATAGATGTCAGTCAACTCCCTAAGCGACTCACGACTACAGGCTGCAGAGGCATCTGTCGCGAAGACTATGCCAGCGAGGGCAATTGGCCAGTACTTGATTACGACGCGTGTTGTTATTCTTTTCATTAGCGTATGTCCTTTCAGGATTTCAGGGATACTAAAATAATCAAAGGGGTCAGA
>CAZDCK010000048.1:7190-9991 GCA_964503965.1 uncultured Enterobacteriaceae bacterium | reverse complement strand
TCAGAATTAAAAAAATCAAATGACTCTGACCCCTTTGATTCTGCCCCCTTTGATTAGCGATTTTTAACGACTGACTTTCATAGTCACACCACCAGTGTGCCCACCGCGGCCGCTGTCTCCAGGAGAGACCAGCTTGACCCAAAGCGCATCGCTGGCCTTGTAGTAAGACGTGTCATCCGCATTACGCAGCGCATCCAGGCTGGCTACTGACATCCCCGAATCCGCCTGAGTGAAGCCCGGAATTTCGACTATCACCCACGCGCCTTTTTCCATTTCAATCGCATGGAGTTCCATTTCTTTGCGTTCAGTGGTCGCCTTGAACTCAGTGTTGGCACGGATATTGGTGCCTACAGGGATACTGATTTCATGGCCACCGCGACTCAGGATCACGGGCGGCAGGCTTTCATCGATACCAAAGCCGCCACCGAAGCTTATTGGATCAAAGCCCAGCCCCTTGCCATTCACAAAACTCATACGACCTACATCACCGGTGCACAATGCGGCGTTCCAGGAAGGTTTGATCTCACAGGCCTCTTCATCAACGGCAATGCTGTCATTAACACCGTCGTGGATGACAACGAAGGAACTGGTGCCGAGACCTAGCGAGCCGTCCCGGTCCCTGAATACGGCAGTCTTGTAGGCCAGGCTGCCTGCGTTGTTGTCGTTGCCCCACTTGCGCTCCATCGGCGGGTAATACACCGGTTTGGCGTTCTCGAACTTGAGGTTTTCCACAGCATTGTTGGAGCTTGCCCCAAAGCTTGTGTATAGCAGGTGTGAGATCGCTCCCGTCTTGCGGGTGTCATTGTCCTCGAAATTGCGGAACGTGGTGTCCACGACATCGTGCCGGTAGTCATAGTACTCGTAGCCGCGGATCGGGAAATCCGGCATGGAGGGCTTGGGAAACGTGCGGCCATAAGCTTTCTCCTCAGGCGTTGAGGGGTTGCCGATATTTTCGGTTTCGCCCACAAACAGGGAATCAACCACCTGTGAGGAGTACTCGAGTCGACCATCACCGCCGGCATGGGTGAAGCCCATGGCGTTGTCAGCGAACTTCACGTTCCTGAACAGATGCAAGCTGCCGCGTCCCCAGATGCCGCCATTGCGATTCTTGTAGGTGGTGAGATCCTCGAATACCGATACCAGCGCCTTGCTGTTCGGGTCGGCGGGATTCTCCCGACCGCCATGTGAGGAACCGGTGACACCAAAGGTATTGTCAGGATTGATATTCCGGTCGAACATGAACCCATCATATGACGAGTGAGCCGTGTTGCCCCTGAACTCGCGGAAATTTGTGCGCCGGGGCCAGGTGTTGAGACTGTCATCAGACCCTTCAAACGCACCGTTCGGATGCTCACCCAACGACATCCAGAATCCATTTGCATCGGATCCCGCAGCGACGTTGTCCACGTAGGTATTGTCCGGGTTGGTAATCCAGTAGGCAGCCACTGTGTTGTCCGAGGGCAGCAGCACATCAGGTGAACGCTGGCCTTCTGGTCCGGTTGCCTGACGCACCTCGGTGGACTCTCCCTCCGCGGCCAGATTGGTTGGCACACATGGGTCGGTCGGATGGCACTTGACATGGATCGCCAGGTTTTTGACAAACTCGTTGCCGTGCTCAATGCCATCTTCCATGAAAAAGCAGTGACCAACAATGTTGTAAGTGACGTTATTCTCCACCCGCAGGTCATTGGTACCGTGCACGGTCACGCAACGGTTGTAGGTATCATGGATCGCTGCATTCCTGATGTACTGCCCCTTGCCGCCGTCGCCTACCAGGTGCCAGTGGATCGGATAACGGGCCAGCTCCAGATGCTGTCCCATACGGTTCAGTTCCACACCCTCAACAAACATTTTGCTGGTGACCATGGCCATGATATGGCCTCCGAAATGGGATTCTGCCGCATCTTCGGATGCCTGGACCTTGATGTTGCGCGTCAACAACCCTACTTCACCGCGCTCATCCACGCCATAAGTAATCTTGCCGAAGTGCATGTACGCCAGCGGCTCATCCAGCGTGATGGTATTGCCACTGATGGCGGAGATCGTGCGACGCTCGGCCTGCCGTGGATCGTAATCCGTGGAGGCAAGGACAATCTCATCACCCACCTGCCACTGGTCAGCGTCCAGGACGTCGATGGTGTTACTGCCTGCCTCGGCGGTATTGGCCAGTCTGGTCCAGGTATTGGTGCGGTTACCGTGCAGGTTCAGGGTGCCACCCGAGAGCATGATGCCACGGTCGCCCATGCCCATCAGCTGTTCACCTTCAACATTATCTGTGAGGGTAATGGTGGCCTTGTGCGTGTGAGGCCTGGCTTCGGTGCCAATCTCCAGTTCACCGAACACCAGTATCCACTCGCTGCTCAGCGCCAGGTCGGCCTCGTCGGCAAAACTGAGTTTGCCATTGATCGTAAGGCCATTCAGTGCGGGCGGGCTGACATCCAGTATTACTTCCTGATCACTGGCAATCGTCACCTTGTCGCCGGCGGCTGGCACCTGGTTGTTTGGCCAGGTAGCGGGATCGGACCAGCGCATTGCCTGGGCCTGCACACCGGTAGTAGCGCATAGCAGAAAACAGATCGGGAGGACCCGTGATAGTAAGGAAACGCGTGAGTTCATTGCCATTATTTATTTATCCTCTTACTCATGGAACAAGCAGCATCAGCCAGCTTTCAACCAGCCTATAAATAGCATAGAAGCATATATGATGCTATTTTTGGGCTTCGTGAAAAAAGGTGAGAACAGTGAGTACCGCACCTGGCCACAGACTTTGCTACACTTGGCCAGGGTTCCTATTCATCAAT
>CAZDCK010000048.1:0-7090 GCA_964503965.1 uncultured Enterobacteriaceae bacterium | reverse complement strand
AACTTATTACCAACTAACGTACCAATTAATTAATGCCTGCTATGCCCCATATTCGCCGTTTGGTTCACTCTGTTTTGATAGTGACTGCCGCTAACCTGGCCCCGGCCATGTGTGCTGCCGACTCCGTAAAAGAGACCACGCCGGACATCGAGAACGGCAAGACAACGTTTAATACCATGTGCGGCGTCTGCCATTCGGTGCAGAAAACTGGAGGACCTGTGGAAGGCCCCAATCTTGTCGGGCTTGTCGGTCGCAAGGCTGGCAGCCAGCCTGATTTCACCAGGTATTCAGAGGCGCTCCAGGCGTCCGGACTCACCTGGGACAGGCAGACACTCGATAAATTCCTGGTAAACCCCATGGCAATGGTACCAGGCACCTTCATGCCGATGCTTATTCGGGACAACAAGACCCGTGCCGATGTTGTCGCCTATCTCGCGACGCTGCAGCCCACTGAATAAGTTCGGAGCTTTGGCTTTTACACCTGTTTCCCCCACTACCACCCTGCGCGATCAAACAGCTGCCAGCAGCTGGTCGTAAATCTGCAGATCAAAATCACCTGGTAACAGGTCCTCAAGCGCACGGGCCAGATCGCGGGTCTCCTGCAGCATCAGGTGGGTAATACGTTTATTGGTGGCCTCGTCGAGTCCGGGATTAAAACCCGGACTGAGCGGATCGAACGGCACCGCAGACCCCCTGGTGGGCAGATATCGGGCTATCGAGTTGAGCGGCCCCAGCATGATGGCCTGGGCCAGGGCGGCATCAGGCGTGTAACTTCCCCGATAGGCTGACTCAAGCAACAACAACATGCCCCAGTAGTTCATATTGCCCAGCCAGGCCAGGGCCCTCAGGCCATTATCCTCAATACTGTTCGGACGCCCATCATAGGCCCTCGGGTTTACCGGTACCTCATAGCTTGGATAGCGCGCATCGGAAGCTGGCAGTGACCAGATGTCCGGCGTGTCCATGATCAAGGGGTGGGAAGTTTCATAGAGTGACTGGAAAAACTTGAAATGACCGTGCTCGCCTTCCGCCTTGATATCGCCGATTGCCTGGAACCAGGCGTTGTAATCGATATCGGGGTCGCCGATTTCCTTGAGTTCGGCCAGCGTGGTAGTGATGGCATCGTAAAGCTTACCGACATGATTGGCCGAGATTTCGTTCTCGCCAAGCGTGCCTTTCATCTTGTCAATCAGGTAGACCGAATCACTTTCAAATGACCTTACACGCCCCAGGCGTACAGGATCGGCTTCGCAGTAGGTGTATTTGGCCAGTCGCACCTCGCTCAATGGTGCCAGTTCAAACGGGAACGGGTAAAGATCGCTTTCGTAGGGAAAGTCCTGCCGCGTAAGTACTCGGGCTGCACCCAGTTCAACCAGCAGTTGGTTTGCCCCGCGCAGGTGCTGCATTTCCTCAATGATGACGCCAATCAGCGAATCCGCGCTTGGCGCCGGAGCACCCATGATGCCTGCATAGTCGGGCTTTAACGCATAAGCTCCGTAGAGGTATTGAATCATCAGGTCATGCTCGATCTCGCAGCCTTCCTTCAATAACCGAATCAGCTCGAAATAGGGATCATCGAATGCCCTTTTTACTGTTGAAAATCGGTGCGTCTTCTTCGCGAGCGCTGTACCAGAACCACCGGTAAAACCAAATATGGCCATACTGCGCAATAGTGCCCGGCGTGAGAAATCCTTGCTTGTTATACAAGTTGTTTCCAAATTAAAACCATGAATACAAATTGAAACTGCAGCCTGTATTAGGAAGCGCCTCAACTTCACGCTTGAGATTACTGTTCAGGCTTTCAGATTCAATTTGCCGACTTTCGAGAATACCATGATTTTTGGCTCAACGATCACTGCCAAAGGTGTTGATAGGGTTCTTAATGTGGAAATAATATGAAACTGAATTCAGACTGAAGCAGGTACCTGCATACAGGACGGATCAATCGTTCATCCGATTATGAAATGCTACAATCGCGTCGGACGCAGCACTGGACCAACCGTATGTATAGCACACTCAATCCTCCCATCGAATCCTTCTGCCATACCCTCTTGCGTATGGCCGGCAAACTGCTGATCCTGCTCTTTGCACCGCTCACTCTGGGCGCTGCGGAACCCTCTTCCCAACCTGATCCCATGACCGGTCAGCAGGTATACAACAATGTCTGCATCGCCTGCCACTCCCCTCCCGGTGTTGGCGGGGCACCCGCACTTGGCGATACCGAAGCCTGGTCACCGCGCATTGCCCAGGGCATTGACATACTGAACGACCATGCTTTGAACGGATTCTCCGGCAGTACCGGTGTCATGCCAAAGAAAGGGGAACGTCTGGATCTCTCCGATGAGGCAATCATCAGGGCGGTCAAATTCATGGTCGATCAGGCTGGCCGGTAAACTTCCGGATCAGTAGATTCCACACAAGCCATGGGGGAGTTATTGCATACGTCCCGGCAGCAGGCACACGAACACAAGGCAGCGAATCTGTATCAGTCGTAATATGCTGGCGCCTTTTTCAATGCTGCATAAGTCGGGGGATCGTGCTGAATCCACATCTGCGCGCCGTTGTCCTTCATAAACTGTTCTATCTTTACCCGTGTACGACGGGTCAGCTCGCCATCCGCATCAAAGGTCGGCACCCGGTCAAGGCTGCGTTCTTCGGGTAAATGCCAGAGATCACCAGACAGCAACAGTGGGCCATAGTTGGGCAGATCAAGAAACAGCATCTGATGCCCAAGGGTATGACCAGGGGCAAACTTGATGACTACACTGCCGTCCCCGAATACATCATGATCAGTTGATGGCAGCATAAGGCGCTTGGCAAATTCCAGGTCCTGATAAGAGTCCGGTGTCAGGATGCCAACATCGTCACCGGCGAACATAACGTCGTATTCCGGCTGCTGCACAATCCACATGGAAGTGTTGGCAAAAGCATTGGCGTTGGCCGTATGGTCTGCATGGTAATGGGACATGGCCATGTAGGTAATGTCATCCATACCAAAGCCCAGGGCAGCCAGCTGGGTGGAGAGTTTTCGCGTGGCTTTGAGGATGCCGTCACTGATCGCCGTGCTGCCATCGCCAGCAATCTGCTCATCAGGGACCTGACCCACATCCCACATCAGTGTGCCATTGGGATGCACGACCAGATAACAGGGCGAAGCGAAACTGCCATCACCGGTAATTTCATCGGCCTGCAGGCCAAACAGGGCCGGATCCATCGGATCAATGGTGCCGCAATCCAGCACATAGAGCCGCAGATTGTCTGACCCCGGCTCAGCCGCAAACGCCATCGAGGCCAGGCACAGAGCCACTAACAGTCCGCCTGAAATTCCTGTCATTTTCCTGCAACTTCCCATGATGACCATTCCTCTTGAGAGAACCCATAAAGCGATATATAGAAGCGATAATAGGACATACACTTAAAAAAGGGGGAACAATTTAACTTTTATTAATCTGCCCCCTTTCGTTTTACCCCCTGGTGCTGCATTTGAACCGGCACCGAAGTCGCCAGTGGTCGAAGAATGACATAATCGACCGATAGTTGACACGTACCCATGGATCGGAGCTGTTACAGCCTGAGTAAAACAGGGTGAACAAGGGCGACGACATCCACGTTTATTTGCAGAGCATCCTTCGGTTATAGTGTGAAAAAAAAATCAGGGAAAGAGACGCTTCTTCGCCATTCGTCAATTTCCGCCGAAAAAGGATTTGCCAATGTCCCGATATCTCCCCGGCCTGGCCGTGCTAACGATTACGCTATTTTTGTCCCCGTTCATCATCGCGGCCGACCAGCCTGATTTCAGCGGTGCGTGGAACACTTACCGCGGTGGCCCGACGGATGCTAACGGCCCCGACCCTTCCCGGCTCGCCCTGAAACCGGAAGCGCAGGCAGCTGTTGATGCCTATCGTGCGTTGATTGAGGGTACGAACTATGCGCCGGGCAATGCCTGTGTCGGATATGGACTCCCGGAATCAATGCTGTCCTCAGGCGGCGGCTACCCCATGGAAATTATTCAGCGTCCGGATCAGTTGCTGGTTATCAACGAATTACATAACGAAATGCGACGATTTTATATCGGCGATGAAGCGGGAAACCCGGAAGAATTTTTTCGCGAACGCAATGGTTATTCCATCGCCCATTGGGAAGGTGACCGGCTCGTCGTTGAAACCACACGCCTGAAAACCCAGGTCGATACACGCTATCCGCATAGCGATCAGGCAACGGTTCGTGAGACCTATTATCTGGACGAACCGTTACCCGATGGCACGCGGATCCTGGTCGGCGAACTGGTCATGGAAGATCCGCTCTGGCTGGAAGAGCCCTATTCCGCAACAAAGCGCTGGCGCGAACTGAACGACTATCACGTGCTCTCCTACGAGTGTACCGAACCGAAATGGCTAGATGAAATGGAGAGGCTTTACCAGGAAGCCGGACTGGAGATGGTGCAGGACTAGCTAGGAAAAGGGACTCCCACTCCCAGCATAATTAAAGAAGAATCAAAGGGGGTGTCCTGCTATTTCCATTTCCCCTAAAAAGGATTCAGCGTATACCCCTGTTGCTGCAACAGCGCATGAGCCGTGATGGCGGATGGGGCCATGGTGATGCCTGGCAGCAAGTCGGCTTCCCTGATGTCCATCCCCTCTGCCGATTGCCCACACAGCTGTATTGTTACCCCGGCCGCCTGCAGCTGCGAAATGATGCCGGCATTGGGATTCTCGGCACCACGCGCCTCAGTGGTCAGCAAGTCGGCGCCTGCCAAACCATGGACCACGATGGCGGCTGACAGATTCTCTGCCGAAACACCTTTTGCCGTATGCAAATTCACGGAACGTGCCACCATCTCAAATTTACGGTTAACGGCATCATCCGGTCCGGCAGCAGACACATCGAATGCGATTTTCATCTGGGTGCCAGCCAGCAATTCAACACCGGGTACCGGCGCATAGACGCCATAATCAGGCACCGCAGTCCCTGAAACAAAATCCTCCCTGCCGGCCAGGGTTGGCGCAGAGAGACTCAGTAGTATTGAAAGGCAGAGGATTAATCGAATCATGGTGACTTCCTGTATCAAAGGGGTCAGAGTAGTTTGATTTACTAATTGCTGGATCAAGTTACTCTGACCCCTTTGATTCCTTTGATTTTCAGTTTCCGCCGTCGCGCACCGATTCCAGAAAGGCGCGCATCGTACGAGGAGAATGGCCGGTTATCTCGCTATAGTCCGAACTGACAAGATCAAAATCTCCGGCCTCTACGGCTTGTGAAGTGCCCACCATGCTTCTCGAGATCTCCAGCGGGACTCCCCAATTCTCTGTCACATAGTGCGGCCAGTCGACAACTGCGATGGATTGGTAACGTACTGGTCTGTCGAATACTTCTGACATAATGTCTGCTATCTCACTGCCGGAATATGTGCGTTCCATGGTTTCGGAGTAGGTTCGTCCCGAGGGCTCGTCGCGCATCAGCACCTGTGCTGCAGATAACCCCAGGTCCGCGCGTGCCACGTATGCGCTACGTGCCTCGCCACCAGGTCGATGGAGCACTCCAGTGGCGAGCGTGTCCTGCAGGTCGCCCACCATGACATCCGCGTAAATCGCGTGACGCAGAATGGTAAATGCAAGTCCCGAATCGCGAATCGCCTGCTCGGTCGGCAGGTGCACGAGGCGGCTGTGCTCGACCAGAGGCGATTCCGCATTAATGAAGCTGGGGTAGACCACGTGACCAACACCTGCGGCGCGCGCTGCTTCGAGCGCATTGAGATTCTGCCTTAGACGGACATCGTTGGTATCGTAGGTTGGAATAAACAACGCCTTGGCGCAGCCCTCAAGTGCGCTTTGCATGAGACCCTGATCAACGAAATCAGCATGCCGCACACTAACACCCTGTGCTGCAAGTTCCCGTGCAAAAGGGGAATCCACATTACGCGTTCCCACAGCAAGTTCTTTACCCCGCCCGGCCGCAAGGATGGATTGAATCACTGCACGAGCAAATTGCCCGTTCGCTCCGGAAATGAAAATCATGGTATGCCTCTGTGTGTTTTTGGTATGAAGTTGAACGTAGATGTGCAGATATTATACAAGCAATCAAAATCAAAGGGGTCAGAGTAACTTGATTCTGTTTCTTCTTGCCTCGGCGGATTTCCTGTCTCCTCCTCGCTTGAAAGGTGGAAGTTCATAACCCAACTGCTGTTCAACCTGCTTCTTGAACTTGCTGTCGCCCAGTACCCACCCCTTGTTGGCCGCCTGGCGTATCTCCTCCAGCGTCCATTCAGAAAGCTGGCTGTTGAACAGGCATTGATAGGCAGTCTGTTGAGATATTCTATTGTTTCCAAGGGCATTATATACGGCATGTGGCGTGACCAGTTTGATAGTCTTGCCCAAGGCATTGGACTGGTAACTGGACCAGGGATACCCGGCGGGGTGGTCAACCATACCGGCCCGAACGGGATTCATTTCAATGTAACGGTACACAGTGAGCAGGTATTGGCCCGAATGGACCAGCGAGGCCTTGAAGCGCCCCTCCCACAACGTACCCGTCCGGCCGTAGGTGGCATTGATGTATCTGACGTAATATCTCCCCAATGCCTGCAGTAAACGACTGGCACTGTCTTTCTCCGTGGGGGTTAACAGCAGGTGCACGTGGTTGGTCATCAGCACATAGCTGTGCACTGCAGTTCCGAAGGCCAGGCTGTACTCACGCAGTTTATCAAGATAGATGATGTAGTCCCGCTCTCTGAAGAAGCAGGCCTGGCGGTTATTACCGCGCTGGATGATATGCAGGGGTATCCCTGGAATGAAATGTCTGGATCGTCGGGGCATGGTGAATCCGTTCACATGCGCAAAAGCCGTGAATTGCTATCACACTATAGATGGCATTGGGGAAAATGCCAGATCAAGTTACTCTGACCCCTTTGATTTATTTTACCCCTTTGATTTCATGTTAATGGTTTCAGGAAGGCCAGTTTTCGGCCTTACCTGTGACGAGCCACGGTTTATATTTCACCATAATTGTCTTAAATAGCGGGCTTTGTATGTGATCGAGCAACCATTTATGGAGCGCCGGTAGCGGGAGCTTATCCGACCAGCCGCGGTCAACA
>CAZDCK010000047.1:0-12825 GCA_964503965.1 uncultured Enterobacteriaceae bacterium | reverse complement strand
CCCTGTATCCCTGTATCCCTGTATCCCTGTATCCCTGTATCCCTGTATCCTTTTTAAAAAGACTTGTGACTCCACTCTTTGTTATACTCCGCGCTTTTGTTCAAACCGCTTTAATTACTGAGCCATATCCACGGGAGATCTATAAATGGCCGAAGAACAACAACCATTGGCACCACCGGTTTCACTGACAGCGTCCAACCATACCGGCGTGCGTATCAAGTCGACTGGAAATGCTAGGCATATCGCCAACAATCATTTCGCCAAGGTGTACACACCCGAGTTTTCCAAGGCTGGTATTGATTACCCCATCATCTTCGTCAAGGACCCGGAGTCAGAAGAGTTTTTTGCTGCCGGTATGTGGGGCCTGGAGCCAAATGAAAATCTCTTCGTTGAAGGAGACAAGTGGGTTGGGGGATACTTCCCCGCGTCAGTTCGCTGCTACCCGTTTGCAGTCCAGCAGGATCCCCAGACGCCGGAACGCCTGTTCATAGGTCTTTATGAAACAGCCGACGTGGTCAACAAGGAAGAAGGTAACCTGATTTTCAACGAAGACGGCACCGAGACTGACTGGATGAAGGAAGTGAAGGAATTCCTTGTGCGTGTTTTCCAGCAGGAAGAGATGACCAAGCAGTTTGTCGCCAAACTCAATGAACTTGAACTTCTGGTGCCACAGGGCCTGACACTGACGACAGCCAATGACGGCAAGAAGCATGATGTCAGTGGCTTCTACGTGGTTGATCGGGAAAAGCTGAATAATCTGGCGGGTGAGGATTTCGAGCACATGCGGACTTCCGGTGCGCTAGAACTGGTTTACCAGCACCTGATGTCACTCGAGGCCATCCAGAAAGTGTTGCGCAAAAAAAATGACCGCGCTCCTTTGGTCAACGAGGAAGCGCCCGCTTCCTGATTCCGGATTGCCGCGGGAAAGTCTTCAGGCTTTCCCGCGGTCTTCTTTTCCATGTTCCGGTGGAAAACCAATACCCCCAAATCCCTGTTAACCATCCTGCTGATGGCTTTGATCCTGTTCACTGTTGCCAGCTGTATACAGGTGCAGAAAGCGGCCGGGTGCAATAATCCGGGGTTGTTCGAATGCAGGGACAGGGTGCCGGGTTCACCGACAGGCCAGGATATCTCCCTGAAGAAGGTCGGTGAATTGCAGAGGCATCAGGATGAATGATGCTGGCCTGCATACCCTGTTCAGGACAAGTCAGCGCAGCCCTTCGTAGACAAATCGGCCGACGGCTTCGGCGGTGGCTTCATCAATGACCGCCGGAAACAGTGCAGGCATCGGGTCGGTGGGGTTCTTCACCTTGTCGATCACCTCTTCGAGGCTCATCCGCGAGGCGATATCCCCGAGACGGTGATCGGCAATGAAATTACCATCGGTACCATGGCAGGATGAACAGACCTGGCTGTAGAGTCTGCGCGCACTGGCTGCACCGTTGTTGGCGGTAGCATCGAAGGAGACAGGTGCTGATTCCGGGTTCAATGTCATGATGACCACGCTGGGCAAGCCGACATCGCCAAAGGCATTTCGGGAAATATTTCCTGAGGCGGCCGCTACATACTGCTTACCGTTGATTTCGTAGGTAATAACGCCGCCAGCCATGGCGCCACCCAGGTCTTCCTGGTGTAGGATGTCGCCACTGGCACTGTCAAAGACATAGAAGTTTCCACCCAGGTCGCCACCAAAAGTGACGCCACCTCGTGTTGGTGTAACAGCGGCAACCACCGGGTAGGGAGAGTGGAACTGCCACTGAATTTCACCACTGACATTGTCCATGGCCGTGATCCAGCCGGAAGACTCGCCTACCGGGGTCATGCCGGCAGGGAAGTCGACGCGTCCAGGGACATGTTCATAATCGCCCAGCATCATCATGAAGCAGATATCCACGGCACCCACAATGAGGTTATTGTTGTTTCTGTCCAGGGCAGGGCCGTTCCATTCAATGCCGCCGGCCAGGCCAGGGCAGACACGCACGGCTTCCCGGGTGGGTTCGGCCGGGGCTTTTTCTATGGTGGTGACCGGTGTCTTGAACACTTCCTGATGGGTGTCCCGATTGACTACGGTGACATAACCGTCCTTACCGCCGATGGCCATGAAGTCCTCACTGCCTACTCGGTACAGGTTGGGCGCGGCAGACAGATCATAGTCTAGCCAATCCCGGGGTGACACCTGGTACCACCAGTTCAGATCACCGCTGGCCGCATCAAGAACAACCACGGAATTGGTAAAGAGGTTGTCTCCCGGGCGGAAGCCCATATCGATATCAGGCCAGGGATTGCCAACGGATACAAAAAGCTCTCCGGTCGCCACATCCAGTGACATTGCCCCCCAGACGCCACCGCCACCGGTTTTGGCGGTTTCGGGACGCTCCCAGGTTTCAGCGCCTATTTCATCGCCCATGGGAATGGTGTTGAAGCGCCAGATTTCTTCGCCGGTTGTGGCATCAAAGGCCAGCACGCGTCCGCGGGCACCCAGGTCACTGCCGGCAATGCCCATGAAGACCCGGTTGCCCCAGGCCAGGGGGGCCGCCGATGTAGCCTCTCCCCGCTCGGCAACGGCGATCTGGTTTTTCCAGAGCAGGTCACCGGTGCGGGCATCCAGGGCAATCAGCCGGCCATCGCAGGTGCCCCTGAAAAGACGGTCGTTATGCAGTGCTACACCCCGGTTGCCACCACCACAGGCATCCCCATCGGGCTGGTAGTCATACTGCCAGTGAACGTTGCAGGTCAGCGCATCCAGCGCGAGGGTCTGGCTGGATGTGGCCACATAGATTACACCGTCGTCCATGACCAGGCCGGAATGAAAAGAGGTAGGGCCATCGACCTGCACGCGGCAGACCTGGCCAAGTTGTGAAGCATTGTCCGGTGTAATCTGGTCCAGGTTGGAGAAACGCTGGCCGGTCAGGTCCTTGTTATAGCTAAGCCATTCACCCCCGGGTGTCTGGGTAAAGGCCTGGGAGGACAGCAGGACGAGTGAGAGGCCGAGGAATTTTTTCATGGAAATAAAGTGTTTCATGGTTTTTTTATTTCTTTTAGGGAATCAGGGATGTTGTTAATACCAGCACTGCACGAAAAAGTTATCCGTCCTTTTCTTCATGATCCGGTTCTTATCTTGTTTGGCAGGACTAAAGATATAGGCAGGTCCGGGCAATGTCTATTACCCGGGATTGCAGTGAATAACAGCCCGTCTGGAGGATGCAGGGCCTAGAGCAGTTCCATATCCGTCAGGAACTGGTTTGACTGGGCAATGGAAGCTTCCATATCGGAAATAAGACTGGAGATGTCTCCCTCGATAGTGACCAGTTCTGACCGTAATGATGCAATGGCCCGGGAATTGAGATTGTGTTTCAGGAAAAGTACCTGATCCCTGAAGGCATTGATAACCGGTGTCATCTTGGCTTCAGCAGAATGCATGGCGCTGATTAGTTGCTGGTAGCGTACACGGGTCTCACGCAGGGTTGTTTCACTGGAGCGGCGCAGATCCTGGTTGGTATACAGATCAAGTTCAGCTCCCCATTCCCTGAAAAGGTCCTCGGACACGGATTCCACCGCGCGAATACGGCTGCTGACGTCATCGGCCCGGCTTTCACTTTCCTCGAATTCGGCTTCCAGTGTTTCGTAAGTACTCTGCAGGTCACCGCCATCGAAGTTCAGCAGGCTGGAGAACTGCTCCAGCGCTGAACTGAACTGTTCCTTGGCTTCTTCCTGGGAGTCGCGGGCTTCCTCCACCCGGTCAACCAGAATGTCCCGTTTATGCACGCCAAACTGCTCCATGGCGCTGTAATAGGCGCTGCTGCAGCCTGCCAGGAAAATCAGGGCACCAACAGTGGCCAGTGACTTCATCCAGCGTTCAGCCATGTTTGGATTCCTTGACGGCCTTGATGAGTTCCTTGTTGCGCTAGTCCGCCAGGTGGCTGTGCACCACAAAAAGGGCATGGACAACGCCAGGTATCCAGAACAGCAGGGTCAGAAAAATACTCAGGAAGCCCTGGATGGGTTTGCCGCACATGAAAACCGCAACGGGGGGCAGCAGGATGGCCAACAGGTAACGCATGATTGAACTCCTCTCTTATACTTCTAGTGCTTTTTTATTCTGTGAAATTATCGATCCGAAAATCCGATTTCCGGATATTTCCAGAGATTGCAAGAAAAAAATCAGAAGCGGATGGTGTATCTGAACTTGATGCTCAGGTCTGAAGTGAGGGCGACAAATTCATTGTCCTTGTCGGTGTCTTCCATGTTGTAGTTCAGTACGATAAAGCCTTCCTGGCCGGCCCGGGGAATCCATTGCAGGCGTGTGTTGATGCCCAGGATTTCCGAGACGTTGTCATACTGCACCAGATTTACCCAGTACAGGTTAGAGGTAAATGCATAGGTGGTGTTCAGCGTGATCAGACGAGTCATGAAATCGCCCTGGGGCAGGGTGATGTCATTCCATTCGTAGCTTGCCTGCATGATGAACTTTTTTGCCTGCCAGCGTACATTGGTGCTTATCTGATGGCGATCGCCGTTATAGTAGCCGCCAATGCCGGTGCCAAAGAAAAAGGAGAGTGGGCGTTGATTGGCGGTTTGGATGCGAAAGCCGCCGCGCTCAAACTCATAGCGTCCCGGCTGAATGACGATTTCCCGACCAGGCTCCCGGTACACGGTAAATGGTGTACGGACGACTTCCTTGTTGCCGGATAATCTGATGCGCATGCTGTCACGGGTATTGTTGTTGGCTTCAAACAGGGTATAGCGGATTCGCTCGGTCTGCAGACCACCATCAATGAAATTGACCCGTTGTGCATCAAAACCGAACTGGATCTGTTGCAGGTAACTGTCCGGGCGAAATTTTGCGTAGCCGATATCAGCGCGGTATTCGCGGATACCGGTATTGTTGACAAAGCCCATGGCCGGGTTGAAGTTGTCCTGGACTTCCTTGATGCCCAGGCCGCCACGCCAGCCCTGGTTGTTCGGTGAACGAATACCCAGCCCCCAGGCTGCATCATCGCCACTGAGTCCCGCTGTTTCTGAACGCATGTACCAGGCATCTCCCTCCACCTGAATGCCGCTGGGCAGTCGGGTGTTCAGATAGCGGAAATCTGCCCCATAGACCCGGTTGTCGGTGTTGGATGTGGGATCACCATCGGTAATGATCATGCCCAGGTTGGACTCTGCCAACACGTTGGCAGAGATGCGGCTGATAAAGAGCGTGCTCGGATCCACGGATCCAAAACCATCCTGCTGGATGGCCAGGGTGCCAATATTCCACCGGCCCACGCGACCACTGATGCGGCCACCATATTCAATATCTACCGGTGTACCTCCGGGGCCCAGGCCAATCTTGCGCGAGAAATAGGGGCGTGCATTTTGTTCGGCCGCGCCACTGCTTGCTGCATTACCGTCATTACCGATATTGCCGAACTGGAACAGGTCCGCATCATTGTTGAAGAAAGCCCGGCGTTCCGGGAAAAACAGGTTGAAGCGATCCAGGTTAACCTGGCGGTTATCTACATCCACTGCTGAGAAATCGGTGTTCACTGTCAATGCTGCATTCAGTGATGGTGTCAGTCGATAAAAAGCATCCAGTGAAGGATTAGTCTGGTCATTGTTGGTGTTCGTGGCAAAATTTTTCTGCTGAACGAGGGCAAGGGACGGAACAATCTCCACCCCCATACCCTGATTCATGTCCCGCATGCCCGTCAGGGTGCCCGCGATACTGGGGTTAAATTGCCGGTTGAAGGAGACCCAGGCCATTTCCTCGTTGCGGCGACGAATCCCCCTGCCAAAGTTGAAGCCCCATTCTTCCGTGGTTGGATCCATGGGCAGGGATTTGAAGGGGATTTCAATTTCCGCAATCCAGCCATTTTCATAGGTGCTGGTCTGGACGTCCCAGATAGTAGACCAGTTGGCATCAAAGGAGCTTATGCTGGTGTAGAGCGCATCATGGCGTACGCCGTTGAGGTTGGTTTCAAACCGATAACCAGTCCTTCTGGTATTGAAGGGGTCAAGTATCACAATAAGGCGGTCGTCAGGACCGAGTCCCTGGCCATGACGTAAAGTCGGTGTGGCAATCAGTTCCGGTTCGCTGTCATCCATGCGGGCAGCGATGTAGATGGCATCTTCCGTATATACGATGCGTACTTCAGTGGGTTCAGAGGTGGGAGTCTGGTCGCCAGGGCGGATCTGGTGAAATTCGGTGATGGTTTCGGCACGCTGCCAGACATCATCATCCAGGATGCCATCAATTACCGGTGCCGTTTCGACACGGACTCCGCGTACTGATTTGTTATCGGCACCGGAGTTGTTCTGTCCGTAAACAGATGGCAACAGGGTGGTCAGGGCTATCAGCAAAATGCCCTTTTTCATCCTGGTCATTTTCTCACTACTCTCAGGGAAACTGCGGTCAGGGAACATGACAAAAACTCCCTGAAATTCAAAGTGTTCAGTATTTCAAAAAAGCAATTTTCGTGCTATGCGGAAGACTCACTTTCATAATGTAATCACATTTATTTTTCCCTGTTAATACGGAGAATTCCCTATGTTCAACAAGCTTATTATTCCTTTCGTCTCAATTGTCCTGACTCTTGTTACCTCCTGTGGGGGGGATTCTTCCAACAGTGTCCCGACGCCCACTGAAACTGGCTCTTAATCCCAGAGTCAGTCCGTCATGGATGGGGCTGAAATTTTCGATCAGGCTGAAGCCCAGGTGGAACAAATCATGGCCGAGGCAGAAACCCGCATTGATGCTGCGGTAGAACAGGCCCAGGAAACAGCTGGGCAGGTTGCCGATGATGCCCGACAGATGGCTAATGACCTTGAAGAGGATGCCAGGGAAGAGGCTGAGGCCCTGGAAGACAACGTTCGTGACCAGCTAAAAAGTTTCGGTAACTGATTTTCAGGGCTCGTCAGCTTTTCTGGCGAGCCACCCACTCCACATGGCGGGAGAGATCACTGTCCTGCCTGAGTTTTTCAAGAGTGTTGAGTTCCCTGGCCAGGGTCATTTCGTCATAAAGGCGATGGATGCCATTGTGGCACTTGCGGCATACAAGTATCCCTTTTGCCAGGATATCTTTTGAATAATGCTTTCTGAAGCGGGTGCGCCGATGCACTTTTCTGGGAATCAGGTGATGAAAGGTCAGGGGTGCCTGGCGCGTGCAAAGACAACACCTGTCAGTCTCCTTTGCCTGTTTCTTGAGTCGGTTCATAGCCGGGATCAGGCAGGGACTTCACTGCTATCATAGGCAAAACATTTTCCTGATGCGTCTGCTGGCACAGTGGCGATTACCTGCGCCATCTGTTCTGCGGCAAACGCGGGTGAAAACAGTTTTCCCGATGGCACTCGCTGTTGGAAGGGCGCAGACAGTGCGCTGTCCACGGTACCAGGATGCAGGCCAATTATCCGGGCATGGCGGTTGCGCCGCCCCGTTTCAACCGCTGCGGTTTTTAGCAGCATGTTCAAAGCCGCCTTTGAGGCGCGATAACTGTACCAGCCACCCAGCCGGTTATCGCTGATACTGCCAACCCGGGCACTGAGCGCTGCAAAAACGCATTTTCTGTCAGTGGGCAGCAAGGGCAGGAAATATTTCATGACCAGGGCAGGCCCTATAGTGTTTACCTGAAAGACTTTCTGTAAATGATCCTGGGTGAGTTGCCGCAGGCTTTTCTCAGGCATTATTTCATCATCATGGAGCAGGCCTGATGCCAATATGACAATTTCCAGGTCGGAAGTAATTCTGGCAGCAGCTTCGGCAATACTGCTTTCTTCTGTTAAATCCAGGTGTACCGTTTCAACAAGTGGGCTGCTGAAATTTTTCTGCTGTCGTGACAGGGCATAGACAGTATGTGTATCTGCCTGTCGGGAGTAATACTCTACAAAGGCAGAGCCTATAGCCCCGGAAGCCCCTATGACCGCTACCCTGTTCATAATAAGGATTTAAGCCGTTCAGCCAGACTGATTGCGCTTAGGTAAGCCCCCTCTACACGGTTATAAAGGCACCAGTCACCACAGGCGGCGAGGCGATGATCAGAGTCCAGCAGGTAATCGGGATCAAGCGGTTGCTCGACCCGGGCAAAGCGCCAGCGCTGGAGCAGTTGTATCGTGGGTTTGGGCAGGCTGTGGCCGGTAATGGTCGCCAACTCATCCAGCATCTGTTCAATGATCCAGTCATTGTCCCTGTCTTCATGTTGTTTTGCCCAGTCGTTGGACGACTGAATAACAAGACAGGGGTTTTCGCCACGACCTGGTTTTGAAGAATTCATCATAATCCACTCAATGCCCATATGCTTGACCCTGGCGGCCTCGAATTTCAGGGGCAGATCAGTGTCATATCCAAGCATAAGTGTGCAACAGGGGCTCATGGCTACCTGCTCCAGTTCACTGTCGGTGACGAGGGTATCTGAAAGATACGGTCTCATCAGGTCCAGAGTCTGGTTGACAGGGGCGGTGCTTATTACCCAGTCGAATGTCTCGGGGACAGGGCCCTGGTCAGTTAGCAGTTGCCAGCGAGAAGGGGTTTCCGGATCCAATGCAAGATCTGTTACCCGCGTTTCAAGCCGGATGTTCATATTCCTACTGATATGTTTGCACAGTGCCGTCATTCGGGGCACGGCGACATAGTGGGGTTCAAACCAGTCTCGCGTATAGGGTTTCTCTCCCGGAGCCAGGGTCAGTACCCTTGGCTTCCATTCGGCGACCAGGCCGTCCTTGATCAGCGGATCAAGAAAGGACTGAAAATAACGGCTGCGAGCTGTGAAGAACTGGGCGCCATGATCAAACTCATGGTCGTCGGTGCGGCGTGTTGCCATCCGGCCGCTGATGCCCCGGGATTTTTCAAAGAGGGCAACTTCTGCAACATCACTGAGTTGTTTTGCCAGGGTCAGGCCAGCCAGGCCGGTGCCAATCACTGCCACCTGTTTCATGACAGTACCGCCGTTACTATCAGACATAGCATGACAATGGCTGTGATCACCATTCTTGTCCTGAGATAGGAGTCGGTAATGACTTTTGCCATGCACAGGGACCTGTCGATGATAAGCATCACCGCCAATACAGGAATCAGGAAAAAAAGAAAGCCGGTAACGGGGAGGATCAGCCAGCTTAACCAGATGAGCACAGCAATAATATTACTGGATATAAAGAGATTGATGGGCATTGATCCCAGAGACAGTTGCTGTCCCCAGTGAATCCCTGTCAGGAAAGTCGCAATCACCAGGGCATATATGGCAACGGCATGGCTGATGTCACCAAGTAATGGCAGGAAACGAACCCCGGCAATCAATGCCAGCGTACCGGCAATGAATGGCAGCGCCCCGGCTAGTATCAGCTGCCCTGGCAGTCCCTGTGGATTTGGTGCATTCATGGAGACAATCAACTTTTGTATTCGCCTTTTATACTATTTCTGGACAGTGGCAGATCACCGGAGCAGGCGGAATGATCCTGTCCATGAAGATCATCGTAGGAACTCATATTACCCGGAAACTGCTTGGCCAATGCCACATAAAAAACCAAACCTGCCAGAAAAAGTCTGCCAGTGCTGCCAGCGTCCTTTTGCATGGCGCCGGAAATGGTCACGTTGCTGGGAAAAGGTCCGATACTGTAGTGAACGCTGTAAGCGAACAGCAAAAAGTATGAGCAGGCCCAATCAGTGTGCAGCAGCCAGCGTGGAGGACGAATTCTGATCAGACGCCCTGTTGCTCAAGCCAAAGAGTAAGCTGGTTCAGGGGCAGGGCGCCCGCGACGCGAGCTTCTTCCCTGCCATTTTTAAACAGGATCAAGGTCGGTATGGAGCGGATGTTCCACTGACCCGCCAGCACTTCATTTTCTTCCGTATTGAATTTGGCAAAACGCAGGACAGGCTCCATCTGTTTGGCTGCGGCTTCAAAGATCGGAGCAAAGCTTTTACAGGGACCGCACCAGGAAGCCCAGCAATCCACGAGAACCGGGATATCCGTGTTGATGAGGACCTTGTCTACATGGGTACCTGAGAGTTCCATGGGTTTGCCGCAGAACAGGGGATTTTTGCATTTACCACAGCGGGGATGGTCCTGGAGTCTCTCCGCGGGTATACGGTTGGTAGCCAGGCAGGCCGGACAGGAAATGTTCAGGGTGGACATGAGGAATCCCGGTTGAAATATATGGATGAGAATTTTACAGGAGAAAGGAGTCGGGCGATAAAGGAATAACAGGAAAAGGTATAAAGCAGGGGTTGAGAAATGGAAACCTTGCAGGGATACAGGGAAACAGGAGTACAGCGATACAAGGCAGGCAATTCGGATAGATACTGACAGCGTATGCAGGTCGGCAAAAAAACCAGGGACTGTTGTCTGATTATGATACGCACTGCAGGATTCAGGTCTTCCTTGATGAGAGGGTACCCGTCCCGGAGGCTGGTTTGTTAGGCCAGATCCATTATTCCTCTTGAAGAGTTTCCATTTTATTGCCCAATTTTGTGGCTGTAATTTCCTTATCCGGTCAGTAGAATCGCGCTATTGCAGGCATCTGCGAGGGGGGATGCGTCAGGTGAAGATATTTCAATGTGGTATGTTGTTGCTGGCACTGGCTTTTGGGCAGACTCTGGTTGCCCAGACGAGTGTGCCCAGGCCTGACAGCAATGAACCGGATACGCGACCGGCACCGCGCAATGCCCAGGGACGAGTGATTCTCGGTGCGCCTCCAGGGGAGGAAATGGGAGCCTGGGATGGTTTCGGGTCTCGCCCCATGATCATTGATTACGATATCGTTCCCGAAGGCTCTATTGTGGCGGATACACCTTACGAGCAACTGGTGAATGATACTGACCGTCCCTTCGACAAGATTGATCTCACCGATGTTCCCTTTCAGCCCTGGGCGTGGAGTCTATACCAGCAGCGCACCCGTACCCGTTTCGAACCCTATACCCGTTGCAAACCCTCCGCTGGCCCCCGGGCCGTGGCTACCGCTTACGGTACCCAGTTCGTTGAATTTGAGGACATGCAGCGCATCTATATGTTTCCGGTGGGAGGCCCACGTCATTTCCGGGTTATTTATATGGATGGTCGCAGTCATCCAGACAAACCCAAACCTTCCTATCACGGGCACTCCATTGGCCACTGGGAAGGCGATACGCTGGTAGTTGATACGGTCGGGTTTAACGAGAAAATGTGGATCGATGCAGAAGGGTCTCCCCATACCGATCAGTTGCACATGATTGAGCGTTTTACCCGCGAAACCTACAACACGCTGAAATATGAAGTGACCATCGATGATCCCGGTGCCTATACGCAAAGCTGGAGCAGTGGCTTTGTCATGCCCTGGCGTCCCGGCGAGGCCTTCGAGTTTGTCTGCCAGGATGCCAACATGGCCTTCGAACTAATGACCGGCACTGAATATGACAGTATTGATCGCAGCCACCTGATTTTCCCATGATTATTCCCAAGTCTCTGAAAACAGTGTTTAACAGCAGGGTCGCCGGCCTTGCTCTTTGCCTTGCCAGTATGTTTCATTACGGCCACCTGCATGCCCATCATGGGGCGATTACCAAGTTCGATACCCGGCAGGATATTTCGCTGGATGGGCGTGTCACCAGGGTCGACTGGGCCAACCCCCATGCGCACATATTCATGGTTACGGAAGCCGGTGAACAATGGTATGTGGAGCTGGAAAGCCCGGTGATTCTGGAATGGAATGGCTGGAGTGAGGAAACCTTGCCCCCTGGCAGCCTGATTCATGTGGAAGGCTTTCCTGCACGAGATGGCAGTCCGCAGGTCTGGGGTGATGTGGTTTTACTGGATGGTGAGAATATTTTTCAGGGCGATACGGATGCGTTGACCCTGGCAAGGAGCGAAAACCAGGATCGCCTGGTTCCCCGCTGGCCTGATGGCACCCCAAGACTGGGTGCTGCTCCCGGAGAAGAAGGTTACTGGGTGCCCTCTACCACGGTGATGGTTGAACAGGGCAGGGATATTGCGATGTCAGCCAATGGTCACCTGGTCAATATCGAGGACGCACCCGATGTGGCACCGCTAAAAGAATGGGCACTCAGGCTGTATGAGTTTCGGCAACGTAACTTCCTGAGCGCAGATCCTTCTTTTGTGGAATGTCGTCCCCCTGCAGGTCCCCGTAAGTGGCAGGCGTCTTTTGGCCTTCAGCTGCTGGAGGACAGACAGTGGCAGCGTATTTTTGTTGTGGCTGGTGGCGGTAACCAGGACTGGCATCTTATCTATACCGATGGACGGGGTATCAATACCGGCTTCCCGGTAGACAACGACAACATCCTGTATTACGGCCGAAATGTGGCCGCATGGGAAGGGGACACCCTGGTCATTCAGTCAGAGGGCTATAATGAAAAGTTCTGGCTGACCGGTGGCTTGCCCCACACGTCGATGATGAAAGTCTCAGAACGTCTGACCCGTACGGATTTCAATACCATGAGGTATGAGGCGACTATTGATGATCCGGGTGCCTACACGCGACCCTGGTCGGTGGCGTGGGAGCTTGTCTGGCGTGAGGGCAGTGATCCGCCGGAGTATTACTGCCAGGATAACAGGTTGTAGAAAAGGTAAAGGGGTAAGACGATAAAAGAAAAAAAGGATAAATGGATATAAGTTAGACGATTCAGGTGAGGAATCGATACGGGGATACAGGGATACATGACAAGCCTTTCAGTTAAAGATGATTATTGCAGGTTGGCAAAGACCCACAGGTCGTGCCCCAATAACCAGCAAGAGATATAAGAACAGATATAAGAACAGATATAAGTGCAGAGAAGTTGATTAATGCTCTGGCACGACTATGCTCTTTTAGCTTTTAGCTTTTAGCTTTTAGCTTTTAGCTTTTAGCTTTTAGCTTTTAGCTTT
>CAZDCK010000046.1:0-12882 GCA_964503965.1 uncultured Enterobacteriaceae bacterium | reverse complement strand
TGGGAGCGCCGGTTGGCTCGGTGCTTTGTGGCCCAGGGGAGTTTATTGCCCGGGCTCGGCGTTGGCGCAAGATGCTGGGCGGCGGCATGCGCCAGGCCGGGATTATTGCTGCTGGAGGCATCTTTGCCCTGGAAAACAATATCCAACGACTTGCCGAAGATCATGAAAATGCCCTTTTACTTGGCAAGGGACTGGAGGATATTGATGCAGTGGATGTGGACATGCAGGCCCTGCAGACGAATATGGTGTTCATCCGTCCCCGCGATGGTGACTCGGGGGCGCTGGCTGCGTATCTAGAAAAAAGTGGCGTGTTGGTGGACGCCGGGGCCAAAATCCGCCTCGTAACCCACATGCAGGTTTCCCGTCGGGATGTTGAAACAGTCATTGCTGCTGTCAGGGCTTTTTATGCCTGAACTTTTCGCTATTAATATCAACAGGCCAATTCTGAAGGAGGCTCCACCATGCATGACAACCGGACGCTTGAACACATGGAGTCCTACCTTGAAATCATCAGGGATGCCCCCTCTGATGAGGGGGTAGTCGAGATGATAGTCTCCAGGCCGAAAACCAACTCCCGCCGAATCCTGGACCATGCTGACATCCACCAAGAGCATGGCCTTGTGGGGGATAACTGGTTAGCCAGGGGCGATAAACACACAGCAGACGGCACAGCAGACACAGGACGGCAGCTGACATTGATGGGCAGCAGGGCCATCAGGGCAATCACGGATTCAGAACAGCGCTGGCCGGAAGCAGGTGACCAGTTTTTTGTTGATTTTGACCTTAGTGCGGGTAATTTGCCTGCGGGTTCACGGATAGCCATTGGAGAGGCGGAGCTGGAAGTATCACCTTTACCACACCTTGGGTGTCGTAAATTCAGTGAACGTTTCGGCAAGGAGGCAACACAATTTGTTAACTCTGAGGCAGGCAAGGCACTTAATTTGCGTGGCATCAATGCTACTGTCATTAAACCCGGCAAGGTTGCGAAAGGCGATACTATCAGGAAAATAGTGTAAGTACTGATTATGAAATTATGCCATGAACATTGATACCTTCAGGTTTTATCGTGACCGCTTCAGACGATTTGTACGTAGAGTGATGAGTCATGGCCAGAAGGATTCCAGCGGAACACTCAATATTGAACAGAACCTTAAAGGCAGGTTTTGCCGCAACCCTTTTGTGCAGATGGATTTCTACGAGGATGGCAAGGTTCACTCCTGCTGTTCCAGCTGGTTGCCTACTTCTCTTGGCAACCTGAGAAAAACCTCCATCATGGATTTGTGGAATTCGCCAAACAGCCAGATGATTCGTGAAAGTATTCTTGATGGCAGTTTTCGCTACTGCAACCATAAAGTCTGCCCGATGATCCAGGAGGGGACTCTCCCAACGGTTGAAGAGGCCCGCAAGGATATAGTCCTCAAAGAAATTATTGATGAAAAAAAGATCAAGCTGGACACTCCACCGCAGTTCCTGAATTTGTGCAACGACCTCTCCTGTAACCTGTATTGCCCGAGTTGTCGTGTCAGAAAAACCATCAATACTGAAGGCTGGGAATATGAGTTGGCCCAATCACTGCAGGACCGGATTACTGAAGAACTGTTCATCATCCCCAGTGACAGGCCATTTACCATCAATATCACTGGCTCCGGGGACCCATTTGCCTCGCCTGCTTTCCGGGAATTCCTGTTCAACCTGAATGGGGAGGATTTTCCGAACATGAAAATCCATCTGCAGACAAATGGTGTGCTGCTGACTCCCAAGAACTGGAAGAAAATGGAGAAGATCCACGACAGGATAGCGACTGCTCTGATTTCCTTTGATGCTGGTACCGAGGAGATCTACAACATTACCCGCAGAGGGGGTAATTGGCAGTGGTTGCAGGAAAACACGCGTCGTCTCGGCGAACTGCGCACAAACGGAGAACTGAAGTTCCTGCGTCTGGATTATGTAGTCCAGCAGGCCAATTACAGGGAAATGCCGCAATTCATCGAAATAGCGAAATCCCTGAATGCTGATCGCGTCTTCTTTTCCATGGTGCTGGACTGGGGAACATGGTCGATATCCGATTATGAGAAACAATGGATCTGGAAGCAGGACCACCCTGAATTTGATGATTTTATCAGCGTACTGGAAAACCCGATCTTTGATGACCCCATGGTGAACCTCGGTAACCTGACCGAATACCGGCAAATGGCGAAGCAACGTTTACAAAAGGCCGGCTGAGATGCTGCTCCTCTACCATCATGGTTCTTCCGCTTGTGCCGCCAAGGTCCGTTTTGCCCTGGAAGAAAAGCGCCTCGCCTGGGAAAGCCGCTATGTGGATATCCTGGCAGGCGAGCAGTTCAGTGAGGATTATCTGGCACTTAACCCGAAAGGCGTTGTACCGTTGCTGGTTGACGGAGATCTGGTGCTTCCCGAATCTACGGTTATCTGTGAATACCTGGATGAAAAATACCCCGACAATCCCCTGATGCCTGTGACAGCAGAAGGGCGGGCACGGGTCAGGTTTTGGACCAAACTGGTTGATGAAGAATTGCATCCGGCCTGTTCGGCCATCACCTATGTGGTATCCCACAGGCATACTATCCTGCGCAACGGTGTCAGCAGCTTTGAGGATTTCGTGGATAACGGGGACAGTGCGGGCAGGGCGGCCCGTCTGCTGAAATGGCAGTGGATTCAGCAAGGTATTGAAGCGCCCGGTGCCAAGGACAAGATTCGCCTGTACCTGGAAACGCTTGAAAAAATGGAGGCAGTGCTTGCAGAAAGCACCTGGCTGGTGGGTCAAACCTTCACCCTGGCAGATGTGGCGCTGGCTCCCTATCTCAGCCGTTTGGCGGCGTTGGCCATGGACCCCTTATGGAAGAATGGACGGCTACCCAATGTGGCGCGATGGTTCGACGCAGTCAGGCACAGACCAGCTTTTATGCCCGCATTCATACAGTGGATGCCTGAGGAACTGGCAGAGGAAATGCTCACAAACGGACAGAAGTCCTGGCCCGAAATAGAAAGGGTACTCAGGGGACAGTGACTTTTTCAATGAAAAAGTCACTGTCCCAGGTTTTCAGGACTTGCTGAACGCCTCGGCGACTTTATCCCCGAAGTCACTGGTAGAGATCATGGTCACGCCGGAACCTTCCTTTGACAGGTCCGGAGTGCTGAATCCGGCAGCGAACACGCTTTGCATGGCATCCCACAGTTTATTGGCCTCCTCGGTCATGCCGAAGGACATGTCCAGCATCATCGCAACCGAACCGATCATGGAATAGGGGTTGGCCACATTCTTGCCAGCTATGTCCGGGGCAGAACCATGTGAGGGTTCGTAATAGGCTTTTTCCGGCCCAACACAGGCTGAGGGCATCAGCCCCAAAGAACCTAGAATGCCGCCCCCCTGATCAGAAAGGATGTCACCAAACATATTTTCCATGACCATGGTGTCGAACATGGTGGGCTTCAGGCACAGGTAGGTAGCTGCCGCATCCACCAGGATATTGATCACCTCCACTTCGGGGTAATCCTTGTGCACTTCTTCCATGACCTCATTCCAGAGCACGCTGGATTTGAGGACGTTGGACTTGTGAATATTGTGCAGCACTTTCTTGCGCTTCATCGCCGTGTCGAAGGCCACTTTCATAATGCGCCTGATCTGGTCTTCATCGTATTCGAGAGATTCATTGACGTAGCGTTTGCCGTCTTCGTTAATGCCTGTTTCCTTGCTTCCGAAATAGAGGCCACCCACCAGTTCCCGGATCATCATGATATCGATGCCATCACCGATGATTTCAGGTTTCAGGGGCGAGAAATGGGCCAGTCCCTTGGGAAGGAAGACGGGACGAAAGTTGGCGTAGGTGTTGTAACGGCGACGCATGGGCAGCAGTGCACCTCGTTCCGGTTGCTCATCCACGGGGATTTTCTGCGACTCCTCGTGGGAAAGACCTATTGGCCCCTTGAGAATGGCGTCAGCCTCATCGGTAACTATTTTGCTTTCATCCGGGTAGGACGAGCCGGTCTCGAACCAGGCGCTGGCTCCAAAGGGGGTATGGACGAGGTCAAAAGTGACATCATTGCGTGATTCAACCAGTTTCAGGATCTTGACAGCTTCGGCCATGATTTCAGGGCCAATACCATCACCGTCCAGCAAAGCAATCTTGTATGTAGTCATGAGGTTTTCCGGGTAATCCAGAGGTTATAAAAAAAGGCGCGCTAATTTACCACTTTCGATGCCCGCATTCAAAAGTCAGGCAATATTTCCTGTCCGGTAATGAATATTTTACATATGGGCATATTTTTCGGATTTGCCGGTACTCAAACAGGTTAAGAAACTATAAAATGCACGCCTTCAAAAAAACCGTGGCTACCCGCCAAGGCAGACAAGCGGAGCAATACACCCTATGACCTCATCACAGGCCAAGACCACCAACCAGAAACTTATTGACTGGATCGATGAACTCCAGGCCCTCTGCAAGCCCAGTAATGTCTACTGGTGCGATGGTTCGCAGGAAGAATATGACCGACTGTGCCAGGAACTTGTTGATGCGGGCACTTTTATTCCCCTGAACCCCGAATTGCGCCCGGGTAGTTTCCTCGCCCGTTCGGATACCAGGGACGTTGCCCGCGTTGAAGATCGCACCTTCATCTGCAGTGAAAAAGAGGAAGATGCCGGTGCTACCAATAACTGGATGGCGCCTGCTGAGATGCGTTCCACCCTGAATGGTCTTTTTGACGGCTGTATGGAAGGTCGTACAATGTATGTGATTCCTTTCAGCATGGGTCCGCTGGGCAGCGATATAGCCCAGATCGGCGTCGAGGTGACTGACAGCCCTTATGTGGTTGTGAGTATGCGCATCATGGCTCGTATTGGACAGAAAGTACTGGATGTTCTGGGGGATGGTGATTTCATCAAATGTCTGCATTCCATCGGCTATCCGCTGACAGATGGCAAACAGGATGTGGCCTGGCCCTGTGATCCGGACAATCGCTATATTGTTCATTACCCCGAAACCCGTGAAGTGGTGTCATATGGTTCCGGGTATGGCGGAAATGCCCTGCTGGGCAAGAAGTGTGTCGCACTGCGCATTGCCTCCGTGATGGCACGCGATGAAGGGTGGCTGGCCGAGCATATGATGATTGTTGGTGTTGAATCGCCCGAGGGTGAAAAAACCTATATTGCCGGAGCATTCCCAAGCGCCTGCGGCAAGACCAATCTAGCCATGCTGATTCCACCGGAAGGCTTTGATGGCTGGAAAGTCCACACGGTCGGTGATGACATTGCCTGGATCAAGCCCGGTGAAGATGGGCGTCTTCATGCCATCAATCCCGAGGCAGGTTATTTTGGTGTAGCGCCCGGTACTTCCATGGATTCCAATCCGGCAGCCATGGAAACCATGAAGTCCAACTCGATTTTCACCAATGTTGCCCTCACTGATGACGGAGACGTCTGGTGGGAAGGCATGACGGAAGAGCCGCCAGCCCATCTGATTGACTGGCAGGGTAATGACTGGACGCCGGATTGTGGTCGCCATGCTGCCCACCCCAATGCGCGATTCACATCGCCAGCCAGCCAGTGCCCAAGCGTGGATCCTGAATGGGAAAACCCGAAAGGTGTTCCCATCAGTGCCTTCCTGTTTGGTGGTCGCCTGAGTACCACTTTCCCACTGGTTTACCAGAGCAAGGACTGGGAGCATGGTGTTTATATGGGTGCCACCCTGGGCAGCGAGGCGACTGCTGCGGCTGAAAACCAGGCAGCAATCCGTCGCGACCCGATGGCCATGCTGCCATTTTGCGGTTACAACATGGGGGATTACTGGAATCACTGGCTGAGTATGCAGGACAAGGTTGAGAAACTGCCCGCGATCTTCCGGGTAAACTGGTTCCGCAAGGATGATAACGGTAAATTCATCTGGCCGGGTTTTGGTCAGAACATGCGCGTTCTGCAGTGGGTGGTGAATCGAGTGAATGATCGCGTTGATGCCCGCGAAACAGTTTATGGCCATATTCCGAATTATGGTGACATCAATTGGGAAGGCCTCTCTTTTGAGCAGGATACTTTCGAGGAGTTGATGGCCATTGATACGGATTTCAGTATCCGTGAAGTGGAAGACCAGTCGACTCTTTTTGAAGAGATTGGGGACCAGCTGCCTCAGGAAATGCGTCAGATTCAGCAAAAAATGCTGGAGATGCTGCGCCAGGCTGGCGTTGAGGTGTAAAAATCCACCCCAAGATGCAAAAGCCCGCTTTTTAGCGGGCTTTTTTATGGGGGCTGGTTACCAGACCTGACAACAATCCATATTTAATGGCTGGAATTCAGTTGGCATGGTCAATCTATGCTCGTGTTGGAGCGATGATAGCGCCGGACAATATCCGGGTCCGGTTGCAGACTGACGTCGGCATTGGTCTTGCCTTCATATTCCAGTGCTGACAGTGTATAGCGCATGCTTTCCAGCCGGGCTTTTTTCTTGTCATTGGACCTTACGATGATCCAGGGGCTGTATGAAGTGTGGGTCTTGCTGAACATCTCTTCCTTGTAGCGCGTATAGTCTTCCCAGTGTTCCTGGGCCCGGTCATCGACAGGACTGATTTTCCACTGCTTCAGGGGATTGAGTCGACGGGACTGGAAGCGTTCTTCCTGCACTTCCTTGGAAATGGAAAACCAGAATTTCAGTATTTCCACATTGTCTTCGTAGAGCATGTGTTCGAATTCAGGTACCTGCTGCATGAATATTTTATGCTGCTTTTCCGTACAGAAGCCCATGACGGGTTCGACGACTGCGCGGTTATACCAGCTACGGTCAAAGAAGACGATTTCACCGGGATTTGGCAGTTTTTCGGTGTAGCGCTGGAAATACCATTGACCTTTTTGCAGGTCGGTAGGTGCGGGCAGCGCTATTATTCGTGCACTTCTGGGATTAAGATGTTCGATGAAACGGCGAATACTGCCTCCCTTGCCTGCAGCATCGCGCCCTTCAAAAATGATGGCGACGCGACGGCCCTCCTTCTGAACGGATCGCTGCAGCTTGACCAGTTCTATCTGAAGTTTCTCTAGTTCCTGCTCATAACGCAGTTTGATCAAGGCCTTGTTCACATTGACATTTTTAGTGGAGAGTAACTGCAGGAGGCCTTTTTTGGTGTTTATGTCACGCAGTTCCCCTTCCGTAAGCTGGACGTTGTTTTTCAGTGACTTTCCAACCAGTTTTTCTTCCTGGGTCAGCGCATTTCCTTCTCCGGAATGCTGGAAGTCTGATACAA
Organism: uncultured Enterobacteriaceae bacterium; assembly: GCA_964503965.1. Classification (GTDB taxonomy): domain Bacteria; phylum Pseudomonadota; class Gammaproteobacteria; order Pseudomonadales; family Pseudohongiellaceae; genus Eutrophocola. The sequence goes on along the minus strand of CAZDCK010000046.1, from coordinate 5,640 downwards.
GAGTGGGTTTGGTGGTTGCCGTTGTTTGTTGTTCATTGTCCATGTGAATGCACCTGTTACTGTTTTCCGGTTTTATGGGGTATGAATTTATCCAAGATACTCCCATTACTGGCATTCTCCTTGATCTGTGTCAGGGAATTTCCCAGGCAGTTCAGGGAGCCAGTACTGTAAAAGTGAAATCATCACTCAGGTAATGACCGTCAATGGTAACGACCTGAAAAACAACCTGGTATCTGCCTGGCAGCAGTGTCGGGATATCAAGATCGATCACTTCGCCAAAGGCTGTTGACTGACCAATTCTGTTTCTCGGCAGACGGATAGTGATGGGATTACCTGCCTGAATATTATTTTCATCCACAGGTGTCAGCCTGGCATTTGTCACGGTGACCTGGCCATTGAAGGAAAAATGGAGAAGAGTTGGCGGACGTGCCAGGATGGCATCATGATCCGGAACGGTCTGTGCAATGCCTGTGTGGGCAAAAACGTGCCATGGGCTAGCGACAATAATAATGGCCAGTAATGTCAGAATCCTGAAGATCTTTTTCAAAGTCGCTATGCTCATTGATATCGATTTAATTGGTCATACGCCGATTGACCCCAACACGCCTGTTTAGGGAAATGGGGAAGGTTTAAGTCAGCAACGCTTATCCAATTATCCAATATATTACAGGTACAATTTTGACGGTGCTGGCTGCTATCAGGCTGGCCCAAATTGGAAACCAGAAAAGAATAAGGGTAACGATTGCAAAATCAAAGTGTCGAAAACAACATGGAACCTTTGCTCGACAGACTTGATACGCTGGTCCCTGCTAGTTTGGAGCGGGCCTATAGGCATGATCCTGCCGGGTTCTGCGTGTGGCTGGATGCGGCGCTAACACAGGAACCTGATTCCCAGTTGCTTCAGGCCTGGCACGCACGTTTGTATTACGGCAGGTCAGCAGATTCCAGCCCTTATAAAAACCTGCTTCTGTATACGATCCTGATTTCTACCCTGATTTGGGCAATAGCGAAGGCTCCTGCCTATGTCAGCGTGGATGAAGAGTGGTTTTACCCGCGCTTTTTTCCATTCCTGGTTATTAGTGGCCTCATTGCCTATTTTTCCATGGCAGGGAACAGAGCCCGTAACACACTATTTTTTAATGGAATAGCACTGCTTTTCGTCATGCTCTGGCACTTTTTAATGCCTCATTATCGGGACTCGGATTCCCTGATCATGGCGCTGTTACACATGCCCCTGGTCATGCTCAGCATTCTCGCGATGACATTTTTTAACGGGCAATGGCGCATTATGGACAATCGTTTGCAATTCATCCGTTACGGTGGAGAACTATTGATTTATACCGGACTGATCCTGCTTGGTGGGGCAGTCCTGACAAGCCTGACACTGGGTTTGTTCCAATTGATCGGTATTCGTCTGGAGGAATGGTATTTCAGTTATGTGGGGTTATGGGGAGGCATGTCTGCTCCCCTGATTGCAACCTGGGTCTGGGATCAGGTGCTGCAACGGGAGAGTCGCCTGGCACCGGTCATTGCCAATGTTTTTTCTCCGTTGTTTCTGTTGATGACAGTACTGTACCTGCTGGCTCTGCTTGGGGGAGGACGCAGCCCCTTCAGTGACCGGGAATTCCTGATTATTTTTAATGCACTGTTATTGATTGTCTGGGCCATTTCTGCTTTCTCCATTTCCGGGCGGGGTGATAAACCATCGACATTGATGGACCTGACCAATCTTTCCCTGGTGGGGATCACCCTGATTATAAATGCTGTAGCTCTGGCCGCGATCCTGTATCGCACTTTTACTATGGGGATTACCCCGAACCGTGTAGCCGTGACGGGGACGAACCTGCTGATTTTTGTTCACCTTATCTGGATTTTCTATGAATATGCCCGGGAGTTCCGTGGCGCTGGCAGCATGGAATTTATCAGGACCACGATAGCCCGATATCTGCCGGTTTATACACTCTGGTCAGTTATCGTCGTGATATTCCTGCCTCTGGTTTTTCGTTTTGCCTAGCTGGTTTCTGTTCATGTAGAAAGGTTCAAAAGGATATCCAGAGTTTGTTCAGGTTGGTCATCCATGACCCAGTGACTGGCAAAGGCTTCATGGTATTCCCAATCGGGCGCTGCTTTGGTCTTTTCGGCAAATGGTGTGAATGGTGTGTGTTCAAAATTGGTCGCGAAAATATAGGATTTTCGGGGAATTCTTGCTTCCTCGCCTGTAAGCCGGACACCTTCAAGCAGCGTCAATAATGGCTGTTTACCAATTTTTCCCGGTATTTCTTCCAGGTCCATGCCTCCCAAAGGCGGGACGAGGCCGGGAGAGTGCTTCTGGCTGTTGATATACCATTCATGTTCATAATCACCCGTCAGATCCCACAGGGATTGGTCATTTTCCGGCAGGAATGCATCGATGTAGCAGATGGCATCAATGCGGGATCCCAGCCTGGCTGCAATCTCTGTAATCACCATGCCACCATAGGAGTGACCCACCAGAATGAATCGATCAAAGCCGGCATCATCGATTTGCTTCATTGCATCGTTTGCATGATCGGATAGCGTGATACCACCATGCAGCTCAGGCTGACGTGGGCCGATACCTGGCAGGGCCGGGACCAGTACCTGGTGACCGGCAGCCTTCAGGCCTGACTCTGTTTGGGCATAACTTTGTCCGCCGCCCCACGCACCATGTACGAGAACATAATTCGCCATTGCTTATCTCCTTTTTTCTATTCTCGATTCAGTCGTCTGGAAGTGCATTGAAGAGCCGCTGCCTTTCCTCAATCCATTTCTCCATCGCGCCAGCCTCCTGCTTCAAAGATTTCATGGCCTCCATGGCATTCAGGTGCGCCGCATCCTGTGCCTGGAACATGGCCATGCCGTGCTGTTTGCTCTGTTCAGCTATTTCGCCAAAAGTCTCTGCGCTGAACGCCTCATCACAGGCGCCGCCTAACTGGGCACAGGTCATTGTTTTCATGATTTTCTTCCTGTTATTGTTTATTCAGGGAGTTGACTAAATCCGGGCGCTTGCGCAGACTCAGAACGCTCTTTAATTATTAATACAACACTGACAGGGGAAAAGATGCGCCAGCTTATTCGTAAAATCAACCTGGTTTTTACCGGCCTGATGCTACTGGCTGTTGTCTCTCATGCAACAGCACAGATAACCACACGTAACGGCGTCTACACCCAGGATCAAGCAGTGGCTGGCGGTGCCCTGTATTTAAGATCCTGCGTGGAGTGCCATGGTATAACCCTCGCGGGGGGAGAAGCGGGACCGGCCCTGGTGGGAGGTGCCTTCTGGGAGCAGTGGGAAGACCAGTCCCTGACTGCTTTTTTCCAGATTACCGCATCCACCATGCCAGTGAACAACCCCAATGGCTTTAGCCCCGATCAATATGCGGATCTGGTGGCATTTATGCTGCAGCAGAATGGATTGCCTGCCGGTGAAACACCATTGCCTGCAACTGCGGGAGAATTGCTGGCAATCAATATGCTGCCCTCGGAGCAACCCGTCCGTGTTGCCTCTTTGTTAGGGGGCGCATCTACAGCACAGCGGGTTATCGATTATGAATGGTTGAGCTATCACAATGATACGCATGCTACCCGTTATGCTCCCCTTGATCAGATCAACCGCGATAATGTCGGCAATCTGGAGATTGCCTGGCGCTGGTCGACACAGAATCATGGGCCTAATGCTGAATTCAATTATGAATCCACTCCGATCATGGCCGATGGTGTGCTTTATACAACCGCTGGACGACGTCGCGATGTTGTTGCCATAGATCCGGTTACTGGTGAAAACCTGTGGATGTTTCGTTTTGATGAAGGTGCTCGTCGGGGGCCACGTGTCAATTCAGGCCGGGGAGTGTCTTACTGGCGCGAAGGGGGTGAATCGCGAATTATCCTCGTCACACCGGGGTATTACATGATCTCACTGGACACGGCCACGGGTCGGCCTGACCCGGCATTCGGGGACAATGGGGTAGTGGATCTGAGGGTTGGCCAGGAAGACCGTTTTGATATTGATATTGAGGAAATCCCGTCAGGACTTACGGCACCTCCGGTTATTGTTGATGATGTCGTGGTCATAGGTGCAGCGTTCCCTTCAGGTGGGTCGCCCAGGTCCATGAAAGGGCCGGCCGGTAATATCCGGGGATATGATATCCGCACAGGTGAGCGTCTATGGATATTCCATACCATTCCCCAGGAAGGGGAATTCGGTACCGAAACCTGGCGAAATAACAGTAATGAGTTCACAGGCAATGGGGGATCATGGGCTACCATGTCTGCTGATCTGGAACGGGGCATTGTCTATGTACCTGTCGAGGCAGCAACAGGGGATATGTACGGTGGCCATCGTCCGGGCGATAACCTGTTCAGCCAGTCCCTGGTCGCACTGGATGCCCGCACTGGAGAGCGCATCTGGCATTACCAGCTTATTCATCATGATATCTGGGATTACGATCCCCCGACTGCACCGGTACTGGCGGATCTTGAGGTGAATGGTCAAACCATTCCAGCGGCCATCCAGGTAACCAAGCAGGGTATGGTCTATACCCTGAACCGATTGACCGGCGAGCCTGTCTGGCCAATTGAGGAAAGGGCAGTACCTCAGTCAACAATTCCCGGGGAGCAATCCTCACCAACCCAGCCCTTTCCAACAAAACCTGCCCCTTTCGAAAGACAGGGGTTGACGAAGGAGGACCTGCTCGACTGGACGCCTGAAATCAGGGCAGAAGCCGAGCGCATTCTTGAACAATACACCTATGGACCCGTGTTTACGCCTGCCACACTGAGAACTGAAGACAATCTGGGTACCCTATTTATGCCTGGTTTTGGGGGAGGTGCCAATTGGCAGGGGGTAGCTTTTGATCCTGAAACCAACATGTTGTATGTCCCGTCGACCTCCCATCCGATGGCCATCGGCCTTACCAGGGACACCTTTTTTGAGGACAGTGATTTTGACTATGCCATGGCCAGGGGGTTTGGTGTTGAAGGACCTTTTGGCCTGCCTTTGATCAAGCCACCCTATGGTCGTATTACAGCCATAGACATGAATGCCGGTGAACATGTCTGGATGATGGCAAATGCGGATACCCCAGAGGAGATACTTGAACATCCAAAACTGCGTGGTGTTGATATTCCCGAAAGAACCGGTCACGGGGATCGCGGTGGACTTTTAGTCACCAGCTCGCTTCTGTTTGCTGGTGAGGGAGCCGGACTCTATGGTGGCCAGACGGGAGGTGGGCCGATCTTTCGCGCCCATGACAAGGCAACCGGTGACATTATCAGCGAATTCGAATTACCAGCCAAGCAGACTGGTCTGCCAATGACTTACCAGATAGATGGGGTGCAATATATTGTTGTGCCAGTGGGGGATACCGGGCATCCCGGAGAGTTGGTGGCCCTCAAAGTGGCGGAGTAATAAAAGTAAGAAAGGATACAGGGATACAGGGATGCAAGGCAAACGGCTCAGGTAAGTTTTCAGGCCGTAACGAGCCCCAAGGACTGACTACCAAGGGTAAACCCGAAAAAATAAAAAGCTAAAGGCGAAAGCTAAAGCTTTTTAGCGAGTAAAGATCAAGGCTCGGATAATTACTTTGTATCCCTGTATCCCTGTATCCCTGTATCCCTGTATCC
>CAZDCK010000045.1:0-13367 GCA_964503965.1 uncultured Enterobacteriaceae bacterium | reverse complement strand
GCCAGAGTGTCAGTCCAGAGATCAGTAACATCACCATTGACAGACAGCAGGGGAAGGCGCTGCTTTGATAATGACTGTACCAGCGAGCCATGACTGGATAGCCTCTGGTCCAGCAGGAAATGGTCCAGTGTTGGATAGGTCTTTTCCATTTCTTTACTGAGCACATCAGCGAGAGATGTCTCGGCCAGTGACAGGGTGGACATGACAAGGGATGTCTTTATAAAAGCCCTGCGATTTACCATGGTAGAACTCCGGGAATGTGCTGTTTTTGTATTCCTGGGGAAGAGGGTACCACTTAAGAGGCGGACGTAAAACCGCCCCGGAAAGCTGTAAACAATGCGGGTGATCGTCTGGAAATCAGTCTGTCTTCACAGCAGTAGGTGGACCACTGACCAGGCAAACACCCGTTTTGAATTTGCCGTTTACCAGGTGATAGTGGGTGAACTGGGGGATATCCATCGCAACACCAGCCTCAAAGGGCATGATGCTGCTGATTTTTTTCTGGTCTACTGCCTCCTGGGTAATGGTTTTCATGGCAGTGATGCGTACGTCTGCTTCCATGAATATCCTGTCGTTATCATAAAAATGATGATTCACGAACATCTCTTCTTTTACATGGCTATGGAGAAGGTATAGGTTTTTTTCAGGCTTTTCGGCGAATTGAAAAGCCCCGTCCTTGCACATTGACACAGAATTGCGGCGCCCAGAATTCCAGCACACTGTCGTAATCGGTGCCGTTGAAACTGTCGAGATATTGCGGGTACCGTTCCCTTTTCATCAGGCGGCTCCCTTCTTCAAATTTTCTGTATGAGTCTCCAACGTTGTTTCCCATCCTGAAATCAGGATGTCCAGCGCCTGAGAGATGTCATCCCGCAGCGGAGAGAATTCCTGGTCGATATCCCTCAAATGTTTACCCGGGACATTGGTCAGTACTGTCCAGCCGGTGACCATGGCCTGAATTGAGCTCTGCAATTTCATGGCCAGTGTCATGTCCAGACCGAAAGGGGAGAGCTGGTCGTAGAGAAGCTGATAAAGGGATTCCCGGGTTTCCCTGCCGAGATTGACCTGGGTGATGAGATTGGGAATATCGGGGGCCATGGACTGGGCTTCCCACAGGGAAAGTCCATAATGCCTGGCCCAGTCCTGCCAGGTACTGCAAGGGGGAATTTGTTCGATGCACTGGCGAAAGATTTTTTCATCGATGAGCGCCAGTAGTTCATCTTTGTTCTTTATATACCAGAACAGGGACGGGGCTTTCATTTCAAGACGATCGGCAAGATTGCGCAGTGTTACCTGTTTCAGTCCATGTTCATGCAGCAGGCGTATGGCCTCGTCCACAATCTGTTCCTGGTTGAGTTTCATGGGGGATGCACAACGTTGACAACAATAATGGTTAAATTTAGTCTAACATTGTTAGTTAAAAAATTAGAAGCGCCTTTCTGGTGCCAAACGTGAGCTAAAAAGTAGCGATCGACTGCGCTAAATACCTGCAGGCCATACCGTTTATCATAGTCCCAAGGGGGGATGGCAACTGATGCCTGATATGCGTCATTATTACTTACCTGGTTTGATGGTTTCATTGGCCTGTTTTGTTCTTGCCGGGTGTAGTGAAGAAGCCAAAACCAGCAGCAGTGAGTCATTGTCGTTCAACTGGGATGTTCGCCCCATCATCTCTGACAACTGCTTTGCCTGTCATGGACCCGATGCTGAAGGTGGACAGAAAGCCGGTCTACGCCTGGATCTCTTTGAAACCGCTACGGCTGAACTGCCGGAATCCCCGGGAAAGTTTGCTATCGTGGCGGGCGATGCAGACGCCAGTGAGCTGATTAGACGAATTACCTCCGATGATCCCGATGTGGTCATGCCGCCGCCGGATACCAACAAGACACTTTCCCCGGAGGAAAAACAGATACTGGCCAACTGGATAGAACAGGGTGCCGAGTATGAACGTCACTGGGCCTATGTGCCGGTTGATCGACCCGCTGTTCCCGCTGCTGCTAGTGGCACGAATGAAATTGATGCTTTCATCAGTGCAAGACTTGACCGGGAGGGCCTTGATTTTTCCCCTGAGGCTGACCGGGAAACGCTGATTAACCGGGTCACCCTTGACCTGACCGGGCTGCCGCCAACACTGGAGGAAGTGGACGCCTTTGTCGCTGATACGTCTCCGGATGCCTATGAAAAGCGTGTTGATGAACTCCTGTCTTCCGTGAGACATGCTGAGCATATGACGGCCCAATGGCTGGATATTGCCCGTTGGGCTGACACAGATGGTTATCTGGAAGATGCCGGTGACCGTCTGTTGCACCCCTGGCGGGACTGGGTGATTTCCGCGTACCAGGAAAATCTGCCATTCGACGATTTTCTGACATGGCAGATTGCCGGGGATCTTCAGCCCAACGCATCCAGGGAACAGATACTGGCTACCACTTTCCTGAGACTGGGGCAGCGCAGTTCGGAAAATGGCATTCTGGATGAAGAGTACAACAACGAATATGCCATCGACAGGGTGGAAACTCTGGGTGTGGGTATACTCGGGCACACTGTTGGCTGTGCCCGTTGTCATGACCATAAGTACGACCCTATTTCCATTCGGGACTTCTATTCTTTCGCGGCCTTTTTCAGTGACACCTATGAGCCCGGCTTTTATACCCCTGGTGGTACGATAGTAGCAGCAGGGTTTCTTGGTGTGGAATCCGGTGCCACTCTTATTCTCCCGGATGCGGACACAGAGGCACGGCTCCAGACACTGGAAGCGCAAATGTCAGTGCTGGCCAGTGAATATGATGCTGTATTGGCAAATGTCGGCCAGAATACCGAAAGCGGTATGACCCTGGATGAAAACCGTGTGAAGGTGGAAGTAGCCGAGGCCCTGGATGAAGCATTGGCAGCCCACTATGCCTTCGAATCCTTTTACGAGGGCGACCTGGAGTTTGCCAAGATTGAAATTTATGGCAGGCAGGAGCAGGGGCAGCCGCTGCGGGTCAGCAGGAGCATGCCTGCAGGAATTCGCGAAGACCTGGTGCAGCTTTCCGATAGCAGTATTCCGGGGCAGGTGCCTGCCGTCATCCAGGCCCCCCTGACAGCTGAAGGCATCAAGGGGAACGGTTTTCTGTTTAGTGAACAGAACAAGGGCTACTTTGGCGATGATGTTGGTGATTATGACCGTACCGATCCCTTTACTCTGGATTTCTGGATCAGGTTCGCCGATGTCTATGACATTGCCACGGTACTCAATCACAACCAGCACATTCGCTTTGCTTCCAATGGCTATGCCCTTGACGTGGAGAACAACCATCTGCGTTTTAATATGCAGCATACGCCCGACAACAAACTGAGCGTAATTACCGAAGAGCCGGTGGAGCCGGGTGAATGGCGCCATATCACTGTTACCTATGACGGTTCCAGCAGGGCCGCTGGCATAAATATTTATCTCGATGCCCAGCCCATGGCGGTCACTGTACTGGGTGATAACCTGAGCCAGACAATCATCACTGATCCCCTGGCTTTTATTGATGACACGATTTATGGCCTGGGCTTCGGCAAACGCTGGCAGCAATACACGCTCGCGGATTCAGTACTGGATGAAGTCAAAGTCTTCAATCGGGATCTGTCTCCCCTGGAAATTGCCTACCTGCATAAAGGAAGCGATCTGGAAATAACAGCCAGTGATTACCGGGAATTCAGTGTCATGACAAATCCCGATGTTTTGAGCACAAGGGATGCCTGGCGTGAGGTGGCTGCTGAATACAACCAGCTGGTGTCCTGGCAGCCGGAGATTATGGTGATGGGTGATGATCCCATGGCGGCCCCCATGCAGGTGAAAAAACGGGGTGTTTACAGTGATCCGGGCGAAGCCGTTGCTGGACAGGCATTTGACCAGATCTTCGCCTGGGATGACTCCCTACCAAATAATCGGCTGGGTCTGGCTGAATGGCTGTTTGATGACAGGAATCCGCTGACGTCCCGCGTGTATGCCAATAGACTCTGGCAAAGTATGTTTGGCCGTGGCCTGGTGGAAACTGCGGAAGATTTCGGTACCCAGGGGGCCATTCCCAGTCATCCGGATTTACTGGATTGGCTTGCTGCCGAACTAATGGATTCAGATTGGGACACCCGGCACCTGATAAAAATGATGGTGATGTCTTCTACCTATAGACAGGACTCGGATATCAGTGACCTCAAAAAAGAAAGGGACCCATTCAATCATCTGCTCAGTCGAGGTGTACGTTTGCGACAGAGTGCAGAAGTTATTCGTGACAGCGCGCTTCTTGCCAGCGGGCTGCTGGATGGAACAGTTGGCGGGGCCAGTGTGAAGCCATACCAGCCCGAAGGCGTGTGGTTGGCCGTGTCAGTTAATGCCCCCGTTGACTATCCACAGTCTGACCAGGTCCCGATAGATGAGCATCACCGCCGTACCATGTATGGCTATATCAAACGAGCCGCCCAGCATCCGGCGCTGCAGGTATTTGATTTTCCACAACGTATCACTACTATTGCCCGCCGCAGGTCGTCCAATACGCCGTTGCAGGCACTGGTCCTGCTAAATGACCAGCAATATCTGGAGGCTTATGAAGGCATGGCTTTTCGGGCCATGGCGGAAAACGCTGATCCCGGTGCGCAGATAGACCATCTATACAAGCTGGCGTTGCGGCGTGAACCATCCTCACAGGAAAGGGAGATTCTCACGAGCCATTACAATCGTTCCTTCCAGCGCTTCTCCGAAGACACTGAACGGGCGAATGACTACCTCAGTGCAGGACTCGTGGAATTTGCCATTGAGGAAAATCAGCTGGCACAGTTTGCGGCCCTGGCCTCGACAGCCCGTATTATTATGAATTCACCTGATGCCTATATGCGGCATTAATACCAGGACAGTTTCATGAATAATCAAAAAGACATGGATATCATTCATTCCCTGGCTCGTCGTGCCTTTCTCAAGAAAGGCAGTGTTGGTATTGGGGCTGCGGCCCTGGCTGATATGCTTGGTACCAGCGCCGCCCTGGGCCAGCAGGATCTCGGTATTCTGGGGGCAACCCACCATGCCCCGAAAGCCAAGCGGGTGATTTACCTGCATATGTTTGGTGCCATCTCCCACGTGGACACATTTGACTATTGCCCCAAGCTGGAAGAGATGCATGGTCAGCAGACTCCGGCTTCTGTAATGGGTGAAGGACGGTTGTCCACCATGGTCCAGGGACAGACCCAATTCCCCCTGGTCCGTAATCTGGCACCATTCAAACAGCGCGGTCAAAGTGGTGCCTGGATCAGTGATTTCTGGCCTCATGTCGGCGACATTGCGGATGAGCTTTGTATCATCAACTCCATGTGGACTGAGCATGTGAACCACAACCCTGCTGCACAATTCCTGCAAACCGGTTTCCAGCTGGTTGGCCGTCCATCATTCGGTTCCTGGATCAGTTACGGCCTTGGCTCTGACAATAACAATCTGCCCTCATTTATCGTGCTGAACAACATGGGGCCTGGACAGGGACAGAACATGGATTCTGCGAACTTCGGTTCAGGCTTCCTGCCCTCTCATTACCAGGGTGTACAGTTCATGAAGGGCGAAAAGCCCGTTCATTACATTGATATTCCGGAGGGGTTGAACCTTCAGGGGCAGGGAGAGGATATCGATGCCATCAATGCCCTGGCCATGGCCCAGTATCAGCAGAGCGGTGACGAGGAAATTCTTTCCAAGATCAGCTCCTACGAGATGGCGTATCGTATGCAAACCTCCGTGCCCGAGGCCACCAGTATTGAGGATGAGCCGGACTACATTCTCGACATGTATGGACCGGAAGTGCATAACCCGACTTCTTTCGCCCGCCAGTGCCTTCTCGCCCGTCGGCTGGCCGAGCGTAATGTAAAGTTTACCCAGTTGTTCTATAACGGCTGGGATTTCCACTTCAGCATCAGTGCCACGCAGCCGATGATGTCGAAAACAGCAGACCAGCCTATTGCAGGCCTGATCATGGACCTGAAGCAGCGTGGTTTACTGGAAGATACACTGGTGGTTTTCACCAGTGAGTTTGGTAGAACGCCCTATTCACAGGGAGATATCAATAACCCGATATTTGGTCGTGATCATCACCCCTATGCCTTCACCAGCTGGATGGCCGGTGCGGGTGTCAGGGCAGGTACCACCTATGGCAGGACTGATGAGTTTGGCTATAACGTTGTTGAAAATCCGGTACATGTTCACGATTTCAATGCCACACTGATGCACCTGATGGGCATTGATCATGAGAGACTGACCTACCGTTTCCAGGGTCGTGATTTCCGGCTGACGGATGTGCATGGAGAAGTTGTGAAAGGAATACTGGCCTAGGGAGGCCCGGTGCCTTTGCAGTCCGTAACAGAGTTAAACGACTTTAACCCCATGAGCGATGATCCGCTTGGAGGCCTTAAGAGAGTATTTAAAGCCGATACCGGAGATTGCAAGAAATTCGCAGATTCGGATTACCTTGTGATATATGTTTCGTTATTATGGGCTGTAACAAGCCATTTTCTGTCGCTGGGGGGAGACTACAATGCACAGAGACCGCAAGATTATTGTGTCTGTCGCCCTTTGCCTGGCCTGTAGTCTGCCTGTCGCCGCGCATCACTCCCATACTTTTATCGACCCGGATGATGTCCGTGTTCTGCGCGGTACTGTTACCCAGTATAGCTGGAGCATGCCGCATGTGTTTCTCAAGGTGGAAGCCCCAAACCCGGAAGGGAAACTGGTGGAATACAGTATCGAGATGAATCATCCCGCGTCCATGACAGAAGCCGGGTGGTCGCGAGATACCTTCAAGCCCGGTGACAGCATTGTCTGGGAAGGTGCCCATCATCGAAACAAGGCCCGTGCCTACAGCAGCATGCACTGGGTTGAAAAAGACGGGATGCGTGTGGGATCCAGGGCACAGGCCGAGGCGCCTGTTCTTCCCTCCACTGATTTCACTGGCCTGTGGGACCGTGCACCAAACCAACCCACTTACGCGCCGCCCAAGGGGTGGCCTCTCAATGCGCATGGACAAGCCCTGGTAGACAATTTCAGTGAAGACCAGAACCCGGTTCTCACCTGTGGAGATCCGGGGCCGCCAAAGTCCATGACTCTGCCGTACTCACATCAGATATCCCGTCCCGATGAAAAAACCCTTGTTATTGGTCGTGACCTGCAGGAAGGTCGGCGCATCGTGTACCTGGATCCCGATATGCCGGCAGGCGCACGATCGAAGTTTGGCCATTCGGTGGGCTGGTTCGAAGATGGGGACCTTGTGGTGAAAACTACTAATTTCCTGGCCGATACCTGGGGGAATCACACCGGAATTGACTCCAGTGACCAGAAGCATATTCTAGAGCGCTTCACCCTGACTGATAATGGAATGGGTATTCTTCTTACTATCACCGTTACCGATCCTGTATACCTGCGAGAGCCAGTCACCTTCACCCATCGTTGGGTCAAGGTGGCTGATCGGGCCCTTGTGCAGACGCCCTGTACAGCGCAATCAGCAAAACTATGGATAGAGGGCGGTTTTAACTGATACTTAACGGAAATGTCCAGAACAATCCGGAGAAACTCATGAAAGGTGTATTAACAAGTGTCCTCGTCGCTGTCATTGCCAGCATACTCACCACCTGGATTATGCAGAGTAACGACCAGGACAATATGCAGGAAAATACGGCCATGGTTGAGGTGCCAGCTCCAGCAATCGACTATGATCTGATACTGTCGCAGCTCGATGTGGTGAATCTGGATGTCAGCCCTGAACCCGAGGCAGCAGCCTGGATCAGACTGGACGCGGGGACAGCGCAATCCGAACAGAAGATTCTTGCCCCGGCTGCAAACTCGGCCTGTTTTTTAACACATGTCGAAGTGCGAGGCATTCAAAGCCCCACCGATCACAACGCCTGCACGATCACGTTGGATGATTTCACTGGCTACTGGCAGGTTAATGCTACAACGGGGGAAGACACCCGGTCCGAATTGTTTTGCAATGCCCGTTGCGTGATCTGGGAATAGACGAGAGAAACCCCATGAAAAAATCAGTCCTCATAATGTCGTTTATTGCTGCAGCCTTTTTATCGACCAGTACCCTGTTTGCGCACCACAGCTCACAGGCACAATTTGGCGAGTTTGGCTCCAATACCAAAACCTTCGAGGGCAAAATTGCCCGCATCAACTGGGGAAACCCACATATCACCATGGATATTGAGATCACTGGCGGCGATCTGGAGGCTGGGTCAAAATGGCGCCTGCTCAGCCATCCGACTGGTGTGCAGGAAGCCTACGGATTCTCCAAGGATGAATTCGCCATAGGGGATACCATCAGGATTATTGGCTGGCTCGGTCTGCGCAATCAGCCGGTGTTCTGGCCCAGGGCGATCCAGATCAATGACGGACCGCTGAAGTCAAACCTTCGCTTCACTGACATGATCGATATTGCCAGCGGCACTTTCGAAGCCATGGGTATCCAGGCTCCGGCCAACCTGAATGGCGCCTCGCCTGCCCGCGCCGGTGAAGAAGTGGCGAAAAAGCTGGGTGAAATGGGGCTATTGGATGCTGACGGAAATGTGATTTGGCCGCCACCGGCGAACTAGTCCGGGGCATCATCCTGGTGGGGGAGCAATGTCAACGTTAAGAAAATCTCAATCCATAATTTCCCTAAGTATCATTTCTTTGTTACTTGTGTCTAGTGTCCTGTTATCTCAGCCCCTTCAGGCCCAGCATGGCCATCCGTTGGTTGGCACCTGGAGTGGATTCATGGAGCGTGATGATGGTCCACAGATGCGTGTATTGCTGATGATGAGTTTCAGTAAAGAGCAGGTGATCACCGGCAACCTGATAGTTAATGGCAGACCTTTTCCCTTAACAAGTGCATCACTCGATCACGAGAACTGGTCTGTAAATTTAACCGGTGAGGGTCGTGACAGATCCGGCTTTGCATTGAAATATGAGATTCAGGCAGATATTGGAAACCTGGATTCCCCAACCGAGAGGACGCTTGTCGGTACCTGGCGGGAAGATGGTCGTTCAGGTGATTTTCAGGTTGTTATCAATTAGCCAGGAGAGGGCATAATGAAGGAAGCTGGTTTCAGGCACGTGATTTTGCTATCACTTATTTGCACACTGGCTTGTACGACAACCCAGGCACATCATTCTTTTCCGGCGCAATATGATGCTGATCGTACGCAGACGGTGGAGGGTATGGTCACCAATGTGGAGTGGCGAAACCCTCATGTGTATTTTTACATGGATGTTTTCGATGAGGAGGGCAATGTGGAGGAATGGGCGTTCGAACTCTCCAATGTTTCTGCCATGCGGAGCAGGGGTTGGAGAAAGGAAACGATCAAGGCGGGGGACCTGCTTGAGGTTTATGGTGCCCGGGCCAGAGACAATAGTCCTCTGCTGAATGCGACCGAAATCAAGCGTTCGGATTCTGGCGAAAAGCTTTTATAGGAGAAAACCCGGGAGCCGGGAAAGCCCTATGTGAACCCGAAAACAAAGAGTAGGGTACGGTGATACAGCCTATGATTTTCAGAGACATAACAGGAAGAACTCTCACCATAATGGTTGCAGCGGGGCTGCTCGAGATCGCTTTCGGGGTGACAGGTGTGTCGGCCCAGGAAGTCAGGCCAGCGCCACGCTATGCAGATGGAACGCCGGATTTCGGCCCGGGGCCTGGAGAAGATGGACACTGGAACACGGGTGTGGGCAATCTGTCCGAAAATTTCGTGGAAATGGAGGGAGCCTATCTGGTCAATCGGGAAGACCTGGAAAAAGTAGCTCCTTTTCAGCCCTGGGCCAAGGCACTGGTCCAATACCGGCTGGACAGTATCGGCCGTGAAGATCCTCATCCGCGCTGCAAGGCCAATGGCGGGCCCAGACAATTCCATACTCCGGTTGGTATAGAAATCGTGCAGGATCCCCGGCATCAGCGCATCTATGTGATGTCAGGAGGAGGGCCACACAGCTGGCGCGAGATCTACATGGATGGCCGTGAGCATCCTGGTCTCGATGAATATGATCCTTCCTATTTCGGGCATTCTGTTGGCCACTGGGAAGGTGATGAACTTGTGATAGATACAGTTCACTTCAATGAGCGTTTCTGGTTTGCCAGACGTCCGACGGGTATGGTTCACACGGATGCCTTGCATCTGATCGAAAGAATCTCAAGGCCGGATTACAACACGCTGCATTATGAAGTCACTATCGATGATCCCAAGGCATACACCAGGCCCTGGACCGCAAGCTGGGATATTCCCTGGTCCGGGGAAGAAATGCTGGAATATTTCTGTCAGGACTACAACGTGGACCTTGACCACATCGTGGGGGCCGAGCCGGAATAAGTGGCTGGATTAAAAAATACTATTACCGATTCTGAATGCTCCCAACACTTTTTACACGGGGTTGGTCAGAATTTCGGTACCAGCCTGGGCTGACCTTCCCGAGTGGGCTCCAGTGTGCCCTCCTCCTTGTTGATGAAATACCATTCATCCCCCAGATTCAGGTGTCGGTTACCTTCGGCACAGACATACTCGATCCAGATCACGTCCTCTGAAAATGGCGTATGGCTGTAATGACGTTCCACTGTCCATGGTCCGGTCAGGGCGTCGTCGATAGTGGTAATCCTGTTTGCCAGAGTATTTTCATCAAGGCGGCGGAATTCCTCGCGCACAACTGTTTCGTTGTTGTCATGGGCGACAACAGCAGTGGAGTCAAATGATCGGGGACCCTTTATACCCCGGGTTTCCACAGACAGCATGTCATAGATACCGTCCCCGTCCTCGTCATACCACTGCCCAATGGAATAGCCGTTGAACTCGGGCAGAATATAGTCAGGCCAGTCGCGGCCATCGGTATATATGCGCCGAACCTGGCTATCCCAGTCAGCAAGGATGTAGGTAGTGACTGGTGTGATCACCATTTCGAAAGGGAATGACATGGTCATTACTCTGGGCATACCCGGGGGTAGACAGGTGGCTGGCGGGTCACCGGCGAGCACACCCTGGTCTCGCAGGCGCTGGTATTTCTCGCGTCTGGCCTGATACTCGGGAGTCAGCGGTGGTGGACCGGCAACGGCGTACCCCTCGGGTTCCCAGTTCAAACTGCCGATGCGCGTCCATTGTCCGCTCCAGTCAGGATGCTGCCTGCTACCGGTTTGGGCGCAGGAGGTGGTCAGGATGCAGACGAGCAGGTAAATACAGATTTTGGCTGGACTGTTCATCATCAATTCCGGGATTTGCGTGGATTGAAAGAAGTGCCATCAGGGTTTCGAATATTGCTGTAATTTCCGCCTGGTGCACCACTGTGCAGTGGGCGCACTGTGACCAGAATCTCATCCCCCGGTTGAAGTGAGTCGGGTGTGAAGCCGCGTCGGTACATCAGGGAGGTATTCTGGCCCTCCAGGTTCCACGTTACCTCATTACCGTTTTTATCCGGCACCGCCAGGATGATGAAGGTGTGTGGGTTGGTAAACTGCCATTCCATAACCCGGCCCTGGAGTTCGATGGGATTGTCGGAATCATAGATGGCAGTGGAATGATGAGCGCTGGTATTACCGGTCGGCAGCAGCATGCCAAACAGTGTAAAAGCCAGTAATTTTTTGATTTGGCTCATGTCCGTCCTCACTCAAACAGAATGAAAATCAAAAATGTAGCATGTTTTTATGCTGGCTTGTAATAGTGATAAGGATTAATCCAATAGTGACCGGGAATAAGCAAAAAGCTAGGGTGATTTACTGGCAAATGCTTGATATTAATAACCAGGGCCAAAGTCTGATTGTACACCTGCTCAAGGAGAGCCAGGTGGAAACATCAGGCTGGACTGCCTGCCATTAGCTGTTTATTCTTCCTACACTTCTTGAAGAAGTTATCGTGCACGAAATTCTGAACCGGGGGCTATATTGGCATGTCAGATTTTCTTCTTTTTCTTGGCCGCTTTCATGTGCTGGTACTGCATCTGCCAATCGGCATGGTCCTGCTCACCTTTATTGTTCACTGGTTGGGTCGCAATCAGTTCCAGAACAGAAACCACCAGATTCTTCCCCTGCTCTGGGGCTGTACAGCATTCAGTGCCATTGTGACTGTGGTGCTCGGCCTTCTGCATTTTACGGAAGGTGGTTTTACCGGTCCTTCTGCGACTGCCCATCGGTTGTGGGGTATTGGATTCGCGGGCGGTACTATCGTGGTATGGTTTCTGTCAGTCTTCAGCATCAATGTCTATCGACAATGGGGAACATCCATGAGTTTGCTGCTCTTGGCCGCAGTCACCGTCACCGGCCACTATGGTGGCAACCTGACCCATGGTTCCACCTACCTGATGGAATTTGCGCCGCAACCCGTCCGTGATGTTGCGGGTATGGAACCGGCCAGGGAGCGGGTTACATCGACCGGGTCAGCTGACCCCTGGCATGATGTCGTCAAACCCATACTGGATCAGCGCTGTAGTAACTGCCACAACGCGGATAAACAGCGCGGAGAGCTGGATCTTTCATCACTCGACGCCCTCATGGTGGGGGGTGAAAGTGGTGCCATTGTCCTTGCCGGCAATGCGCGTGGAAGTGACCTGTACAAGCGCATTACCCTCCCGGAGAATCACGATAATTTCATGCCGGCGGAAGGTAAAACACCATTGACCGAAGAACAGGTACAAATTCTTGAGTGGTGGATTGATGCCGGTCTGCCCAGTGACACTACTGTGTCATCAGTGCAGGTTGATCCTGAAGTGACTGCTCTTATCGCCGTGGAACTGGGGCTTGCAGCCCCTGAGATGTCTACCCGGGAAACAGCTGATTCCTATTCATTCGTGTCGAAAGAAGCCCTCGAGCAAATGACAGACTCTGGCTGGCAGGTTCGGCCGTTGATGCAGGACAGCAATGGTCTTGTGGTCAGCGTTTTGTCAATCGGGCAACCAGTTACTTTGGCAATGATAGAGGCTCTTGGTCCTGCGGCTGGCTCCATTGTTGATCTCAATATGGCCAGTAGTGGGCTGGACGATGACATGTTGTCGCTGCTGGGTGATATGCCGGTACTGAAATATTTAAATCTGAGTAACAACAGTATTACCGATTCCGGTTTGGCATCCCTTGGTGATGTGTCATCCCTGAAAATGCTGAACCTTTATGGCAATCAGGGAATCACTGATGAAGGAATGCAACACCTGCAGCAGCTATCCAATCTTGAGACGCTCTATTTGTGGGGTACCTCGGTAAGCAATGAGGGAATGACCGGGGTCATGACTATTCTTCCCGAATTATCGGTGACAGGCCAGTTCGCCACGACTATGCAGTCAGGGGAATAAACATGAGGACAGCAGCGTTATCCCCTGCCACGCCGAATACGCATGGTAAAGTCCTGCCACTCCCTGATCAGGCCGTCTT
>CAZDCK010000044.1:10859-13623 GCA_964503965.1 uncultured Enterobacteriaceae bacterium | reverse complement strand
TACCGCACCGACGTATTCGGCATCATCAAAGAAGTTACCCAGGCTTTCCGAATCGAAGGCATCCAGAGCATTGACAGCATCTGAGTTCAGATAGTCTGTCATGCCTGTATCAAGCTCAATGTTGCCATCCTGGGCGCTGAACCATGCCTCTGCAGCCCATGCTTCATTGTTTTCGACAGTGTCATCCTCAAAGTTCAGATTGCAATCAACCACCGAGTTATTCATGGTCAAAGTACCTGTCAGGTCATCGGGGGTTCCTGCTGCCGTAAACGTTTCAGCAGTATCGATATCAATACAGGCATCACCAAAGCCGGTAATGACAAAATTGTAGAAATTACCTCCCGTACCTTCCCGGATCAGCATGCCAATATCGGTGTTGTCATTTCCGACGATGGTGACATTGGAAATCGTTGGAATGGAACGTGGCTCAGAGTCAGGTGCATCACCATTGTTATCCATTTCAAAACCCTGGTCCCCGGTGTCTTGACCCTGGACAATCACTACATGCTGTACATTTCCAACCCAGCCTTTTGTCCAGTCGAGGGAATCGTCACCATTACCTGTCAGGTAAATATGTTTGGCATTGACAGTACCGCCGAAGAATTCAACGCCGTCATCCTGGTTATTGTGAACCTGGATATAATCGACATTGGTTCCTGAGCCTACACCCTGAAAAGCAATACCGTTGAGCTCATCAAGATCATTAATGATCTGGCCGGCATATTTAACGCGCACGTAGGTCAGGTTTCCGCTGTTGTCTTCAGGATCATCACCACCAAATTTACCCGAGTTACCTTCACCCTCCGCTTCACAAATGGTGGCACTTTCAGAGCAGCCATTGATTGGCGCATTACCGTTGATGACCAGGCCACCCCACTCACCTCGTGTAGATGCTGTGGCGATCGGATCACTACCGCTGGTCATGGTAATGGGGGCACTTGACGTGCCGTTTGCCCAGATTTGTGCGCCACGATCTATCCAGAGGAACGAGTTGGCGGTGGCACCATAAAGTGTGACGCCCGGATCAATCACCAGGGAATTGTTGACGCTGTTGTCATCACCAATTTTCACAACACCCTTTAACTGATAATCAAAAGCGCTTGTCAGATGGACATCTTCTGTATATGTGCCTTCAAGGACACACAACTGTTTGTCGCCAATAACAACGGAATCATCCAGAGTTGTGCCATCAGGGCAGGCGGCATCTGAAGGTGCGTCAGCAACGTTAAACTTAACAGGCTTGGAGTACGACTGTATCTGGCCGCCAATTGCATAGGCTGTGGCAATTTTGATCTTTTGTGTGCCAGCGAGGTCAATCCCCAATTCACCACCCAGGTCACTGATTTCAATTTCAGCATTTTGTCCCAGGGTTCCAGTAAAGTAAGGGGTGATGCTCAGGGATAAAAAATCCTGGGCAGGCAAGGTCTCAAGACCATCCGGGGTCAGTTGAAAAAAGCCTCCACCAGGCTGCCCCGGAACCTGCACAACAACCAGCAGGTCACCAGTCTCACCGACATCTCCCGGGGCAATGGTCACCTGTGAGACCAGGTCGATTGGTTGACCTGCCGGTAAAGTACTCAGGAAACTGGCACCATTATTAATGGTAGCACCGCCAGCATAAACAGCGCTGGAAGAGCCGAATGCCGGGACCGTTTTAGTAACACCTGGATCCGCGGCCTGTACACTACTAGCGATGACTGCGGCAGCCAGTGCACTGTATCTAAAAACTTTATTCAATTTCATTGCTTGTCTAGCTCCATTAACCCAATTCAGACTGTAGTGAATTCAGAAGTTGGCAGTCTATTGAGCAGGTATAAATGCGGAATAAATTTTTTGTTAAAGAAAGACAGTGCTTGGGTAAATTTTGGGTAAAACAATTATTAAGAAACGGTAAAAGCTGTCACCGTTATTGTGAAATTTTCTCAATGTTTACATACCCTTAATTCATCTTGCTGCATCATTAGCTTCACACTGAAGACATGATTTGTGCTATTCTGCGCCCTCATTTTACGGCCTGAATTCGCCCTGGAGCGCCGAAAGGAAACATGACAAAGTTGCTACGTTTTTCGCGGTTTTTAATACTTATCCCACTGATTTTTCTGGCTTTTTCATCGCCTACACGGGCGCAGACCATTGTTTGCCTGCAAACCACTCTCAGTGAAATCTGCATGGAGCTGCTGGAAACCGAGGCACCCGTCACCAGCCAGAATTTCCTGGCCTACGTAAACCAGGGCAGCTACCGAAATTCTTTCTTCCATTTCAGCCAGACTGAGCAACCTGTTTATGCCCAGACGGGGCGTTACGCCGATACAGGCAGCGGCACCCTGGACGGCATTCTGGAGATTTTCCGTCGCCCGGCCATCAGTCGCGAAAACAGTATTTCCAACACCCGTGGTACCGTGGCAGCCATTGCCGATGATCCGGAAAACCCGGATACCATTACCAGTCAGTTCCTGATCAACCTGACAGACAACCCGGAACTGGATGGCGAAGCCGTGGTATTTGCCCGTATTCTCGAATCGGACCAGGAGGCCATCGATGCCATTGCCTTTCTGCCGGTCATCACGCTGGATAACGATGGCTTGAGCCAGGTTCCCGTAGCCGGCCAGGAAGTCCCCATATTCAATTCCCCCAGAATCATGATCTTTGAAGCGGAAGTTTTTGATGGCGACCCGGATGATCTGGAGCCAGGTGACGGTGATGCGGGAGACGGTTCTGGCGATGGCGACTCCGGCGATGGATCAGGAGATGGTGCAGGAGATGG
>CAZDCK010000044.1:0-10759 GCA_964503965.1 uncultured Enterobacteriaceae bacterium | reverse complement strand
CAGGAGATGGTGCAGGAGATGGAGACGGCGATACTGACAACGGGGAAACCCCGACTCCGGGAGAAGGAGAAACCCTTTACGAAGATGCGGTCTGTGTAGACACCAATGTGGGCGAGTTCTGCATGGAACTGTTTCCTGAAATTGCTCCAATTACCGTGGAAAACTTCCTGAATTACGTCAACAACGGTCAATATGACAACACGATTATTCACCGTTCCGTGCCAAATTTTGTGATCCAGGGCGGGGGCTATACGGCCAGCTCCCTCGGTGCATCCATTGACAAGGGCGATGCTATTGAAAATGAATTCTCTCTATCCAACCTGAGGGGTACTGTTGCCATGGCGCGTATTGGCGGACTGGTAAACAGCGCTACAAGCGAATGGTTCGTCAACCTGGTCAACAATACGCAGCTTGATACCGTTGATGGCGGATTCACCGTTTTTGCCCAGATCATCACAGGCCTTGATGTAGTGGACTCTATTGCGGGCCTACCTCGCTCAAACCAGCAATCCAACCTGGGCAATGCCTTTGGAGAACTGCCACTTACTGATCTGGATGACGATGGCGTTGATGCTGACGACCTGGTCGTCGTAAACCGGGTTTACGTCAGTGATGTAATTGCCAGTGATTCAGATAATGGCGACGGGGGAGCAGACAACCCTGCTGAGGAAACTACTGCCACCTACTCCACACTGACCAGTTCCATGTTCGTACCTGTATGGATTAATGGTGAACTTTACCGGGTGATTATGTTCCGTGACTTTGACGCATCGAGTCTCTCATTTACCGTGGATACCACTCGAATAGTCTCCCTGACTGATATCGGCCAGGACACGGCAACTATGGATCTGGATTCAGGCATTCTGACCATCCCGTCAATTGCTGTCGGCAGCCTGGTTGTCAACAATGTCGAAATGGAGCTGACCGATTTCGCTACTCTCACCTTCAGGGTGACGGGTTACCAGCGAGCAGACTGACGTGCGAGGACCACTGAAAACCATTGTCCGGGTAATTGATTCCATCACGGACGTTTTTGGTAAAGTGGCCGCCTGGTGCTCCGTCCTCATGGTCGTGGTGACCTTTTATATCGTAGTAAGCCGCTATGTCTTCAATACCGGTTCCATCGCTATCCAGGAGTCGATCATTTACCTCAATGCCTTGCTGTTTTTGCTGACAGCAGCTTTCACACTTAAACATGACGGACATGTGCGCGTGGATATCTTCTATGGTCCAGCGTCTCATCGCTACAAGGCCTGGGCAAACCTGCTTGGTGGGCTACTCCTGCTCCTTCCCGTATCCGGCTTCATTCTCTGGGTAAGCTGGGATTATGTTGCTGCCGCATGGCGTATCCATGAAACATCACCTGAAGCCGGTGGTATTCCCTATGTCTACCTGCTCAAATCCCTGATTGTAGCCATGGCTGTCCTCTTGATTGTCCAGGGGATAGCAGAAATACTCAGAAATATTCTTTTCCTGTTTTTCAGGGAAGAAGACCCCGAAAAACAGCATGAATCTGTGGAGAGTGTAATTTGACGGAATTCATACCTCTGCTGCTGTTTATTGCCGTCTGCCTGGTTTTAATGTGCGGCTATCCCGTTGCTCTCTCGCTGGCAGGAACATCACTGCTGTTTGCTGGGGTCGGTATGCTTACCGATACATTTGACCCGGCCTTTCTTGGTGCCGTACCAAACCGTTTTTACGGCATCATGACTAATACCAACCTGTTTGCTGTTCCCATGTTTGTCTTCATGGGCGTGATGCTTGAAAAGTCGAAAATCGCTGAATCCCTGCTTGAAGGTATGGCATTACTGTTTGGAAAAATGCGGGGAGGACTTGGGCTATCCGTTATTCTGGTTGGGATGCTGCTGGCAGCCAGTACCGGCATTGTTGGCGCTACTGTGGTAACCATGGGCGTACTGTCATTACCTTCCATGCTCAGGGCGGGTTACAGTCCCTCACTGGCAACCGGTACTATCTGTGCCACAGGTACCCTTGGCCAGATTATTCCCCCTTCCATCGCGCTGGTCCTGCTGGGTGATGTCATCTCCAATGCCTACCAGCAAGCCCAGTTAAGCATGGGCATTTTCAGGACCCAGAATATATCGGTCGGAGACCTGTTCTCCGGAGCCATGATCCCCGGGCTGATACTGGTCGCTTTATATATTTTCTACATGCTGGGCAATGCCATACTCCGACCGGAAAGTGCGCCACCGGCAAAAGCCGAAGACATCAATAATGCCGCTGGTGAATCAAGCCTGTTTATCATGATCAGCAAAAGCTTGTTGCCCCCTCTGCTGCTGATTATCGCCGTACTGGGATCCATCCTTTCCGGTGCTGCCACGCCCACTGAAGCCGCTGGCGTGGGCGGTTTGGGGGCCATGTTACTGGCTCTGGCCAAAGGCCGGCTGAATTTTTCAATCCTGAAAGATGTCTCGGAATCCACAGCCAAAGTAACAGCCATGGTTTACCTTATTCTTGTGGGCGCCGCTATTTTCTCACTGGTCTTTCGCGGATTTGGTGGGGACGTTATTGTTGAGGAGTTTTTTGTTGATCTGCCTGGTGGCGTCGTACTCGCTACCATTATCGTCATGCTGGTCGTATTCCTGCTGGGCTTCATCCTCGACTTTATCGAGATCACCTATATGGTAGTTCCGATTGTCGGACCAGTCTTGCTGGCCATGGGCCTGGATCCGGTATGGCTGGGCGTCATGCTTGCCGTTAATCTGCAGACTTCATTCCTGACTCCTCCCTTCGGGTTTTCATTGTTCTACCTGAGAGGTGTGGCACCAGACTCCATTAAAACGACGCAGATCTACCGCGGTGTGATTCCCTTCATTATCATCCAGCTGTTCATGCTTGGCTTGTTGACACTCTGGCCTGAACTGGCGACCTGGCTACCACAGGTAGTCAGGGGGACATAAACGGCTCCGGTTAAGAGGGTAGCAACTAGAGCTTTCTGGCACGGACGTAAGCTTCTTCAGATACATCCTGGTATGCACGGATGCTTTTCTCAAAGGCTCTGTAGGACTCATGAATTCTCGCTGCCATGGGGCTGAGATTCGCCAGGTTGTCTATTTCTTCCTGGGCAATGGTGTTCAGTTCCCTGAGCAAGTCATCGGGAAATTGTCTTGGCACCACGCCCTCACTTTCCGCCAGGTCTGACAGCGATATGGCATTGCGCGCCGTAAACTCATTGGTCATTTCTACGCCGGCAGCCGCAGCGGCGGTACGCAGAATTTCCTGAAGGTCTTCAGGCAGTGCTTCGAACTTTTCCTTGTTGAAAAGAAACTCCATCACGGCCCCCGGCTCATGCCACCCCGGGTAATAGTAATAATCGGCTATTTCATAAAGGCCAAAAGCCTGATCATTGTAGGGACCTACCCACTCTGTGGCATCCAGGACGCCTGTTTGCAGAGCGGTAAACAGCTCACTGCCCGGCATATTTACCGGTACACCACCAAGACGGGAAAGGATATCCTGGGCCAGACCAGGGATGCGCATTTTCAGGCCCTGAAAATCTTCCTTGGAATTGATTTCCTTGTTGAACCAGCCTCCCATCTGAACACCGGTTGTACCCGCTGGCAGTGGTATCAGGTTAAAGGGGACATAAAGCTCTTCCCACAGCTCAAGTCCACCACCATAGTACATCCAACTCTGCATTTCATAACCGTTCATGCCAAAAGGCAGTACGGTGAAAAACTGCGCTTCAGGGACCTTGCCTTTCCAGTAATAAGCCGCACCATGGCCAATCTCTGCAGTGCCAGCACTTACCGCATTGAATACTTCCAACGCCGGTACCAATTCACCATCACCATAAACCCGGACTTTCATCCTGCCATTGGACATGGCCTCCACTTTTTCAGCAAAAACCTCTGGCGCTCTTCCCAGGGCAGGAAAATTTTTAGGCCAAGTAGTTACCAGCTTCCACTCATAGGTTTGTTCCGGCTCAGCAGCAGTCACTCCACCCGATGACACGGTGTCATCACTACCACAAGCCTGCAATAAAAATGCCGTGATAAAGAAAAACACACCGGTAAAAATTTTACGCATTAACATCCCCGTTTATCCCCTTGTCACATTATTTCCATCTATTTCTAGATCACGTCCAGTTTGGCATATGACATGACTAGCCATTTGCTACCCACGTCATCAAAATTGATCTGGACCCTGGCGTTGGCACCACTGCCCTCATAATTAAGCACAACCCCTTCCCCGAACTTTGCGTGCCTGACTCGCTGTCCAAGAGAAATTCCAGTGCCGGACACTTTTTCATTTCGGTGAAGACCGCCGATCATATCACGGTTTTGTTCGTGATGACCCGGGTAGTAACTGCCCCGGCGCACCTCTCCTTTCATACGAATTTCTTCAAGCAGATCTTCCGGCACTTCCCGCAGAAAACGTGACGGGCGCGTGATCTGCTCCTCACCATGAAGACGACGGGACTCCGCATGGGTGAGATACAGTTTCTGCCTGGCCCGGGTAATACCCACGTAACACAGCCGGCGCTCTTCTTCTAGACCAGACAAGTCCTCCATGGACATTTTATGCGGAAATAGTCCCTCTTCCATCCCGGCTATAAATACCAGAGGAAATTCCAGCCCCTTCGCGGAATGCAGAGTCATCATCTGCACGGCATCCTCGAAATCTTCAGCCTGATTGTCACCCGCATCCAGGGCAGCCTTGTCCAGGAAAGCTGTCAGAATATCGACTTCAGTCAGCGGCGTATCAGCGGGAGACTCATCCTGCAGAAAATCATCTTCCAGTATCGGCAGATCTTCCACCTCAAACGCCTTGGCAGCATTAACCAGTTCTTCCAGGTTTTCGATACGGGTACGAGCTTTCTCACCACCTTCTTTTTCATGGTGCTGGATCAATCCGCTTTGCTTGACCACATATTCTGTAAACTCATACAGCTCTTTGCCATGGAGCTGGTCTTCCATGGCGCTGATCAGTTCCATAAAGCCGGATACATTCATCACCGCCCGTGCCGGTAGCAGCGATTCCTGTACAGCTTTCACGCCAGCCTGCCACATGGAGCATCCTTCTGTTCTCGCTATCTGCCGGATACTGTCAAGTGACTTGGCGCCGATGCCCCTGACCGGGGTATTAATAATTCTCTCAAAAGCTGCATCATCATCCCGACTGGCCACCAGGCGCATATAGGCCAGGGCATTACGAATTTCAAGGCGCTCATAAAAACGGAATCCGCCGTAGATACGATAGGGCATGTTGATGCGCAGCATGGCTTCTTCCAGTTCACGGGACTGGGCATTGGAGCGATATAAAATGGCCGCTTCTGTGTGACGATTGCCATTGTTGACCCATTTTTCAATCTGGCTGCTGATAAAGCGGGCTTCATCCTGCTCATTGAATGCGCTATAGCTGGAAATCTTTTCGCCTTCCTTGTCTTCCGTCCATAACTCTTTACCAAGCCTACCCGTATTCTTACTGATCAACTGGTTGGCAGCATTTAGGATATTGGCTGTTGAACGGTAATTCTGTTCCAGTCGGACCATGTCGGCATCCGAAAAGTCCTTGTCAAAATTCTGGATATTCTCAATCCGGGCACCACGCCAGCCATAAATAGACTGGTCATCATCCCCCACCACTGTAATAAATCCGCTTTTACCCACCAGCATTCTCAACCAGGCATATTGAATGGCATTGGTATCCTGAAATTCGTCCACAAGGATATGGCGGAAACGGTGCTGGTAATGCTCCAGAAGTGAAGGATGCTTAAGCCACAATTCATGCGATCGCAGCAAGAGCTCACCGAAATCCACCATGCCACCCCTTTCACAGGCCTCTTCATAGGCGGTATAAACACGAATCATGACCTGCATGAATTCTTCACCAAAATCCTCAAGATTCGCAGCTCTCAAGCCTTCATCTTTCTGGTTGTTAATGAACCACTGACATTGCCGGGCCGGCCATTTGCTTTCATCCAGATCCAGTGATTTGTTGATTCGCTTGATCAGGCGTAACTGGTCATCCGAATCAAGAATCTGGAACTTGTCAGGCAGGCCCGCTTCCTGGTAGTGGGTCCGGAGCAGGCGGTGGGCCAGGCCATGAAATGTCCCTACCCACATTCCGCCAGCGGGACGTTCCATCAGCTCCTCGATTCGGGAGCGCATTTCATTGGCAGCCTTGTTGGTAAAAGTAACAGCCAGTATACCGTGGGGCGATACACCCTCCATCTGGATCAACCAGGCAATCCGGTGCACCAAGACACGGGTTTTGCCGCTGCCGGCACCGGCCAGAACGAGCAAATTACCAGGGTCTGCAGTGACAGCCTGTCTCTGGTGATCATTGAGGGGGTTTAGAATGTGGGAAATATCCATGGCACGGCATTCTAGCAAATGCCCGGGTTCCCATGGAGCAAAAATATAAAAGATTGGTTAATAATCTGTTAGTGCAGTTTCCAAGCCCAAATCATCTTGGTAGTATCGAAAACAGTGGTTCTCCTGCCACTGTTTTCACAAAACGGTTTTATACAGGAACCGATGAAATTACGAGAGAGATATGTCTGAGCAAGTTGAAGGAACCGTCAAGTGGTTCAATGATGAGAAGGGATTCGGGTTTATTGAGCAGGATGGCGGTCGGGACGTTTTCGTCCACTATAGTGCAATTATCGGTGATGGACGCCGCTCGCTGGTAGAAGGGCAGAAGGTAATAATGGAAATTACCCAGACTGAGAAAGGCCCTCAGGCTGAAAATGTAAGCCCAGCCAACGCAGACTGATTCACTAGAACACGATTTTGCAGGGCTTGCTCAACTCTGTCGGGCCTGCTTACCATTGACGTTATCGACCATCGATCAACTGCTGGTTCCCCTTGTGCCGGATTCCGGACTTCCCGTCACCGTTTTTGGACCTTCACTCTTAACTTCATAACCTGATTGGGTTTGGCACTTGGACTCAATTAACCTATATACTGGCACCAGCAAGTGACACAGCCTGAGAAAGAATACTGGAAAATACCAATCTGATCAAAGCTATATCCGAATCACTGGGTGAGCTTCGCAAATCCGAGCGCAAGGTCGCTGACTTTGTTCTGGCAGACCCGTCTTCCATCCTGGATATGCGCATCATCGACCTAGCCAACAGGGCTGGGGTGAGCGAGCCCACGGTGATTCGCTTTTGCCGTGCCCTTGGATATGACGGTTTTCAGGTATTCAAATTGCAGCTTGCCCGGTATCTGGGTAGCAGCGGAATCTACAGCCAGTTTGATGTCAGTGATGCGGACTCCATGGCCGATGTCAGTCGCAAAGTATTCGATTCCACCATCGGCTCGCTACTCGCTGTTCGTGAGGATCTGGATATTACCGCTCTGGAAACAGCTATTTCAGCACTGGCTGCGGCCAAACGGGTCGAATTCTATGGTTTTGGCGCATCGGGATCCGTGGCTATCGACGCCCAACATAAATTTTTCCGACTTCAGGTCACCTCTGCCGCCTATACCGACCCCCATATCCAGCATATGTCGGCCATTTCATTAAAACCCAGGGATGTGGTGGTTGCTATCTCCCAGTCAGGGCGTTCCACGGCGCTTATCCAGAGTCTGAAACTGGCCCAGGAAGCCGGGGCAACGGTAATCGGCCTTGTTCCTGACCACACCCCGGTCGCCGACCTTTGTTCCATCCCTATTCACATTAATGTGGAAGACAGCCAGCACATGTTTACGCCGGTGTCTTCACGAATAGCACACCTGGTCGTCATTGATGTACTGGCCATGGGGGTCGCCCAGCAACATAGTAGTGCACTGCAGGATCACCTGAAACGGTTGAACAAGAGCCTGAAGTCGCTGCGGTCCAATCAGAAAAGAAAAGATAACCAGTATTGAAACTTACAGTCTTGGTTTATGCCAAGTTTGTATTAAAAGACCTTATCGGAAAAAAGCACAGACTGTGTCAGGTGTCAGGAGGGAAATATATACCGAATGACGATTGGTAAATATGGTGAGCCTGCTCAAGGCTAGGGCTGCTAACCGTTCATTATTCTACCGTAAAAGTTGTAGCGATATTTCTTGGGTGGTGCTGTGTAAAAATATACCTAGTCTACAGGTGTGTACTCTATTCCGGTTTCTTTTAATTCTGCCCAATTAATTTTTCTAATATTTTTAGGGTGATTGGCACCAGCCAGTATTAATTTTCCTACAGTGTACTGACCTGATTCTAAGAAAGATGCAAAATAATCAATCTCACTGTTTATAGGTTGTCTATCAAAGATATTAAAGAGAACGGTTTCTACTATTTCTTCATAGGAAGCATTTTCACCTAGTTTTTCGTCAACTATTTTTTGTACAACTTCTGTTTGCTCTAAACCATCATCAAAGTACTTAATTGCTTTACCAAGTAATTCTTTATCATTGATATATTCAACGCCAAAAGTAGCAGCAATAATTTTTATAGAGCGTCCAGCAGCCTCAGTTTTGTATCCTGTGTCGTAAGCGACCCAAATATCTTTATCTAAAATCCTTTCGATTTGGCTAAATCTAATTTTTGTATTTGGTGGTAAAGCTCCCTGTACTTTTAGGATATCTAGCCCTTTGCCTCCAATAACAGTAATCTCAGCATCATCATTTATTTCTGAAATATCATATTTGGCATTTTCAACAATATAATTTTCAAGCGCCCATTCGGGCAACTCTGGTCTAACTGATGTCGATGTTCTAAGTGCTAAAACTTTGGCGCCTTTTCCAAGTAATATTTTTTTTACATCTATAAAAGCGCCATCCACTTCAATATACAAATTTTCTTGATTGCGGTTTAAAGTAAAATAAATTTCTTCTGAAAATGTTGCCCAGCATGGATAATTATCATTAGGACATGAAAAATTATTGTTGGCATATTCTTTTTGTAAAATGAGCTTGTCATCAATGTAAATATTTAAGGTTAATGTTTCATTTTTGCCATCCGCCCATGAATCGTAATTTAATTTTAAAAATGAAGAAAATGTATTAGTAATACTAATCGTGTCATTACCATCACCTGTTCTAATGGTGTCTGCGCCACCACCAGAAGTGATTTCCCAATCGTATTTAAAACCACTAGGAACCGTGATAATTTCTGAGTCACTTGATGCATCAACTCGATTAGTTAAAAGAAAAACATTGTCTTCGAATAAATCCTGAAAAATATCTTTAGTTTCTGATGGAAACTGGCTTAAATCATAATGAAACCAATTGTTCCAACCAGTAAATCCCCATGCCTCCCAATTTCCGAAACTCCAACTTGTTAAATAGTCTGATAAATGATTATTAAAATGATGGATTATTGATTTGTATGCTGTATTGAATATTTCATAATTTATAGAATTCGGATAATCTGCCAGCTGCTCTTCTGTTGGATCCCAACCTCCGTCTAATCCATTATCTAGTGTAAATGCATTTGAAATCAGCATTATAGGCTTTTCATAAGTTTCTGCCGCTTTTAAATATTCTTGGACAAATCCTTTTAAATTCTTTGCAGGTCTCCATAAATTCTTTTGAATTTCACCATAATCATAAATAGGTTGTTCACTGATATATAGCTTTCCCCAAACGCTTATAGCGTCAGTGAGATCCCATATTTTTATATCACTGACCTCATGGTCATTATAAAGATCAAATTTATGGAAATTTATAGTTACAGCTCCAGAAAACTTTTTTCTTACCGCGGAAAATAATTTCTCCCATTTGTCGCGATGAATATCTTTAAAAAATTCGATCTCATCAAAGTTCCCTATGTACAATAAGTCCACATCAAGCTCTTCATAAATTTGACTATATTCGCTCCAGTATTCAACCATGGAGTCAAAATAATTATCGATCGAGAATCTCTCTTGTGCGCCAATTTTCTCTATACCACTATTATTTACATAAACGGCATTTTCACCATTAAATGTCCAATTTGGTAGTATTGATACTCCCATTGAGTTTTCTTTCGTTAATATAATCCATTTTTTTAATTTTTCGTATTCGAATAAACCTAATAAAGTTCCATCATCCTCTAAGCTAACGGATAGCTCGAACATAATTCCAGAGAATCCAATTTCTTTAATCTCAATTAGATGCTTTTCAAATTCTTCATCCGACATAGATGAAGCTGTACCATCATGATAAAAGCCAACTTTTAGATAATTGAAGTAGATTCCTTCTTTCAAACCTTCAAATTTATCTAAATAACCATAAGTAGATGGAATGACAAGTAATGTTAAGATTAATAAGAATAGCTTTTTCATAAATTATGTTGCTTTGTTTAATTTGTACTTGTTCTTAAGATGCTGTGAGTAATTTCTTTAATCTTATTTAATTATATTTTGAGTATTAGGCGGATCTTATATTTTTGTACATAGTAATATTGTTTCTATTCAATATTCACGTTTATACAATCCAATATTTTCGTATTTGACTTCTACGTGTTTCTGACGTTCTAATCTAAGTCTATACTTCCTCAGTATACCCCGCACCAGTTTAGTGGTGTATTTCTCTGTTCTTTTTGGTTGTATTTTGTGTTCGTTCAGATAATCAGAAATGTCTTTATTAGAAATTCCATCCTGACTCATTTGATACATCAACTTCTCTCTGAAGTCATAATCCTCGTCATATGAGAATTGAGAAAGTTGTGTTGTGTTGATGATGATGTCACATCCAAAAGTGTAATCGTTGAGATTATCTGTTGTGACTAAGTTTTTAAAATACTTACTCCACTGTTACCGACTTAGCTAGATTTCGGGGTTGGTCAATATCTGTCCCCTTGATTACTGCCACATGATAGGCAA
>CAZDCK010000043.1:0-13920 GCA_964503965.1 uncultured Enterobacteriaceae bacterium | reverse complement strand
GCTCGGATAATTACTTTGTATCCCTGTATCCCTGTATCCCTGTATCCCTGTATCCTTTTTTACTTACCACCTGCCTGCCGCACTGGACTCCCAGTCCCTTTCCCATTCTGTCGGTACTGTCGCATCATTGAGCAGGAAGTTAACAGGAAACTGCGGATAGATTTCCTCATAAGTGGCTACCCGGCTGTGACTCACACGACGGTTGATATGGGCCGGTTGAACATCCTTCATTGATGTCACGCCTATGGCACCCAACAAATCCGCCAGTGCATGAATCATGGCGTTGTGATAGTTGTATACACGCACACCCTTGTCTGTCACATCCAGACGTTTGTAGCGAGCCGGATTTTGTGTGGCAACACCCGTAGGACACTTGTCGTTATTGCAATGACGAGCCTGGATGCAGCCCAGGGCGAACATCATACCGCGCCCTGAATTGATCGTGTCAGCTCCCAGCGCAGCCAGGCGAACCATATGGTAGGCAGAAAGGCTTTTACCGGCTGCAATGAGTTTAATCCGGTCCCGCATACCCACACCCACCAGGGCATTGTTGATGAAATGAAGTCCTTCCCTGAGCGGATATCCCACAGAATTGGTAAACTCGATAGGTGAAGCGCCTGTACCACCTTCTCCGCCATCCACGGTAATAAAGTCGGGGGTTATACCGGTTTCCAGCATGGCCTTGCAGAGGCCGAGAAACTCACTCTTCCTGCTCAGGCATAGCTTGAATCCGACTGGTTTGCCTGCGGACAGTTCCCTCAGTTCCTTGACAAACTGCAGCAGTTCAATGGGGTTGGAAAAGGCAGAGTGTCCTGGAGGGGAAATAATATCCCTGCCCATTTCCACGCAGCGGATTCTCGCAATTTCTTCGGTTACCTTGGCTGCAGGTAAAATACCCCCATGACCAGGTTTGGCTCCCTGGGAGATCTTGATTTCTATCATGCGGACACTTTCTATTTTGGCTTTTTTAGCAAACAGCTCTGGATTGAACTTGCCCATACTGTCCCGGCAGCCAAAATATCCGGTACCAATTTGCCAGACCAGGTCGCCCCCATATTCCAGATGATGATCGGTAATCCCCCCTTCACCGGTATTGTGAAAAAAATTGCCCATTTTCGCGCCCCGATTCAAGGCCAGAATGGCATTTTTACTAAGCGCTCCATAACTCATCGCTGATATGTTCAGGGGGGAGGCAGAATAGGGCTTGGCACAGTGTACTTGTCCAAAGCCGACCCTAAGAATATCGGCATTCACCGTTACCGGATTCATGCAATGATTAATCCACTCATAGCCATTGTTGTAGGCATCTATAATCGTGCCAAAGGGACGTGTGTCTGTCTGGCGTTTGGCACGCTGATAGACGAGGCTGCGAAATTCCCGGGAAATAGGCTTGCCGTTGAGGTCTGATTCGACGAAATATTGCTGAATTTCAGGGCGTATATATTCGAAAAAATAGCGAATATGACCAATCACGGGATATAAGCGCAGCACCGTACGCCGACGCTGAAGTATGTCGTATACACCAACAAGAATGTAGGGGGTCAGAAGACACCATAGCCAGTTTGTCCATGACCAGGTCTGGCCCAGGAAACCAAGAATAACAGCGCCACCGATGCTGATTGTGAAATAGATGTTACGGGCCGACATACGATTGAACCCTCATTTTCAGTTGTTGTTCGCCTTGGATTAGAGCATAAAGCCAGACAGGCACTCTATAGACAGTTACTGATATTCAGGGAACCATTTTTCATTGTTCAAGTCTTAACACATGCAATACCTGACCAGCCGCTACAGTTTTCGATTGGTATAATTTTCTTACGTAACGTTGTACTATCCAGAGCCCTGTATCAGTTAATTAGTGATTCAGTTTCTATACATACGATTTGAACAAGGTTTCAATTCTGTATTGATTCTATTGAAGGTAAAGATGAAATACAGATCAGGCAGTTATCCTGCTACTTTTTTACTTATGCACAAGGAGTTTTTATGCGCAACAAGCTGTTCAGTTTATTCTTTTCGATTCTGACCATGGTCACACTGGGTGCCGGTCAGGCCCAGGCACAGGGCTTTCAGTTGCCTAATATGCAGGTAACAAGCAATGCATTCGAGGATGGCGGTATTATCCCTATTAAATACACGTCTCATGGTGACAATATTCAACCAAACTTTACGATTACAGGTTATCCTGAAGTTACTTCCAGCTTTGCTATTATTTTTCATGATATTGAAGTGGCGATAGGTGGAAGCACTGGTGATGTAACCCATTGGGTAGCATTCAACATCACTTCTCCTAATATTCCCGAGGGAAGTTTGCCTACCAATAGTGTGGAGGGAAACAATATTCGTCAACAACCTGGTTATATGGGTCCAGGTGCCCCATATGCAGACCGCTTTCACCACTACGTTTTTGAGTTTTATGCATTAAATGACCGCCTTAATCTCGGTGAGGGAGCATCCCGGGACGAGGTGATGGCGGCCATGGAAGGGAAAGTGGTAGCTAAAGCCGCGTATGTTGGACGTTATGCGAATGCCACTGGCAACTGAGTCTGCAAAAAACATTTGGGATTGACCCAATGACCATGCCCGGGTAACTGATTTTCATGTTTCACACGTACAGCAAGAGTTATACCTGAAGAAAGAAGAGAATAGTTTATTGTCCGGGCTGGTTATTTTTTTAGTACTGAAAT
The DNA here is from genome assembly GCA_964503965.1 of uncultured Enterobacteriaceae bacterium. GTDB lineage: Bacteria > Pseudomonadota > Gammaproteobacteria > Pseudomonadales > Pseudohongiellaceae > Eutrophocola. The sequence continues at coordinate 11,233 of CAZDCK010000043.1, read as the reverse complement.
ACTAATCCAGTTTTTTCATTGGGGAGGGGGCAGTGAGAAAATTTCCATTTATAATACTGCTGATAGTCATATCGGCACCGGCTATTTCACATCACAGCTTTGCACCACATTTTGATTCAGAAAAACCGGTTTCCATATCCGGTACCATTGTTGAATACGAACAGCGCAACCCGCATGCCTACCTGAATATACGGGCTGTGGATGCTGATGGACGGGAAAAGACATGGCGCTGCGAATCCCATGGTTATACCCAGTTGGCACGAAATGGAATTACTCCAGACATGCTTGCGGCGGGAAAGCAGGTGGGGATCTCCGGTTCACAGCATCGTCGCAACCCGGACATGTGTTTTTTTGACACGGTCTATCTGGATGATGGTCGAGAATTGAGTGTCAATGGTGCCAGGGGCCAGACGACTTCAAGGGAAGAACAACGTGATTCTATCTTTGGCACCTGGTTGCTCATCCCGGGAGGCTTTGCCACCAGCGGGCCCCAGTACATGATGGACTTTCTCACAGATGTTGGCCGGGCGGCAGTGGAAAAATATGACCCATTTACTGACGACCCTACTTACCGATGCGAGCCTGTGGCTATCAGGCGGGCATGGGGGGCGCCAGGAACGCCCTTGTCGATTTCCATGCAGGGAGATGATGTCCTGATCAAACATGAATGGATGGATGTCGAACGTCTCGTTCACATGAATCAGGATTCCGCACCAGAGGGAACACAACCCACCATACTCGGGTATTCAGTTGGATCGTTTGAAGGTGACACACTGGTTATTGAGACTTCCCATTTCACGGAAGGAGTTCTCAACCAGTTTGTAACGGTGGAAGGTGAGCCCATGCGCGGTTTGCTTCATTCTGACCAATTGCGCACAGTAGAACGAATCTCGCTGGACCAGGAAAAGAATCGCCTTGTCATGGCTATGGAACATGTCGATTCGGTATTTTTTACCAGGGAATTTCCTGTGTATACAAGGGAATACAGGCCTTCAAATCTTGCCATTCAGCCTTTTGGCTGTCTGCCGGAAGTACTTGAGTAGCGGCCTTCGTTTTGAATCTTCTGCCTGTAGAACTTCTGTTGCCGCTTTGTCTTGTTGCGCTGTTTACAGGTTTTATCAAGGCAGGTGTTCCGTCTCTGGGTACCCTGCTGACAGCATCAGTCGCTTTGCTGTTTCCTCCCCGTGATGCCCTTGGAATTACTTTGCTTTATCTCCTGGTAGGTGACCTGGTAGCAGTATCCCTCTACTGGCGACTTGCTCACTGGAATGAGCTTCTCAAAATGGTTTGGCCCGTACTTGTCGGCATTGTCCTGGGTGGGGTGTTGCTGATGTTTCTGGATAATGAAAAACTTGGCCTGACCCTTGGACTCGTGGTTCTGGTGCTGGTCTCTATGGAGCCCATGCGGCCGACACTGACACGCTGGGCCTTGTCCCATCCGGGTAGAATTCGTTCAGGATCCGGTATTCTGGCAGGTGCTGCGACAACCATTGGTAACGCGGCTGGGCCAATTCTCTCCCTGTATTTTCTCTTGCTGAAACTGGATAAAAAAGCGTTTGTGGGGACGGGAGCCATTTTTTTCATGTTTGTGAATGTGACAAAAATTCCCGTATTTCTCAGCCAGGATATTTTCCAGGGTAAGTACCTGGCTTCAGTAGCCCTCACAGCCCCGCTGGTATTTGTAGGCGCGATAGGTGGACGTAAATTCCTCGAATGGGTATCCCAGATTTGGTTCAACAGGATTATCCTGTGGTTGACGGCATTTGCAGGCGCCTGGCTCGTTATCAGGAATTTCCCCTAATTTCTCCACCGGCCGGGACGTGATATTGTCAGCGAACCGTGAAACCCACTGATTTCTTCCCGGGCCGGTTGAAATAAGGATGATAGCCTTGGAAAGTATGAACAGCCTGCTGAACCAAGTGATAACTCAGTCGGGAATTGAGTATTTCCTGTTTGGCCGGGATTTACGCATCCTGTTCGCCAACGAAGCTGCATTGGCTAACCTGGGGTACACTCTGGAAGAGTTGTCCCAATTCACCCTTATGGACATTTGCAACCGGCACTTCGACAAGGAACTTGTCCGGCTAAAAAATGCTCCTCCTGTTACTGAAGACAATGTTTACATTATCCATCTATCCAATACCTACTATCGCAAGGACGGTACAGCTTATCCAGGTGATACACAGCTTCAGCAAATCAATCATGAGGGTAAACTTGCCTTATGGCGACTGTCAGGGATGTTTCCGAGAGAGAGCAAGCGCTTGATCAGCTCAATATGGTCATTGAGGGGGGTGAAATCGGTTACTGGGATCGGGACCTCACGGCTGAAACAATGGAAATCAGTCCCCGGTCACTAGGCATGCTCGGACTTCCCGGGAATAAAACCAACATGTCCCTGGATGAGTGGTTTTCCTATATGCATCCCGACGATTTGGCCGATGGTCTGGAAGTAGCAAAGTCTGCCAGGTATCAGGGAAAACCCTGGAAGCTTGAGCATCGAATGAAGCATGTGGACGGGCACTGGGTCTGGATTCTGGGTCAGGCGAAAGTGGTAGCCTGGGATCCGGAAACAGGCGAACCGACGCGAATTTGTGGTACGCATGTTGATATTACAGAACATAAACGACTTACTCTTGAGCGGGAACAATTCTTCCGGTTTTTTGAAAACTCCAGTGATCTGATGTTGGTCGTAGATATTGAAGGTCGGCTGGTTCGGGTCAATGATGGTGCTGAAAATATTCTTGGGTACTCAAAAGATGAGCTTATGGCTATCGATATGCTCAGTCTGGTGCATCCGGATGACAGGGCAAGGACGCAGCTTGATGTGGAGAAGGTTGAGGCCGAGGGTGGCTCTTTCCATTTTGAGAACCGGTATCTGCATAAGGACGGTAGTTATGTATGGCTTTCCTGGCGTTCGATTTTTGAAAAGGAGAACCGGCTGATTCTTGGAATGGCCAGGGATATCACAAGATGTAAGGCTGTCGATGAAGAGTTGAGGAAGCAGGAGGCCATGTACCGTTCGCTGGCGGAAAGCTCCGAAGATATCATCATGCGTTATGACCGGCAGCACAGACATATCTATGTGAACAAAGCCGTTTCCAGGTATCTGGATCTCAGGCCGGAAGACTATATTGGTAAGACAAAGCGTGATATGGGATTTGACGAAGAGCTTCTGTCAAACTGGGAAAAAGTTATCGAGGATGTCTTCACAACCGGTGAAGCCGGTTTTCATATTTTTGAAGCTGAGTCTATCAGTGGCCCTGTCACGATGATTGCCCAGGTTTTCCCGGAGTTTGATGCGAATGGAAAAGTGGAGTATGCCTTCAGTGTATCAAGGGATATTACGAAGCTGCGCGAGTACGAAAAGGAGCAGTTAAAAATACAGAAACTGTCCAGTCTTGGTGTTTTGGCTGGAGGAATAGCCCATGACTTCAATAATATTCTTACGGTTCTTCTGGGTAACCTTTCCTATGCGAGAGATCTTCAGTCTGACGGCAAGGATTGCACCAGTACACTTGCGAGCGCAGAAAGCGCCTTGCACAGGGCCCGTCATCTGACCAATCAACTCCTGACCTTTGCCAAAGGAGGAGAGCCCGTACGTGCAAATGTCAGTGTTGAGGAAATCATCCGTGAAATTGTCAATTTCGACCTTTCCGGAAGTAATGTGAAGGTTCAATACAATTTGAGTGATGGATTGTGGATGGCGGATGTGGATGAGGGACTGGTATCACAGGTTTTCTCCAATCTTGTGACCAATGCCAGACAAGCCATGCCGCAGGGCGGACTGATAACCCTGTCCGCGGATAACTGTGAGCTGGACGAGGAAAATACATTCAATGTGGCTCCTGGTAAATACCTGAAATTCAGCATAAGCGATGAAGGAGAGGGCATAAACCAAGAGCATCTTCGCAGTATTTTTGACCCGTATTTTACAACCAAGAAATCAGGTAACGGTCTTGGCCTGGCGACGGTGTATTCCATCATTGAGAAACACCAGGGAGCTATATTTGTTGAATCCAGGCCGGGGGAGGGAACCGAGTTCACATTCTTTCTGCCGGCTGCGGTAAGCAAGCTTCCGGGAAGGGTACAGTCAAAGGGTAATGAAGATGTCCTTTGCTGCAATTCAGGGCGCATCCTGTTCATGGATGATGAAGAAATGATTCGCGACCTGGCATGTGAAATCCTTGGCAGCAAAGGTTACGAGGTTGAAGTGGCGTCAGAGGGTAAGGAGGCTATTGCTCTTTTTTCAGAAGCCTTGAAAGGTGAACAAGCCTTTGACTGTGTCCTGATGGATCTGACTATACCCGGAGGCATGGGAGGCATGGATACTTTTCGCGCCCTAAAGGAGATTGTGCCTGATGTCAGGGCGATTGTTACCAGTAGTTATGCCGACGATCCGGTCATGGCGAACTATCGGGAACATGGTTTCAGCGGTTGCCTGATAAAACCTTTTTCTCTGACTACGCTGGTGGAAAAAGTGAACGAACTGGTGGGGAAACAGGCAGTATAGAACTGGCTTAGGGGAAAAGGGGGCTTGTTCTTGATGATGCGATGCATGTACACCTGGCAGTATTTGTGGATATGATTTTATGACTAACAGACTATTATGCGGTTTAATTTTCCTTGTCACAGGATTCCTGCATGGTTGTGCAGTAAATCCAGTGACTGGCAAAAATGAGCTTTCATTGGTCTCTGATGCCCAGGAAAAAGCCATTGGTGCACAGCAATACGGCCCTTCCATGCAAAGTCAGGGCGGTGAATTTGTGACAGACCCTGTACTGTCTGATTATGTGAATACTGTTGGGCAACGTATTGCACGTGTTAGTGATCGTCCACTAGATTATGAATTTGTCGTACTGAACAGTTCGGTACCCAATGCCTGGGCATTACCCGGCGGCAAGATTGCGGTCAATCGGGGATTGCTGACAGAACTCAACAGTGAGGCGGAACTCGCGGCTGTGCTGGGACATGAAGTTGTTCATGCCGCTGCACGTCATGGGGCCCAGGCAATTACCCGTGGTACTCTCCTGCAGGGCGCACTCGTTGTGGGTGCAATTGCTGTCAATGACAGTGAATATGCCGATTATATAGTCGGTGCCTCGCAGCTGGGAGCCCAGTTGATTTCTCAGCGTTATGGCAGGGAGGCAGAGCGGGAAGCGGACTATTATGGTATCGAGTACATGGTCCGCGCCGGTTATGACCCCCAGGCAGCGGTGAGCCTGCAGGAAACATTTGTACGCTTGTCAGAAGGAAGAAATCAGGGCTGGCTTGATGGTCTTTTCGCAAGCCATCCGCCCAGTGAGGAAAGGGTCGCCAATAATCAGGCCCTGGTGGATGAATTGATGCCCCGGTTACAGGGCAGGGACCTGGAAACCGGGGAAGTTCGCTATCAGCTGGCCATAGCATTTATTGAGGAAAATGCTGAAGCCTATGCCCTTTTTGATGAAGCCCATGCAGCCATAGCCGATGGGGAGCTTGCCGTGGCATTACTTAATCTGGATACAGCCATAGAAATGCTGCCCCGCGAGGCAAGATTTAGCGGCTTGAAGGGGGAAGTGCTGCTCTATCAGGACAATTTCCGTGGCGCTCTTAAGGCCTATGATGAGGCAATTGGCAGGGACGATAACTATTACGATTATTACCTAGGCCGTGGGCTTGCCCACGCTCGTCTCGGCAATCGCAACCAGGCTCGCCAGGACCTTGAACACAGCGCTTCACTTCTGCCTACAGCCATTGCGATGAATGAGCTTGGAAAAATCGCGTTGGCCGACAATGACAGGAACCAGGCCAAGACCTATTTCAGGGAGGCGTCCCAGGCCCAGGGAAGAGTGGGACAGCAGGCGTCCGAAAGTTTTATACGTCTGGACATCGTCGATAATCCCGGTGCCTATCTGGCAGTGAGGACTTTTGCTGATGACCAGGGCGGAATACATGCCCGGGTAAGTAATAATTCAGGACTGGATCTGCAGGATATCCAGGTCTCCTTTTCGGCGTTTATCGGCAGTCGAGTCGTTACGCAGAGCAGAAGTATTCGCCGCTTGTCTGCTGCCAGTTATACCGATGTGAACTCCGGGCTGCGATTTGCAGAAGGTCAGGAATGGAGCCAGGAGCAAATGGATGCCCAGGTAACGGCGGCCAGAGCTGAACTGTAGCATCACAGGTCTGCAAGGGCGGCAACCGTAGGAATGCTTTATAACGTAAGGAAATGAAAGGTCTTGTTCAATTGGGCACTGGGCCAGGGATCATTACGTTAATTCTTTCATCCTTTTAACCCCTCAATACTTAAAACTCTCAATCCTTTCACATCCTGGCCTGCTGGATTTCCACATATTCCAGAAACTTCTCCAGTTCCTCAAGCGGCTGGTACCCCGAGGCCATGTAGGCGCCGGCTACAAAGCTTGGAACTCCGTTGATCTGACGCTGCCTCGCCTCATTCCAGGCCTGGTCTACAGCCTTACTGAAGGTTCTCTTTTCAATGACGTCTTTAGCCTCTTCGGTGTTCATACCAGCTTGCCGGACGCAGTCCAGAAGTACCGCTTTATCAGCAATATTTCTATCATGGACAAAATAGGCACGAAAAAGGGCTTTGTGAAGGGCGGCCCCACCACCTTCCTGGGTGTCTCCCCACATACCAAGTTCCTGTGCCAGTCGACTGTTATAGGTCATTACCCGATCTGGATTGTATTCCAGGTTAATGCTGTCCATGATGCCATATAGTCGCTGATGGGCATTGTCTATGCCAGGCCCAAGCCAGTCTTTCAGGTTCATGCCTTCATCGGGAGTTCCCGGGTGAAGGGGGAAAGGAATCCAGCGAATTTCAACCTTGCCTTTTTTTGCCAGTTTTTCGACGGAATCACTGGCAAGATAGCACCATGGACAAACATAGTCTGTATAGACATCAAGTGTTAACTGTTCCTCAGACATGAGACTCCTCCAGTTTGAGCTGATTATTCAAAAGGTTGTGGGGGCGGCGTGTCCGGTCCGGAAGGAGGGAGTATTGGCAGGACTATCCTTGGAAGCTCCCCGGTCAGGGATTTCAGGAAAGCCACCACCTTGTCGTTACCGTTTTCGGAAAATTTCCTATTAAGCTGGACCCATGCCATGGTATCCACAGCCTCTTCAAGTGTTCTTACCTGGCCGTCGTGAAAATAGGGGTAGGTCAACTCGATATTGCGTAAGGAGGGGGCCTTGAAGCGCATTCGATCCTGTCGGACCCCGGTAACGGCTTCACGACCAACCGACGGATTTTCAGTTTCGTATCGATTGAAAGAACCCATCTTCTGGTAAGCCCGGCTACCCGCGGCTGGACCATTATGGCAACCAGCGCATCCGGTCAACTTGAACAGTCTGTAGCCTTCTTTTTCCTGTTCAGTGAGGGCGTTCTCATCACCGAGCAGCCACTGGTCAAAACGTGAGTTGGGGGTTACGAGTGTCCGTTCAAATTCAGCTATAGCCTCTGTAACCATTCCGATAGTAATATGTTCACCGCCAAAGACCTGGCTGAATTCCCTGACATAACCTGGAATAGTCTGGAGGACCTCCACAGCCAGCTGATGATTTGATGCCATTTCTCCGGGGTTGGCTATAGGACCACCTGCCTGCTCAGTCAGGTTAACCGCACGTCCATCCCAGAACTGGGAAATGCTGTAGACAGCGTTAAACACTGTTGGGGCATTGATAGGTCCCTGGGCCCATTGATGACCAATGGATGACACCAGATTGTCGGTGCCACTGAGCATCAGGTTATGGCAGGAGTTGCATGAAATCCATCTTGACCTGGAGAGTCTCGGGTCGAAAAAAAGCTTTTTGCCAAGTTCAATCTTGGATGAGTCGAGCCCTTCAGGCACCTCTATCGGACTGATGGGTTCCTGGGCCATTACCGTGCTGCCAAATAGGGTGGATAGCAGGGTTAATGAAAGCGTCAGGAGTATTTGCCGAGTGTTCATTCTGAGCTGGTTTGTTTGGCCGTTTTGCCGGGTTTCATTCTAGTAGCATACCATTTCAGATTGATGATATAAGTCAAGGCGTCACAGCGCTATAATAATCCGAAATTAAAACAAGAGCGGCATCAAGTCCGTACCCATAGGCTATTCCTCGTAAGGTCATTTCCGATTGCAAGTAATCAATAAACAAACCCTGGAAAGGGAACTGCTGAAACTCATTCAGGAGTAAAAGATCAACACTGGCGATACTGCTTCCCAGAAGCAACTGCAAGAGGCGCTGGCTGTTCTCTTGGAACAGAATGAGCAAGCCATGCCGCCTGCCGGACAGCAGATGGTTACGGTACTTTTTGCAGATCTATGTGGCTTTACTTCCCTGGTTGAAAAGCAGCAAGCAGCTAATATGATTGCCATTCTGAATATTTTTTTCAGCGAAATGGCCGACATTATCAATCGTCACGGAGGCATCGTGGACAAGTTCATGGGAGATTCCATCCTCGCCTTTTTTCCTGTACGGGATGAACTGCAGGGAAATGTGCTCCAGGCTTTGCAGTGCGCTTTGGAAATGCAGATCGCCATGGACAGCGTGAATGCCATGGGTGAATCAATGGGGCTGGATACACTGTATCTGGGGATTGGAGTAAATACCGGTGAGGTGATGGCCAGCTTCCTGGGGTCGGATATTTACCGTGAATACACGGTTATTGGTAAAAACGTGAACCTGGCTTCACGTATTGAGGCCTATACCCTGTGTGGCCAGATTCTGTTATCCGAAAGCACACGAAAAATCGCTGGTGATGCAGCCCGGACCGGAGATCTTAATGAGGTCAATGCCAAGGGGATCAATGAACCATTGCGCTTTTATTCCCTGAAAAGCATCAACAAACCGTGCTTCATTGAATTGCCGGTGAGAGAGAATCGTAAAGCCCCACGAATCGAGATTACGATTCCAATCTCATTTCAAATGCTTGAGGGTAAAAAGCTGTTACCGGAAGTCCATGAGGGACAGGTCGTGGATATAAGTTATGGCGGTATGCTGATCAATGCACCAACATCTGTTCTGCAGTTTTCCGATATGAAGATAAATGTGTCACTGGCCCCTGTGTCACAGGAGCCTGTGGAAGTTTATGCAAAAGCCCTATTCGTTCGGGGACATGACCAGGGGGCTGAAGTCGGGCTGGAATTTACAATTATTGATGATCACGCCAGGAGCAAGATCAAGGAGTTTGTGGATCACCTGATCCTTTTATAGACCTGAATACCAATTCAAGGAGAGCTTGTCATGAGCGTACTGATGAAAATTTTTCGAAGGGTAACCTTTTTCCTGTTTTGTAGTACTTTAACCACGACCTTAACTGGAGTAGCCATGAGTGTAAATGCAGCAGACAGTCCTGTACCGGTAAGACTTGATCGAGACAGGATGGCGGGTCTGGATCTGACCTCGGTTCCCCCTGATGCCTATATTGACATACTGGAGGCAGGTGAATTGAATATGCGTGTTGCACCTCTCTTTGAAGGGGAAGAATTGCGGGTCTCCATTTTTGAGTCCACACCAGCAACAACGAATCACCGCACCAGGCCCACTGACATTGATGAATTTGTCTATGTCCTGAGTGGTAAGCTGATCCTGACGGAACCCAATGGAACAGCGCATGAATTTACAGCCGGGGATTCTCTGGTTCTGCCAAAGGGCTTTACCGGTACATGGGAAATGCAGGGGAACTACCGGGAACTGGTAGTTATCATGAATAAATAATCTGAAAGCAGGGGAGATTGAAATGAAAGGTAAAATTGGCTTTGAAGAGCACATGGCAATTCCGGAAACCACAGCGGAAACCAGGGATTTCGCCGGGGAGTCTTCAGATTTTAGTCAGTTCACGAAAGAAATCCTGGATCTGGATGATATACGCCTGAAGTATATGGATGACGCGGGGATAGAGCTGGCACTCCTGTCGCTTAATTCTCCGGGAGTCCAGTCCATTCTGGATACTGACGAGGCAATAGAGGTTGCGCGAAAGGGTAACGAAGCCATGGCTGCAGCTGTCGAGCGTCATCCGGGAAGATATCGGGGCATGGCAGCCCTGCCCATGCAGGACCCTCGAGCTGCAGCAGAGGAGCTGGAACGCTGTGTAAAGGAACTTGGGTTTGTTGGCGCTATGGTGAATGGATTTACGCAAAAGGATACCGCCGATACGGCGATCTACTATGATATTCCTGAATACCGAGAATTCTGGCAAACAGTGTCTGACCTTGATGTGCCTTTCTACCTGCATCCGCGTATGGGACTGCCTTCCCAATCAAAGAACCTGATGGATCAGCCCTGGCTACGATCTTCTCCCTGGGGCTTTACCATGGAAACAGGCACGCATGCCCTGCGGCTGTGCGGCTCCGGTCTTTTTGAGGATGTTAAGCATCTGAATATTGTCATTGGGCATCTTGGAGAATTCATTCCCTTCAACCTTTGGCGTATGGATGCCCGCATGGAATTTTCGCCACGAGGCTATCGTGGAAAACGTCCGCTTGGTGATTATTTCCGGGAGCATTTTCATGTCACTACATCCGGTAACTTCCATGATTCCACTTTCCGCTGCTGTCTTGAGGAGCTGGGCAAGGACAGGCTGTATTTCTGTTCTGACTACCCCTTTGAGCGGATGCAGGATGCCGCAGACTGGTTTGACAATACCCCGGTGATTACCGATGAGGAGCGTCTGCAGATCGGCAGGAAAAATGCGATCGAGTTGTTCAAGCTGGATCTGGATTAATTGAGTGTTATAAGGACTGGGTCCAGGAAATTTACTTTTTGTCCTTGTCTGGATGCTCGTGGTTCAGGAAAGCTCTGGGTTCCTGTTGGTATGACTTTGAGAGTGCTCTGCAGACCCTGCAGTGTCGGTTTCAGGTCTTTGGCCCGATATAGGTGATTCTGGAAGACCAGACATTCGTTGCCTGCAGTGTGTCAATTCCAGGCAACATGGAGTCCTGATGGTCCAGGAGAATTCCCGGGTATTCTGAAATCTTCTTGAAAATATATGGTACCGGAGGCCGGACCAAGACATATGATATAAAAAATTGATATATATAATATAAATATATTTATATATTCAAAAACTACTAGATAAACTACTAGTAAATACCTCGCTGTATCACTCTAAAACAGGCCTTAAAGTCTCTTCCTGCCTGCTTCCAGTAAGCCTCCACTAGCCACCCACAACCTGCCGAGTCGCTCTGTAATCGACTGAGGCGGGGTCTAAACAGCCCCGGGGGAGGGGCATCACAGCCTTACACTGTTTCTGTAC
>CAZDCK010000042.1:0-14514 GCA_964503965.1 uncultured Enterobacteriaceae bacterium | reverse complement strand
AGCCTTTTAGCCTTTTAGCCTTTTAGCCTTTTAGCCTTTTAGCCTTTTATCCCCTACTGTTGCTGCTGCTCAATCTCCTCCCATCGCGCATACAGGGCCTCAAGCCCTTCCTGAGCTGATGATACAGCCTTCAGCGTGCTATTAATCGAGTCCTGATCCTGTTCGTAAAATGCCGGATCAGAAATTTGCTGTTCCAGTTCTGCCACGCGGGCTTCAGCCTCTTCAATTTTCTCTGGCAACTGGTCAAGTTCCCGCTGAACCATATAGGAGAGCTTTACGCTGCGCGTTGGCTGCTGCTGCTGGGGCTTGTCTTTTTTGACTGGCGCTGGCTTTTCCGTTGTCTTACTGGCTATTTTTTCATCGGCAAAACTGCCTCCGTGATTCAGCCAGTCCTGGTAACCACCCACGTACTGGTTAACCCTGCCATCACCTTCAAAAATGATGGAACTGGTGACCACGTTGTCCAAGAAGGCACGATCATGGCTTACCAGGAGCAGGGTGCCGTCAAACTCCAGAAGGATTTCTTCCAGCAGTTCCAGGGTTTCCATATCCAGGTCATTGGTGGGTTCATCAAGAATCAGTACATTGGCCGGCTTGCTGAAAAGGCGCGCCAGGATCAGGCGGTTTTGCTCACCACCGGACAGGGATTTCACCGGCTGGCGAATACGATCCGGTGAGAACAGGAAGTCCTGCAGATAGCTGATCACATGCTTGCTTCGGCCATTGATACTGATGTGATCGCTGCCTTCTGCCAGATTGTCCTGCACTGATTTTTCCGGGTCCAGCTGGGCCCGGAGCTGGTCAAAATAGGCTATTTCCAGGCGTGTACCTGTTTTCACATTGCCATGATCCGGCTTGATCTCGCCCAGCAGTATTTTAAGCAGGGTAGTCTTACCGACACCATTCGGGCCAATGAGTCCAATCTTGTCGCTGCGCAGAATAGTGGTGTTGAAATCACGAATCAGTGTCTTGCCATCATAGCCATGGCGTATGCCTTCGGCTTCCACCACGATCTTACCGGTTAACTCGCTCTTGTTGATAGCCAGCCTGGCATTGCCCTGCCGGGACCGACGTTCCTGGTACTCATCACGCATTTTTTTCAGGGCTCTCACGCGCCCTTCATTACGTGTCCGGCGGGCCTTGATACCCTGGCGGATCCAGGCTTCTTCCCTCGCCAGTTTCTTGTCAAATTCCTGATTGGTCTTTTCTTCAGCGGCCAGCTGGGCATCACGATGGCGAAGGAATGCCTGGTAATCATGAGGCCAGTCGATCAGCTTGCCGCGATCAAGCTCCATGATGCGATTGGCGGTTTTCTGCAGAAAAGCCCTGTCATGGGTGATCAGAATTATGGCGCCATGGAACTCGGCAAGGAGTTTCTCAAGCCACTCAATAGCTGGAATATCCAGGTGGTTGGTAGGTTCATCCAGAAGCAGTATATCCGGATCACAGACCAGTGCCCTGGCAAGCGCGGCCCGGCGAATCCATCCGCCGGAAAGTGAGGCGACGGGTACATCCGCTTCCAGTTCGAGCTGGCTAATGACCGTTTCGACTTTCTGTTGCAGGGTCCATCCGTCCCTAGCGTCAATGTCATGCTGGATTGACTCCAGAAGCTTCATGTCGGGAGCCGAGTCGCTGTGACTGGTCAGGGCATGGTAGCGGGCAAGTAGTTCGCCAACCTCATCCAGGCCCCCAGCGATGAAATCATAGACTGTATCGCTGGTATCAAGAGGCAGTTCCTGTTCAAGACAGGCAACCCGGCAACCGGGCTTGAGCCAGCGCTCCCCACTATCCGGGTGCACATCGCCGTTCAGTAGTTTGAGCAATGAGCTCTTACCGGCACCATTTCTTCCAAGCAGGCCAATAACTTCTCCAGAGTCTATAGAGAGGTTTTCAGCCTCCAGGAGAACCTGTGGCCCGTAGGCCAGGTGGATTTGTTTCAATGTCAGTAATGGCATAGGCAAGAAGGATGCAGGAGTCAGGAGCCGGGTTGCAAGAGGATTCGGACAGAACCAGTATCGCCTTTGATTAGATGCTTATCCACTCAGGCTGTTTTCGGTAGCTGTGTTTGAGGGTTGTCATGCTCATCTGATGGCACTGGTGGCGGTCTGAGATTTGTCAGTTTCAGGCTGAATTCTTTCTGAATCAGGAGGAAACTGATGATTGCCTGTACAGTGACTGAGAGTACAGAGATATACCAGATGCTGTTGATGGTAAACCAGGGTTGTTTACTGGCCCAGACTGACAGCCCAATGAAGATAAAAAGACGGCTACCGGAAGACAGCATGGCCGGTTTGGTGTTGCCTAACCCCTGGAACATGCCGGAGCATGTAAAGATTATGCCCTGGGCCACGAAGTTCCATGAAATGATCTGCAGGAAGTTTGCGCCACCATCGATCACGTCGACTTCCTCTGAAAAGAAGGCGACCAGGATTTCCGGTTTGACCTGCATGAGTAAGGTCACCAGTGCCATGACTGCAGAACTGAGTAGTATTCCCTTGTAACAGGTTTCCCGTACGCGCTCAGGATGACCCGCGCCGAAATTCTGCCCGGCAATGGGGCCAACGGCAAAAGCGATGGCCATGGTCGGCATGAAAATCGACTGCATGATGCGCCCACCAATACTGAATCCTGCCTGTGCCGGTTCACCGAAGTCCTGGGTCAGCCAGTAGACAACCGCAAAGTACCCAAACATCAGTAACATCTCACCACCGGCAGGCAGTCCAATGTTGAACATCCGCCCCCAGATTTGAAATTGGGGTTTCCACAGGGGTAACTTGAATGACACATATTTTTCAAGCTTTAAAAAATAGCCGACCAGTAATACGACGCCAACGGCATTGGAAATTGTTGTGGCAAGGCCGGCACCCATGACTCCCAGAGCGGGACCTGGACCCCATCCGGCAATCAGCATAGGTGCGAGGATAATATTGAGGATGATCGTTATTATCTGGATCATCATGGTGGGTTTTACTATGCCGGTGGCGCGCAGTGTTGAACCCATACCCATGATAGCAAATTGCATGGCCATCCCTGGTAAGAACCATTGCAGGAATGTCACCCCTTCGGCCTGCGCTGCACCGGCTGCGATAGAGGCCATGAATCCTTCGGCAAATGCATAACCACCGGTCAGCGTAATGGCAGTAAATAGCGCGGCAAGCACCATGGACTGATTGAAGACGAGGTTGGCCTCATGCTGATCCTTGCGACCCACTGCCTGGGAAATCAGGGCTACAGAACTGACACCAAGGACCTGGCTCAGGGCCATAATGACAAAAAACAGGGTGCCGGCGGCACCGACACCGGCCACGGCAGCATCCCCGAGAGAAGCCACAAAATACAGGTCCACCAGCAGATACAGGGTCTGGAAAATCATGCCCGCAGCTACGGGGGCAGCCATAGTCAGGATGGTGCGGACTATTGAACCCTGAGTGAGGTCTTTCATGGTGATGGTCTCAACTGGCGAAGCTTGGAGTTTACCTTAATATCAGGTTATTCGGCAGAGGATTGTCTGTGTATCAGTAGGGCAGGCGGGCATTTTGGACAACAATTTGGCCACGGTTTATGATCTGCTTAAATCCCTGTTACGGAGAGCCGGTGTGAATCACATTCTAACTTCCAGAGCACTGGCCATACTGTTTTTTCTGTCCCTTTGTTTCGTTTTTCTGGCAATGGCCGTTGATGCTGATGGCATGTCTGAGCTTAATGAGCGTGTACAGAGGCTGGAAGATCGTCAGGCCATCCGGAACCTGATTGTCGACTATGGCATGTTTCATGACCATCGTGATTATCGTTCCCTGGCAGCCCTGTTTGCAGCTGAAGGTGAGTGGGTCAGCGGGATGGGATCCGGCAAGGGACCAGCAGGGGTTTTCCAGTTGATGGATGACATGATTGGTCACAATCCATTACCCGGGGGATCAGGCACATTTCATGTGCTGGCCAATGACAGGATAGAGGTGGATGGTGACACAGCCAGCGCCGTGACCAAATGGATGTATATTACGCCAGGCGGGGATGGCAGCCCGAACACGGTGTTGCTCGGGCACTATAACGATCAATTCATTCGTGAAGATGGCACCTGGAAATTCCTGAGAAGGGAAGCGCCGGTGGACCTGCCGGCCAGCTGATACCCTTCGAGGACTATCCACCGCTATCGAGGGCTGAGAATCTCTTCAAGTCGGCCCGCTTCCATCATTTCATTAAAGAACACTGTTGGATCACAAGGCGGACTTTCCACCAGTTCCCTGGAGTCGCCTCGCTGGGAGCCCCGCGTACGTACCAGGGGAGCCGAGTAGAGCGGGTCATGAATCGTCATGGTGCGATCGATAGTCAAGCCATCGTCCGCTACGGTCCAGCGCTCGACAATACGTGTGTCATCGCCACCGGTCATTGGATAACCGGAACCATCCAGCCAGGAAGGTGACAGGTGAGTGGTTTCGATCACCAGGGTACGGTCTTCCCAGCGTCCGGTCGAAAAACCCATCGTGGACAATGGCTGATCGGCAGGCGCCGAACGTCCATCCATGTAGACCCAGCGTGGAGTATTGTCCTGCATGAATACCATCAGGTAGTGGGAGCCATTGTCAGCCACCTGCACTGGATAGGGGGACCCAAAAATACGCGGCAGGCCAACAGGCTGGCAACGCAGGGCAGGATCATCTCCAAACACACGACCTTCATAAATGGTGCGACTTGTTGCTGTCAGTGGCATGGGTTTTGGATCAAAGTCATCCACGGTTGTACGGAAGTTGTAACGGTTGTCCCAGAAGCCAGTAATATCTATAGCGTAATCATTGGCTTTGTACGTGTGATCGGCATCCGGGTCAGCGGTTACCCTGTTGGTTGATGCCGGACTCACGCAACGTCCGAGCTGCCGACCGGTTTCCGGACCTGTCTCGATATGAATGCAGGTAGCATAAAGTTTACTGGTGCCATTGCGCCCCAGGTTGCCAGAAGCATAAACAGTAAAGCCTTTCTGAATGGTATCGCGGGTCCAGTTTTCCCTGCGATAGGTGGGCAAGTTGCCGGGGGGGTGCAGTGACCATTTTTCAACGGAGCCGTCAGGCATGGTCATATCCAGGTCGTAGCGGATGTGGGGATTGGCCCACCAGACCCTGGTCACGACACCGCGAACTTCACCTTCCGCATCCTGGAATTCAGTGGCAAAGGCATGATGGGCAAGTGCCTGTCCGGAGAGGAGTGCACCGAGGCCCGTAACAAAAACCGATAAAAGTGTTGTAAAGTTCTTCATAATCAATCCCCCTTGTTGGGGAAAAGACTACCCCAGCATGGCTGCAAATGGAAAGCCTGATAACTGAATTAGTCAGAAGGGGTCGAGAAAATCCCCGCAGTGTATAAGCATGGTTTCACTGACGGGGAAATTATAGAAATAGGCCCAGGCTTCCACGATCGTACCGTCCTTCAGCCATGCTTTTTCCCGTTGCCTGGTGTAAAGATGGGGCTCAGGTGACTGTCTGCCACAGCCCTCGTAATCATCCAGAGCCGCTAATGCCTCCTCGCCACCGGTAAAGGAATATACCTCGCCGATGACTATATCCAGAACATCTTCGGCTGGAAGCAGGCCCGGATAATCAACGATGGCATACAGCTTTCCAGGCATGGTGGCGCGACTTAACAGGGAAAAATGTGGTGCAATGAACTGGCGGTGAGGGTCGGAATACGACTCGCTTCGTAAGGTGCCGTACACAAACAGGTAATCTTCAGATGCAGTCATGATGGTGGAGATATCGATTGTTATCAGGGCGTCCAGGTTTGTTAGACTGGACCAGACAGATTCAGCAGTATACAGGAGTCACAATGGCCCTACTTGATCTCAATCCCCATGCAATGGCCGTACTGCTATTAACCGTGATTGCCCTGTATATGTTTACCCGGGACCGGATTCCCCTGGAGACCTCCAGTCTCTTTGTTCTGGCTATCCTGGCTGCCGGCTTTGAGTTTTTCCCATTCTCACACGAGGGAGAAACACTGCATGCTATCGACTTTTTCTCGGGGTTCGGTCATGAGGCCCTCGTGGCAGTGACAGCTCTTATGGTGATTGGCCATGCCCTGGCCCGCACTGGTGCCCTTGAACCGGTAGGGAGAATGCTGGGCAAATTATGGGATGTGTCTCCCAGGCTCTCGTTTCTGCTGACTTTGCTGGTGGGGGCTGGATTAAGCAGCTTTGTAAACAACGTGCCAATTGTCATTTTACTGCTACCTATTCTGACGAGTGTTTCCCTGCGCACTGGCACCTCAGCATCGGGAATTTTAATGCCCATGGGCTTTTCCACGCTGATCGGGGGGATGGGCACCACCATAGGCACATCTACGAATCTGCTGGTGGTTTCTGTTGCCGTCAGCATGGGGATGGAGAAGTTTTACATGTTTGAGTTTTTCCTGCCGGTGCTTATTTCAAGTGTCCTGGCTATTGCCTACCTCTGGCTGGTAGCACCAAGAATCCTGCCGGAGAGGGAATCTGACCTGGGAGATATGTCACCCAGGGTATTTTCAGCTGCCCTGTCTATTCGGGAGGAAGGTTTTGCCGATGGCGCCAGTCTTAAGGAGTGCCTGGAAAAGACTGATAATGCCATGCGTGTGCTGCATGTCGTGCGGGAGGGGCGCAGCGGTGAATACACCGAGCCTCACGGTAATATGAAGCTGAACAAGGGGGACCGGCTGCTGGTGAAGGATACGCCTGACAACCTGAAGAGTTTCGAAAAAGCCCTGGTTGCAGATCTCTACAGTAGTGACAGTCGTGTTGATGATGATCATCCACTGCAGGCCGAGGGGCAGCAGCTTGCAGAAATTATCGTGACCCAGGGTTCGCCATTGATAGGCAGGACCCTGGCGAACATGCGGTTTGCCGACCGTTACCAGCTGGCCATTCTGGCCTTGCACAGAACGGGCTCCCGGGACAGGAAGCTGATGTCAGACATGGCCAATCTCAGCCTCAAGATCGGTGATGTTTTGCTGGTTCAGGGTGCTGCAGAAAAAATCACCGAGCTCAAGAAGGGAGGGCGGATTCTGGTGCTGGATGCGACTTCGGATCTGCCGCGTTCTGCCAGGGCGCCATTGGCTTTGGGTATCATGATTGCCGTAGTGGCGTTGGCTGCAATCGGCGTGCTGCCCATTGCAGTGAGTGCAGTCTGCGGTGTTTGTTTGTTAACCCTGACAAACTGTCTTGACTGGCGGGAAGTCGGTGAAGCCATTAATACGCAGATTGTCCTGATCGTCGCGGCATCCCTGGCCCTTGGACAAGCCATGCTGGACACCGGTGCCGCGGATGCCATGGCGATGGTTTTTGTCAGTCTCACAGAAAACGCATCCTATACCATGCAGCTCAGTGGTCTTATGCTGCTGATGGCTGTATTGACCAATATCGTGTCCAATAATGCAGCGGCTGTCATAGGGACGCCCATTGCCATCGGGATTGCCCAGCAGCAGGGAGTGGCGGTGGAGCCTTTTGTCCTGGCGGTCTTATTTGGTGCGAACATGAGTTATGCCACGCCAATGGCGTACAAGACCAATCTGCTGGTGATGACAGTGGGAGGCTACTCGTTCAATGACTTTCTTAAGGTGGGTATTCCGCTGACCCTGATTATGTGGGCCAGTCTCAGTTTCCTGGTGCCGCTGTTTTTTCCCCTCTAAACCGGAGCCCGGTACTACTGTTCGTCAACGTTGGACTGAAAAGTTGTACTGACCCCGGATTATCCTGGTCCCAGGCAATCAGGCGAGAGAGAAACCATGATGTTTCAATGGCAGTGAACGCACCCGGGTGCCTGTTGCAGCGTAGAGTGCATTGCACAGTGCCGGTATGACTGGAGCCTGGCCGGGTTCACCAATGCCGCCCCAGAAGCCGCCCGTCGGGGCTATCACTGTTTCAAGCACATGCATTTCTGCCAGGCGCATGACGCGGTAATCATGGAAATTGCTCTGTCGTACACGCCCGTTATCAATGGTGATTTCACCCCACATGGCTGCGGTGACGGCCCAGACATTGGAACCTTCCAGCTGGGCGCGGACATTATCGGGATTGACCACATACCCTGGATTGATGGCCTGAACGATGCGATGAATCTTGATCTGTCCAGCATCATTTACTGAAAGCTCGACGACGGCGGCCGAAAAACTGTCATAGGGTTCGGTGGTGGCGATACCCCGGAAAATACCTTCAGGAGGGGCCTGGTCCCAACCAGCTGCTTCAGCAGCCTGGACAAGGATATGCCGTGAAAGTTCATCGTCGGACATATGTTTCAGACGAAAGTGGTAAGGATCTTCTCCGGCTGCCATAGCCAGTTCATCGATGAACTGTTCACGGGCGAAGGGAGTCTGTGACCAGCCCACTGTTCGCCAGAAACCCAGTGGTACATGGGTAGGGCATATTTTGAAATCCTGGAACTGGTCAGGAATCTGGTAAGGCAGGCGGGTAAAACCCTCGCAGGAAATACCGTCAAAGCCGTCACGCAAGGGAACACCGCGCATCTGGTTCAATATGGAGCCACTGGCGACACGCGCCTTCCAGCCCTTGATATTACCGCCAGCATCCAGTCCGGCCCGAATCCGGTACTTGGCCATGGGACGATAGAAGTCATGCTGCATGTCTTCTTCACGTGTCCATAATAGTTTAACGGGAGTGCCCGTTGGCATGGCCTGGGCCACGAGAGCAGCCTGTCGACTGTAGTCGATGGATCCACCCCGGCGACCGAATCCGCCTCCTGCCTGAACCCGATGCAGGTACACATTTTCAGCCGGCATACCCAACGCATCGGCAACACTGGTCAATGTCGCCACCGGTGCCTGTGTTGAGGCCCAGACATCAACCCGGTCTTCCTGGATATGTACAGTCGCACCCATGGGTTCCATCGGGGTATGACTGAGATAGGGGGTGGTGTATTCAGCTTCTATGACCTGGTCTGCACCGGCCAGTGCGCTGTCTGCATCTCCGGCGTTGTTGGGCATGAGGGCAGCATCATCTGCGTCCAGGGCTTCCTGGAAGTAGGCATGGATATTCTCGTTACTCACCGTTTCATTGCCCCGGGTATCCCAGTCAATAATGACTTCTTTTAATGCCTGGCTGGCACGC
Source organism: uncultured Enterobacteriaceae bacterium (assembly GCA_964503965.1). Lineage (GTDB taxonomy): Bacteria > Pseudomonadota > Gammaproteobacteria > Pseudomonadales > Pseudohongiellaceae > Eutrophocola. The sequence goes on along the minus strand of CAZDCK010000042.1, from coordinate 5,432 downwards.
CACCAGTTATCTGCCACGACAACCAGGGCCTGTCCATCATCAATGGTGAGGATATCAATCACGCCCTTGCGATTGCTGGCGACAGAGCCATCAAATGAGCGAACCACCCCTCCAAAGACAGGGCACTGGGCTATGGCGGCATACACCATGCCGGGAATGTCTGCATCAATGCCATAAATCTGGGAGCCATCCACTGACGCGGGAATATCGACACGGGTCATGGGTTGGCCAATGATGTGCCAGTCTGCCGGGTCTTTCAGGGTGACCTCTTCAGGTACCGGCATGGTAGCGGCCAGGGCAGCCATGGCTCCAAAGCCGGAATGCCTGCCGCTGCTTTCGTGGCTGATGATGCCATTGCTCACAGTAATTTCATTTTCTGGCACACGCCACTGCGCCGCTGCTGCACTGACCAGCATGGCGCGTGCAGAGGCGCCACCCTTGCGCAGGTAATCCTGCGAGCGGCGAATGGTCTGGCTACCCACAGTGACCATGTCACCCCAGGCGCGGTCCATGCGGATATGCTCGTTCACATCCACGTACTCAATACTGACATTCTCCCAGTCGGCATCAAGTTCATCAGCCACCAGCTGGGGGGCCGAAGTCAGGCTGCCCTGGCCCATCTCGGTCCGGGCATACTTGATCACGACGGCATCATTCTGATGGATTTCCACCCAGAGATTGATGGTGTTGCCCTGATCCTCACTCTGGGCTTTACCAGCGGGTAATTGCAGTCCCAGGGCAAAACCGCCACTGATAGCGGCTGTGGAAATCAGGAATTTACGGCGTGTAACGGAAGTTGCTGGATTGTTCATGTCTGCCTCCTCAAGCCCTGTAGAACTCGGCGGTGTTACCGGCGAGATCATGAATGGCATCACGGATGCGTTTATAGGTGCCGCAGCGACAGATATTGGTCATGGCGGCATTGATGTCTGCATCAGTGGGATTGGGCTTTTTTGCCAGCAGGGCGACCGCGGTCATGATCTGGCCGGACTGGCAGTAGCCACATTGGGGTACCTGGTGCTTGATCCAGGCCTGCTGGACTGGATGAGAACTGTCTTCGGACAGTCCTTCAATCGTAGTGATTGCCTTACCTTCCGCAGCCGACACCGGGAAGGAGCATGACCGAACCGGTTCACCATCGATATGAACGGTACAGGCACCGCACTGGGCGATGCCGCAGGAAAATTTCGTTCCCTTCAAATTAAGGATGTCACGGATTACCCACAACAGCGGCATTTCCGGCTCCACATCCACTTCAAAGATCTGGTTGTTGACTTGCAGTTCCATGGTGGGGCTCCTAAATCGTCAGGATTGAGGTAATCCTGACACATTAGCTGAAAATTGTGCCTCTTGGCAAAAAAAATGGAGTCATGGGGCATGGAAGATGGAGAAACAGGGCCAGGTTAACTGTATATGTTGCTAACCATTTCCTTTCAGGCCAATAAAACCGGGGCTTTATTAAATGTCAGTTGACTATGTTTTATTAAATTCAGAGGGGATTCAACGACATAGCGATCATAGAGACTACCAGCGCCTTCTTTAATCACCTGGTTGCCTTTATCCAGGTCGGCCCCCTGGCGGTAGGGCCTTTGATCAGGGCGAATTCCATTTCGGCAAGCCTACAAGGCTTGCCTGGAATCCCGGCTGGAACAGTGATTGTCCGATATCATGGATAGATTGCCGCCAGTTCAAGGCTTTCAGGCCATTGCTGATCAAAGCCACTAAGTCCAGTAATCTTCATGTCTCTTTTCGTTCAATTCATTATGAAGTTGCTTTTTACTGGGCTGCCCGCTTGGAAGACAGGACCTCTCGAGTGCAGATTCGGAGCTGCTCCAGCCAGGCTTTGACGCCGTTATTGCCAGAGACAAAGGGATGGGGATCACCAGATTTTCTGTTGGCCAGGGCGTCAATCTTGACCAGGGTGCCATCGGCCCAGGGATGGTTGGTTAACTCCACATCTATATCTGGATCAGCAGTTTGAAGTTTATAGGTTGAGCCAATGTATTCCTCCAGTCCGTTTGGGTCCAGAAAGCTCATGGAAGGACCACCCCAGTAGGCGGCCAGATGCCAGTCGTCGCCATCCTTGAGAGGAATAAGCGATGAAATTGTGCCTGGAGTATGACCGGGAGTGGCCACAAAACGCACAGTAGTATCCCCAAGAGTCAGGCTGTCGCCATCCACTACGCCGCGGTCCCTGGCGGGAAAGGGCGCGGGAGTGCCAATCTGGGGCCAGACCAGCATATGGTTCCAGTCAGGTTCACCAAAGATGATTTTTGCGCCATATTTTTGCTGCAAAAAGTAGGCTCCGCCCCAGTGATCATTGTGGGCATGGCCCAGAACCACATATTTGATGTCGGCAGGATCCAGACCTAATTCCTTAAGTCCATTCTCGATAGTCTGTTCCCAGTTGTTCACCATCATGGCTTCGAACAGGATGATGCCTTCAGATGTAGTCAGGGCCCAGGCACTGATGTTTTCCATGCCAATGAAATAGAAATTGTCGAAGACCTTCGCCGGTTGTGTCCCGAAATAGCTGTAGTCATCCATGGCTACATCCGGTGCAGTTGTGTCGGGTGAGGCACTTGGACACATGGCGGCTTTCAGGGCATCAAACTCCGCTGTCTTGATGGCATCCATGTCGATTTCAGCTGTTGCATGAATACTGGTCAGAAAGGCACATAGCGCGAGTGGAAGAAATTTTAGAGAAGCATTCTGCATGATCGGCTCCTTTGGTTTTTAGGATAAAAGGTTTTCCGGTTTTTCGTTCAGGCCGGGTCAAAACACCCCGATAGCCAGTGAAAATGACGGTCAGGTTGCCTTGCAAAACAAAGCGGGGTCAGCCCATCCCAATCTGGCCAGGAGGCCAACCCCGGGTTTATGTCAGGCGGTGCTGCTTGCAGGTACCCAATTACCATGAATACCATATTTCAGCCTGATCGGTAGCTTGATCGTGGCCACAGGACCATCCGACATGTTCATGGCATCAAGAATAACCAGGTCACAGCGGTTCTCCGCCCGGCGATTTACGATGCCCATGACGTAGCCATCTCCCTCAGGCGCATCTGCCGATTTTGGCGCAAATACCGGTTCCTGGGTACTTGATGTATCTCCAGCAAACCAGCCATCGTGTTTGCCGGTACTCATGTCCATGGTCAGGAAGGTGTTGAAGAAGAAACCCATGATGGGCCCGGCGCGGTCAGCGTCGTAGGGCTGGGTATGGTCGCTGGCCTGCATGAACCCGTACTTGTAGGGCTTACCCACATAGCGGTCATCACAATGGGGAAATTCTGCGGCAAGCGTGGACATCACACTGGGGACCGCCTTCGAGTTTTTATCGTTCATGTCGAAGCTCCATCGGGTCACCTCGGTACCGAAGGATCCTGGAGGCGGGAATTTTCCGTCCTTATCCGGAAAAAACCAGAATACATTATCCAGTGCCACCGGCAGGTCAAGGTAGAGTGTACCGTTGTCATCAAAGGCATTGATGACATGGCCCGGCATGGCATTGGGGGCATGGAAGAACCGGACATCACTGGCATCCCCCCCTTTCGGACAGACGATATAGACCTGATCCAGGGCGGGTTCCCACTGAAAAAGAATACCGCCGGCCTTGATGCGTTCCAGATCCATGACCTGGGGCATGAGCGGCAGAATGATATAGTTTTCACTAATGGCGCAATCATGGATCATGCCGGGATAGGGTGACTTGAACCAGACTTCCCAGGTCTTGTTCCCATGCTTGTCAAAACTGTAGATGGCAATGTCATCAGTGGCTTCGCCTTTGGCTGCATAGGCGTAACCGTATAAATCACCGGTTGCCCAGTCAATTTTCGGATGGGCGGTGAAAGACGTGGCTTCCATCTGGCCACCCCAGTTGAACAGTTCAAGGGTTTCCAGGGTCTGTGGGTCAAGGGAGTAGGGTTGCTGGTCTTCTTTCATGGCGAGCAACTTGCCGTTATGGTGAACCACGTTGGTGTTGGCTACGGCGCGGTTTACATTCTGGACACTTTCGTCATCGGAAAAACGATTCCGGTAATTTCCGAACAGCCCCCGGCGTGCAGCACGCTCTGCTTTGAGACGGTCAGTCATGACATAGCGCAGTTTCAGATCACAATGTCCATCCTTAATCGTAAAGGCGCGTACGAATCCATCACCATTGAATGGATTGGCGTCTCCCATTTTTGGAGGAAAGGCCTGGTCCGGGCCAACACTGTAAAAGGTGCCATCCAGCTCACCGGGAATCTGCCCTTCCACTTCCAGGTCATACAGGTCACCTTCAAAGCGAAATGGCTCATCAATAGTCATGAATGTCGGGGTTTTGGGAAACGGTATCGTCATGTGACTTCTCTTATCTTGTAAATATTATTTGATTGTTGTTTTTTGTGCTGGCCGGAAACCCTGTCCGGATAAGCAAACAGGCATGATAGTAGCAGGATTTGAAGCGAATTTGGCTTGTCGGATATCAATTGCCATCGGAATTTTTCCTGACTTGTTCTAAATGCCGGGGATTCGATGTGCGGGCTGGTTTGGAGCCTATATACTCCACAAAAAAGAAAGTTCCGTAAACAGGGATGACCATGCCAGACAATCAGCCAGCATTTCTACCTTCCATGTTTCTTTTCCATCCGGCCGAGAGAACCTGCGCCTACCTGAACCGGCATTGCAAGGAAATGCTGGGATATGAGAGGGCAGAGCTCTCCAGCAAGCAGATAGCTGATCTTGTTCATCCTGATGACCTCGCTGAGCTGGATACCCTCATGGCCGGGGAACTCGCTCGGTGTGGGGCCAGGATTCGCGATATCTCTGGACAATGGCATCTGTATTCCTGGAAAACCAGATCATTGAAGGATGCCCTTTATTTGCTGGGTATTGCTTCAGAATTCATGGAAAGAAATGAAGCGTGGTATGCCGATGATAGATACGTGCCCCAGACGACCCTCAAGGAAACATTGTCCATGATGGCGAGGATAGTCGAAGCAAAAAATCCGGGTATGCGCTGTTCAATCCTGTCCCTGGACAAGAATCAGGAGTATGTGGAAGGCGGTGCCGGCCCCAGCCTGCCCGAGGCTTACAACAAGGCGGTGGAAGGACTCAATATTGGTCCGCAGGTCGGGTCATGCGGCACAGCGGCATTCTGGAATATTCCTGTTGTAGTTGAGGATATTTACAGTGATCCTCTGTGGGAGAACCTGCGTGATGCGGCGAAAATTGCCGGTGTTAAATCCTGCTGGTCACACCCAGTGACGAATTCCAGCGGTAAAGTCCTGGGAGCAATGGCCCTTTACAACGATACTCCCCGCACACCCGAGCGCCATCACATGGATGGCCTGGCCATTGCCGCGCGCATGGTGGGTCTTGCCGTGGAGCGTGATCAACTGGAGAACCAGCTACGCCAGGCTGCCAAACTCGAAGCTCTTGGTGTCCTTGCCGGG
>CAZDCK010000041.1:10422-14523 GCA_964503965.1 uncultured Enterobacteriaceae bacterium | reverse complement strand
AGCTGCTCCTAGTACGAGAGGACCGGAGTGGACGAACCTCTGGTGTTCGGGTTGTGTCGCCAGACGCATTGCCCGGTAGCTACGTTCGGCAAGGATAACCGCTGAAAGCATCTAAGCGGGAAGCCTCCTTCAAGATTAGATCTCCCTGGAGCTTTAAGCTCCCTAAAGTGCCGTTCAAGACGAGGACGTTGATAGGCTGGGTGTGTAAGCACAGTGATGTGTTGAGCTAACCAGTACTAATTGCACGTGAGGCTTGACCATATAACCTTACGCTTTTAATCAGTTTTGAAAGCCAGGTTGATGAGATAGCAACAACCAATAAACACAACAAGCACAAAGTACGCGCATAATTAAGTACTTTACTGATTTTCTTTTCTTCGAGTTGTTACTTATTTCTGGTTATTGATTTTCAGTAACCTGATACAAGTTTGCCTGACGAAGATAGAGAACGTGAACCACCTGATCCCATTCCGAACTCAGCAGTGAAACCGTTCATCGCCGATGGTAGTGTGGGGTTTCCCCATGTGAGAGTAGGACATCGTCAGGCTTCATATAAAAAAGGCTCACCCCATTGGGGTGGGCCTTTTTTTTATAATTAGATCAATCTAGTAGGGCCTCTATCTAAATATTTGATATTTTAATCTATTTCCGAAATACCACTTCCTCCAGTTCCGAACTACCACTTCCTCTCGACTGTGGTAGCTGTATATATGTTGCTTTTCGTGCTTTTACTGTAATACGTGCTCTTATTTTGGTGTGATTTTTGCATTAATTAATACACCTGTTACGTCTGTAATAGTAAATCACTCATCACTTTGATTATTGGGGCTTGGCTCTATGGAAAAAAAGCAATCAGTAACATGGCAACGCGGAGTTACCACGACGTAAATGTTCACCTATATTCTTATAGTTATCGTAATTTCTGCTGTTATATATAGCAAATATTTTAATAACAGACTCGGTAAAGCTATTGAGGAAGCGGTTACCTTGGGAGAAGCAGAAAAAGTGCTTATTGAAGATTATTATGATACTCATGGCAAAATGCCTCAATCTGGGGCAGAAGCTGGTTTAGATCGGTTCACACCATCAGGAGTACTTACTGGGTTGACCTGGGTTACTGGAGCCGCGGGTGAACATGATTCCAATATCCTAAGCACCGGTACGCTTAAAGGGACTGTGGACCTGGTTGAATTTGGAGAAAGATTCAAGGAATACGGTTCTGCATACGTGCTGATCGCCAAGGTTCAGGATGTTGGAATACTAAGTTGGCAGTGTATGGCCGATCCAGAAGCGACAGATGCTTTACCTGGCAGATATTTACCTGAAAGCTGCAAAAATGAAAACGACGATGAGTAGAACTAATTTTGACGCATCGTTAATAATGGTGTGTGAAAGCGAATAAAATTTATGCCGATTAAAATGCTGATGATGGGCATTGGTCGAGAGGTCCACTTCCACGCTGTTAAAATTTAGGACATTACAAATAATTATCACGTGGATATACAGCTCAGCTTTCGGTTTATGGATTTTAGGATGAAAAAGTATCTATAGCTTTTTCGCTTTGTCCAATATGTAACCCACGCGGACAGACTATTTTCTGGTGTCCAAAGAGAACCGGATAAAAGGACTGTGTCCATGTTTAGGAGCTTCAGAATTGCAAAAGTCATCACATAAGTGATTACTTACTAAGGTTGAGGCTAAAGATTTATAGATCGTCCAAAAGAACTTTTATTCAGCTCCAGGATAAGCATCTTTCCAATAGTAGTTAAATTCTATAAATCAGTCCCTTATGTGGTCTTGAAGAAAAAAATATTGGATATGGAATACTTCCTTCCCTTAATGGCTCGCCTGGTTCAAATTCATGATACTCAAGTGGGTTATTTTCTATCCAACAGGCCAAAAATTTAGTATTATGCCGCACCATTTTTTCATGCAGACCATTAACCAAAGAGCAGCACAATGAGTGATTTATCAAAATACAGAAACATCGGTATCTTTGCCCACGTTGATGCCGGTAAGACCACCACCACGGAACGTATCCTGAAACTGACCGGAAAGATCCATAAAACGGGTGAGGTGCATGATGGCGCCGCTACCACTGATTTCATGGAACAGGAGCAGGAGCGTGGAATCACTATTCAGTCTGCCGCTACTACGTGTTTCTGGAAGGATCACCGACTGAACATTATTGACACACCGGGGCACGTAGACTTCACTGTTGAAGTTTACCGTTCCCTGAAAGTTCTGGATGGTGGTGTTGGCGTCTTCTGTGGCTCAGGTGGTGTTGAGCCCCAGTCCGAAACCAACTGGCGTTACGCTAATGATTCCGAAGTATCCCGAGTTATTTTTGTTAATAAACTTGACCGTGTTGGTGCTGACTTCTACCGGGTTGTAGACCAGGTAGAAAATGTCCTCGGTGCAAATCCACTGGTCATGGTCTTGCCAATTGGTCGTGAAGATGAGTTTATTGGTGTTGTGGATCTTCTGACCCGTAAAGCCCATACGTGGCCTGATCCAGGTAATCCCGAAAAATTCGAAATTGGTGATGTCCCTGAGGACATGGTTGACCAGGTTGAAGAATGGCGTGAAAAACTCATCGAAACTGCCGTCGAACAGGATGATGATGTTATGGAAGCCTATCTGGAAGGGGAAGAGCCTTCTATAGAGGACCTCAAGCGCTGTATTCGCAAGGGCACCATTTCACTGGACTTCTTCCCAACATACTGTGGTTCTGCATTCAAGGATAAAGGTATTCAGCTGGTACTGGATGCGGTAGTTGACTACCTGCCTGACCCGACTGAGGTTGACCCGCAGGAACTCACCGATGAAGCTGGTGAACCAACAGGTGAAGTTGCTAAAGTGGATGCCAGTGAGCCTTTCCGTGCCCTGGCGTTCAAGATCATGGATGACCGATTCGGTGCTCTGACCTTTGTTCGTATCTATTCCGGTGTGCTGAATAAGGGTGACACTATCCTTAATTCCTTCACTGGCAAAACAGAACGCATCGGGCGTATGGTTGAAATGCATGCCAATGACCGCTCTGAGATAAATACTGCTCAGGCGGGTGACATTATCGCCATTGTCGGAATGAAGAATGTGCAGACGGGTCACACCCTATGCGATCAGAATAATCCATGTACCCTTGAGCCCATGATTTTCCCGGACCCTGTTATCTCTATTGCAGTTTCTCCGAAAGATAAAAGCAGTGTCGAGAAAATGGGTATTGCCATCGGCAAGATGGTTGCCGAGGATCCTTCCTTCCGCGTTGAAACTGATGAAGACTCTGGTGAAACCATCCTTAAAGGCATGGGTGAGCTTCACCTTGATGTTAAGGTCGACATACTCAAACGTACCTATGGTGTTGAGCTCGACGTAGGAGCACCTCAGGTAGCCTATCGCGAAACGATTACACAGGAAGTCGAAGACAGCTATACACATAAGAAGCAGTCTGGTGGTTCCGGACAGTTCGGTAAGATTGATTACCGCATCAGGCCGGGTGAACCTGGCAGTGGTTTTGCGTTCTCATCAACGGTTGTTGGTGGTAACGTACCGAAGGAATTTTTCCCGGCCATTGAAAAAGGCTTTGCCGGAATGATGGAAGAGGGGCCGATTGCCGGCTTCCCTGTGCTGGATGTGGAAATCGAATTGTTTGATGGTGGTTTTCACTCTGTGGACTCTTCAGCTGTAGCTTTCGAACTGGCTGCGAGGGGCGCTTACCGTCAGTCAATGTCCAAAGCCGGCCCGCAGTTGATCGAGCCAATCATGAAAGTGGATGTATTCACTCCTGAGGATCACGTAGGGGATGTAATCGGTGACCTGAACCGTCGTCGCGGTATGATCAAGAGCCAGGATGCTACGCCTACAGGTGTTCGTATCAAGGCTGACGTACCGCTGTCAGAGATGTTTGGCTACATCGGCAGTCTGCGTACGATGACATCAGGACGAGGCCAGTTCTCAATGGAATTTGCTCATTATCTGCCTTGCCCGGCTAATGTTTCTGAAGAAGTCGTTGCGGCAGAGAAAGAAAGAAAAGAAGCTAAGTCCAAGTAAGACTTCAGCTGAAATAAAAAGCCCCGATAATGAGAGTTGTCGGGGCTTTTT
>CAZDCK010000041.1:0-10322 GCA_964503965.1 uncultured Enterobacteriaceae bacterium | reverse complement strand
GCTTTTTCGATTTTTGAATGCTGTTAGTTTGTACTGGCTAGCGCCTGGAGTAATTCGACGGTATCTTCGAGGAAATCACCCGTTACACCACGTCCTCGACCGGCAGTTCTCTTGCCCATGGCATAATCCAGAGGTGTCAGCCCGCCAGCATCTTCTGCATTCAGGTCGGCGCCATTTTCTACCAGGGCCTGAACAGCTTCATTCCATCCCCAACCGGCAGCACCATGCAAGGCTGTTCGGCCTATACGGTCGGTCTGATCAATATCTGCCCCGTTTGCCAGAAGAATTTCTATGGTTTCCCGGGCATTGGATTCAACCAGTGGGGTGGTGTAATCCCCTCGTGTGTCGATGGAATTAGCCTGTACACCAGCAGCAGCCATCAAGGGAGATGTTCCGTCCCGGTTAGGCAGGTTGACGTGTGCACCGTGTTGAACAAGTAATTCTATAGCAGCTACGTCATGACCCTTGGCCGCTCTCAGTAAGGGCGTCGCGCCATCCACAAGCATGGTGTCGGCTCCACGGTCATCTTTCAGGCTGCGGTAAGTAGGTTGGAGTTTAATCTGCAGGTTTGGGTTGGCACCGGCTTCCAGCAGGATCTCAATCATGTCCAGTGGTGAGGTATCGTCCTGAGAAGGGCGATCTGGATAGCCACCATGGGGCAATGTGTTCATATCGACAGCGGAATAGAGTGGATTTTCACCACGCCAACTCCATTTATCGACATTGGCTCCCGCTTCCACCAGGTATTTTGCAGTATCGAAATGAAGATTCATCACAGCCAGGGTCAGCGGAGTCACATTTTCCGCATCGCCCTTATCAATGTCAGCGCCGGCATCTACAAGATGGCGAACACAGTCCAGACAGCCTTCACGGGCTGCATAACCGAGTGCAGGGATGCCACCGGCAGGTCGCCATTGAAAACGTCTTTCTGCTGTTATCTGTCTGTCTCTCTGGTTGGGTATTGAGCGTGAATCAGGATTGCCACCGGCATCAAGCAGCAACCTGAGCATTTCCGGCTGGGCCTGGGCCGCTGCAAAAATAACCGCATTCTGTCCCTGCCAGGCTTCGGTCGCGTTAACGTCTGCACCATGTTCCAACAGCAGCTTGGCTGATTCCACCTTGTTGGTTCTTGCCACAATCATCAGTGCAGTCTGGTTGTGCTTGTTAGGGGATTCGGGATCGGCACCGGCTTCCAGCAGGGCTTTCATGATCTCGTAATCTCCCAGAGTGGCCGCTTCTGACATGGGTGAAGAGCCGTATTTATTTACGGTATTCACTTCGGCTCCCGCCGCGATCAGGGCATTTACCAGCGCCAGGTCACCCTGGTAAACAGCGTAGTGAAGTGCGGAGGTCCCATTGGATTCAGGCGTATTAACATCAACGCCCTCGCGTACCAGTTGGAGTGCTGCATCGTTCTGGCCGGCTTTAACCAAGTCCAGCAAGGCTGAGGCATGGACCTGTCCAGCCAGCAGACTTGCAATCACTGTTGTCAGGATAAATTTTTTCATCTTATTTTCCCTGGAACGGCCTTGTCCCTTTCCTCTTGTCTACTCTATCAGCCTGTACTGCGCTTTACTCACTTATCCCGGTTGGGTTCAGGCCAACATTTCCGAGAAAATCCCGGTGCTGTCACCATGACTGTCAACCGGAACGCCAACACCGTTGAGCAATGTAAGCAGCAAGTTGGCTATGGGGGTGTGGTCTTCATACTTGAGATGCTGGTTGCCCTTGAATGCGCCAGCACCTCCTCCCAGAACAACCGAAGGCAGCGGGAAGTTATTATGAACATTGCTGTTGGACATATTTGAGCCAAACAGGAAGACAGAGTTTTCCAATATGGAATTTTCGCCATCAGGCATTTTTGCCAGTTTCCCCATGAAGTCTGCTATGGTCTGACTATGCCATGTCTGTATTCTGGACAGGCGATTGATCGAATCCGGGTTGTTGTTATGGTGTGACAGGGGATGGAATGCATCCGGGACACCGATATGATTATAGGCCTGCTGGCTCACCTCGGCTGCCAGCATGAAGCTGATGATACGCGTCATGTTGGACTGGTAGGCCAACGCGATCATGTCAAACATCAGTTCAGTGCGTTCATCAAAGTCCGGAATACCTACTGGCAGATCGGGCAATTCATAAACGGATAGATCTCGATTTTCCTGGTTATGCACACGACGTTCAATTTCGCGGACACTGGTCAGGTAATTATCCAGCATAGCGCGGTCTTCGGCACCAAGGGTTTTCTTCAGCGTTTTGGTTTCCTCATTCACCATATCAAGCAAGCTCAGGTAATCCCCGGTAATTTCTGCCCGCTCGGCATCTGTGCGGCCTTCTCCGAATAGTTTGGCGAAGAATTTTTTGGCACTGAATTCCATGGGTAAAGGTTGCGTGGGGTTGCTCCAGGAAATAGTGGTTCCAACGGTGCATCCATAGGTACCATCACAGGCAGAAGCACCGCCTTTCTCTTCGGTGGACACTTCAATCGAGGGAATAGCCGTCTCCTGGCCGATATGCTTAACTGCCACCTGGTCAGCACTAATTCCCACATAGGGAGCATGGCTGCGGCGTGGTGTAGCACAGGTGAGCCATGTTCCGGGAGTAATACCATGGACGGCGGAGCTTTGGGCGGGCCGGTTATCCAGCCCTGATACGACAGTGACCATGTCACGGAAGGGTTCAAAAGGTTTCAGAATAGGTTTGAAATCAAAGTCGGTACCAATTTTATCCGGTGTCCAGTCACGCATGATGGCGCCATGAGGCATATAGAAAAAGCCCATGCGCGGTTTGGGCGCTGCTGCAGTCTGGGCTATTGCTGTGGCGGCAGGCACCATGGCGTCGAGGAACGGCAGGGCGACAGAGGCGCCAAGACCGCGTATGAGGTGTCTGCGTGATAAATGTTTCTTGGTGATAAACATGGTGTTATCTCCTGGTTACTGTCTTCAGTAACCTCTGTTATTGGTCGGGGGGCAACATGCCTTTCCCGACAGTTTTTCTCTATTTACTTATCAATGACCTCTTGGCTGCTTTTTATCCTGCCAGCAGACGAGTGGTCATGCCTAACTACTGATTAGTTGCTACCATTTCAGTGTCATGATCTTCGAGCGGTAAAGCTTTCATCAGGAATGCATCGCTCATCACGATTCCTTCAATAATACTGTCAAAACGATTATCGTTTTCTTTGACATCACGAACAATACTTCTGACCAATGGCATATCGTAATACTCCACGGCACGTCCCAATGCATAAGTCATGAGTTTTTCGGTGAGTGTCTGAATAAACTGATCCGGATTGCCACGCAAAGCAGTGTACAGGTCCACAGGGTTGGTAACCGGTTCTCCACTCGCCAGTCTTCCCTGGGCATCTATGGGAGCTTGTGCAAAACGGTCAATATCTCGCCACTGGCCAACGGCATTGAAGTTCTCCAGGGCCAGGCCAAGGGGATCTATCACGCCATGGCAGTTATTACAGGAGGGTTGCTCCCTGTGATTCTCAAGGCGCTCGCGCAGGGTCAGTACTTTCTGTCCGGGTTTGGTATCGATATCAATATCAACGCCTGGTGGTGGCGCCGCCGGTGGAGTCCCTATCAGGTGTTCGAGCAGGTAAGCTCCGCGCAGTACAGGAGAGGTCCGGTTAGGATAGGAAGAGCCCATTAGCAGGCCACCTTTACCGAGTAGTCCCCAGCGGTTTTTGTTATCCAGTTCCACGCGACGGAAATCAGTGCCACGTACGCCGTCAATACCATAATGGCGGGCCAGGCGCTCATCCAGGTAAGTATGGTTGGCATCCAGCAGATCCAGCACATTGCGGTCTCCACGAAGTATGCTGTCAATGAACATGGCCAGTTCTACTTTGAAGGAGTGGCGCAGGTCATCATCAAAATCGGGAAACAGTCGGGGATCGGGATCGATAGCATCCACCATATCCACCTTGAGCCACTGGTAGGCAAAATTCTCGGTCAGCGAGCGAGCACGGGGATCAGCGAGCATACGATCTATCTGTTCACGCAGCACAGCCGGTTTGCTCAGATTGCCGGTTTCAGCCAGGGTGATCAATTCCTCGTCAGGACCGCGTCCCCAGAGGAAGAAGGAAAGGCGTGAAGCCAGTTCAATGTCGGTTACCGGGAAGACTTCTCCGGGTTCGGCCTCTTCAGGGAGCGGCTCAGCCCGATACAGGAATTTGGTAGATGCCAGGATAGCCATAACGCCTTTCTGGATACCGGTTTCAAAGCCCCCTTCGGAACGGCCATTGTCATAAAACTGCATGAGGGATTTCAGGTCATCATCATTGACCGGACGCCTGAAGGCCTGACGAGCCAGGCTGGACAGAATCTCGATTGCACAGCGACGTTCCTCGTCATTATTCCCGGGATAGCAGGAGAAGATTTTTTGCCGGCTGGGCACATCCGGAACCGAGGTCACATTCAATGGGCCGTAGGTTTTCAGGCCATGAACGATGGGGATATTGTCGAAGGTTTCCCCCGGACTAAGGTGGTCTACAATACGGTCCGATTCAGCATAGGTCCTGGCAACAAAGGTTACACCGATTGTATGTTTGCCGGCAGGGACCGGAATAGTGATGTCCTGGAAGCGTCTCTGGATTTCGGTAATTGCCGGTGTCTGTAAGCGGTCTACCGCTTCTGCATCTTCATATCCGCCAAGCGTGGCCGAAAATACTTCTTCACCATCAACAGTGAGAATGAACGTGTGCTCATCTTCGAGCCACCAGGTCGGATAGGAGCGTTGGAGCGAGCCCTCCTGGGAAGCAATCTCGACACCGAAAATGTAGTCTCCGTCAGCCGGGAAGTAATGTTCAACGGCAAAGCCGCCACGGGTGCCCAGAGGCAAGCCCGCCACATGTCGATACTGGGTTGCCAGGCTTGGTGGTACGTAGGAAGTTATATCGGGTTCCGGAGTCTTGGAACCAACCGCTTCAATACTGATAGTTCTGGCCGCCTTGACATACTGTTCAAGGAAAGTAGGTGATACCTGCAAGACTTCAGCTACATTATCAAAGCCGTCACTGGTGGCGTCAGTAGGCAACAGCGCCTCGGCATCTACCTCATAGGCCAGGAGATCTTCAATAGCGTTGGCGTACTCTTTGCGATTCAGGCGATGGATTACGATGTGACCCGGATTTGGACCTTCCTCCACAGACACTGAGTCCAGATAGCCCTCCATGCTTGCTATGAAGCTGATCAGGTCACTCTGGGCAGGTTGTTCGTTGCCTGGAGGAGGCATCAACCGACCTCGCATTTTACGCAGCACTTTTTCAAAAATATCCCTGTTTTCATGCACTGCATCAGGAGAAAGCGTGTCAAATGCAAGGCTGCCAGCCCAGTCTTCAAAGTTATGACAGCTCACACAATACTGGTCAAACAGTGGCCATTGGGCTTTTACAGCATCTAGATCTGCTTCCTGTGCATTAACGGAGCCCGCAAGGATGACGGCGCTGGAGAGAAAAGTAGCTAATGTTAGTTTTTGCATAATGTATGAATAATTTGCCATCAGTGATTGCTTGGTTTAAATGAATCCACCCATGTCGCGACTGTGCGCCCACATGCCTCGATAGGTTTCAAGGACAAACTCGGTTGGGTCTCCATGATCTGTGTCGTATTGCTTTGTGATGCCCTCATCCAGCATGTCCTGTCCACTGTATCCTTTACGTGCCAGCTCCTTCATCAGCTCATAGAGATTAACAAGCATGTCATGCTGCTTCTGCAGGGCAGACTTGTCTACTGCAGGACCCTGGTCCGGAACAATGATCGTGTCATCATCGCATAGTGCCAGCATGGCTTCATTGGCTGGAATCAGTCCGCCTATCCAGCCTCCAGTGGCCGTATCGCAAATGGGATAGGTATCCACCTTCAGCAGGCCGCCAGTCACCAGGACATTACTATCAGGAAAATGCATGGCCAGATCGCCATCTGTATGGGCCTGAACATAATGCAGGTAATCTATGGACTCGTTACCCAATTCCTGCTGCCCTGAAAAGTAAAAAGTCTCATCTGGCAGGGCTGCCGCTGGACGAGGTGTAATGCTTGTTCCTCGCCATTCAATATCAAAATCGGCCGTCATCCACAGACGTGTGTTCTCGTGTGCAAGAATTCTGGCTCCTTCAGCCTTGAAAACCTCATTGCCACCAGTATGGCCACCATGCCAGTGGGTATTGAAAACCGTAGTGACCGGCTTGCCATCATTCAGATCACTGACCAGAGAAATAAGGTCATTGGCATGCCCACGGCTACCTGTGTCAATGAGGGTTGAGGCATCTTCTCCGGAGTAAAGCACCACATTTCCGCCCGCACCGCTAATCAAGTGCAAACGTGAGGTGAGTTTCTGAACATCCAGAGGGCTTTTGGCAGCACCTGATACAGGCGCACCCCAAAGGGACGCGCAGCCAGAAACGGCGAGTCCCTGAAGTACTTGTCGGCGGTTAAACTGAGAATATTTCATAGTCGATATTCTACCTTTTTTGGCTTACCTAAACTTGATACGAGACAAGTTTCATAATTTCTTCACAACTTCCGGGACCCCCTTTCAAGTGAGAAAAAGACCGGAGATTCTGTAAGCGTAATTTTGGAAAAGTTAAATAAAAACAGTATGTTGGGAATTCCTGGGTGGGGGAAGGATAGCTTTCAGACTGGAGGCTCAACTTCTACCGGGCTTGAACCGGGTCGAGAAGCATGAATTTTTTTCTGAATGGAGGCTGTAATCTGGGAGTTTGTGACCACTTCGTAGAATGTATCGTCTGTGTCCTGAGCTTGTATGCTGTCATCTTTCCACAGTCCTACGTTACCTTCCCGAATGACCAGATTGTGTTTCTTGCCAGCGGTATCCGGATACTCACCGTAGTAAAAAACTTCTTCCTTGCCGGCAATCTGACCGGTGATGCGGTTCAGCTCCATTTCCTGTTTCAGTTTCTTAAAACCCACATTATCCAGGAGAATCCCGTTAACGTTATAGCGGATGACCTGCTGGCCTTTTTCTCCTTTCGACGCATCATCGTCAGCGATTTCCATCACTTCCACATTGAAGGGGTGTTTATCAATCACAGCGCGCAGTTTCCATGAGCAGGAAGACATGCGGTCGGCATCGCCAATTGCAGAAGAAATCATGATAGGGGTTTCGCCGTCATAGAGATAACGTGGGGCATAGTCTTCATAACACACGCCAATACTCAGTTCGATAGGGGGCAGTCCCATCTCCTTCGAATACTTGTTATTGGACTTAACGACAGAAAGCATGGCTTTTGCCATACCGCAGGCATGGGCTACGGAAAACCAGTGCTGTGGATTATGCTCATACTCCAGAAAACTAAGAATGACGGCATCGCCTTCGATGAAAACCTTGTTGGCACCATAGGTTTCAAGGACTTCATTGATGGGACCGAAGAAGCGCAGACTTAAATAGGAGGCTGGATTCAGGTCCTTTTTTTCCAGTTCATCTGTGACAGTGGTGGACCCTCGAACATCGGCCTTGAGAATGGCATGATGGACAATTCGATCCTCATCATCAGTGACCTCATCTGCCATTGGCAGTTAATACAGGGACCCCGCCTCTGAGGAGAGACGCAGCTTTTCCTCATCTTCCAGAACAACAATACGATTGAATACGCGATGGGCAAACCGGTAATGCTTCAGGTTTTTACGGTACTGAGCCATTACGGACAGAAGTCGGATAAACTCCTCATCATTATTATCATTGATTTCTTCCTGTATTTTCTGGGCCGTATGCTCAAGGTCCTTGGTTTCGGTTTCTGTGAACTGGTAGCCACGATACAGGTGCTTCTGGAAATCCTTGAACTTGATCTCGCCCCCCAGATAACGGCATAGCGACAGCGGTTCCATGTACTGGGATAACTGCCGGGTCCAGATTTTTCGGGTGTGATAAGAGGCAGACAGCTGGTGCACAAGTTTTTTACTCTCGAGCATTTTCTTGAGGCTCTTCAGAATTTCAGTCAGTTTCTTAACTTCGCCCTTGAATTGCATCCAGGCTTTGAACCCCTGCTCCTTTTTCACCTGGGCCGTTAATTCATCGAGGGTTGTCTCATCGAAAAGCTTTTCGAAATTGTCCGCATGATCCAGCCATGAGAAATGTTCACTCAGGGTATTTTTCTGGTCGGCAGATGGGCCAAGCAGGTTCTTGCAGGTAGCCAGCCCCCCAGGTCATCGTAGACCTCGTATTGATCTGACTTCTGGCGGCGGTCCACGAGTGGTTCAAAGTCGAGTTCGGGCAGGTTATCCCTGAAAATAGCCTCAACCTGGTGGTTGATATCGGGAAATTCGGATTCATCCTTGTTTTTATTCCATAGCAGGTAGCGTTCGATCAGGAAATTGGCAGCATCCAAATCCGCTGTCAGCAGGAGGGGGTTGAAAAGCAGGTCAATGAATACCTGGTCTTCCGGTTCAAGATATTGACGTCTCACAGTCTGGAGTTGCCGGGTTTCAGCCTGGCGCAGCAGGATAAAAAAGTGACGGTTAACGGCGTACAGGATGGTATTGTAGTGCTTGCTCAACCAGAAGATCTGGTCCTGGATGCTGAGCGCTTTGCCACTTGAGCTGCCTGATCGGGATTCTGTCAGTTTTGCGCGAAGCGTATTGATCTGGTTGTCCAGGGTGTTTTGTGTGTTTTCCAGGACGTACCGGTAAACGGAAAACTGCAGGAGTATGATTTCCTGGCGGGACAGGTCGGACTTCACCCGATTGATGAGGACCGTCATCATATCGACATAACTGTCCCGGAACTCTTCCTGGCTTTGTTTGTTTTTCAGTTCCTGCTGTTTCTACGAAGTTTCTACAGTTATGAAATCCGCCAGCAGTTTATTGTAAAGCGCACAAAAACGCGGGCTCAGTTTTACATCAATATGATAGTTGTCGACACCTCGGGGCAGGGCGGAAATATCCAGCTCAATCGACCCGGGTGTTACCATTGATGAAAAGTGTTTGCTGAGCATGCTGTGCCATTCCGTTTAGGGCATTAATTATTCTGTTAATTCAGTAACATATCAGGAAATCGTGATTCTACCTAGACATGGTTAATGTAATAAAGGGCGAATATACTCTTGGCCATAAAAGATTTTTATGAGTATTTGGGGGGATTAATGACGCGTTGTATATTGAGGAAAATAGTGCTGCTGTCTGGTTTGCTGCTGACAGTTGGATCACTAACTGCGCAGACCAATACCCAATTTACGATTAATGATGAATGGGCCCGGGGTCCCGAAGGTGAGTGGGATGGTGCCACATCCTGGGTAGCCGCAGATGGCAAGGGAAATGTCCTGGTCATGGTCAGGCAGGCACCGTATTTTCGTCTCTTTGACAGGGACGGCCATTTCCTTGAATCCTGGGGAGCTGAAGGTCTGTACAGAAATGCCCACAGTGTTACTTATGATAATCAGGGGAATATCTGGGCTACCGGTGCCGCCAGACACATCGTTGATAAATTCAGTCCTGAAGGTGAGCTGCTGATGAGTCTTGGCCGGGTGGACCAGGCTGGAGATAACGGTTCCCACTACCTTTTCAATCAGGAAAATCATGTATTTGTCACCCATGGTGGAGATATCTATATCACAGATGGATATACAAATTCCCGGGTTATCCAGTTCAATGGCCAGGGACAGTTCGTACGTATTATCGGCGGTATCAAGGGCAGTGGTGACGGCGAACTGGACACGCCTCATGGTGTGGCTGTGGACTCCCGGGGCCGCATTCTCGTTAATGACAGTGGAAACCAGCGTGTTGCTGTGTTCTCGGCGCAAGGTGAGTTTGTCGAGTCCTGGCCATTTCCTTCAAGGGGCGGAATCGTGGTAATGCCCGACGATACGGTGTATGTGAGTGATGTGAATGCAGGTGCTGTTAATGTAATTCGTGACGGGGAATTGCTCGATACTATCAGTGTGGATGCCCGGCCTCATGGCCTGGCGGTGGATTCTGATGGGAGTATTTATGTATCTGATGCCCGCGGGCGTAAGGTGATTAAATTCTCACCCAGATAATGCCTCAGGCAAAACCCGATGGGGTTTTCTCCTTCAGGAACCAGGCACCTGCTCCACGGACATTGGTTTCACCAAATTCCCGAATGACAAAGTTCAGTATCAGGTCCATGACAATTTCATGGAATCGTGTGATCTGCGGGATTGCCGGACATCCTCTGGTTTTGTCCACGATAAAATGGGCCTGGATATGATGGGGATCCGACTCCCGGTTAACCGCTAGGAAATGGCTGAAGAATATTTCGTTGTCCCAGTTTGCAGGGTTGTCCAGTTCGCGAATATAACGGTCATGGGCCGTCGCCAGGTTATCCAGCTGTCCATTGGAGAC
>CAZDCK010000040.1:0-16409 GCA_964503965.1 uncultured Enterobacteriaceae bacterium | reverse complement strand
AGGCTAAAGGCTAAAGGCAGGATCGTTCGTCTGAAATTAACCGTCAAGGGTTTTATTTGGACTTATGCCTGAATTTGATGGTCAGATAAATACAATCCCTCCTGCTACCTCGAATATTTCCTCTTGTATCCTGCATCCTGCCTCCCGTTTCCTGCATGGTTTATCACTTCCCATCAAAACTTTACCACTCCAGAATTTGATACAGGATTCGGGAAATTACACGAAAGCTTCGTCCGTTTATGCTTTCAGCATAAACGTTACTGGCCCGTCATTGGTCAGACTGACCTGCATGTCCGCGGCAAACTCACCAGTCGCCACTTCAGTATGCGTTGACCGGGCGTTAGCTACAAAATAGTTATAGAGGCCTTCGGCTTCCTGCGGGGGCTTGGCGCTGGAAAAGCCCGGACGCAGACCGCGACCGGTATCTGCCGCCAGGGTAAACTGGGAAATCACGAGCAGCCCGCCATTTATGTCGCTGACACTGAGATTCATCTTGCCTTCAGCGTCGGAAAACACCCGATACGACAACACTTTTCTGACCAGTTTGTCAGCTTCCTCCCTGGTGTCCTCCTTTTCAACACCAAGAAAGACTACCAGGCCCTGGCCTATTTGACCGGCGGTCCTGTCCTCTATATCTACCTTTGCTGAAGTAACCCGCTGTATGAGTGCCAGCATTACGGACTCCTAGCCTCTGAGTTCACTACCCCGACTGCGTCGCTTGCGTTCATTCTCGGTTAGAAACTGCTTGCGCAGGCGGATATGGTTCGGGGTAATTTCAACCAGTTCATCACCTTCAATAAATTCCATGGCCTGCTCCAGGCTGTGGCGAACGGGCGGGGTCAGAATAATATTCTCATCACTGCCGGAGGCACGAACGTTAGTTAATTGTTTGGCCTTGGTGGGATTCACTACCAGGTCATTTTCCCGGCTGTGCAGACCAACAATCATACCCTCATACACTTCACTGTTTGGCTCAATAAACAGGCGACCACGATCCTGGAGGTTGTACAGCGCATAACCAAGAGTCTTGCCTTTCACCATGGATACCAGAACCCCATTGTTTCGACCGGCGATCTCGCCTTTCTTAATCGGTCCGAAATGATCAAATACATGGGTCAGGATGCCGGAGCCGGAAGTAAGCCCCATAAACTGTGTCCGAAAACCAATCAGCCCCCGTGTCGGAATGATAAAGCTGATTCGTACCCTGCCCTTGCCATCTGAACTCATATCCTGCATCTCTGCCTTTCGCAGACCCAGTTCTTCAATGACCGAACCCTGATGCTCTTCTTCCACATCCACCACAAGATTCTCATAAGGCTCGTGCAGCTGGCCGTCAATTTCCTTGGTCACTACTTCCGGACGGGAAACTGCCAGCTCATATCCTTCACGCCGCATGGTTTCAATCAAAACCGACAAATGCAGTTCGCCACGGCCAGACACCCTGAATTTTTCAGCGCTTTCACCGGGCTCAACGCGCAGTGCCACGTTATGGATCAGCTCCCTTTCCAGTCTTTCCTTCAGGTTACGACTGGTGATGTACTTACCATCCTGGCCCGCAAAGGGAGAGTCATTGACCTGGAAGGTCATGGTCACTGTTGGCTCATCCACGCTTAGCGGAGGCAATGCCTCGGGGGTATCCGGATCACACAGGGTGTCACTGATATTGAGCTCATCAAGGCCACTCACACAGATAATATCGCCAGCAGCCGCTTCATCCGCATCAACCTGTTCCAGCCCCAGATAGGTTTTTACCTGCCCGATCTTTGCCCGACGGCTATTCCCCTGACTGTCAATGACCACGACTGGCATATTGGTTTTTACCTTGCCCCTGGTCACCCTGCCGACACCGATAACCCCAACATAGGAGTTGTAATCCAGGGCACTGATCTGCATCTGCAATGGTCCATCACTGTTTACATCCGGCGCCGGCACCTTATCGACAATCAGCCTGAACAGACTTTCCATGTTGTCCTCAAGCGCATCCGGTTCTTCCCCGGCCTTACCTTCCAGTGCCGAGGCATAGATGACCGGAAAGTCCAGTTGCTCTTCAGTGGCGCCCAGCCTGTCAAACAGGTCAAAAACCTCATTCAATACCCAGTCCGGGCGGGCACCATCCCGGTCAATCTTGTTAATGACGACAATAGGATGCAGCCCCCGGGCAAAGGCTTTCTGGGTCACAAAGCGGGTCTGGGGCATTGGTCCTTCTACCGCATCCACCAGCAGCAATACACTATCCACCATGGACAGGACACGTTCCACTTCACCACCAAAGTCAGCATGCCCTGGCGTATCAACAATATTGATTCGGTAATCCTGCCAGCTCACAGCCGTGTTCTTGGCCAGAATGGTAATACCCCGCTCCTTTTCCTGGTCATTGGAGTCCATGACACGCTTGATTTCCTTACCCCTGGTTTCCAGGGTACCGGACTGCTGCAGCAACTTGTCAACGAGGGTGGTTTTACCATGGTCAACGTGGGCGATGATGGCGATATTTCTAATTTTTTCTATCACAGTAGTATTTTCGGGCTGAATGGAAGGCGCGGATTATACAGGTTCTTGTTATCAGGGTAATTTTTGTTTTTAAAAAAACAGGGAAAATCGGTAGATTTATAGTCTCACAGTAGAAACCGGGGGTATTTTAAAAGAAAATCATCCTGGCCAATTTATGCCTGTCCTGGAGCACAAGACGCTTCTCAAGATATCGATCATCGCTCAGGCCGATAGACGCCTACATTTCCAAACCCTTCATCGTGTAGAAATGACGCATGCAACTTACTCATGATCCCCTTCTCACAATATAGCCAGTATTGCTTCTGTTTATCCAATGTAGGGAATACGGTATTAAGTTTGTAAAACGGAATTCTTTCCACAGTTGCAGGCACATTTACCAAAGAGCGGCTTTCCTCTTCATCGGGATGGCGTATATCAATCACAACATCTTCACCGGAAAGCTCGCTTTTTATTTCAAGTTCCTGCGCGGTTTTTTCTGCTGCAATATCAACCTGATCTATAAGAACCGTTTCAGCGTTCGCTATCGCCCTATCGAGAATGGAAAAATCAAACCGTCCTTCCTGTTTTTCTATCTTGTGCATCCTAGCCCGCGTGGTAGGTTTCACTGAAATCACCCCGCAATACTCAGGAATTACAGCAGAAAAGGCTTCTGTCCCTATCGCCCGGGCGGTGTCGACAATTTCCTGTTTTTCCATCATGGCCAGTGGCCGGAACACCAGATGATCTGTGACCTTGTCTATCACGGCCAGGTTAGGCAGGGTCTGGCTGCTGACCTGGGCAACACTCTCCCCGGTCACCAGGGCCTGAATCTTTAATTTATCAGCCACAGAGCCCGCCGCCCTCATCATCATTCGTTTGAGAACCACACCCATCTGGGAGTTATCCACTTTCTCAAGAATTTCTCCAACCACCTCCTCAAAAGGAACAGTGACGAAACGCACCCTGTGGGTCGAGCCAAATCTCATCCACAGGTACAGCGCTACTTCCTTCACAGCGATTTCATGTTCCCTTCCACCCAGGTTGAAGAAACAGAAATGGGTAAGCAAGCCACGGCGCATGGACAGGTAACTGGACACGGAAGAATCAAATCCACCGGAAATGAGGGATAGCACACTGTCCTGGGTACCCAGTGGAAAACCATTTAAACCAGGAAAGGTACTCTCCACCACGAAAAACTTGTCACCCATGATTTCCAGTTTTACGAGCACCTGGGGATTCACCAGGCTGACTCCTTTGGCGCCGGTTTGCCGATTAAGGCCACCACCAACATATTTCTCAACATCAACGGAACTGAAGGAATGACTCCCTGTTCTTTTACAACGCACGGCGAATGTTTTTCCGTTCAGTCGGTCCTGGAATGTCTGCCGGGTTTTTTCAAGCACATCATCAAGGTCTTTCAATCCGTATTGCCTGACCCTTTCGTAAAAACAGATTCCCTGCGTGGATGACAAAACCTGCTCAGCCTCGGCCTGTGACTGCTCATCAAGTTCGGGAAAATCAATACCAATGTAATCCCAGTTACCGTTTACGATCACGTCTTCATTAATCCGGCGCAACAGGAAAGCCAGGTTTTTCCTGAGCTGTTTAGCAAAACGGTTTCGAACGGGACGACTCTTTATCGTCATCTCCGGTGAATATTTGACCAGGTATTTCATGCTAGTGAGACTTGCCGGGATAAATGCCAGGGGCAGGCATTATATAGAATTGGAGGAGACCAGTCGCCAACCGGCCCACAGACTGCCGCACCATTACTGTGCGACAAAATGTTCAATTACGTGCATAATGCACTATTATAGTGCGTATTATTGTTGCAGTATAAATATTTTCCTTAAAATTCAAAGGGCTATAAGTTGGTTCAGTATTTGCTATCAGCTATTCATCAAAGGGAATTGTCATCATTGCTGCTGACCAGGAATGCATATAACTCTCGGCAGGAAAATATAACAGGACTATTGAGAAGCGTGCTGCATGAATGCCCAACTGCCCACTACCAATGGATTTACACTGGAATTGAAAGCTGAAAGCCTGAATACAAGCCTTTTGGATAATCTCACCACAGCCGTGGTCGTGCTGGATAACAGCCTGCACATTATGTACCTGAATCCGGCTGCTGAGGCCCTGCTTGAAACCAGCAGCAAACATAGCCAGCATCTTTTTATTGGCGATCTGCTGCTCAATTCCGTCCAGCTGGTCAAATCCCTCAAGAATGTGGTGGAAAACGGTATTACCTTCATTGCCCGCAAGGCCAAGCTGGCCAGGGCCAATACCAACCAGATGACAGTCGATTATTCAGCCAGCCGACTGATTTTTGAAAACCAGACCTACATCATGCTCGAGCTTCAGGAACTGGACCGTTCTTACAATATTTCACGCAAGGAAATGCTGATTTCCAATCATGAAACAACCCTGGGACTGGTTCGGGGCCTGGGCCATGAAATCAAGAACCCACTGGGGGGCATTCGTGGTGCAGCCCAACTGCTGGCTGCCGAGCTGGAAGACAAGGAACTTACTGATTACACCAATGTGATCATTGAGGAAACTGACCGTCTGGTAGGTCTCATTGACCGCCTGACAGGTCAGTACAAAAAACCGGCATTACAGACTGTCAACATTCACGAAGTTTTGGAGCGGGTTTACAACCTTGTCATTGCGGAAACCCGGGGAAGTATTGAACTGGAAAAAGATTATGACCCGAGTATTCCTGAGCTCACGGGCGACCTGGGACAGCTGATACAGGCAGTACTTAATATCGTACGCAATGCCATGCAGGCGCTGACCGAATCTGATAAAAAGATTGATGCCCCCAAAATTATCCTGCGCACACGAGCTGTCTACAACGTAACTATTGGATCCAAACTCCATAAACTGGCAGCCCGTATAGACATTATTGATAACGGACCCGGGATCAAAACGGAAATCATGGAAAATATTTTCTACCCCCTCATAAGTGGCAGAGCCAATGGGACGGGTCTCGGACTCTCCCTGTCGCAAAATATTCTGAAAAATCACGAAGGCCTGATTGAATGTGACAGCAAACCCGGGAGAACCTGTTTTTCCCTTACCCTGCCGCTGTCACTGGAAGCAGAGGACATAGAGTAATGACTGCAAATAGTATGATCTGGATCGTTGATGACGATCGCTCAATTCGCTGGGTTCTGGAAAAATCACTTACCAAGGCCGGGTTTAACAGCGAATGTTTTGAAAGCGGTGATGGCCTGCTGGAAAAATTACAGACCTCCCAGCCAGATGCAATCATCAGCGATATTCGCATGCCCGGTATAGACGGGCTGGAAGTCCTCGCAGAGGTTCAGGAAGCCTATCCCAATATTCCTGTCATTATCATGACCGCCCACAGTGATCTGAGCAGCGCGGTCAAATCCTACAAAAAAGGGGCTTTTGAATATCTTCCCAAACCCTTTGACGTCAATGAAGCCGTAGAAGTCACCCAGCGCGCGGTCAAGCATGCAAGTGAAAACAAATCGGCCCCCTCTGAGCTTCTCGTTGTTGAAGCCAAGGAAATCATCGGTGAAGCCCCTGCCATGCAGGAAGTGTTTCGTGCCATAGGTCGACTTTCCCATTCCAATATTACTGTCCTGATCAAGGGCGAATCAGGCACGGGCAAGGAACTGGTAGCCCAGGCCCTTCACAAACACAGTCCACGTGCTGAGAAACCTTACATACCACTGAATGTGGCGGCAATTCCCAAGGATTTGATCGAATCAGAGCTTTTCGGCCATGAAAAAGGCGCATTTACCGGTGCCACCCAGTTACGTGTAGGGCGCTTTGAGCAGGCTGACGGAGGAACACTGTTTCTGGATGAAATCGGCGATATGCCGATGGAAACCCAGACCCGGCTGCTGCGCGTTCTGTCTGACGGGGAGTTTTATCGTGTAGGGGGCCTTACTCCAATAAAGGCCGACGTCCGTGTGATTGCTGCCACTCACCAGAATCTTGAAGAGCGGGTCAAGGATCACCTGTTCAGGGAAGATCTTTATCACCGACTCAATGTAATCCCGATCAACCTGCCCAAGCTGGCCGATCGCCGTGAAGATATTCCTGCGCTGATGGAACATTTCCTGTCCCGGGCTGCGAAACAGATGGGTGTTGAGAAAAAGGAATTGCGGCAGGAAACAAGCCAGTACCTGACAGGCCTGCCCTGGCCCGGCAACGTGCGCCAGCTGGAAAATTTCTGTAGCTGGATTACTGTCATGGCCTCCGGTCGTGAAATTTTCACCAACGATTTACCGGAAGAATTTCTCAATCCCAAAGATCAGGAAAACGTCTCCGGCAGCTGGGCAGACAACCTGAGAGGCTGGGCTGACCAGGAGCTCAGCCTGGGACACTCAGGTATCCTGCAGCAGGCTACTCCGATTTTTGAAAAGTGCATGATCGAGGTAGCCCTGAAGCATAGCGGAGGGCGTAAACGGGATGCCTCTACACTTCTTGGCTGGGGCCGAAACACGCTTACCCGCAAGATCAAGGAACTGGGTATTGAGAATGGTGTAGTCGATACTACTGAATAATACCGCCTCTTCCCGCTTTACTGTTTGCAGACCAGTATTTATGCTGGCGTTGTTTCCAGGCAGAGAGCTGCTATGCAATCGAAAACTACCATCCCATTGCTTACCACAGGTGGCCTGGTGCTTCTTATTGCCGCCTGGTTTGGTTTCAAGACTCTGCAACACAGAAACCTGCTCAACAATGGACACCAGTTTGCCCTGACAGCTTCCGAAAATATTCTCGCTTCATGGAATAGTGATTTTTTCAGGCAGATCAGTTCCGAGGAACTGATCTCCTCATTTGTAGTAATGGTATTGAATTGATGTTTGCCAATTTTCGCCGTGTTGGCAGACTCGAATCCCTTGCACCTGGAAGAGATGAACTTTTAAATGCAACATGGGGGCCTTCAGAGGAGAACCTGATCGCCCGCTTCTATCTGGATGGTGAATTCTCTACGGGAACTTCTCCGGTTTTTGTCGAATTGGTACTAATGAATAATAACTGGCAGCTACAGAATTTCTATATTGAAGCACCGGTACTTATGGAGTGAGTTCACTGCTTCGGTATACTTTACTGGTGCTTTCTATACTCAGGGACCAGTTTCAAGAAGAATTTCCTGCCAGTTAATCACCCGGTTATGCCCCTGGAACGTTCCGAAATCAACAATTCCCCTTGGATTATCTTCTGCTGCATCTACACCGGACTCTTCATCTGCATAGTAGCCGGCATTTTGATCCCGCCAGTCAAACCTCAGGTAGCCATAGTCAACCAGGGTATCTGATACACCCGGATCGATATTCACATCCGTCTGCAGGTCAAACTCCAGTAGCACGGATCCTGTCTCCACGACTGCCGCATCAGATTCAAACGGCGAGGGAATATAGAACGGTGTATTCCTACTAGCAGAAGTTGCATCAGTACTGCCTGCTTCCAGCGTTGTTACCGAAAATGTTGCTGTTTGCACAGTGACATTAACACCTGCCGTTGGTGTGGCAGGACCGATACTGTCTATAGCCAGCCCCTCTGTATAGGAATCACTGATTACACTGAGGTTTTCACTATTGAAAATGGAGCAGTCATCCAGCCCATTGACCAGGTAATTCATGGTGTCACTGTCGTAGTATTCAACAACCAGCGTGACAGGCACATCATAGCCTGCCCCTGATATGGAGGAAGTTGAGATTTCTGATCCACCAACACTGTTGACCACCAGGCGGCCATAACGAATCTGCGTATTCAGGACAGTTACAGTATCAGACCCGCCACCATCAAGATCCAGGTCATAATCAAGTGGCAACAATTCAATCCCGTCACTATCAGTAGGTATCAACCCACCAGTGAATTCATTATAGGGACCATCGGGTGTGTCAGGCCCGGACTTGTTCAATACCAGGGTGCTTAGAATTTCCCTCTCACCAAAATTTGCATCATTCCAGTTAAAGACCTCATCACTGCTGGCCAATCGTGAGGAGAGCAATGTTGAACTGGCCTGGTCTACTGCAGAGAAAGCCAGCATGGCAGGATCATTGAGTTTCACAAAACCACTGATGTAATTTTCTGTGGTATCACCAAAGGCATTGTTGGCCTTGAGCTCGACAGTAACCTGCATGGGTTCACCCATATAGGTAAACACCGATGGCGGCATACAGAATGTATTCAGGTCAAAGCGATTAATTAGCGATGATGCCGTAATTTCATAGTGATGCGGTGTAAAACGTCCGAGATTTTTGAAAGCTCCCTGTATGTTTTCACCAGTACCAAGATAGTTTCCGCCAAAGAGGTTAGCTACCAGGTCGATGATACCGACTTCGTCATAGGTGATGTTGGCATGCTCCTCAGCACCATTGGTAAAACTACTGTAGTTGGTTGTACCAGCCAGAACACCAATGGTTCCTGTTGCGGGAGCAACCAGTTGTGGCGTAATGGATACGATAAGGGTCGGTGTTTCATTACCAAAATTGGGCGTTACCGTATTGTCTGAAAGGTCTGCGTCAGCATCGGGTTGACCATCCAGGTCGGTATCATCTCCGGCCTGGTAGGTTACAGCCTGAACTCCCACGGTGAAGATTGTCAAAACCCAGCGGGTCCTTTTTGCGGCGAAACTCGGGCAGGTAAAGATTGATCTGCTGCTTCATGCCAACGTCTCCTGCCGCATGGCTCCGCCGATAGCCAGCATGCAATCCTGCTGTTGCCAGTCAGGTAATTCTGTATGGCTTTTCAGGCATCCATTTAAGTCCATACTGCCCACCTCAATGGTCATGGACTCGTTGAGTTCCCGAACCAGTTTTTCGGCTCCCTCTTCGCGCGGGGCAAGAATTATTTTCGGCACAAGCGCCTGTCCCATCTGGCTCTGGTAATAATCCAGTGAACGCTGAATTTCAGTGACCAGACGCTCACGAATCATGGTCCACTCCGCAGACTCCAGAATGTCTTTGCTGACCCGGGTATTCAATCGCCTGGTCAGAAAAATTTCACCACCTCGGCTCAGGTTCAATGTACTGCCATCAGGCCTCAGATCCAGGAAAGCCAATCCCTCAGTGTCATCAGCACAATTTTTCGACAGGTTCATCATGGCCAGCTCCGGAATATCTATGGCGTCCAGTTCCAGATCAGCAACATGGACCAGGCCGGCAATATCCTGAATCCGATTCTTTCTGGCAGCCACGGCATAAACCATATTTGCCTGTGACCGGTAGGCTCCTTCGGGCACATCAAACACTGTAATCGCCATCTCTTCTATGGGATGACCCACCAGATCCTTGATCTTCCATTTGATAGCCCCGGCCATTTCATCTTCTGCCACATTGGGAGCTTCCACCAGAAGCAGCTTGTAATCTTCAGGCGATACAACAAAGCAGGTGTTTGTTCCCTCGAGGTTCAGTTCCCTCACTTTTTCCCCCAGGGCACCGGCGCACTCTTCAGATCCTGAGGCAGGGATAACTTCACAGTGAATAAGCTCAGGCACGTCATTCACGTAGGCAACATGGGCCAGGGTCAGGTTGTCCGGTGTGGCATACAACCCAACCATTCCATCCTTACCCTGTGTTTTATTAAAAAGTTTTAACAAAACTTGCCTCTTGTTCAGGTTATTAAGATAGCTCATGAATTCAGACTGGGAAGCCCATAGCCACTTGCAGCCATTCTAAAAATTTGGTGCGCAATTCTAAGTAACCTGGGGTTGAGAAAGTATGGGAAAAACTCCCTTTTCCTCCTATTATCACACCGGGTCACAGCATTGCTTGCATTGTGGGCACAGTATCATTTTTAACCTCTTACCTCGAATTTTTCACAAATACAAGCAATATCCTCCTATTTTTAATAGATTTTTTTATGTTTAACATAGTATTTTTTGAACCAGAAATCCCCCCCAATACGGGCAATGCCATCCGCCTGTGCAGCAATACTGGAAGTACCCTGCACTTGATTGAACCCCTGGGCTTCGAACTGGATGACAAACGCCTGCGAAGAGCCGGGCTGGATTATGCAGAATTCAGTGAATTGAAAACCTACCAAAACTGGTCTGCATTTTTGGAGATGCAGCAACCGGAGCGGATTTTTGCCGCGAGCACAAAGGGGGATACACTGTATTCTGACGTAATGTACAGGACAGGTGATTACTTGCTGTTCGGCCCAGAAACCCGTGGATTGCCGAACACCATCAGGGAGTCGGAGGAAATCACCAAAGTCATCAGGCTGCCCATGACATCGTCAAGCCGTAGCCTGAACCTTTCCAACACCGCAGCGGTTGTTCTCTACGAAGCCTGGCGACAACTGGGATTCAAATAAAACAATATTTTTCAATGGCTTATAAAAAAGGCCGCCTGGATCCCAGACAGCCTTTTTATCTCACTATCCTACTACTGATGGAAGGACCTGTATTTCTCCGCCCTCCCGAACAGACAAATTAGTGAGAGTCTGTTCCTGCACCATCCGCACCTTCAATGCTCACTGGGGCATCAGGTGCAACCTGTTTTGCCTGCTGCTGCTTTGCCTGCATATAGACGTTTTCGAAGTTGATCGGTGCCAGTAACAGAGCCGGGAAACTTCCCCTGGTAACCAGGGCATCAATAGCTTCACGCCCGTAGGGGAAAAGGACATTGGGACACGCAATAGTAAGCACTTGCTCAAGCTGCTCACCATCAAGACCGCGGATTTCAAAAATTCCTGCCTGCTGAACTTCAGCCAGGAAAACGGTTTTGTCTTCCTGTTTAACATCGGCTGTCAGGCGCAGAACGACTTCGTAGACACCTTCATCAATCTTGTTGCTGCGATTGTTGATACTGAAATTGACCTGGGGGTTGTACTGCCGACGAAATACATCCGGTGTGTCCGGTGCCTCGAAAGAGGAATCCTTCACATAGACTCGCTGTACGCCAAAGCGCTGGCCTGAGTCACTCCCCTGTGGCTGCGCCGCTGGATTTGCTTCTTGCTGATCGTTTTCTGCCATGATCTACCCTTATAAAAGTTGTTATTCTGAAACCCGGTGCTGTTCCCGCCCTAGCGAACAGTTGGCAACCCCTGGGTTTGCCATTCCGCCATTCCTCCGCTCATGCGGACAACAGCATTGAAACCATTTTCTTCAAGCGTCTTGACAGCATCCCCGGACTGGTGACCCACCTGGCAGACAACGACAAGGATCTTGTCCCGATGTTTTTCCAGTTCCACAGCACGCTCTTTCAATTTCGCCAGGGGGATATTGATGGCATCGGTAATATGACCACCGTCATAGGCTTTCTTGTCCCTGATATCGAGTATCACCCCCTCATCCCGGTTCACAAGCAAGGTAGCCTGGTGGGGACTTAGTGCCTTTCCCGACTTTGCTTTCTGGTAAAGAAACAGTGTGACAGCCAATGCCACCCAGATTCCGGAAAGAATCCAGTGATGAAGGAGGAATTCTAAAAAACGCGCCATATGCTGCTAAAAGGTCTCAATTAAAAGAGGCGTGGAGTATACACGCCAATAAGGCGGAAGTCAGTCCAAGATTCCCCGTAAAAAGGCTGTTCCCGGCAATATCACGCTCGCAAGCATGGAAAGAATTAGTGATAATACAGCGCTGTTTTTCATTAAAAATACCTGGGCAATTCATGACCACTTCTTCCTCTCCCGCGCTTTTGCTGATTCTTGATGGCTGGGGCTATCGCAAAGATGGCAAACACAACGCCATCACCCAGGCACGCACTCCTGTTTGGGACAATCTCCTGGAAAACCATCCCCATACTCTCATCCATACATCCGGACTGAAAGTCGGCCTGCCGGAAGGCCAGATGGGTAACTCTGAAGTAGGTCATATGAACCTCGGAGCTGGCCGGGTGGTTTACCAGAACCTGACCCGCATAGACAAGGACATTAAGGATGGCGGCTTTTTCTCCAATCCGGTGCTTGCTCGGGCCGCGCAGGATGCAGCATCAAGTGGCAAAGCCTTGCATATCATTGGCCTGCTATCTCCCGGGGGTATCCACAGTCATGAAAACCAGATTGCCGCAATGATCGATCTTGCCCACCAAAAAGGATGTAACTCTATCTATCTTCATGCCCTTTTGGATGGTCGCGATACTCCGCCACGAAGCGCTGCAGCCACCATCAGTAAATTTGAAGACAAGTTTGCCAGCATGGGCTGTGGTCAATTTGCCAGCATTGCCGGGCGCTTTTACGGAATGGACAGGGATAAACGCTGGGATCGTGTTGAAAAATCATTCAATGCCATTTGCCATGGCATGGCGGAGGAAACAGCAACAACTGCCTCAGAAGCGCTGCAAGCGGCCTATGCGAGGGATGAAAATGATGAGTTTGTTCTCCCTACCACCATCACGGCAGACAAGGGTGTCGTCACCATCCAGGATGGTGATGCCGTTGTTTTTATGAACTTTCGAGCAGACAGGGCAAGGGAGCTGACCCGGGTCTTTACGGAAAAATCATTTGCCGAGTTTGACCGGGGGCAGATTCCGGCAATGCGTCATTTCGTCATGCTCACAGAATATGCCGATGATATTGATGCCGAGTGTGCCTACCCTCCGGAGAAGCTTGCCAATGTCCTGGGTGAATACCTGGCTGATCAGGAAAGAACGCAGCTGCGTATCGCCGAAACAGAAAAATATGCCCATGTAACTTTTTTCTTCAGTGGCGGCAGGGAAAGTGAATTTGATGGTGAAACCCGGATACTCGTTCCATCGCCGAAAGTGGATACCTACGATCTCAAGCCTGAAATGAGCGCTCATGAAGTCACCGACAAGCTCGTCAGTGCTATCAGAAACCGCGAGTTTGACGCCATTATCTGTAACTACGCCAACGGCGATATGGTTGGCCATACTGGTGTCTGGGATGCCGCAGTGCAGGCAGCGGAAGTGGTGGATGAATGCCTCGGCAGGATTACCCAGGCTATTCTTGAAACCGGTGGGCAATGCCTGATAACCGCTGATCATGGCAACCTGGAACAGATGGTGGATGAAGAGTCCGGTCAACCCCTGACCTCCCACACCAATGGTCCTGTCCCACTGGTGTATGTTGGCAATCGGGACATCAAACTGATGGACGATGGTTCGCTGTGTGATGTGTCGCCTACATTACTGGGCCTGATGGGGCTGGGGCAGCCCACCGAAATGACAGGACACTCCCTTGTACAAGAACAGTGATGGGATACCACGCCACAAGTACGCTTTCCAGGATCTTTTTTTTCTCATTCCTGTACGCTTTTTTTCTGCCAGCCCATAGCCAGGACAATTTCCCGGCGGAACCCTCCGAGGAAGCACTGGAAAACCTGATGTCAGCTATTGAAGACGTCCAGGCTGATATTTCAAAACGTCGTAACGAGCGCTCGTCGCTGTATAACATACTGCAGGAAACGGAAAAAAGTTTGTCTCAGGTTAGCTCCCGTATCCGGGAAATAGATAACGATATAGAGACAAACGAGACCCTGCTAACCGGCTATACAGGGCAACGGGCTGAACTCGAAAAAGAAAAAGCAAGCCAGTTATCCCTGATCCGGCAATATCTGCGCAGTGCTCACCAGGCAGGCAAACAGGAATATTTCAAATTGCTGTTGAACCAGGAAAATCCAGCGCTGTTGTCTCGCACTCTTCAGTATTACCGGTATTTCAGTGAGGCAAGATCCGAAAAAATCACCGATTTCACTCGAACAATCCGCGAAATAGAGGCCTTAGAAAGCGAGATTGCTGTCACCACTTTGAAGCTGAATGAACAGCAGCAGGCACTGGCCCAGCAGCAGGCAAACCTTGAGGATGCGAGTCGGGAACGCCAGTCTTTGCTTGATGAGCTTGATGCAACACTTTCCAGCAGTAACAGGAAGCTCGAAAGCCTTGAAGCCCAGCGGGCAGAAATGGAAATTCTGCTGGAAGAGCTGCGACAATCAATTGCTAATCTCTCGCTTGGTGAACAGGAACAGGCTTTCACGGAACTCAGGGGCAGGCTTCCCTGGCCGGTAAAGGGCAGAATCCTGAATAGTTTTGGCAGCAGTTATGGACTCGGCGATCTCGACTGGCAGGGCATCACAATAGCGGCCCAGCAAGGTAGTGCTGTTCGTGCGATTCACCATGGTCGTGTTGTGTTTTCAGACTGGTTTTCAAGCTCAGGCCTTCTCTTGATAATTGACCATGGGGGTGGTTATATGAGCCTTTACGCCCACAATCAGGAGCTTTACAAGGAAGTTGGTGAGTGGGTAAGAAGCGGCGAAACCATTGCAAGCGTAGGCAATACCGGCGGCCAGCAGGACTCCTCACTCTACTTTGAAATTCGGCATGACGGAGAGTCCCAGAACCCGTCCACATGGCTGACCCGTAACTGAATTCGTTTTCCTGCAAAAACCTGCAACAAATAGACACAACACCTGTCTTATTGGTACTGGCAGGGTTAAGTAAAGCACTGCTGATTTTCTTCCAGCCTCAATTTTATCTGGAAATTTGATCGAAGACTTTTACAGCCACGTAACACCAGAAGTGATTTTATGAGTGACATAATGAATACCAGACATCGTTTTTTATCCCCACTTGGGTCCCTGCTGGCCATCAGTGCCAGCCTGTGTATCAGCTTCTCTTCGGCCCCGTTACTTGCACAGTTAGCACCGATAACCCCCCCAGCAGAGGAATCACTACCCCTGCCGCTGGATGAAGTCCGGATTTTTACGGAAGTGCTCAACCGTATTCGTGGTGCCTATGTGGAGCCCATAGATGACAAGACCCTGCTGGAAAATGCCATCAAGGGCATGCTCGCCGGTATTGACCCCCACTCGACCTATCTTGCCTCCGATGATTATGATCAGTTACAGGAAAGTACAACTGGAGAGTTTGGCGGTCTTGGCGTGGAAGTAGGGGTTGAGGACGGATTTATCAAGATTATTGCACCAATGGATGGGTCGCCGGCAGAGCGGGCAGGTGTCCAGGCCGGAGATCTCGTCATCAAACTCGACGATACGCCTGCCAGGGAAGTAACCGTTGGTGATACTGTCGATCTCATGCGCGGAGAACCTGGCACTGATATTGTCCTGACCATACTCAGGGAAGGTGTCAGCGAGCCATTCGAAGTCACCGTGACCCGGGAAATCATCAAGGCACGCAGCGTTCGCTACCGCATCCTGGAACCCGGATACGGTTATATCCGAATCGCTTCCTTTTCCACAGATACGGGAACTGAAGTGAAGGATGCCCTGAAAACGCTCCATGAAGAAAATGAGCTCAAGGGAGTTGTTCTTGATCTTCGCAACAATCCTGGAGGTGTGTTGCAGTCTTCAGTGGGCGTTGTTGATGCCTTCATTGATGATGGACTCATCGTCTACACAGAGGGTCGCGTTGAAAATGCCGAAATGCGTTTTGAAGCATCCACTGAAGACCCAAGCCAGGCCGTCCCCTTAGTAGTGCTGATCAATCAAGGCTCAGCCTCTGCCTCGGAAATTGTCGCGGGCGCTCTTCAGGATCACCAGCGAGCTATCATCATGGGCACCCCCAGTTTCGGCAAAGGCTCTGTACAAACAGTCCTGCCCCTGACCAATGACCGGGCCATCAAACTGACCACGGCGTTATATTTCACCCCCAATGGTCGTTCCATTCAGGCGACCGGAATAACGCCGGACATCATCGTCGATCGTGGACAGGTAACCCGTATTCCCCAGAGCCTTATTTCTTACAGGGAGGCCGACCTTGTTGGACATCTGGAAAACGCCACACCGGAAGAAAGGGAAGCCGCAGAGGAAGCTGCGGTAATGGCTGCTGAAACAGCATCAGAACCTCCGGAAGTGATCGTGCGGGATTATCAGCTGAACGAAGCGGTGAATGTGCTCAAGGGACTGAACATTGTGCGGCCACGTATCATGGCGGAGTCCCAGACGAAATTACTTCAGGATATTGAAGGCACCGGAACGCAGGAATAAAAGGGAGAAAGGCAAAAAGGCA
>CAZDCK010000039.1:0-18814 GCA_964503965.1 uncultured Enterobacteriaceae bacterium | reverse complement strand
ACCGGCGAACCGCACGATGACATGGGCCGCCTGGCACGCGACAAAGCCGCCGGCAAGAACGTACGTTAAGGTGGGCAGAAAATGAAAAATTCAATAAACAAAACACTGAACATGTTCCCGCCCCTGATCGAATCCAGATTGCAAATGGTCAACGTGTCGTTCCTTGTATCTTGTATCCTGTATCTCGTATCTACTTCAGCCCATGCCCAAAGCCCTGCTGAACTGAGCGCGCTGGAATCCGAGCTCAACGCCATCAGCACCCGCATCGAGCGCCTCCAGGACATGGAAGAAATCGAAATCCTTCAGCGCTCCTACGGCTACTACGTCGACAAGTCCCTCTGGTATTCCCTCACCGACCTGTGGACCGAAGACGGTACCCTGGAAATTGGTGGCCGGGGCGTCTTCACTGGCGCAGATCGCGTCTTTGAATACATGAACGTGGGCCTGAGCCCGGTTGGGCCGACACAAGGCCTGCTCATGGACCATCAGCAGTTCCAGACCCTGACCACCATCAATCCGGATGGCGTCACTGCCGAGCTGCGTGGCATCGCCTTTGTCATGTCCTCCGGTGGCTGGGGGCACTGCTACTATGAAAACGATTTCGTGAAGGAAGACGGCGTGTGGAAAATGAAGACCCTGCACGGGCCTTTCAACATGTATTCCGGCTATCCCATTGGCTGGGTGGACAACCTGATCTACAACACCTGGCCTACCAAGTTTCCGCCGCCACCGGACCTGCCACCCAGCGTGGTTTACCTGACCTACCCAAGCTATTACGTCGAGCCATTTCACTATCCCAATCCGGTGACAGGTGAGCCTATGCCACCCCATGATCCGGCAGCTGGCGGCGTAGCCTTCGGGAAATAGTATTTTTCATACAGGAATCAATTCGATGGAGATAACGATGATAAAAAAAAGCCTGACATTGATTTTCTTCTGCAGCTTTCTGCATGCTGCAGTAGCACAGGATGATGAGGATGATATTGGCGTACCTGAGGGTTTCTTTGGTGGCGCCCTGCCAGCAGTAGAGCCTCCACCCCGGGAATTCGCCACGGCGCAGGCCCATTATGAATACCTTCTGGAAGCCGCCGATGGTGGCACGTCCCATACCATGGCGACCATCCCCCAGTGGAATGGCTTGTGGACCAGCGGGCGCAACTCCATGCCCACCATATTTCTGGAGGGCGACGATGTCAGGGGGGGGCTGGGGCCGGGCGGTACTGTCATTGATGGCGTTTTGACACCGCCATACGAAGCCCACTTCAAAGCCAGACGCGCAGAAATGGAAATCCATGGTGAACAGCTGTTTGATCGCCTGGCCCGCTGCGAGTATCCAGGTGTCCCACGTTGGATCTGGGAACCCTACGTCAAGGAATTTGTGAATCTGCCCCATCAGTCCTGGATGATGAATGATTTCATGAATGAAACCCGGCGCATCTACATTGGACAGGAACACATCAATCTCGATGCCAAGCATTCAGCCACTGGCGATTCCATCGGTTTCTGGAACGATGATGAGCTGACCATCTGGACTAAATGGGTCAACCCTGCAGATTATGTGCGCGGCATGCCATTGACCTCCAACCAGTTCGAAATTATTGAACGCTGGAAGCAGGTCACCCTTGGGGATGGCAATAAGCAACTGGTCACCCAGGTCACTTTCTATGATCCCCTGGCATTGGTTAAACCACAGTCGGCAGTTTATACCCACAATGCGGCACCTGACCTGGAAGAGATCGGCGTCAGGATTCGCAACTGGGAATGTACCACCAGCTCCAACGTCTACAAGGCCGAAGACGGCAGTACCCAGTTTTACCTACCCGGTGATCCCGAATATGTCGATCCCAGGGGTACCACGGATTATCCTGAACTCCCCGGGCAGTCCTATGATCCGGTGCTGGATGCCCGGGACGGTCAATAACAGTCAAAAACAGTACAAACGAATAACAATAAGTACATAAGGGGAACTGCATATGCCAACGATCAAACGATATGCCCGACTGCTGTTTTCAATCAGTCTTTTAACCTCATCCTTCGTCTACGCCCACCATTCATTCACGATGGTGCATCGGGACCGTGCCATGCTGATTGAAGGTGTCGTCAGCGACTGGCATTTCAACAGCCCTCATGCCTGGCTCTATATCGAAGCCCCCGATGCAGATGGCGACATGATCCGCTGGGGAGTGGAAGGGGGCGCACCGGTTCACATCATTCGTATGGGGGTCAAGGGCGACACCTTCAGCCCGGGTGAACAGGTGAAAATCGTCATGACGCCACTCAAGGATGGCCGGCCTGCGGGCGGGGTATGCTTTGTCCAGAAACAAAGTGGTGATGTTATCGCCTTCAATGACGGGTCCTGCGCTTCCCCGATGGTTCGCAAACTCTGGGAAGAAAAAGGCTGGTTAGCCAATGGCGCACATATGGATGTGCATATGAATGATGAGTAGGACGTTGTCCCTGCTTTTCATAAAACCCGCGTGATTGTCACTCTGGCAAGGGTGTGACAGCGCCACGTCCTGCAAAAAAAGCCTCTACGTTATCGACAATCAGCCTGGCCATACTGCCCCGTGATTCATGGGTGGCACTGCCCCGGTGGGGCGACAGCACGACGTTGGGCATGCTGAACAGGGCATCGCTGGGATTGGCGAGATCCTCAAACACATCAAGGCCTGCAGCGCCAAGTGTCCCTTCCTGCAAGGCCATTACCAGCGCTTTTTCATCCACAAGAGAACCACGGGCAATATTTATCAGGGTGCCTTCAGGTCCCAGGGCCTTGAGTACCTGGGCATCAATCATGTGGAAAGTTTCCTCGCCGCCCGGAGCCGCCAGGACCAGAATGTCCACCTTGGTTGCCATGGTCAGCAGATCCGGATACCAGGGGTAGGGGGCATCGGGTTTTTCATGGCGTGTGTGATAGCAGATTTTCAGCCCAAAAGGCTCGGCACGCCGGGCCAGTTCAGACCCGATTTTACCCAGCCCGACTATCCCCAGATGCTTGCCACCCAGGCTGCGGGAAAAAGGCATGCTTTCACTGCCACTGCGGCCCTGGCGCACAAAATCATCGGCTTCGGCCATGCGCCGCACGGTGGACAGTATCAGGCCCATCCCCAGATCGGCGACATCACTGGTCATGACATCCGGAGTGTTGGTAATCGTGATACCGCGCGCTTTTGCAGCGCTGGCATCGACTTTTTCTGTGCCCGTGCCATAGACGGAAATCTGTTGAAGATTTGGCAGGGCATTGATGAGTTCAGCAGACATCAACGCATGGGACGTGCCCACCATGCACACGATGTCATCGGCGACCTCCTGCAGCAGCGCCGCAGGATCATCCGCCCGGTAATAGTGATGAACGGTGTAATGCGCCTCCAGGGCGCTCATGGCGTCGTCCGGCAGGAAGCCGGCGGCGAGGATCTCTCCGGGTTTGCGGGGTCTGTTGTTATCTGACATGGCCTGGCTCTAACTACGGTAAAAGAGTCGTTGTATTTATTGGGTTATTCGTCGCTGACATCATAAGGCCATTGCACAGCCCCACTGTGGGTGACGGCCCCTTTGTTGGCCGGGCCAACCAGCCGGGCATATTTTTCCAGCACTCCGGCCAGATTGCGCTGCACCGGTTGCCACTGCTGTTTGCGTTGCTGCAATTCTGCCTCGGAGACATCCACCTCAATGGTGCCCGCCACCGCATCAATGCTGATGTGATCGCCATCGCGGATCAGGGCGATGGGGCCGCCCGAGGCGGCTTCAGGACAGGCATAGCCGATACACATGCCGCGGGTCGCCCCGGAAAAACGGCCATCGGTCAACAGGGCCACTTTCTCGCCCATGCCCTGGCCATAGATGCGAGAGGTGACTGCCAGCATTTCCCGCATGCCCGGGCCGCCTTTGGGTCCTTCGTTGCGAATCACCAGGATTTCCCCGGCCTCGTAGTCCATGGCCGCCACCACCTTCATGCAGTCTTCTTCTGATTCAAACACCCGCGCCGGGCCCGCAATCTGCAGGGACTTCAGTCCCGCCACCTTGATCACGGCGCCTTCCGGACACAGGTTGCCTTTCAGAATGGCCAGCCCACCGGTGTCACTGATGGCCACGCCAACAGGACGTACCACCTCACCATCGGGTGCCGGGGTGTCGGCCAGTGCCTCCCGCAGGGGAATGCCGCCAAAGGCCAGCGCCTCCCCATCCACAAAACCGGCGTCCATGAGCGCCTTGAGAACGACGGGGACACCACCCACCTCATGCAGGTGTTTGGCCAGGAAACGGCCGCCCGGCTGCATGTCGGCGATATGGGGTGTTCGTTTGAAGACTTCCGCCACGGCGTCGATGTCAAAGTCGATGCCTGCTTCATGGGCAATGGCTGGAATATGCAGCACGGCATTGGTGGAGCCACCGGTAGCGGCCACACAGGCGCAGGCATTTTCCAGGCTGGCGCGGGTCACCAGATCTCGGGGCAATGGACCGCCCTGGTCCAGAAAGCCCATAACCGCTTCACCGGTTTGCCGGGCCAGGGCCAGTTTTTCAGAATACACTGACGGCATGGTGCTTGATCCTAAAGGAGATAACCCCAGCGCTTCTCCCACCATACCCATGGTGTTGGCTGTGAACTGGCCGGGGCAGGAGCCGGCGGTGGGCAGGCACTGTTTTTCCGTGGCGATGAATTCATCCCGGCCAATGCTGCCTTTTTCCAGTTGTCCGACCACCTCGTTGGCATCAAGAATGGTTTTCTCTTCACCCTTTACCTGGCCAGGCAGGGCGGCACCGCCATACAGAAAAGCGCCGGGGACATTCAGGCGCACCAGGGCCATCATCATGGCCGGCAGGGTCTTGTCACACCCGCCGAAGGCCACCAGGGCATCATAGGCATGGCCCCGAACGGCCAGCTCCACGCTGTCAGCCACCAGTTCCCGGGATGGCAAACTCATGTTCATGCCGCCATGGTTCATGGAGACACCGTCGGAAACAGACACAGTATCGAAGCGCACCGGCACGCCGCCACCGGCCGCCACCCCAAGACGCACCTGGTCAGCCTGGGGCGCCAGATTCATGGAGCAGGGCGTATTTTCCCCCTGGGTAGTGACGATGCCGACTATGGATTTTTCCATGGCCGCGTCATCAAAGCCGGTGGCACGCAGGAAGGCGCGCTGGGGCATCCGCGAATCACCCCGGGTGACCACGCGGGAACGGTGTTTTTTCAAGCTCATAGGATGGTGCTGCTCTCGGGAATTCTTATTCTGTTGAGAGTATTGTAACGTATGGGGTCAAAGATCAAAGGGGGCAGAGTCTGTGGTGTCCCCGATATGAAAGAAAGCGACCAGATACTTGATATGGAAAAAGAATGCCTTCAGTGCGGGATGATGAATTCAATCCCGGCCTTCGATATCACTGACTGGAACAGGAATGATCGCTGCCTGAAATGCGATGACGTGTTAATCCTGCAGCATGATGGCTCGACCCATACCTGTGATATTGCGCATAACCACGAAACGGTTGATCAAGCCATGTCAAAACTACACCGGCACCTGAATGATGCCATCAACAGCTACACGCGGCGTGTGCGATTCATAGTAGGTGGCGGGCGGATCAGGGATGAAGTGCTGGGCCTGTTAACGTTTTACCAGCAGCAGGGCTACATTGTGTCGTATTCTGTGGAAGGCAATAATGCAGGTGCGGTCAGTGTCATTGTTCGTGGTTGATCTTTATGGCCGAAGAGATATTGGCTTGGACTCCATTATTTTGACGCTTAAAGCGGGTGAATCACACCTTCCTCACCAGCATCCTCATACCCTTGATCTTGCCTTCAGATAAAATCCTGAGCGCTTTTTTAGCGTTTGCCCGGGTAACGGCCACGTAGGCCACCATGTCGAAGATATCGATTTTTCCGATCTCGCTGCCGGGCAGGGTTTTGTCCGCGGTGAGTGCCCCCAGAATATCGCCGGGGCGTAATTTCTGTTTTCTGCCCGCATTGATGCACAGCGT
Organism: uncultured Enterobacteriaceae bacterium; assembly: GCA_964503965.1. Lineage (GTDB taxonomy): Bacteria > Pseudomonadota > Gammaproteobacteria > Pseudomonadales > Pseudohongiellaceae > Eutrophocola. The sequence continues at coordinate 12,838 of CAZDCK010000039.1, read as the reverse complement.
AACCATGATCGGTTGCGGCGGGTTAGCGGATTCCGCGGGCACAGGGATTTCCTCAAAGTGCAGTGCTTGCTGCAGCTGTTTTTCGATGGCGCCGACCTTGGGTGCCTCGGAGGTGTGGAAGAGGCTCAGGGCCAGGCCTTCCCTGCCGGCACGCCCGGTACGGCCGATGCGGTGAATGTAGATTTCCGGATCCGGCGACAGCTCGTAGTTGATTACCGCTCCCAGGTCCTTGATGTCCAGGCCACGGGCGGCCACATCGGTGGCAATCAGCAGGGGCATGCTCTTGTTGGCAAACTGCACCAGTACCCGGTCACGGTCTTTCTGTTCCAGGTCGCCATGCAGGGCCAGGGCCTGGAAGCCCTGCTCATTGAGGCTATCCGCCAGGTCCTGGCATTGCTGTTTCCTGCCGCAGAACACCACGGCGGATTCGGGCTGGTGATGCCGCAGCAGGGCCATGAGCGCATCGGTCTTTTCACCTCTGGGGACTTCATAAAACAGCTGTTTGATAACGCTGGTGTCGTGCAGACTTTCCACCTGGATGTCGACGGGGTTGGTCTGCACGCTGGCACTGATCTGTTTGATCTCATCGGGATAGGTGGCTGAAAACAGCAGGGTCTGGCGTTGTTCAGGGGTATGGCCAATGATGGCCAGGATGTCTTCGGAGAACCCCATGTCCAGCATGCGGTCGGCTTCATCCAGCACCAGGGTCTGCACATGGTCCAGTTTCAGGCTGCCCTTGCCGCAATGCTTGAGGATACGGCCCGGTGTGCCGACGGCAATATGGGGCGGCTTCTCCAGTGAGCCGAACTGCGGACCAATAGGGGTACCACCGCACAGGGTAAGAATCTTGATGTTGTGTACGGCCCGGGCCAGGCGCCGCAGTTCCTTGCTGACCTGGTCGGCCAGTTCCCGGGTGGGACATATCACCAGGGCCTGGGTCTTGAAACGTTTCGGGTCAATGGTGTGCAACAGGCCGATGCCGAAGGCGGCAGTTTTACCACTACCAGTTTTGGCCTGGGCCTTGACGTCCCGGCCATCGAGAATGGCTGGCAGGCTTTGGGCCTGGATTGGCGTCATCTGGTGGTAGTCCAGTGATGCCAGGTTGGCCAGGCATTCGGGAGTCAGGGGCAGGCTGGAAAACGCCGTGGATGTCATGGGCAGACCCGGTTCGGTAGCTATAGGAGAAAGCCGGCAAGTGTACGCGATTATGCGGAGAAGGTCAGAATAAATGGGTCTGAACCCGTGGTTTGGGTCATGTGTTGGTAAGTGACCAGTTTCTTCGCCAGGGGGGGATCCGATCTCAGACCGGTCTTTAGCGGCCGCTCATGATGTTCAGGCGCAAAGGCGACCAGGCCATGCCGTCGATATTGTCCGGATTGTTGTCGATGACTTCCCGGGAAAGGCTCGACGCGCGGGAGAGTACGGATACCTCGTTGATGGCGCTGTCGGCCAGGAAGAGCGCCTCGCCGGCAGACAACAGCCTGACACCGGTACCGAAGGCTGTGCTGCCGGGTAACTCCAGCCGGCGCGTGGCCTGTTTTGTCTCACCGTCGTAGAAGGTCACATAACGGACAGAGCCGTCAGCACTGCTGCCGCCGGGGATGACCGCCGTGCCATCGGGCAGGAATTCGATGCGGTTGGTGGCAATGCCGCCAATGGTGTCGATGATCTCCAGACTCCGGGTATTGATGATGCTGATGGTGCTCTCACCCTGGTTGGCGATCCACACTTCACTGCCGTCCGGGGAAACCCCAATGCCTTCCGCGCGGGAGCCGGTGGGCATGACGGTGGGCGCGCGGTCATTGTTGAGGTCAATGACGGACATGGTGCCGTCACCGCGGCTGGCGACATAGGCCCGACTGTCATCCGGGGCCAGTCGCACCATGTGGGATTCCCGGCCACCGGTGGGCCAGGTACGCACGACCGTTTCATCCTGGATATCAATCAGGGCCAGGCGGTCGGAGTTTTCCAGGGTGGCCACCAGGTGGCGACTGTCCTGCAGGAACCACAGGCTGTGGGGGCGACTGTTGGGACCCAGATCAATGCGGGAAACGATTTCGGCGGCCGGCACGTCTATGACAATGACATGTCTGCCGGGATTACCACCGGTGCCATATTCGCTGGTCACGGCCCAGCGTCCATCCGGAGAGGCAGCCATTTCATGGGGAATAACCGGGCCAATGGGCAGGCGGGCAATTTCGGTCCGGGTTGGCAGATCGTACATGGAGACGGAACCGCCATTGCGGTTAGCCACGAGGAGTGTACCGGTGAGCGAGTTATCTGCGGCCAGCGTTTGGTTCAGGGGTGCAGCGAGGATGAGTATTAACAACAGACGAAACATTTGGTCACCTGGGTGTGGAAACGGGTATTGATGAGAGGTTATCCGGATTTTCCAGTCAGGACAAATACCATAATTACCGGGAATGTCGGCATATCGCCTGACACCGCGGCCTTGTGGTTCAGGCGCTGTGCGGGAGAATCATTCTGAGGGTTTGATTAACCACAGACCTGTGGCGACCAGCAGGGAACATGTCACCAACATTGCAAAAGTGCCTACCAGCCTGGGCAACCGGGAATCCGGGTCAGGGGTCGTGATACCGTCACCAAAAATCGGCGTGAAAGTGCCAATCGCATAGATGAGAATCATGACGATGAATATCCCGCTGAAGCCGATCAGTGCCAGGCCCAGATATTTTTTCATTAACTAATCCTTAAGTGCGAAATTGGGGGCGACATTAGGGTCAGAGTCATTTGATCTCGTGGTCTGGATGAATAGTTGGACCTGGATAAGGATCAAATGAGTCCAACCCCGGGGTCTCGATTTACAGATAGAGATATGAGCCATCCGGTCTGTAGTAGGGATCACCCTGGTACAAGCCTTCCGTTCTGGCTTCATCAATCTCGCTGATCAGGTTCACCTGGTCCTCATGGAATGAGCCGCCATGGCCCGGTCGGTCGTTGGGCCACAGTTTGCCGTCTTCCAGGGTGTAGCTGTCGTTGACATAGTCGGGCAGGCCGCCGCGGTTCATTTCATTGATGATGGGCCCGGAGGTGGCAAACAGGCAGTGGCTGACAGCAGAGGTGGCCAATGGAGCAGTAAAATGGGGTACCACGCCCACATGGTGGGCGTTGCAGATGGCAGCGATCTTCATGAAAGGGGTCACACCACCCACATTGGGCATGGAAGCGCGCATCCAGTCCACCAGGCTGGTTTCCACCAGCGGACGGATGCCGTCCATGATGTCTCCGAACTGTTCCCCCGCTGCCAGCGGTACGGTGGTCTGGTTTCTCAGTCGCTCGAACTGGGTGGTGTCGGTAATGCTGCGCACCGGGTCCTCGACGAAAAACGGATTCAGTGGTTCCAGCAGTTTGCACAGGCGGGTGATGTCCGCCAGGTCGAAGCGGGTGTGGGCATCCAGGATCCAGTCACCGTCATCCCCCACGCCCCGGCGCATCTGTTCGGCCACGCGGGCCGTCTGGTCTACAGCGATGCGCGCATCCCAGTGTCCGGTCTCGTCATAATCAACGCCATGGAATCGCACGGCACGAAAACCGGCATCCATGACCGACCGGGCGCTGTCGCGGGCATTGCGAACATTCAGCGTACCGAAGCTCTGGTAGCACTCCACGTGATCACGGGTGAGTCCGCCGAGCAGTTCATACAAGGGGACATCCAGGGCCTTGGCTTTCAGGTCCCACAGGGCGCAGTCCAAGGCGCCCATGGCATGCAGTTTTTCCCGTCCAGGCGGATAGAACTTGTTGCGGTAAAGCTTGCTCCACAGGTATTCCGTGCGGAAGGGGTCTTCACCAATGAGCAGCCCGGCAATGTCTTCGAGCAGGTCCCGGGTACCGCCCTGACCTACCCCGGTCAGGCCGGAGTCGGTTTCTATGGTCACCAGAATCTCGCTCAGGTTGATCCAGTCCGACAGGCCGTTGGTACCGGTGGGGTTCCAGACGCGGATGCGGGTAATTTTTGTATCACTGAGGGCGCCCATGGCCTGCTGTGTCTGCCCGGCATTAAGAATCGGGGCAGTAACAAGGCTGGTGAAAATGGCCTGGCAGAGTCGACGGCGTTGCATGGTTGAGTTCCTCTTGGTTTATTCCAGGTTCTGGCCATTGGCCATATGTTCATCGACGGCGATGGCATAATAACCGCTGGCGATATAGGTCACCATGATGGCAACCAGATCCATTGCCCCGGCGTCCCCAAAGAGTTCCTGGACATTGGCAAAGGTAGCAGAATCCACTTTGCGGTCCTTGAGCAGCTGCCGTCCGAAGTGAATGATGGCAGCATCTTTCTCCGGCACACTGTGCAGGGACTGGTTGTACTTGATCACGTTAATCACGCTTTCGGGTACTCCATTGCGCAGGGCACTGTTCACATGAGTATTCCATTCCAGGCTGTAGTTGGTGAAGCGGCAGGCAATCAGTGTAGCCAGTTCGCGTTCATAGTCCCCGAAGGCCTCTGTAGCCACCGCAGCGTTATGCAGATCAAGCAAAGCCCTGGCGACGCCCATGTTGTAGGCGGGCCAGGCCAGTGGTCCGGCTACTTCTCCGGAAGGCAGCTGGCCAGGCAGCATGTCGAAAATGGCCTGGTCTTCCGTGTTGAGATTATCCCGTTTCACGTAGGGCAGGCGAGCATGGGAGTCTGGACGGATGTCATCCGGCAGATCCTGGCCAAAGGCCGTGGTCGAGGTGAATGTGACTGCACCCAGCAGGATGCAGGTGGTGAGTTTGCTGATACTGGTCATGGCTGCCCCCGGACATGGTTTCTTTCGAGCATACCCCAGGTCGCAAGTCAGACCAACATGGAAAACTGCAAATCAGAAACGATACTTAAGGTAATTTGGCGCAGAGGGGGGCGCGTGAAAACCAACAGATGCCTTGTGGTAATCACCGCGGCGCGCGCGGGTACTGTATGCTATCCGGGTTCAGTGGTTCTCACCCGGGCAGCGGCCTGATCTACTCGATGGACTCTATTTCCACCATCACTTCATTGCGGCGCATAAAAGGCAGCGTGAACGGGGCGTTGTAGGCGGCGTACTCCATTTCTCCCACGGCTTCCAGCTTGTTGCTATCGAGAAAGTCGCTGAGACTTTTCCTGTGGGTACGAAAATTTTTGTCAGTCCATCGTCCTGAGAAGCGCTGCACTGCCACTGTGCGTGATGGCATCTCCCGCAGGGTGATGCGGTCATCCGTTGGCACCGGCGCTGTACGCATATCGAACTGTGCCGGCAGGACAAAGGCAATCTGCCAACCGCTGTCGGTTTCCTTTTGCTGGACCGGGGCGGTCATGGCAATTTTTTGTCCGTCTTCCCGTGTGTTTTTTCCGGCGGATTCCCCGGACTGAAGCACCGGGGCCGTCATTTCTATCTTGGCCCTGGCCTGGTTGCTGCCAGTGATATAACGGAACAGACGTCGAAAGCCCTCGTTATTGGCCGCATTGCGACTGTCAGCTTCCGTTACCAGGGTTTCTGCCACGATGAAGGGTGCATATTGCCGGATTTCGATGTCGTCATGTTGACTGATAACCGTATAGGCGGGCTCTTCAATAGCCATGGCATTCACTCCGAAAAGTATCAGGGCCAGGCCGGTGAGCACTGGTAGCAGGTGGTTGAGGGTTCTGGTAATCGTCATCATTTTTTCCTGGGTTATACAGCTTATACGTATCATCAGCCCTGGTCGATGAATCAGGGCAGGGTGACGCCACAAGCACATTGACAAGTGCGTCCCGGCAACGCATCTTATCATTGGACTGTTGCCTGTTCATGGGGGAAGGTAGCGATCACTTACTGAGTTCTGTATTTACTGACTTCTCCTTTTACTGACCACTACATAACAAGAAAAGTACAACATCATGAAAAAATTATTAGCCTGTATTACGTTCATTGGCATGAGCCTGGCCCAGCCTGGTCTGGCGCAAAATGACACGGCCGAAATGGCCAATGGTTTCCCGGTGGCACCGACTGGCCTGGAGAACCTGCCCCTTGAGGACGGCCCCTGGGAATTTCTGACCGGTGAAGCCATGAATATCCATGTGGAACTGGTGGCGCGTCTGGATAATCCCATGGCCATGACCTTTCTGCCCGATGGCAGCATGCTGGTCGTGGTGCGTGCGGGGCAGCTGCTGCATATTGATGATGGTGACATCAACGAGATCAGTGGTGGTCCGGAGTCCGTACACTTTGGCCTGGCCGGGGGGATCGGCACCATTCATGGCTACATGGGCATTGCACTGCATCCGGACTTTGAGAGCAATGGTTATGTCTACCTGATGTATACCCGCCCGTCTACTACCTCGGCAGGGGTACTGACGGTGGGACGGGGCAGGCTGGCCGGTAACAGGCTTGAAGGGTTCGAGGTCATTTATGACACCGGGGATCTGCTCGGTGCCGGAAACATTCATTTCGGGCCGGATGACAAGCTGTATCTGTCCACGCCGGATCGTGACTCCCAGGACCTGTCTTCACTGGGTGGCAAGATCCTGAGGCTGAATGATGACGGCAGCATTCCCGCGGACAACCCCTTTGTGGATACTCCCAATGCCCTGCCGGAAATTTTCAGCTACGGGCATCGCTATTCACTCGGCTTCACCACTCATCCTGAGACAGGTGAGATCTGGCAGAGCGAAAACGGGCCCAACGGTGGTGACGAGATCAATATTCTTGAAGCGGGCACCGATTATGGCTGGCCCACGGTAAGCTTCGGGCGTGACTACAACGGCCCCTGGCACGGAGGTGCCTCGACCCATGAAGGATTCAGACCGCCGGAAGTGTTCTGGATGCCGGCTGTAGCCGTATCAGGTCTCACTTTTTATACCGGTGACAAATTATCGAAATGGAAAGGGGATCTGTTTGTGGGTTCCATGCGCGAAGGCGAGGTTAATGGCACCGGACATCTGGAGCGCGTGCTTTTCAACAGCAATATGGAAGAGCTGCGTCGGGAGAGTCTGCTGACAACGCTGCATAAACGCATCCGCGATGTGAAGCAGGGGCCGGATGAGTATCTGTATGTGGTACTGGAAGAAACCGATGGCGGGATATTGAGAATCATGCCCGCGGAATAAACGGATAAGGGGGACAGTGACCAGGTTATTGAAAAAGACACTGTCCCCGTTGTTGGTTTACCGTGAGAATTTCACCATGCGATCTTCCTGGAAGGCGCCCACATAGACGTTGCCGTCATGTTCGATCGCCACGGATACCCCATTAATCAGGGCACGGCCCCGGTTGTCGAAAACCCGGGTGATGGCCAGGGTATCCGGATGCACAACCACCACTTCAAATCCCTGCAGGCAGGGATCGTCACTGTCCGCCGGGCAGTTGCCCCCAACCCCTTTAACGCCGGCAGCCATGAGGCGACCATCCGGAGTCCAGGTCAGGTTGTCGGGCATGAAGCCCAGGTCGACACGGCCGACTTCTTCACGGGCCTGAAGGTCATACTTGTGAAAGTCGCTGGTGGTCCAGCCGCTGATGTAGGCATAGCGTCCGTCTTCGGATACAACCACCCCATTGGGGTAACCAATCTCTGTACCGGGCAGGATTTCTTCGCCACCTGAGGCTGTCCAGCTGGCTACGTTACCGGTGTTTTCGCCGGTAAAAATGTTGCCGTCACCTTCTTCCATCAGGGCCTGGGGGCGGGTGGCCACGAAGCTGCCATCGGGATCAACAGCGACATCATTATAGGGTTCCTCAGCAAAGACGCAGCCACGCCAGACCAGCTGCCAGCTGTCACCATCGGGCAGCAGTTCATACATCTCCATGGATTCGCGCACCTGGTGGTTCACCACGTAGAACTGCCATTCACCGGTAGATCGCTGGCCAAGGGATAAGCCGTGCGGACCGACCTGGGTATCAATGGATTCGGTACAGGCGGGATCGCCCCAGCCAGCCATGGGATCCGATGAAATCGGCAGGGGGCTGAACTCCTGGGTGTGGATGTTGAAGAGGTCAACGGGATGGTCGATGGCCGGGCCAAATTTCGCCACGATCAGGTAATCTCCGTCGGGGGTGATTTCAAAATCTTCCGGGGCGCGGGTACCGCAAATCATTTCCACGTCGCCGTCACGGCCACAATCGAGCAATGGAGGTGTGAAAGCGCCGGGCTGGGCTGAGGCAGGAAGTGATACACAGACCGCCAGGCCCGTCAGCAGTAAGGAAGAAAGCAGTTTGTTCATGATTGAGTTCCAGTGAGTTGCTGTTTGAATGAGACAAAAGATAATCGGAATTGGCCGGGGAAACAAACTTGTTCCTGACGGCTTCCGAAGGATGAGGTGATTAAACCGGGGTCAGGCTGCAAAATCATCCAGAATTTCAGCCCCGATCCCGAAACTCTTCACCCTCGCCTCGTGGTCATAACAATGGCAGGTCAGTATCAGCTCATCGACCCGCGTTCTTTCCAGAAAGCGTTCAATAAACTGCCTGGCGCTGTCTTTTGAACCAGTGGCTGATTCAACCATTACCTGTTCCGACATGGCGATTTCTGCCGGGCTGGCCATGGCGGTCAGATCTTTCACCGGTGGTTGCAGTGGGCCGGGCTGGCCACGCCGTAACAGGATAAAGCCCTGCATGGTGCCGCGCTTGAGGGCTTCGCCTTCCTCGTCAGTGTCTGCCCCGAAAATATTGATGGCCGCGCCACAGTAGGGTTCACTCAGCTGGGCCGAGGGTTTGAACTGTTCCCGGTAGATGGCCAGGGCCTGGTCAAGGGCATCCGGGGCGAAGTGGGAGGCAAACAGGTAGGGTAATCCCAGGGCCGCAGCCAGTTGGGCACCAAACAGGCTGGAGCCAAGAATCCATAAAGGAACGTGCAGTCCATTACCCGGTACCGCCTTGATACCGTTGTAGCCCTCGTCGAAGTAGTGCTGCAGAATCTGCACATCCTGGGGAAAGGTATCATCGGCCCGCATATTTTCCCGGCGCAGGGCATAAGCGGTTTTACCATCAGTTCCCGGTGCACGACCCAGGCCAAGATCGATGCGTCCCGGATAGAGGGATTCCAGGGTGCCGTAATGCTCGGCGATCACCAGTGGGGAGTGATTGGGTAGCATCACCCCGGCAGCACCGACGCGAATGCTTTGCGTCCCTTCTGCCACGAACCCCAGGGATACAGAGGTGGCTGCACTGGCAATGCCGGTGGAGTTGTGGTGCTCAGCCATCCAGTAACGCCTGTAGCCCATACTTTCCGCCTGCTGGGCAAGATGACGGGAATTAACCAGGGCGTCCCGGGCAGTCGCACCGTCGATGATGGGAGCGAGATCAAGCAGGGAATAGGCTTTCAGTATCGGCAATGGATTTCCTTGAATAACATTTGGACCCGTAAAATTTTCAGGTATGTCTTCGGATAAGGGCGTGACAGGCTGGATGATATAACTGACATAGGGTCATAAGGTATTAAGGATACACATTATCAACTGTGATCCAATCGGTCGCTGTGAGCCAGTATTTTTCCAGATGTCCGAGGCTGTTTAAACCCCTAATTCTGGCAGACTGTTAAGTGCCTGAGGCCTACTGACAGGAAGCTGGCAGATATTCTGTGGGGACTCGCGGGATAGTTCGCCCGGGCTCACAGCGCCAACTGATGGATCCATTGGGGTTGGCCTGGCCGCGTAAAATAAAGGCTTCGGCATAAGTGCCGAAGTCCTCATTGAATTCGCTCAGATTCATGACAGACACCAGGCGTCCATTTTGTGAATCTTCCTGGCGCCAGAGTATTTGCTGAATTCTGCCTATTGGATTGGAGATCAGCCTCGCTTCGGTTGCATCAACGGGCATTCGACCGTTTACCTCGAAGTACAGCTCAACCTTGTTCCTTTCCTCTTCTGCAAAGAGTAATCCTTCCTCTATGGCGGCTGTAACCAGGGAGCGGTTATAGATGGGTAAGGCAACGACTGCCAGAATGCCAATAATGGCAACCACCACCAGTATCTCCAACAGGGTGAAGCCAGCAAGCTGACGTTTAACCTTATCGTTTTTCACCAGACTGACCATGCTTACTGTCCACCCAGAACGAAAAAATAGGACTAAACAGGATTTTCCAGGCAGGAGTAATGCTTGCTGATAACGGTGACCAGCAAGCCTAATGGGATATTACCAGCTGTAACCGAACTCGATTTCGAACTGGTGCATTTTCAGCTGTATCTGCTGGGTCGGGTCAAAGGGGTTTGTCCCGGTGACCGTATTTTCCGGCGCATACATCAGGCTGAAGCTGTACTCCTTGCCGTTGTCCAGCACATGGGTAAAGCCCGTGGTGAAATGCTGCTCTATCACACCGGGAGCCATCATGTTGAACAGCACCTGGTCGGAATCAATCGGCTGATCACCATGGCTATAGCCGATACGGAAAGTCCAGTCTTCCAGGTTGGCCATGCGCCATTCATACCCAAATTTGTGGGTAGTCATGTCATTCCAGCCAAAACCGGCACCCCGGCTGCCGCCCAGGCAGGAGCCCAGGTCCGTCCCACCAGCACCTGCCGTGGGACAGGCAAACAGGTTGGCCAGCGGATTGCCGACTGAATCCACATCGCTGAAGGTGGTGTACTCAATGTCGTAATGAATAGATGCCCTGTCGTTGAACTGCCATGAGAGACCGCCGCGGAGGCTGGACGGAATATCAAAGCCGCCAGCATCGGCAAAAAGGTCGCTGTAGTCATCGAACTCACCCATCTCAATCTGGCTTTGATAGCTCAGCGAGACATCCAGCTGGGGGGTAGCTTCCCAGATGAAACCCACCTTGTAGCCAACCCCAAAAGAGTAGTCCCGGGAATTGTTCGTCAGGGATGTCGGCATGGCTGTGCCACCGGAGGCGGCAAAGGTTTGTGTGTAGGGCGCGAAGGCAGCAAAGCCATTTCCCTTGAAGGCCTGGGCAGTCAGGACAAGGGCGACGCCCCAGGACAGGCTGCCATTTTGTTGCGAATAGGTGACATCACCGAACAACTGCATCAGATCCACTCCGGCATCGCCAGTACCATAGGCTCCCGGCAGACTCATCACTGGAGCCGGTCCACTCGGGCCGTCGGGATCAAATGTGGCGCTGCCTCCACCATAATCCGTATTCATGCCGCCTCGGCCATAGAGATTGACGCCGAGGGCAGATTCCTCATTCAGCATCCAGGTTTTGGCCATGTAGGGAATGGGGAAAAAATTGCTGCCGCTTTCCACTTCCCCGGCGTCGATGGTGAATGCGCCACCCTGCCCATTGGCCAGGCTTGAAGTAGCATCATAGGAACGTCGAGGAGAGAAAATGGAGATGCCTGTCTCAAAACGCTCACCCATGACCACACCGGCGGCTGGATTGATGGAGGTGGCAATGGCTTCCGTAGGATGGGCAGTGCCAGCACCGGCCATGCCTTTGTTCTTGACACCAAGACCGTGGGAGAAATAGCCATTGGTGGCAAAGCCCAATGGGCTTGCTGTGATCATGGCCAGGGCAATACCTGTACGAAGCAGCTTGACTCTATGCATTGTTTTGTTCCGGAATGTAAGGACCAGGCGTAATACTTGCCGGTCCGGTCAAATAAAGGGCGGCAATTCTAACAGTTTTTCAGGTTACGGCAACTTTAGCCTTTGTTTTCATGTGGTTAAGCACTGTGCAAAGGGATCTGATCGAGTATGATGACACCTGGTTATTGGGGGATATCCATCATGAAATTCTGGCAGCGCTGGTGGCAGGCGCCACAAACCGCTTTTTCCAGGCGTGTTCTTTTCCAGCTGCATTTGTGGCTGGGGATCGGCTTCGGGGCTTATGTGCTGATTATTGCCCTGAGTGGCAGTGCCCTGTTACTGAAGTCTCCGTTTTATACCTGGTTTGAACCCAAGACCCTTACCCCGCTGGATTCAGATCCCCTCACCGGCGATGCCCTTAAAGCACGTATGGAAGAGGTCTATGCAGATTATGAGTTGGGTTTCATGGTCGAGGCCTACGATGAAGGGGATGCCACCTACATCGTTCTGGAAAAGGATGGCGAATTCATTCCCCATTATTTCAATCAGTTTACCGGTGAAGACAATGGTCCGGCACGTCCCTGGCCCATCAGGGTGGTGGAATGGGTTGCCGATTTTCATGATGACCTGCTGCTGGGACGGGATCCTGGAAGAATGCTCAATGGTATCGGTGGCGGACTGTTTGTTGTGATGAGTGTTTCTGGCCTGTTTCTCTGGTGGCAGGGGAGACGCCGCTGGTGGGAGGGGCTGGTGATTCTTCCGGGCAGTGGTCGTTCCCTGTTCTGGCAGGTGCACAGTTTTCTTGGTTTCTGGGGGCTGATCCTCATGCTGGCATGGGGCGTGTCCGGATTTCAGCTGGGTTTTCCCCGGCAGATGAATGCCATCCTTGAATTCCTGGGGACTGAACCGGGCGGTTTTCGCCAGGGTGGGGTGATGGGTTTTTTCCGGGATGTACACTTCGCCCGGCCCGGAGGCCAGAACCCCTTTGCCCGCTGGGGGTGGATAGCGGTCAGCTTCCTGCCTACCATCATGATGGTGACCGGAGTTGTTGTGTGGTGGAGACGGGTTGTGATGAAGGCGATACGACGGATAAAGGGATAAAGGGAAAAAAGATAAAGGGAAAAAAGGATAAAAGGGCTATGGTTCAGGTAGGGAGCCGATACACGGATACAGGGATACAAGGCAATTGGTTCAGGTAGTCATGGATGTAGGAGACAGGATGCAGGACGCAAGATACAAGAGGAAATATTCGGGATAGCCGGAGGGATTGTGTTTATCTGACCATCAAATTTAAGCATAAGTGCAAATAAAACCCTTGACTGTCAATATGAGGCTAACCATCCTGCCCTGTATCCCTGTATCCCTGTATCCCTGTATCCCTGTATCCCTGTATCCCTGTA
>CAZDCK010000038.1:18062-19373 GCA_964503965.1 uncultured Enterobacteriaceae bacterium | reverse complement strand
GATAGGCAGGTAAAAAAGCCGTCAGCACAACACAACTGAGCAGGATTCCGGCGGCAATAAATAACCCGGTGTCATAGTCTCCAAAAGCCTGCCGAATACCAGCCAGGCCCACAATCCCCAAGCCTGAGCCCAGGTAGAACACGCCAAAGATCACGCCATAAAGCCGCCCGTAGGCGACATTGCCGAAATAGCGCTTGATGAGGAAGGCCAGCACGTCAAACTCGGCGCCCAACAGAAAGCCCAACAGCAGGGCGCTGATGATGCCCGCTTCCGGCACCATGGCATAAAGGATGCAGGCGAGTGCACCGCCCACCGAGACCAGCTGCATTACCCGCGGGGCGAAGAAATGGTCGATGATGAAGCCTATGAAGATGCGGGCGAAGAGCAGGGCAAAACCGAATAGGGCCTGCACGAAGGAGGCCTCGGTCTGGCTCCAACCGGCCTCAATTAGCAGGGGGACCTGCTGAGTGACCAGGGAGGTGGCGGTCAGGCCAAGCAGAAAGAAGGCCGCCAGCAGCATGAAGAACACGGGTTCCCGGATGGCTTCGTTGAAGGGAGTACCGATGGCCGGGGGATGGGTTTCTCCGTAATGGCCATGGCCCTGTTCCCGGATGGTAAAGAAGGTCACCGGCCAGGTGACAAACAGCACGATACAGGCCAGGCCGAGAAAGGCCATGCGCCAGTCATAGGTGGCGATAAGGGCGGCAACGATCAGCGGCACCAGCGTGCTGCCAACGCCTATCCCGGCATTGGCACAGCCCAGTGCCAGGCCGAGTTTGCGTTCAAACCACTGGCTCACCGCCTGCAAATAACCCAACGGCCACAGGCCGATAGAGAGCCAGGGGATCAGGGCCCAGATGGTGTAGTACACCGCCAGGTTGTCGGGTAGTACATATAGCGAAGCCAGTCCCACAGCAAACAGGGGGATGGAGGTGAGGATGACCCGGCGCGGGCCGTAACGGTCCACCAGGAAACCCTGCAATGGCGAGACGAGGACGACCATGTAGGAAACGATGGTCGCCGCCAGAGACACCTGTACCCGCGACCAGCCGAACTCCGCCTCAATGGGGGGAATGAACGGGGAGATCGCCAGGATGGCGATGACGCTCGGGCCAAAGGCGAGGCCAACCACCGAGCCGAAAGTGGTGAGTACCCCTTCTTTGCGGAGTTCTGATGCCATGATTTCCTCACATACCTAAAATTGGGGTCAAACTCATTTGATGCAAATTGAAACATGAAAAGCTGTTTTCAGCTGGCATTAAATGACTCTGCCGCCTTTTTATTGGAATCAAATGACTCTGACCCTTTTGA
>CAZDCK010000038.1:8352-17962 GCA_964503965.1 uncultured Enterobacteriaceae bacterium | reverse complement strand
TGACTCTGACCCTTTTGATTCTTATGCCGGATGACGCTTCGCTTTTACGGCCTACACCTTTTTTTCTATTTCAAGTTGTTTAGCCACACTTCCAGATTTGCCCAGTCGATAGGTACGCGATGACCGCCGCCGTCCACCAGTTTGGCGTTCACGATAGCGCCGGCATTTTCTAAAGCGCGCACGGTGGCATCGTAACGGGCAGCCCAGCCCAGCTGGTCTTCACTGCCGATGCGCAGAAAGACGGGAAAATCATTCAGGTTGGTGACCGAGCTGCTGTTGGCCAGGGCTGGCACGGCCACAACCCCCAGGTAGGCACCCGGGTCGCGGTTGGCGATTTCCAGCGAGGAAATGCCGCCATTGGAAATGCCTCCCAGCAGCACAGGCCCGTCGGCCACATCCGGCCGCTGTTTGAGCAGGTCTATCAATTGACTGACCAGCAGTCCGTTGGTCCCGAAAAAAGACTGGCTGTTAGGCGAGACAGGTGTGGCCACTGCCCAGCCGCGGGCAGCAAATTCCTGGCCAAGAGATTGGAAGGTACTTAAAGCAATACGGACAGTGCCCGGACCACCACCCATGATGACCGCAAGGGGAGCTTCGCTCTCCATATTGTCAGGCAGGGTGAAATAGTATTGCAGTGACGAACCATCCGGTAGGCGAGCCATATCCTGGGCGAAAATACCCAGCGACATTACAAGGCCCATTACTGCCAGGATGGCTCGCATGGATCAGGGCTGCAGATAGTCTGCGATCTGACCGGATTCCAGCAGATCGGTGTAATAACTGGCGGGGTCGCAGGATGCCTGTTCCGTCAAATCTACACTGTCACCGCGGGCCCAGCCTCTCACGCGGGTCTGCGGCTGGGTGTAGTAGGGATCATAGATGGTCATGGTGCGATCGGCGGACAGGTGATCGTCGCTGAAAACGATGCGCTCAACCGTCCGGGTGCCCTTGCCATCCCTGTAGCCGTACATGGGTAGTCCGGAACCATCCAGCCAGCCTTCCAGCAGGTGGGTGGTTTCAATGACGAGGGTATTGTCGTTTTCCCAGTGCCCCACCGAGTAGCCATTGGACGTGGGGATGGTATCGGCCGGTGGTGTGCGGCCGTCCATCCAGATTCGCCGCGGGGAATTATGGTCTACATACAGGAGTAGATAATGGTCACCGGCATCATAGATGGACATGTTGTAGGGGTTGCCGAACATGCGAGGCAATCCCAGGGCCAGGCAGCGCAGGCCGGGATCATCATATTTTTCAGTGGCTTCAAAGATTCGGCGGCCTTCCTCGGTAAACGGTGTGGGCTTGGGTTCCAGGTCATCGACGGTGACACTGAACTTGTAGCCCTGGCGCCAGGGGCCCGTGATGTCGATGGGGTGGCTCTTGTCGGGTTCACCAAAACTGTAATCCTTGTCCGGGTCGGCATTTACCTCATTGCGATCGTTTGAACGAGAGCTGCTGGCCGTGCCAAAGCGGCGCCCATCTTCCATGACCAGCCCGCGCACAAACAGTTTTTTGCTGCCGCCGCGGCCCAACTGACCGCTGACGGTGACAGTATCGCCTACCTTGACGGTATCACGCACCCAGCCCTGTCCGCGCAGAGAGGTTACGCTGCTTGTCTGCAGTTCCCAGTCCTCTACTGATCCATCCGGCATAGTCACATCGGCTCGATAACGCACATGGGGGTTGGTAAAGCGTACCTGGGTAATGACCCCGCTCAGTTCGCCGGTGGTTTCGGAATCAAATTCGGCGGCAAAGGAATGATGGGCCTGGGCCTGGAATGAAAAAAGCAAGGTCGACAGTGACAGGGCAGTCAACCGGATAAGATGTTTGAAAACTGAAGTTGGCATAGGTCCCCCCGGGTTACTCAATGCACTATGGCAATGTATCTGGAATCCTTTTGTAGATTCCTTGGTCAAATAAATTACCACAACCCTGCAGCAGGTACATGTTTTTGAGGGGGATTATTGTGGCTGAAATATGGATTTTTCAGGGCCTGACTTTTTTTCAGGATAAAAAAATGCCGGGTGAACCCCGGCATTCATTCGTTTCCTCAAATCTACACGTAGGCGTAGATCATGGACAGACAGCCCAGTACACAGGCCAGGAAGATACTGTGCTTGAAGGTGAAGCGGAACAGATCCCCCTCCTGGGAGCGGTCCATGCCCGTGGCGGCAACTGCCACAGCCAGGCTTTGCAGACTGATCATTTTACCCATAACACCACCAGCGGAATTGGCCGAGGCCATAAGTGCCGGATCCAGTCCCAGTTGGGTGGCAGTCACCACCTGCAGGTTACCGAACAGGGCATTGGCTGACGTATCACTGCCAGTGAGGAAGACGCCGAGCCAGCCAAGGATGGCACTGAAGAACGGAAAGGTGGCTCCGGCAGTGGCAAAGGCTAGACCCAGGGTGACTGTGGCACCGGAGTAGTTCATCAGGAAAGCCAGGCCAACCACGGAACCGATAGTCAGCAGGGAAAAACCCAGCTGATGCAGGACAGAACCAAGCAGTTTCAGGTAGCTTTTCAGCGGGTATTTCAGTATCAGGGCGCCACAGATGGTGGCCAGGGCACAGGCAGTGCCCGCGGCGGAGAACCAGTCCAGGTTGTAGGTCGCCGCATAGGGCGTTGCTGCTTCCACTGACGGTGGCATGCGGGTGACGACCTCATGCAGCCCCGGCCAGGGAATGGCGATGAGGCCAAGATCTTCCTGGGTCCACTTGAACAGGTTGTCACTGAGCAGGCCGCTGCCCCACAGCAATACAAAGAAGACGAGAAACAGATAGGGAGACCAGGCTTTCATGGTAGGTCCGAAACCGTGGCTGGCGAGTTGAAGCACGGCCGTGGACTCACCTTCCATGTGGAATTCATCGGCAGGTTGCCAAACTTTCAATAGCAGGATCATGCCCACGATAGCCGTCAATGCAGCGACGATATCGACTAGTTCCTGTCCAGCGGTGGAGGACATGAAAAGCTGCATGCCGGCAAAGCAGACGCCACAGACGACAGCGGCGGGGATGACACCTTTCAGCGCCTTGAAGCCGCCCATCACCATAACCAGGTAGGCTGGAATAAAAACGGAAATCGGGGCACACAGACGACCTACCCAGGTGCTGAGTAAATGATCATCAATACCGGTTACACTGGCCAGGGTGGTTACCGGAATGCCGATGGAGCCAAAGGCTACTGGGGCGGTATTTGCCAGCAGACAGATACCCGCTGCAAAGAAGGGGGAAAAGCCCAGCCCGGTCAGCATGGCCGCGGCCACGGCGACAGGTGTACCGAATCCGGCAGCCCCTTCGATAAAGGCACCCAGGGCAAAGGCAATCAGCATGGCCTGCAGGCGACGGTCTGTGGTCACCCCGCCAATGGAGTCCTTGATGATTTCGAACTGCCCTGTTTCAACTGTCAGTCGATAGAGGACAACTGCCCAGAATACGATCCAGCCAATGGGGAACAGGCCAAAGGCAGCCCCCATCAGGGTGGCACTTACCGCCGTGCCGGTCGGCATGCTGTAGACACCAATGGCAACCACAAATCCGACTGCCAGACCAGTGACGGCAGAGATCCACGCGGGCTTGCGGAGAATGCCGATCATCAGTAGCAGGACGAGGATGGGCATGGCAGCGGCCAGGGTTGACCAGGCCAGGCTGTCAGCTATCGGTGCATAGACTTGTTCCATTGAAAAGACCCTCAGAATTTTTGGTTCTTCTTATTCTTGATTATTGTGTTGAATGCGAAAGCAGGTCCGGGCAGGTTTGACTTTGTCCGGACCAAAAGCAGAAGAATAGCGAGGTAGCGCAGGCGCGTCCAGCAGGAAATCCATCAGGCACTGATTTCAAAGAGTGTTTGTAGGCAACCTCCGGCTTGCGCCCATCATGAAGGGGGGGTACCTGGACAAATAAACGGCTCAGTCCTGGAAGGCGTCCATAACAAATCCACTGACATCCAGAATTTGCTGGCTGTTTAACAGGGCTCCCAGGGGCGGCATGTTGTTTCGACCCTCCTGGACTGTGGCCATGACCGTATCGATGCTGGTCAGGGTGTTCAGTGGCGCTCCGCCGCCATGGCCTCCGCGGCCGTCTTCACCATGGCACTGCACACAGGTCTGCCGGTAGACTTCTTCTCCTGCCACCAGGTCAGGCTCCCCGGTGACAGGCCCCCCCAGACTGACTAGGGAAACCAGGCGGGTATCACCTGGCTGGGCTTGCTCCATCTGACCGTCCAGGCCGAACAGCCAGACGCTGTCACCGCGTGGCGAACCAATCAGGGCATTACCACCAGAAAGAACAGCAACATACTGTTTGCCATCATGTTCGAAGATGGTTGCTGGTGCATTGAGCCCGGCACCGGTCTGGAATTCCCAGAGGAGATTGCCGTTGTCACTGTCCAGTGCAATCAGTCGTCCGTCGTTCCTGCCGGTAAAAATAACGCCCCCGGCAGTGGCTGCTGATCCTGAATAACATTGATCCGGCCACTGGACACGCCAAGCGGCTGTATTGGTCGTCATGTTCATGGCTACGAACTGGCCAAGTCGGGGTAATCCGGTGCTGCCTGGTCGTCCGCCTCCCCAGGAAACATCGTGCGTGGGTTCTTCCATGGGCAGGTGCCCGCCGGTAAATGTGCCGGCAAAATCTGATGCACAGACATACAACAGGCCACGTTCAGGATCATAGGAATTTGGTGGCCAACTGGCTCCACCCCAGATGCCCGGCCTGACGACAACAGGATCAGGGCCATAAAATGGCGTGAATATCCGGCCCTCATTGACCAGGTCAAATCCGAGTGGAACAGTATCCACATGTTGGGGTACCACTGGCTCGCCTATGGGATAGGGCTGAGTGGCGGCCGTGGCCTGGCGTGGTTCCTGGGGAACAGGCTTTTCCTCAATGCCGATCAGTGGTTCTCCGGTTTCCCGGTCGAGAATGTAGGCAAATCCTGTCTTGCCGACTTCCACAATGCCCTTGCGCAGTTGACCATCAATTTCAATATCGAACAGGACCACCGGATTGCTGGCGTCGTAGTCCCAGATATCATGATGGACCTGCTGGAAGTGCCAGCGGTATTCCCCGGTGTGCACGTCCACCGCGACGATAGAGGCGGCGTAGAGATTGTCGCCGGGTCGAATACCCCCGGTATAATCGCCGCCGGCATTTCCCGTCGCAAAGTAGACCATGCCCAGTTCCGGATCAATGGCGGGAACCTGCCACAGGGAAGCACCACCGTATTTCCACATATCGCTGTCAGCAGGCCAGGTTTCGAATCCGGGCTCGCCCGGTCCGGGCACAGTATAGAAAGTCCAGATCAGTGAGCCGTCAGTGGCATCATAGGCCTTGATACGCCCGCGAGTGCCGCGATCTGCGCCGGCATACCCCACAATCACCAAGTCTTCAAAGTACAGGGGCGCACTGGTGATGGTATAGCCCTCTTCCCAGGGCTCGCCCTGGATAATCCAGTCGATCTCACCGGTATCCTGTTTCAGGGCAACCAGCTGCCCATCAAGCTGACCCATGTAGACACGACCGTCACCCAAGGCCAGGCCCCGGTTGTTCCAGCCGCAACATACGGTGGTGATCTTCTGGTCCAGATTGGCGTCGTATTCCCAGAGGATGTCGCCGGTATCGACACTCAGGGCAAAGACGTCGTTCTCGCCTGTAGAAATGTACAAGACGCCGTCATGGACGACCGGTGCGGCTTCCGCCGAATACTTGGGTGCCAGGCCGGAGCCATTGAGGTGAGTGCGCCAGACCCCTTTGAGGTTATCGACATTTTCGCGATCTATCTGCGTGAGTGGCGAATAACGCTGCCCCTGCAGATTGCCACCACTGAGTGGCCAGTCTCGTACAGGCAGGGCGCTCAGTTGGTCGGCTGAATAGGCAGGTGCCAGGGGAATGTGACTGCCCTGGGAGAAAACGGCTGGGGCTAGAAACAGGCTAAATGGTATCAACGCTGTAATGGCTGTCTTGAAAAGGGGCACGTGGCATCTCCTGGGACTGGAAGCAATTTTCCTGTTGTTGATTACAGACAATATACCGTTGCAGGGTTTCAGCACACAATTATTTTGGTGCTTAAAGGGTTTGGGACAGGGCTGAGCGAATACGTTCTATGCGTTTTCTGTTGGTGTTGAGGTCGCCATAACCCACCCGTGAGGCTGAGCGCACGGCAATCACTTCCCGATCGGGTCTGTAGTGAAACTCCACATCATCGCTAAAGCCAAGCAGTGGTGTACGGAAGGTATAGCAAAGGTAGTTGTCGCTGGCTTCCAGTAATTCCACGCCATCCATGCTGTCGATAGTTGCCTGCAGGCTGGTCCACGTTTCAGGGCTGCTGCTTGCCAGGGGGGCAATGTAGTGCAGGTCGCTCTCCGGGGCATCGCTGCTCACACAATTGGGGGACTCCGGGCAGGGTTTCAAACGTCCATTTTGCAGTCCCAGGTCTTTTGATATGTCACGACTGTCCAGGGCCAATTTGATCAAGGCACCCATTCCCAGTAGTAAAATGATAACAAAGATTCCCAGTAACGTTTTGATGATCATCATAAAGGACCTTCGGCAGCGTTTTGCATGCACGGTATGTATTTTCGATCAAGACTACACTCGACTGTGTGCGAAGTGCAAAATGTCTCAGCGGTGAATGTATATCATTTTGCAGTGGTAGATTCGTTAGTGCCCGGATATGATCGTCCCCCTGTCACATTATTCTGCTGAAACCAGGACATGAATATGATCAAGAATTCCCGGGATCAATGGGGGCTTGCTGCCCGGCTAATGCATGGCCTGGGCATGATACTGGTGTTTGCGCTGGTGATTCATGGGTGGTGGATGACGGAATTTCTTGCCGGTGAATCCCGGTTTCCCCATTACCAGTGGCATGGGTCCATGGGATATACAGTGATGCTGCTGACGGTCATCAGGCTGATATGGCGAGGCAATGTGTCATCTCCGGAACCCCCGGAAGGGGCTTTGAGATGGGAACGTAATCTTGCCTGGCTGGGGCACATGGGGCTGTATCTATTCACGCTTGTGGCGGCCCTTCAGGGATGGGCCCTGGCCGGGACGTTTTCACAGCCACTGGAAGCGAAGCTGCTGGGGATTATCCCCATGCCCATGATCATGTCGGGCAGCGAGCTGCATGAAGTCATGGAGGAGTTGCATGGCAATTTTGCCTGGACTCTGGCCATTCTGGTGGCTTTGCATATCATTGCTGCCTGCTACCACCAGTTTTACAAAAAAGACCATGTGATTCGGCGCATGTTCGGGTAGTATTTGTCAGTAATTCCGAAAAGCCCTCGCCAGCATACATAAAAACCTGCGGCATCAAATAAAAGGGCTGGAAATTGACATTCAAGTGTTTGTTCTTTTGGGGGGGGTTATGCCAGCTACATTCAGAGAAGTACTATCCAGCTATCCGTTACGGATGTTTTCCATCACCACGTTTGTGATCTGTGCCATTGTGCTTGTTGCCGATGGCATGGATGCCCAGTTCCTGGGTATCGTCGCGCCGCTGGTGATCGAAGAGTTTGGTGTCGAAGCGGGGACATTCGGATTTGCCATGAGCGCCGCGCTGGTCGGGTTCGGCCTGGGCTCCTGGTCAGGGGGATGGCTTGGGGACACCATTGGCCGCCGTTGGTCGCTGGCTATCGCAGCAACCGTTTTTTCATTGGGCACCATCGCAGCCAGTACTTCGGCTGATGTCACCCAGATGGCGTTCTGGCGCCTGGTCAGCGGCCTTGGTTTCGGTTCTGCCTATGCCAATGCTATTGCCCTGTTGGGAGAATGGCTGCCGGACAAATGGCGCTCGGTAGGTATTACGACCATCTCGGTTGGTACACCGGCCGGCGGCATGGTGGTCTCAGCCATGGCGCCGTCCCTGCTGGAAGCGTATAGCTGGCGCGGTTCCTTCGTATTCCTTGGCATACTGACCTTCCTTTGTGTCTTCATGATCCTTGCTTTTTTGCGTGACAGTCCCACCTGGTTGATGACCAAGGGCAAGGTGGAGGAAGCCAAAAAGGTGGTACAGAAGATTACCACTGACGCGGTGGAACTGGTTGCCGAAACTCATGATACTGACGGGGCCGGTGGTGAGTCTATTGGTGTATTGCATCGGACCAACCTGCGCGTCAACATCGGTGTGGGCGTTGCCTTCACCTCCGCGACCATGGTGGCCTACGGTGTGCTCCTGTGGACGACGACCATGCTGACAGGAAAAGGCTGGGAGCTGGATGATGCCGCGTATGCTGTGGCCTTTGCCGGGCTCACATCGATCTTCGGTTCCATTGCGGCCGGACTGATTATCCAGCGTTTTGGTTCGAAGCTTACCATGGCCTCTTTCAGTGGCAGCCTTTTTTTCACCCTGATTGCGCTGACCATTACGCTTGAAAGTTCGTCAGGGACGCCGGCAGATGGTGGCAATATGATCATTGTTGGTTTAATTGGTTTGGCCGCTGCCCTGTTCAGTGCCAGTGTCGCCTGCATGTACGCCATCATGACCCATGCCTACCCGCCATCCTGCCGTTCAGCAGGCATCGGCTTCGGTATATTCATGGGGCGCTTCGGCCCGATACTGTCTAGCGGGTTCGGTGGTACATTGCTGGACCTGGGAGACGGCAGCACAGTACCTTTCTTCGCTGTCCTGTGTGTTGGCTCACTGCTGATCTCTGCAGCTGCCTTTGTGGTTGACCGTCCGATCCCGCCGGCAAGCAAAAAGGATGAAGTCCCGGTCGATGCGCCGCCGCCTTTTGCGGATTAAGAAAAATGGGTAGTGTGTTTTAGATCAATACAAACCACTACCCCCTTTTTTTTAAACTTAGTTTCATTCTGAACCTTTTGTTTTCTCATATTTATTTTCAAAAGAATAATCGCAAATTAATCTGTGAAAATTAATGATCCAAATTTTGCTGGTTGATGAAATGAGGAAGTCATCGTGGGGCTCCAGCTTTGTCTCTCCAGATTTACCGGATTTCCTCGATTAAATCGAAATAAATTTGCTCTCCAGACCTCTGATCTCTTTGGCTGTTGAATTTTTAGAGCTTGGAAGGGTATTTTTACCTCTACAGACCAAAATTTATCAGAATCAGATGCATTTCCCACTGTTCCTTCTAAATAAACGGCGCTTTGCATACCTATAGCAGTATATTCAGTAACACTAATAATTCCTTTTGAATTTCCAGTTGAATCTAATTGATTGGTAATTATGGCGTCAAAGAATCCATTGAGCGGATTCCATTGCAACTCGTAATATTTATCAAGAGCCTCCGTACTAAGAAAAAGTTCTACGACTTCTTCATCCCAGAATTGGCTATCACGTTCCGTTAAAGTCGCTTGTATATCTTTGTCGAATATTTTCCATGACAGGAAAAGTGCATCGTTCGATATAAATAGCAGAACTGTTGTTGGTTCAATTGGTATGGTAGCTGAGTCATTATCCATAAGTTCTAGACTAGCTGATTTTAGCCACACTGATTCATCAGCACGACCATCAATTAAAATTTCTTCCTCGAATATTGGGACCTGTATTTCAGGTAACGCAGGGGCGCCAATTGACGAAAAAGGCAAAAAGGCAAAAAGGCAAAAAGCTCTAGCCACAGTCATGATAAATATTTGCAATCAAGAATAAA
>CAZDCK010000038.1:0-8252 GCA_964503965.1 uncultured Enterobacteriaceae bacterium | reverse complement strand
ATCAAGAATAAACTTCTAATTTTCCTGTTTTTTCATTTCCAGACTGAATTTACCAAGGAAAATAAACTTTGAATAATTATGTAACAGTGCCTTTTCCTTCAGCCCTTTCCGTTCTCTCAGCGTTCCCAGGTAAAGTAAACCTTAACCCTGGCACCCTTAGGTGCATTCTCACCTGGTATGGCCAATTGGAAATTGAGTCCTTCACTGGGAATGGAGGCGCTGCCGAAAGGTAAATGCGGGTTAAGGTAGCGGGAAATATCAGCATCGGAAAATGTGCTGATGGCTGCAAAAGGCCTGCTGTCCTGCCTGACCAGCTGTTCATTCTCAATACCATATAATTCAATTCCGCCATCAAACTGCTCAAGGGCGAATGGTGCATCGGCAGAATGGGCGTTGCGCAGAGCCCGGTCATAGAGGCGGTAGGTGATTTCTCCGTTACGCACCCGAAAATCATACAGTGTGCTCATGGATTTGAACTGCTCCCTGGCTTCTCCGGGCAGGTATTCACTGGAGCGTTTGTAACCGTACATCAGCTGTCTGTCCCCGAAGAATACTGACTCGCCGACTGTGCCCTTGTTATCGCAATAAGCAAGGTCCCCGAGGGAGAGGTCTACCGGGAAGTAGTCTTCAGTGCGCTGGAAGCACATGACATCGAGAAACCCCTGGCGCAAAACAGATTGGGCATCCTCGTCAAATTCGTAGAAACGCCATCCTTCATCATCCTTGTAATACTGATCCGGAATTGATGGATAGGCATATTCCTGGGGCGTGGAATCCACCAGCAGCAGGAAGCCGTTGCCGGGGCCAAATTGGGCGGGCTCATTCTGGCTCCAGAGGTACGAACCGTTGTAATACCACATGAGGACGCCGGGACGGTAGCGGAAATTGATGGCCTCCATATCACCGGTTTCAGAATCCGGAAAAAAGGCGAAGCCCGGCTCTGCGAGACCATTGTCATAGTTTTTCGAGTCGCTGAACGTTTCGTAGGGGTCCCGGTACTCAAGCAGGTAGAAATGTGGCACGGCAATATCGTGGCTGCCACTGCTCAAGGAGAAGCCTTCCACTTTCCAGCCATCAAAGGCATCGCCCTCGAAGTCATCCCTGAAGCCCAGGGCTTCAACCACTACGTTATCGACCAGGGCGCCGTCTTCCACCGCAGCCATGTCCGCATAGTAATGGAAACGGATTTCCACTTCCTGGCCCACATAGTCACCCAGATCAAAGCGCGCATGCACCCACTGGGCGTTCTCGCAGGGATCCTCGGCTGCACCGATATTGTCCTCGGCCATTCCCCGCTCCCGGGAGGGATCACAGTCGGCAGCCAGTTCCACCCGGCCGTCACCATTCATGTCACCGCTGTAACCGGTGAACCCGGGGATGGTACCAACGCCGTCATGGCCTTTGCGCGAGGGCATAACTGACTCGGAATCATCAATGGCATCCTTGTCCATGGGCATCAGGCGCTGGTAATTCTCGCCATCAATCGACGCTTCTATATACAGGTAGTCCCAGTCCGCCTCGATCCGGAACCAGGTATCAAACTCCAGGACAGGCGTGTCAGTGATATCACGAAGGTCAAAGGTCCGGCTCAGGAAGTGGTTAAGATCATTACCCTGGCCCGTATAGGCCGCCTGGTTGCCATTATTTTCCTGGAGCGGCCCCATGCGCAGTTCCCGGATTTTTGGCGGCAGAATGACCATGGCCGAATCACACAGTCCTTCGGCATTTTCACCAGACTGGCGGGGATTCCAGGCGTTCATGGTTTTCAGGTACAGCGATTGCACGCGTGACCCGCCGGAGCTGCGGGGGTTGATGATGCAGGGCTCCATCCAGCCAAGCACCAGACGTGACCAGGTGCTCATCTCCTGGGGTACGGGACTGATGGTCGAGCTCATTACCTCCCAGGAAGCTGTGGAATTATTGGTCTGTCGAGCATAGATATCGGGCAGCCCAATGGAGTGGCCGAACTCGTGAATGAAGGTACTGACGTTGGTGTATTCACTCTGCATGTTGTAGTCATAGACCCAGAGCCCTTCTTTCAGGGGGATGCCGCCGCGGCGGTTCATGAAACCTTCAACCTCCGGCCCCTTGCCGTTATTGGCTGTCAGGGAGAAGCGGTGTGGCCAGATGCGCTGGGCACATTCCTGTTCGACTGCGGTAAGGTCATCATAAACATCGGCGGAGGCATCGAAGGTGAATTTCTGGTTAAGGTTATACAGGCCCTGGCAGGAAGACTGGGCCTTACCCGCGAATACCAGCACGAAATGATCAATGTAGCCATCGGCTTCTGCATGGATTCCGTCACCGTCATAATCCTGGGGGTCCCATACATCAAAATCCTCCCACTGGAAATCCGGGTTTTGGGCAAGGGCTGCTTCCAGGGCATCGGCCACCAGAATCTCAGGACGCACATCATTGCGCCATGACCCGTCCACATTCTGTATCGGTTTACCATAGTATTCCGAGGGTTGATCGACCGTTACGACGGGAAAGACTTCCCCGGTCACCAGGAATTTGCCCCGGGACTGGTGGCGATAATAATGAGTCAGCGAGTCTTCCTGCGGGTTACTGAAATTGTTGCTAAAGAGCAGTTTCTCAAGGTAGCGGCGATTTTTTTCATCGGCATTTCTCTCCCCACGGAAACGATCAAATTCCCGGTTGGCATACTGCACAGGAATGATGAGCATGCGATGGGGGTTGTCAGCGGTGCTGAGCACCGGTGGAATGGCATCGGTTTTGATCTGGGGATTGCCAAGCTGGTCCAGTTCAAGATTCTGGAGTTTTTCAACAAGCCGCTGGCTTTCAGGCGTTTGCGCAAAAAGTGAAGGGCAGGTTGCCAGAATGAGAGTAATAAAAACTGGCAGGAGGCGAGAAATTACGACGTTCATGGAGTGGCCTCTTATCTTGGGATGTCCGATTAGGGTGTGAAAACATGACAAAGGAAAGCATAGCAAAGAAGACTTCTCAATGGGGACAGTGACTTATTGTTGTGGAAAGTCACTGTCCCTGATTAATGTCTTCAAGCCAGGACCTTCTTCAGAAAGGTACCAGTGTGGCTGCTTTTCTTTTTGGCCACCTGTTCAGGCGTGCCTTGGGCGATGATCTGTCCACCCTCATCGCCTCCTTCCGGCCCAAGATCAACAATCCAGTCTGCCGTCTTGATCACATCCAGGTTGTGTTCGATGACGACGATGGTGTTTCCATGATCGCGCAGGGTATGCAGTACTTTCAGCAATTGCTTGATGTCATGGAAATGCAGGCCGGTGGTGGGTTCATCCAGGATATAGAGCGTCTTGCCGGTATCGCGTTTCGATAACTCCCGGGCAAGTTTTACGCGCTGGGCTTCACCGCCGGAGAGTGTAGTAGCGCTCTGGCCGAGTCGTATGTAGGAGAGGCCCACGTCCATTAATGTCTGTAACTTGCGGGCAATCTGAGGCACCGGGTCAAAGAATTCCCGGGCATCCTCGATGGTCATGTCGAGTACTTCATGAATGTTCTTGCCCTTGTATTTCACTTCCAGGGTTTCCCGGTTGTAGCGCTTGCCTTTGCAGATATCGCACATGACGTAGACATCCGGCAGGAAGTGCATCTCTACCTTCACCAGTCCGTCACCCTGGCAGGCTTCACAGCGTCCGCCTTTTACGTTGAAGGAGAAGCGCCCGGGTTTATAGCCCCTTGAGCGGGCTTCCTGGGTCCCGGAAAACAGCTCCCTGACCGGTGTAAAAATACCGGTGTAGGTAGCCGGGTTGGAGCGGGGTGTCCGGCCGATCGGGCTCTGGTCGATATCCACCACCTTGTCCAGATGCTCAATGCCTTCCAGTTTTTCATAGGGAGCAGGATTCAGGGTACTGGCCTTGTTGAGGATGGTGGCCGTTATCGGGTACAGGGTATTGTTGACCAGGGTGGATTTGCCCGACCCTGATACCCCGGTGATACAGGTCATCAGGCCAATGGGAATTTCCAGGGTCACATCCTTGAGGTTATTGCCACTCGCTCCCTTGAGCACCAGTTGCTGCTCCGGATCATTGGTTTCCCGTGTTTCAGGGATGTCGATCTTTTCCCTACCGCTGAGATATTTTCCGGTCAGGGAATTTTTGTTTTTCGTAATCTGCGCAAGCGTACCCTGGGCGACTACCTCGCCGCCATGAACGCCGGCACCGGGGCCGATGTCGATGATATGGTCGGCACTGGCAATGGCTTCTTCGTCATGCTCTACCACGATAACGGTATTCCCAATGTCCCGCAGGTGTTTGAGTGTTTTGAGCAGGCGATCATTGTCACGCTGGTGCAGCCCAATGGAAGGTTCATCCAGGATGTACATCACGCCGACAAGGCCGGCGCCGATCTGGCTGGCCAGACGGATACGCTGGGCCTCACCTCCGGAGAGAGTTTCGGCACTGCGATTCAGTGTCAGGTAGTTCAGGCCCACATCCATGAGAAACTGCAGGCGGTCCTGGATCTCCTTGAGAATCTTCTCCGCGATATCCTTTTTCTTGCCGCGAAAGGTGAGGTCATTGAAATACGCCGAGGCTCCGGCGATCGTCATGGTCGTTATTTCCGGCAGTGTGTGCTTGTCCACGAACACATGGCGGGCGTCCCGGCGCAGGCGGGCACCGCCGCAGTCAGGGCAGTTCTGGGAGGACAGGTATTTGGCCAGATCCTCGCGCACCATCTGGGATTCGGTTTCCCGGTAACGGCGTTCCATGTTTGGCAGAATACCTTCAAACGGATTTGTGCGGTTGAAGTTGTCACCCCGTTCATTGACAAAGTTGAAACTGATTTTGTCCGTACCGCTGCCGTGCAGGATGACTTTCTGGTGTTTCTTGGGCAGCTTGGCCCAGGGCGTATCTACCTTGAATCCATAATGTTCAGACAGGGATTTGAGCAGCTGGAAATAATAGACATTGCGCCGATCCCACCCGCGAATTGCCCCTTCTGCCAGTGACAGGCTGTCATCGACAATGACACGTCGTTCATCAAAGAACTGTTTCAGTCCCAGTCCATCGCAGCTTTCACAGGCGCCTGCCGGGTTATTGAAGGAAAACAGGCGTGGTTCAAGTTCCGAGATGCTGTGCCCGCATTCGGGGCAGGCAAACAGGGAAGAGAACACCATGTCATCTGCTGTTTCATCGTCCATGAAACTGGCTATCGCAATACCACTGGCAATCTGCAGGGCCGTTTCAAAGGATTCCGCCAGGCGCTGGGTAATATCCGGGCGAACCTTGAAGCGGTCAACGACTGCCTCAATAGTGTGTTTCTTGTTCTTTTCCAGGGTCGGTGGGTAGTCAAGCTCGGTGACAATGCCGTCTACCCTGGCGCGAATGAAACCGGCGGATTTCAGTTCATTGAAGACGTGAACATGCTCACCCTTGCGATTGCGCACCACCGGCGCCAGCAGCATGATTCGGGAACCTTCTGGCAGGCCCAGTACCTGATCCACCATCTGACTGACTGTCTGGGCTTCCAGTTTCTTGTGATGGTCCGGGCAGTAGGGATCGCCCACCCGGGCAAAGAGCAGACGCAGGTAGTCATAAATCTCGGTGATGGTACCTACCGTGGAGCGCGGATTATGGGAGGTAGACTTCTGCTCGATGGAGATGGCCGGGGAAAGACCTGAAATCTGGTCCATGTCCGGCTTGTCCATCATGGACAGGAACTGGCGTGCATAGGTGGACAGGGATTCCACGTAGCGACGCTGGCCCTCGGCATACAGGGTATCGAAGGCCAGGGATGATTTTCCCGACCCGGAGATGCCGGTGATCACGACCAGCTTGTCCCTGGGAATGGTGATGTCGATGTTTTTCAGGTTATGGGTGCGTGCACCCCTGACGATAATGTTGTCCATACTGCTTGCTTGGCCGATTGGAAAATCAAACTGACAATTATACGCATGAAAAGTGATTTCTGATCGAATTTTCCTGAAGGCGTGCTAGACTTGTCACCATAATAAATTCAACAAGATTCGCAGGAGGAAATCGTGGCGAGCAGAGGTGTCAATAAAGTCATACTTGTCGGTAATGTCGGGGCTGATCCGGAAACCCGTTACATGCCCAACGGCAATGCCGTTACCAATATCACCCTTGCCACGAGTGAAACCTGGAAGGACAAGAATACCGGTGAGCAGCAGGAACGCACAGAATGGCATCGCGTCACTTTCTACCAGCGTCTGGCTGAAATCGTCGCCGAGTATGTCCGCAAGGGGTCCAAACTCTATGTGGAAGGCCGCCTGCAGACCCGTTCCTGGGAACAGGATGGCGTCAAGCGCTATGCGACGGATGTGATCGCCAACGAAATGCAGATGCTGGACAGCCGCAGCGGCGGTGGTAATGGTGGTGGCGGTTACCAGCCGGCCCAGCAGCCAGCCCAACCCCAAAGCAGCCCCCAGAATGCGCCCCAGTCAGCACCAGCAGGCATGGACAGCTTCGACGACGACATTCCTTTCTAGGATTTTTCCTTTTCGCAGGCTTGCTATTGCGCCCGGGATGTAACCCCATCCCGGGTCAAGCCCTGTAGTGTTCGCTACCGGCACATTTCTTCAGTAAGCTATGGCAAAAATATTGCTGGAATCCCATCAACAGTGAAATTACTTGTATTCGGTGCCAACAGTCAGTTGGGCAGGGAGTTGACGCGACTTCTGGGTGTCACTGACATTGAGTTTGATACCCTCGACACAGATGAGGTGGATATTCTCAAGCCCAAGGAAGTTGTCGGGGCGATCAGCCGTATTAATCCCACCCAGCTAATCAATGTGTCTACCTACAGCAACCTGCAAAAAGCCGAGTCAGATAATGACGCTGCCAGGTTGTGTGACCTGGTCAATACCGGAGGGGTTACCACCCTGGCGCGCGTGTGCCAGCAGCTAGCCATCCCGATGATTCACCACTCATCAAGCTATGTATTTGATGGGCAGAAAAAAGAACCCTACACCGAGGAAGACGAGAGCAACCCCGTATGCCGGTATGGTAAAAGTAAATGGCTAGGGGAACGTACGCTCCGAGAGGAGAACCCCAGACATATTATTCTGCGTACCGACTGGTTGTTTGGTGAATTTCTGAAGCGCTATTTCCATATGTACATCGATGCCTGCAAGCAGAACAGCGGCACCATCAGTATTGTGGACAACCGTTTCAGTCCTACATTTGCAGCTGATGCTGCCAGGGTCATCATTGCCATGAGTAGACAGCTGGATTGCAATGCCGAGGTTTGGGGTACGTACCATTACTGCGCGCTGCAGCCGGTAAACCAGGACCAGTTTGTCATGCAAATGCTTGAAGCTGCTGCTGCCCTGGACCCGGATCTGGCTGAAAAAATGACATCAATGGAAATAGACCTGCTGGATGTGAAGCCTCCTTATATTCGGAATACTTCCCTGAATTGCGACAAGATCATGGCAACGTTTGGAATCAAACAACGCTCACGGGGTGAAGGCATTCGTTCAGTGCTGAACAATATCTATGGAGTGGTCGAGGAAACTGACCCCCCGACTCAGGAAGCATCCAGGACTACCCAAAAAAAGCCGGGCAGGAAAAAGGTTCCAGCCAGGAAAAAAACTAGCCGGAAGCGGCCTTCAGAAAAAGCCTCAACGCAAAAATAGTTACCATGGCCTTGATCAGGCGGCGGAAAAAGATATCCGGCATCCTGTTCAGGGAGTACTTGCCTGCCGCTGTACCGGCAACACCGGTAATCCACGACAACAGGATAATCGGCAACCAGGTGATGTAATCAAATCCTGCCAGGAAATACCCCACGGTTTTAAATATCGACATGGCCAGCAAGGTACCGGCTATGGTAGCTACGATTGTCTCTTTCTTCAGTGAACTGTTCACCATCAGTGATTGCAGCAAGCCGCCTGCCCCGGAAACCGTGGAGAGGAAAGTGTGAATGATGCCTACCAGAAAATAGGGGTGGGGAATTTTATCCGCTAATTTTTTTGAGGTTTCCGTTCTTGGCACCCAGCTGAACCAGAGCATGACGCTACCCAGTAATAATGCGATGGCTCGTTCCGACAGGTTGAAATAAATCACTGTGCCAATAAAGGCACCCAGGATGGAGCCGGGGATGAATGGCAGGGTAATTTCCCAGGCAATGTGTCGCCAGAACTGAACCGTGCGGGTCACTTGCCCGGCAAAAACAAAGACACCATTGAGAGGAACCACAATACCGATGGGCATGATCTGTGAACAGGTAGCCAGGATGAGCAGCCCGCCACCCATGCCAGCCACAGTGGACAGGTAGGCGCCGGCGAAGACAAT
>CAZDCK010000037.1:0-19734 GCA_964503965.1 uncultured Enterobacteriaceae bacterium | reverse complement strand
AAAAAAGGCTGCAACCAAGGCCAAGGCCGCTCCTAAAAAAGCCGCCCCAAAAAAGGCTGCAACCAAAGCAAAAACCACTCCGAAAAAGAAAGCTGCGCCTTCAAAAACCGCAGCAAAAACCAAGGCAGCGCCAAAGAAACCAACCGTGACAGCAGTTAAAAAATCATCAGAAGGCCAACTTCAGGATTTCACCCCCTATCAGCCAAAAAGGGGTGAGGAATACATGAACGACGAACAGAAAGAACATTTCAGGCAGATTCTGCTTAACTGGCGAAATGATCTTATGGAGGAAGTGGACCGCACGGTACATCATATGCAGGATGAAGCCGCCAACCCACCTGATCCGGCTGATCGTGCCACCCTGGAAGAAGAATTCAGCATTGAACTGAGAACCCGCGACCGGGAACGTCGCCTCATCAAAAAAATCGACAGTACTATAGAACTGATTGCCAATGATGATTATGGATGGTGCGACTCCTGTGGTGTCGAAATTGGCATTCGTCGTCTGGAAGCAAGACCGACAGCCAATAAATGCATCGACTGTAAAACACTCGATGAAATCAAGGAAAAACAGCTCGGCGCCTGATTTCTTCAGTTACTAGGTGAGTGGCAAGGTATGGTAAAGCAGTCAATTGAAAGAATGGCTGTTTTCCCCAACGCCGCTCTCAACCCATGACTGATTCTGCTGCTCCAGCTTCCCCAAAAAAAACCTCCTACATTGGGCGCTTTGCCCCTTCACCCAGTGGTCCATTACACATGGGCTCTCTTGTTGCAGCACTGGCTTCCTACATGGATGCCCGCAGCCAACATGGAAAATGGCTCATGCGTATGGAAGATCTGGACCCGCCCCGGGAAAGCAAGGAGGCCGCCGATCAGATTCTCTTTGCCCTGGAGAGCCTTGGACTGGACTGGGATGGTCCCGTGCTATACCAAAGCTCCCGTGATGACGCCTACCAACAGGCCATCCATCTTCTGGAAACACAGGGACTCGTTTTTGCCTGTAACTGCACACGCCAGCAGATCCAGGAGCATGGCGGCATTTACCCGGGAACCTGCAGAACGAAAGAGTTCAGGGACACTGAAGGAATCGCACTTCGATGTCGGGTAAACAACACCCCGTATTGTTTTGAGGACCGACTCCAGGGCGAGCACTGCCAGCATCTGGAGGAGGACATCGGTGACTTTGTCATCATGCGCAAGGACAGACTGTTTGCCTATCAACTGGCTGTCGTTGTTGATGACGGATTCCAGGGAATTACCCATGTTGTCCGCGGCATTGATCTGATGGACTCTACGCCCCGTCAGCTTTATCTGCAGGAAAAGCTGAATTTGCCCAAACCGTCATACATGCACATTCCTGTCATCATCAATGACCAGGGGCAGAAACTGAGCAAGCAACATTTTGCTGCCCCCATTGACCCAACTGATCCGGCGCCTCTCCTGATAAAGGCACTGCAATATCTGGGACAGAATCCTGCACCGGCACTGCAAGAAGCCACAGCCAGGGAAATACTGGCATGGGGGGTTCAACACTGGAATCCCGCTGGCCTGTCGGGACTCACCAGCATTGATGAGATATCCAGGATCTGAAACCTCCCTCTGTCACCTTTGGTATCATCCATCTGATAACCTAGCCCCACAACCGCCTGCTTTCCCGCTACAAACGACCTATCAATGGTCATTTTGAGTAAAAAAGAAACATTTGCACTTGTTACCCACCCTGCTATTATTTATCCCCACTCCCGAAATGGTTTTTTCAGGTAAGATCCAGAGCAAAACTATGGCTCATATCCTTATAGTGGAAGCAGACAGGACTATCAGCAGGGCACTGCGTAAACTGCTGGAGCGTCATGAATTTACTGTCAGTGAATGCCAGGGTGTCAAAGCGGCAAAAGCCGGCTTTGAGCTTGATGCACTGGATGTCATCATCACCAACCTGCGACTACCTGATCAGCCCGGCACCACCCTGAGCCGCCTCACCTCTACACCCGTTCTTGTAATGACCAGTTATGCCAGCATGAGTTCGTCGGTAGAGGCGAAAAATATAGGCGCCGTGGACTACCTGTCCATTCCTCTGGATCACGACGTCATTCTCGGAAGAATTAACCAGGCCCTGGCAGAAAAACGTTCCGAGATCTCAAGTACTTCACAAAAAACCAAGCGTTCGGACAAGCCTGTTGGCGGTATGATTGGCACTTGCCCGGCCATGACTGAATTATTCCGGCGTATCCGCAAAGTAGCCCTTACCCAGTCCCCGGTTCTGATCCAGGGCGAATCCGGTACCGGCAAGGAACTTGTTGCACGGGCCCTGCATGAAAGCAGTACCCGCCGGGAAGCCAACTTGGTTTCAGTGAATTGCGCTGCCATTCCTGAAAAACTGATTGAATCTGAATTGTTTGGCCACGAAAAAGATGCCTTCCAGGGAGCTACGACAATAAGGACCGGGCTTGTGGAAGATGCCAACAACGGCACCATCTTCCTGGATGAAATATCGGAACTGCCACTGGATGCCCAGGCAAGACTGCTCAGGGTCCTTCAGGAACATGAAATTCGCAAGGTTGGCTCGGTTCAGTCTCTCCAGGTGGATGTAAGACTGGTTGCCGCCACCCATAGAGACCTGACACAACTCGTGCAGGAAGGACGCTTTCGCGAAGACCTCTATTACCGTATCAATGTCATGCCCCTGCAAATCCCGCCTTTGCGAGAACGTGGTACAGACATCCTTGAACTGGCTGACCTGAAACTGGCCCAATACTGTGACAGACTTGACATCCCACACAAGCATTTCAGTGCCGATGCCATCCAGGCAATCACCACCTATCCCTGGCCGGGCAATGTCAGGGAACTTGAAAATGTCATAGAGCGGGCAGTCGTTATGACAGAGGAGAATGAAATTCCCATCGATCTTCTTGGACTTGATGTATCGCTGGTAAAAATCGCCTTACTGGCAGCAGAAGAGCCAGCTCCAGCGTCAACTATCGGCAGTGAATATTCAGAAAAAACACGCCCTGAAGACCTCTCCCTGAAAGAGTATTTCCAGCAGTTTGTCCTGGAGCACCAGGACCAGATGAACGAAACCGAACTGGCGAAGAAACTCGGAATCAGTCGCAAATGTCTCTGGGAGCGGCGGCAACGATTCAACATTCCCCGCAAGAAAAAATCTGCCTGACAGCCCGCCTCTTCCTGCTGCCCGCCCACAGCCTGGACCTCCGCCAGGCAGTATTTTGCTTACTCACCGGCCTGCAACCGTGTAGAATGCTGTTTTGCTCCAGGCATTTGATTAACAAAGCATTTGACCAGTTCAGACACCACAGCCAAGTCTTCCGGGAAAACTCCAATTTCCCTGGACCTTCCCTCCCCTAACATTCTTGGCCGGGACCAGCACTGCATTTCCAGAAAAAACATCAGCTCTGCCTGCCTGAAAGTCCTCTACACACTCAACGATGCCGGTTACCAGGCCTACATTGTTGGCGGAGGAGTGCGTGATCTGCTTCTGGGACTGCACCCCAAGGACTTTGATGTGGCAACCGATGCCACACCTGAACAGGTTAAAGCCGAATTTCGCCATGCCAGAATCATTGGCCGCCGATTCAGGATCGTGCATGTCACACTTGGCAGGGAAATCATCGAAGTCTCCACCTTTCGTGCTACCAACACAGACAGCACAGAAATACAGGGCGACAAACTTGCCCGAAAAGTCCGGCATCTGGAATCCGCACATTCAAACAACGGCATGATTCTGAGGGATAACGTCTACGGTACACTGGAAGAGGATGTCATGCGCCGGGACTTTACCGTCAACGCACTGTACTACACGGTTAGGCAATTCCAGATACATGATTACATCAACGGAATTTCAGATCTTGAAAAACGACAACTGCGCATGATCGGGGATCCAGAAGTGCGTTACAAGGAAGATCCTGTTCGTATTCTGCGCGCTATCCGACTGGCGACAAAGCTGGATTTTACCATTGAACCTGGCACAGCGGCCCCCATGAAACCCCTGGCCTATACTCTGGAATCCATTCCTTCAGCCCGTTTGTTTGACGAGATTTTGAAACTCTTTTTTGCCGGTCATGCCAGGCGCACCTATCTCATGCTCAAGGAACATCATGTGTTCCAGTATCTGTTCCCGGAGACAGCGCGGGAGCTTGAACAGAACAATCCGGTTAACGAAAACCTGCTTCTCAACGCCTTTACCAGCACAGACAACCGTATTCGGGAACTCAAAAGTGTCACACCGGCATTTCTGTTAGCCGCCATCCTGTGGCCCGCCATGCAAGTGAGATACAGGAAAAATCTGTCCCACAAAATGCCGCCTATGGTTGCCATGCACCATGCCGCACAGGACACCATCTCCGCCCAGGTCAGCAGAATTTCGATACCGAAACGCTTCAGTATTCCCATGCGGGAGATCTGGGAATTTCAACTGCGATTACCCAAAAAACGTCGGGCACACCAATTGGTCACACAAAAAAGGTTCAGAGCCGCCTATGACTTTATTCTTCTGCGAGAGCAGTCCGGAGAGGACCTGGAAGGACTTGGCCAGTGGTGGACTGATTTCCAGGCAGCCGACAAGACCCAGCGCGACGGGATGGTGCCAACCAACACTAAAGGACGGCGTCATTCAAAATCATCCAGGCGCAGAGTAAAATCCTCTTCCGTTAATAATCAGCGATAAGTCCGTGTCCCAGGAAATAAGCAGCTCAAAAACCATCCCACGCTACATTGCTGTAGAGGGCCCCATTGGTGTCGGTAAAACCAGTCTGACCAAGCGCCTGGCTAAAAGTTTCAACTACGACATGCTGCTGGAAAAAAGCGAGGAAAACCCTTTTCTTGAACGCTTTTACAATGATCCCCGCCAAATGGCTCTGGCCACCCAGCTGTTTTTCCTCTTCCAGCGTGCCCAGCAACTCCAGGACCTGCGCCAGGACGATATGTTTGAGCCTGTACGTGTTGCCGACTTCCTGATGGAGAAAGATCGGCTTTTTGCACGACAGAATCTTGACCAGGATGAATTCGAGCTCTACCAGAACGTCTATAAACACCTGACGATTGACGCCCCAAAACCTGACCTGGTCATCTACCTGCAGGCGCCGGTCAATGTTTTACTGGAACGTATACAGAAAAGAGGAATTCCGGCCGAACAACAAATAGAAGCGTCCTACCTTGAAAGCCTCATAGATGCATACACCAACTTTTTCCACTACTATGATGAAAGCACGCTTCTGGTCGTTAATAGCTCGGAAATCGATTTGGTCAACAATGACGAAGATTATGAACAGCTGCTGGATTACATACTTACAACCCGTAAAGGCAGCAGGAATTATTTCAACCCGAAACCGACCCTGCTCTGACTGGCACAAAAATTCATTGTGAAAAAAGTAACAGTCAACACACTGCACAAGTTCAAGGCCTCAGGTGAAAAATTTGCCTGCCTGACCTGCTATGACGCTATTTTTGCTGACCTTTATGCACAGGCCGGTATTGAAGTAATTCTTGTGGGAGACTCCCTTGGTATGGTCATACAGGGGCATGACACCACTCTGCCAGTGACAATGGAAGACGTCATCTACCACATGGAATGCGTCAA
The DNA here is from genome assembly GCA_964503965.1 of uncultured Enterobacteriaceae bacterium. Taxonomy (GTDB): domain Bacteria; phylum Pseudomonadota; class Gammaproteobacteria; order Pseudomonadales; family Pseudohongiellaceae; genus Eutrophocola. The sequence goes on along the minus strand of CAZDCK010000037.1, from coordinate 14,141 downwards.
AAGGGGCAGCAAAGGTTCATTGCTCATGGCCGATTTACCTTTCATGTCCTATGCGTCTGAATTCCAGACTCTGGAAAATGCTGCGCGACTGATGCGCGCCGGCGCCCAGATTGTAAAACTGGAAGGCGGAGCCTGGATCGCTGAATCCACACGCCTGCTGGCTGAACGTGGCATCCCGGTATGCGCACACATGGGACTGACCCCCCAGTCGGTGAACCGCATCGGTGGCTACATGGTTCAGGGGCGTGATCCGGGGCAGGCCGACAAGATGATCGCCGAAGCCAAATTGCTGCAGGATTCCGGGGCAAGCTGCCTTTTGCTGGAAACCGTTCCCCAGTCCCTGGCCAGAACGATCAGTGATGAACTTGAAATTCCGGTGATAGGCATAGGAGCCGGCAAGGATGTTGATGGCCAGATTATGGTTATTCATGACCTGCTTGGCATTTCTCCAATCACCCCCCCTTTTATCAAGAACTTCCTGCAGGAATCAGACGCTGGCATCCCAGGTGCGATAGAAGCCTACGTAAAAGCCGTCAAGTCAGGCACCTTTCCCGGTCCTGAACATTCCTACGACTGATAACTTCATTCGATCCTCCTATGCAGATTTTTGAGACCAGGAAAGCACTCCAGGCGCATCTGACTCCCCTACGCCACAAGGCACTGATCATCGGACTTGTACCGACGATGGGCAATCTTCATGACGGTCACCTGGCCCTGGTGGATGCTGCCCGTCAATGCTGCGACTTTGTGCTGACCACCATATTTGTGAATCCACTGCAGTTCGGTCCCAATGAAGATCTGGACAAGTACCCACGCACCCTGGCGGATGATTACGAAAGACTTAACTCCCATCATTGTGATGGCGTTTTTGTACCCCCTGTTTCAGAAATGTACCCGTACGGACTGAAAAAACAGACAATAGTATCGGTTCCGGAACTTTCAAGACACCATTGCGGCAGCAGTCGTCCGGGGCATTTTGATGGCGTCTGCACTGTTGTGACTAAACTTTTCAATCTGACCCAGCCGGACATGGCATTCTTTGGTGAAAAGGATTTTCAGCAACTCCAGATTATCCGCAAAATGACGGCGGATCTTTGCATAGCTGTTCGGATCAAGGGGGTCCCGATTGTTCGGACAGAAAGCGGTCTTGCAATGAGTTCACGCAACACCTACCTGGATGAAATTCAGCTGGAAAAAGCACCACTGCTTTTTCAGACTCTTAAGAACACTGCAGTAGAACTTGAGAAAGGAAATACGAATTTCCCCGCACTCGAACTGGAAGCTGAAGAAAAACTTCAATATGCCGGTTTCATTTCTGATTATTTCAATATCAGCAATGCTATGACCCTCGAACCTGCCACTGCTGATGACAGATCACTAGTTATACTGGCAGCTGCCTGGCTGGGAAAAACCCGCCTGATTGATAATATTCAGGTATCACTTCACCAATAATGATGTTTATTTATTGGAACCACTCCAATAGTATTGGTACCCCCATGCGCACCATATAGTGCGTCCATTAATAACCCAGGGGACTTATGCGATTAGGCATTCTTTCAAGAAACCGCAATCTATACTCTACACGCCGCCTTGTAGAGGCTGCTCATAACCGAGGTCATGAGGTCCGCGTGATCGATGTACTGAAATGCTACATGAACATCACCGCCAATGAGCCTACTGTGCACTACCAGCGCAGTGCCGACCTAGTAGAAGCTCTGGATTTCGATGCCGTCATTCCCCGCATTGGTGCCAGCATAACCACTTACGGTTGCGCTGTACTGCGCCAGTTCGAGGTGGGGCATACTTATTCCATTAATGAGTCCATTGCCATTACCCGCTCCCGTGACAAACTGCGTGCCCACCAGCTGCTGGCCCGCAAGGGAATCGGCCAACCGGTCACCAGCTATGCCCATTCCGCCCGTGCTACAGACAAACTGATTGAGTCCGTGGGCGGTGCCCCGCTGATCCTGAAGCTGACAGAAAGTACCCATGGTAATGGTGTGTTGCTGGCGGAAACGAAAAAAGCAGCGGAAGCGCTTATCAATGCTTTCAGGGGAATTGGTTCGGACTTTCTAGTCCAGGAATTCATTCGTGAAGCCGGCGGATCGGATATACGCTGTTTTGTCGTTGGCAAGAAAGTTATTGCCGCCATGCAGAGAAATGCAGTGAAAGGTGAATATCGCTCCAACCTGCATCGCGGTGGCTCAGCCGAAGTTATCAGGCTTCGACCGGAAGAAAGGGCTCTGGCGGTCAGGGCAGCGCAGGTCATGGGACTAGATCTGGCAGGCGTTGACATTCTCCGTTCCTCCCATGGACCACTGGTTATCGAGGTTAACTCATCCCCTGGCCTTGAGGGCATAGAAACAGCAACCGGCAAGAACGTGGCAGACAAAATCATTGAATATATAGAAAAGGACTCCCAGCTTGGCCCAAACAAACCCAAGGGCAAGGGATAAATACATGAGTTACCAGAAACATACCAAATTACGTGTGGGCGCCGTTGAATTGTGTGACCTTCCAGATCTTGGCATTAACAAGCTGCATGTTCGTGTGGACACTGGCGCCGCTACTTCTTCACTTCATGTGGACAACCTTGAAGAGTTCAGCAGGGGTAAGAAAAACTTTGTTCGCTTCGATCTGCATCCTGACATCCATAATGTGGATGATATAGTTAGCCTGACAGCACCAGTGGATGGCACCAAGAAAGTCAAAAGCTCCTCCGCTGATACAGAAAAGAGAGTGGTCATCACCACAGCATTTCGACTATCCGGGAGGGAGTGGCCAATCAAGCTGACCCTCACAGATCGCTCTGAAATGACCTACATGATGCTTCTGGGCCGGGAAGCCATGGGTGGCAGGGTTATTGTTGACCCGGAATTCGAGTATCTACTGAGTATGGAAGACCTGGATGAGGAAGAAGAACTGCCAGGCGACTTCGAGGAAGAATAACCCCGGCATCCTGCCATTGTCTTCACCACAGGAATTCGACCGTAGAATCCCCATTCCGGATTGATCAACCCATGGCATTTTTGGGATAATTCGCGGTCTTTAACCAGGCTTACTGGCCAACGGCTTCCTGGATATTTACAAAATTGACTAAACAAACGCACGAAACAAGGTAAGCACCATTGCAATCACAAATGCTAAAAGCAAAACTTCATAAAGCCTGCGTCACCCATGCAGAGCTGGACTATGAAGGCTCATGTGCCATCGATGGCAACCTGCTGGATACTGCCGGGATCCGTGAATTTGAGCAGATACAGATTTACGATATCACCAATGGTGAACGCTTCACGACCTACGCGATTCGTGCTGAGAATGGCTCGGGTATTATTTCTGTCAACGGGGCAGCGGCACATAAAGCCGATGTAGGGGACAGGGTGATCATTTGCGCCTACGCCGGGTATAGCGAAGCCGAATTGCTCAACCATAAACCAAAACTGGTTTACCTGGATGAGCAAAACACCATTATCAGGGCCAGCAATACCATACCTGTCCAGGCTGCCTGAAAGAGTTTTTGGGGGAAGAAAGAATACCGGCGACGCATAATACATGTGTCGCATGGTGCGTCATTCGGCGCAAGGTTGTGGAAACCGGCAGGCAGAACTTGCACAGGTTATCCACGTCCATGGTATAAATCAGTTCTGGACGGCCAGAATTAATGTCCAGCACAAAGGAGCCCCCATGTCCGAAGCCAAGCTTTATCCCGTTCCTGAGAGTCTCAGGAACTCTGCCCATCTCAATAAAGAACAATACGAAGCGATGTACAAGGCTTCGGTTGAAACCCCCGCTGCTTTCTGGAGTGAACAGGCCAATGCCTTTCTCGACTGGATGGAACCTTTCACCCAGGTCACCGATTGCAACATGGCACAGGGAGAGATCAACTGGTTTACTGGCGGGAAACTCAATGTCAGTGTCAACTGTATCGATCGACATCTGCCTGCAAGAGCGGATCAGGTCGCCATACTATGGGAAGGTGATGAGCCCGGGACAGATCGTAAAATCACTTACCAGGAACTGCATGACCATGTCTGCCAGATTGCCAACGTGCTCAAGGACCGCGGAGTAAAGAAAGGCGATCGTGTGTGTATTTACATGCCGATGATCCCTGAAGCAGCCTTTGCCATGCTCGCCTGTACCCGCATTGGTGCCGTGCATTCAGTCGTTTTCGGTGGTTTCTCACCGGATTCCCTCAAAGACAGGATTCTGGATTCAGATTGCCAGGCAGTCATTACCTCGGACGAAAGCGTCCGTGGCGGCAGGGTCTTTCCGCTGAAAGCCAACACCGACGTAGCCCTGGAACAATGTCCGAATGTCCATACCGTACTGGTAGTCCAGCGTACCGGAGGAGATATTCTCTGGGATGAAAAGCGCGATATCTGGTACCACGAAGCGATTGCCAGTGTCGCCAGTGAGTGTGACGCGGAACCCATGGACAGCGAGGATCCCCTCTTCATTCTGTACACCTCAGGTTCCACTGGCAAACCCAAGGGAGTGCTGCATACTACCGGTGGCTACCTGCTGATGGCCGCCATGACTCATAAATATGTCTTCGACTATCACAATGGCGACATCTACTGGTGTGCTGCTGATGTAGGCTGGGTTACTGGCCATACTTACATTGTCTATGGCCCGTTATGCAATGCCGCCACCACCCTCATGTTCGAAGGGGTACCTACCTATCCGGATTATTCCCGTTTCTGGCAGGTGATCGATAAATACCAGGTCAATTCCTTCTACACAGCCCCCACGGCAATCCGCGCTCTGATGGCCGAGGGCAATGACCCCGTAACATCTACATCACGCCAGTCCCTGAAAATCCTTGGTACAGTGGGAGAGCCAATCAATCCAGAAGCCTGGGAATGGTATTACAAGGTGGTTGGTAATGGTAAATGCCCCATCATGGACACCTGGTGGCAGACAGAAACCGGCGGCCATATGATTACTCCGCTGCCAGGAGTGACGGATCTGAAGCCCGGCTCTGCTACCCTGCCCTTCTTTGGTGTGCAACCTGCATTGGTAGATCCTGATGGCAGGATTCTGGAAGGGGCTACTTCCGGCAACCTCGTCATCACAGCCAGCTGGCCCAGCCAGATTCGTACTGTCTATGGGGATCATAAGCGTTGCGTGGACACCTACTATTCTACCTACCCTGGATATTATTTTACCGGTGACGGCGCTCGTCGCGATGAAGACGGTTACTGGTGGATTACAGGACGTGTGGATGATGTCCTTAATGTTTCCGGACATCGTCTTGGCACCGCTGAAATCGAAAGTGCCCTGGTACTGCATGAATCTGTGGCTGAAGCTGCGGTAGTCGGTTTTCCCCATGATATCAAGGGACAGGGCATCTATGCCTATGTCACCCTGATGCATGGTGTGGAAGAATCCGATGAACTGTTGGCAGAATTGCGCAATTTTGTTGGCAAGGAAATCGGCGCCATCGCAAAACCGGAAGTGATCCAGTGGGCACCCGGCCTGCCAAAAACACGTTCAGGCAAGATCATGCGCCGCATCCTGCGCAAGATTGCTGCAAACGAACTGGACAGCCTGGGCGACACAACCACCCTGGCTGAACCGGCAGTAGTCGATCACCTGATCGAGAACCGCGCTAACCGTTGAGCTGATGGACTGTCCCTGCCAGATATTTTCTGCGCAGGGACTCCGGGAATTTCTCTATGGCATACCGCAACATGGTGCGGGGCATGGTGTTGTAATGCTTGCGTAGGAAAACTTCTTCTGCCTGCCTGCTGCGGTTGCCCACTTCCCTCAACATCCAGCCCACGGCTTTGTGAATCAGGTCCTCACTGTCATTCACAAGAATCCCGGCTATGCGCAGTGCATCATCAAAATCATTTCTGCGAATGAAATGGAAAGTAGTAATCATGGCGATGCGCCTTTCCCACAGGTTGTCTGATCGGGCCAGCCGGTCGAGAATTTTCCTGTTACCGTGTTCCAGCCAGGGGCCCATTATCAGGTGAGCCGAACAATCCACCAGGGCCCAACTGCTGATATCCCGGGTACGACGTAAATACAGCTTCGCTACACTTTGCCTGGTTTTTTCGCCGCCCTGTTGAAACTTCTCAACAAGGATCAGCAGGGCGAGGATACGACCTTCATGAAATTCACTGCATAACAGTCTCTCTGCCTCTTTAAGGGGCAAACCAATCGACTGCCTGGCGGTCTGGCGCAATACCGGCATTCGCACACCGAGGTGTTTCCATCCGTTCCCAACCCTATCTCTATGAGGCTTGAAAAAACGGGCTGTCTGCCTGCCTTGCTCGGGGTTTCCGGCTTTTCTGAGCTGCTCAACCAACCCGGTAGCAGATATTGTCATGAAGCGGTGTCAGTCTGCATTTTCATCAACATGCCCCTGTTCTTCCTGCTCCTGGTCGTCTGCTGTCACCAGTTGCTGCCCGCGAAGGAAGAAGAACGTAAAAAAGCCAAGAAAAAGCAGCGGTAAAAAAACACGGTATAAATAGACCGGATGAAAAATGGAGTCCTGGTATCCAAAGATTTCAAAAGCATAGGCTACGATGTCTGCAAGCAGCGCCAGAACCAGGCCAAACACCACACCTGTCAATACACTGGAAGAACGATACCTGACCAGTACCCAGGACAGGGGCAGGACCAGTACCAGATTGACGACCATGGCAGCCAAATAGGAAAAAACGAAAAGGAGCAGTTCGTATACGACAGGAACATAGGATTCGCCCGGGGACTGGATCATCTGCCAGGCCTGGGGAATTGAAAATAGAAGAGCTGCAATGGCAGGAGACAGAAGGAATACTTTTTTCATCGTTTACAATGGCCTGTTTTCAGTGCCTTCACCCGCGGTGATAAACAGCATACTGGTAGGCTGCGAAATTTTTGCAGTATGCCAGTTGCCCCGAGGGAGAAATACATAGTCACCCGGCTGGTTGATCATTAATGAGGAAGCTTCACCATCAGGATTTTCCAGGTGCAACTTTGCCGCCCCCGATAGCAGAAAAACGATTTCATCTCCATTTGGATACACCTCCCAGGTAGGCCAGTCCACGGTAAAGTCAAATCGTGACACCAGGAATTCATAATTAAAATTTCCCAACTGCCCTCTCATAAGCCCGGGCCGGAATGTTTCATCCACAGACAATACATCTACCGAGGCATCGGGTTTGAGTCTGAGGTAATTTTCTGCCAGTGCATAGGTTCCAGCCTTCCCTGTCATGCTTTCTCCTGCTTTTCGGTGATGAATCAATTACCTTGATACCCAGTATCGCTGCATCTCGATAAACAGGAAGGAGGCCGTCCAGGTGATCAAAACCAGTCCCGTCAGGGACTCAATGCCAGCAAGGAAACGTATACCACCAAATGGTTCTATATCCCCATATCCAAGCGTGGTGAAAGTAGTGAATGAAAAATAGACACTGTCCGAGAAAGTAATGGGGTAACGGCCTTCAAGGTAGCCCAGTTCTTCATGATGCATGAAATGATAGGACGCGCCGAATACAATCACTTCGACCACATGGGCAAGCAGGGCACCAAAAACACCGAGTACTAACCTGAATCGATATTTGACCCGCATTTTCGGCATTAACAGGGTTAGGCGGTACAGGCATTCGTAGTGCAGCAGGACGACAAAAGTCACTGTCATAAAAATGATAAAAATCAGCTCCATACCTGTCCCCGAAAAGCCTGCCTTCTAATTATCGTTAGCTAACCTTAACGAATTCCGATAGAAAGACAAGCGTACCATGGGCAAAATCCCCTAAGTCCGGATCCGGAAGATATAACCGAGGAAATTATGGCAGGGAAGCCTGATAGCGACTCTTGATGGAGGGCCTGATCTTGTTGGCAATAGCAACAAGGGAAAGCATAACAGGTACTTCAACAAGCACGCCTACCACCGTGGCCAATGAGGCACCTGAATTAAGGCCAAACAGGGAAATAGCCACGGCCACAGCCAACTCAAAAAAATTTGAGGTGGCAATCATACATGCCGGCGCTACAACGCGATGAGACAATTTCAGCTGCCAGGCTACTGTAAGAGTGATGAAGAAAATGCCATAGGTCTGAATGAGCAAGGGGATGGCAATCAGAAATATAACAAAGGGCTGGCCCAGGATGGTATTTGACTGAAATGCAAACAGGAGAATCACTGTCGCCAGCAGGCCACCTATGGACCAGGGCTTGATACTGTCCAGAAAATTATTCAACATGGAATGATCGTTGTCTCGATCCAGTTTTTGCCGGGTCAGCACACCCGCTGCCAGCGGTAAAACCACATACAGGACTACCGACAGAAACAGAGTCTCCCAGGGAACACTAATATTGGAGACTCCGAGTAGAAAAGCGGCCAGGGGTGCAAAGGCAAAAATCATGATGATGTCGTTCACCGATACCTGGACAAGCGTGTAGTTGGGATCTCCCTTGGTGAGATGACTCCAGACAAACACCATCGCGGTGCAGGGAGCCACACCGAGTAATATCATGCCCGCAATGTATTCCTCTGCAGATTGCGGATCGACAAGGCCGGCAAAAACAATCCGGAAAAAAAGCCACCCAATGAGCGCCATGGAAAAGGGCTTGACCAGCCAGTTGATGAAACAGGTCAGAATTAGACCCTGGGGTTCCTCTTTGACTTTTTTCAGGGCAGAGAAATCCACCTGTACCATCATGGGGTAGATCATGACCCAAATGAGGACAGCTACGACTACGTTGACATGAGCCACTTCCAGTGCGGCAATGCTTTCAAAAACCCCGGTGAAAAAATAACCCAGGATAATACCGGTAATAATCGCCAGAAAAACCCAGAGAGTCAGAAAACGCTCAAACAGTCCCATGAACTAGATCTCCACTGTTTCTTCACCAATTGCACGCAGTCCAGCTTCTATTTCCTGGAGACCGGAGCCCTTTTCCACAAGATTGACTACTCGTTTGACCCTGGATTCCAGAACATTCATTATCCGCCTGAAAGCCATGTATTTCATATCCTTTTCTCCCTTCAGGGCACTGGGATCAGGCAGTCCCCAGTGAATCTTTGTGGCATGTCCAAGCCATACTGGACAGGATTCCCTGCCGGCTGAATCGCATACGGTAATCACCACATCCGGTTCAATGTCCGTCATGACATCCCAGGACTTGCTATATAGAGAGTCAACGGCAATGCCGGATGCCTGCAACATTTCAAGGGTCATGGGGTGCACTTCACCGGCAGGTTCGCTTCCGGCACTTTCTGCCTTCAACACTCCATGCCCATAGGCATTGGTGATTGCCTCTGCAAGAATGCTGCGACAACGATTATGCGTACAGATAAACAGAATTTTCATGACGAGGGAAGGTAAAAACCGGTTAATGTTTAAATCATTTTTGTGAGCTTCAAAACGCTTGGAAATATTACTCTTTCTCTCTGGTTTTCATCCACATGGAGGAAGAGATTTAACCAAAGTTTATTGAAGACTTAACAGAAAACAGAGACAGGAAAATAGCAGAGTAAACGCCTCTGCCACGGCTCATATTTCTCTGGATTGATCAAAACAGGATTGCTGGACAGGCATAGGCAAACGCCAGCATGCTATCTCCCTATTTGTCCTTAATCCCAGGCCAACGGGCAACCCGGCATGGACAGTCCAGCATTGGCTACCTGGCTGCACAGGGCCCGGGCATTACCTTTCTGCTCTTCAAGAATACTGTGCACTTCGGCAATGGGTGTCACACGACCATGGATGGGCACATCGCGTTCCACGTCCAGCTTGCGGTAAGCAATATTGTCATCATAGGTATTGCCCCAGAAATACACTTCCCAGTTCATATCAAACAGGTCTCCCTGGATAAGCAGCTTGTGTTCCGGAATATAGGCAATCAGGCCATGGGCCATATGCGCATTACTGACAGTGTGGTAGAGGTCCACGGTGAGTGAGTCGTCAGACATTTGCAGGTGATCGTCGACGGCAAGCGTGCTTAGTGGGCGCGGGTTGCGGCTCAGGTTATCGTGGTAGGTGGTGACTTCACGGTCTCTTAACGCCTGGAACCACTCCATGTTGCCCTTATGGGCCACCAGGGTAATACCCTCGGCCATGGCTTCACGCAAGCCACCGGTGTGGTCGAAATGATGGTGGGAAATGATGACCTGAGTAATGGGTTTACCCGGAACAGTTGCACGGGCTTTTTCAATAACCGCCCGTGACCAGGCGCGGTTGGTGGGCAATTCAAACAGGGTCAGGTGGTCGTCAAATTCCAGCAGCACGGAATTGGCGCCATTGTTGCCAATCATGTGCCAGACATGCTCCGCCACCGGCTCAGCCGTGACGTTATAATCTTGGGCAGGTGCTGGCGCATTCCTCACAGCCAGCGGCGCCGCGAGATTTTCAATGGCGCCGTTGACCACGTAACGGTCCACATGCAGGCGCAACATGACGGTATCTTTCCAGTCAGATACCGTGTTGTAGCTCATAGGCAGCAGCAAGCCGTCGACCGGCAGCCAGGCACTGAATTCGGCGCGCTGGGTAATCTCACCAAGGTTCTCATGCGGTTCCAACCAGCGTATCCAGTGTGGCAGACCTATATCATTATTGACAGCGAGGGTGAATACAGCACCATCTGCCGTGGTCACATCCACCAGGGTGAGTTCCCCTTCCATGCGACGATTGGTTACTGTGCTATCAGCTTCCAGTGCAGCGCGAACGGCCACCAATGGTATAGACAACATATCCATGCGGCGAGTCAGGGCAGCTTCTTCGGAGCTGCGCCGGGCGTTGCCATTGTCCACCACATCATAGGCAATATTGCCATCAAGCACCTGATTGACGGGTCGGCCCTGCATCATGGAACGCGCGGCAAAAATGAAAGCGCGGTACATGCTGGCTTTAACACGGGTCCGACCATTGTCCAGATCAATGACGCGCTCGTAAGCCGTCAGATTGGTCATCTTTTCCGGGGCAGTAGCCTCCGTGGTGATTTCACTGCCGCCATCCTGATAGGACTCATGGCCATAACCGACCAGGCGCAGGCTGCTGACCGCTTCGAGTTGTGCCACACCACCCATGGCATTGGCGGCATCGATGATGACCTGGCGGGCATTATCCTGGGCACCTGTGGGAAGGGATAGCGATAGAAATAACAGGGTAAGCAGTATTCGGGATGCGTACATGGGGGTTCCCTTATTTAATGTTTTTGTTGTAAGCGATGTCGGCAAACGGGCTTCGTCCTATGCTGACCTACGTGAACTGTTCCAGTCTGCATTGCCGGATGACGACCCTTTAGGCCTTTTATGCCCCAGAGGGTACTTCCGGCCTATACAAACTAATGTGTTATTCCTCTGGTTTTTCCCAGCCTTGCTCAAAGAATTTTTCCCAGTTCTGGGCCCAGGGACGGCCGAGAAAATCGATATAGCCTTCGTCAAAGGGCGTCAGTTGCGACGGCCGTCCGTCCGGACCGAGAACGATACCGTTTTCTACCCGGCATTCCACAAACAGGTAACGCTGCTCGGGATCGTCGATGCCAGTGGTGCGGTTCCATGGCGTATGGATGCGCAGAGGCTCCACAAAGGCTTCCGGGTCATAGAAAATAGCTTCGATGTCCAGGCCCTCACCGTCTTCGGATTGCCTGATGATTTCGATCACTTCAAGTTCATTGCTGAATTCAAACATTGAATGACTGGTGGTCCAGCCCTGCACATTGGCCGTCCAGGCGATGAGGGTATCACCATCCCAGAAACCCACTGTCTCGCCGTACCACTGGGGAATCAGGGTGGAATGTTCCTGGCCGATCAGCACCTTGCGGATGAAATTGTCCGCCACGCCGGCGAGTAACTGCACCTGGTTAGGCGTCACCAGCACTTCCATGTCACGGATGCCCCATACATACCACCAGCGCATCAGGCCTTCCGGATAACAGAACGAGGCCATCCACTGCGGCGCGTTATTGACTGCCTCGTGATAGTTCATCTGGGTCATGCGTTTCTGGTATTCCGGCGTGAGCAGGGAAATCATGGTGGAGGTTTGCAGGATATTGCCATTGGTCCACTGATCCGGCCCCCGGGAAAAGGAGCCACGAAAATACCAGCCGTCCCACTCCGGTAGCGTCGCCCGGGTGTGCGTGTTGTAGGTGCCTTTCGCCTTGGCCCGGGCCATCAGGTCTCGGTAATGCTCTTCCGCGGAAGAGTAGTCATACGGACTGAAAATATCCTGTGCACTGATGCCAAAAGAGCAATCCCCCCAGTGACCGACACGGTCAGCCACCCACATGTTCGTGAGCTGTGCCGGTGTATTGCAACGGGTATAGCGGGGGTCTTCCCAGTACTGGCTATCGAAATAAAAATTCTCGGTAGTGAACAGGTCAACCGGCAAGGGTGTGACACCCGGTGGTGGTTCTGGGCTGTCATATCGATTGCCTTGGGGCGGCTGTGCCAGCGACTGAATTGAAAGCAGCAGCAGTAGAGAAGCAAAGGAAATAGTCCGGCGCATGCAATTATCCTCAGTTGTTTTCGGACAGGTAGACCGTTCCTGTCTCGGGGGTGCAGCCCCCTGCCGGCATGGTCATGCCGCAATTGACCAGAGGCGCCCCATTGGGCATGGCACCAAATGTTTTGCCGTTGCGAAGCGGATTGAGCTCTACACGGATAATGGTACCCACGGGAAAATTATCAGGAGTCACACCCAGGCGTGCTATGCGTGCTGCCGGGCCCATTTCTGCACCCCATTGCAGGATATTACCCTGACTGTCAGTCATGGGTGTGCCACTGTCATCAAGCAACTCAAAAATCATCTGGGCATGGTTGGCCCCGGGAATGTAGCGGGTCAGGCGCCCGGTCAGGGTACGCCGCTCATTCTGATCATACATCGCAAAGGAATGGTGGGCATGGCTGAACGGCGCCAGGCTCGACAGGAGCAGGAAAATGGTGGCAGACAAACAATGGAAACGTTTCAACGTTGAACTCCCCTTCAGAAAACATGCATAGTGTTGGCAAGTGTATGCCGCTAAAGGAATTTGTAAAGTTGATTATTTTTATGGGTATTGATTTGCAGCCTTGATACCTGTCAGGGGCGGACAATCCGCTGATCCAGCAGACCAAACAGGGAGTTGCCATCCGGCATAACTGACTGCATTTGTACACGGTCACCGAATTGCATAAAACCGGTCTTGGCGCCACCGGAATTGATCATCTCGATGCCACGTCGTTCCGAAATACAGGTCGACCCGGTGTCACGATAGTTGGCATTGGAAACCGTGCCCGACCCGATGAGGGTGCCGGCACACAGGCTGCGCGTCGCGGCTGCATGAGCGATCAATTCATGGAAGCCGACACTCATGACACCGCCGTTCGGGTTGCCGAAATGCTTTCCGTTCCAGTCTACCTGCAGATCAAGGTGCAAACGGCCATCACGCCAGGCTGTACCGGCGGCATCCGGTGTCACAGCAAAAGGGGCCATGGAGCAGGCGGGTTTGGCCTGAATCCAGCCAAAGCCGGTTTTCATTTCCGGCACTGCCAGGTTGCGCAGGGACCAGTCATTGACCAGGACCAACAACTTGATATGGGACAGTGCCTCCTCCGCGGATATGCCCATGGGCACTGTATCGGTAATCACGCCAAATTCACCTTCGAAATCAATGCCATCTTCCTCGCGGAGAAACGGCATGCCTTCCAGCGGACCATAGAAACGGTGGGACATGCCCTGGTACATCAGCGGTTTGTCGCGCTCGATGGGATCATGTTTGAAGGCTTTTTGCATCAACTCGCCATGGCTGTCGAACGCTGAGCCATCCAGCCATTGCCAGGCCCGGGGCAAGGGTGCCATAAATTGCGTCGGTGTCACTGGCTCACCTTTTCCCGCCGCCAATTGTTCGGCAAGGATACGGCACTGACCTTCTGCCTGTGACCACTGCTCAATGGCCTGCTGCAAAGTAGAGAAGGATTCCGGCTCTAGACAGCGACTGCCGTCATTCGAGACCACGACCAGGCGGCCATCGGTACTGCCATTATCAAGTGTTGCCAGTTTCATGTATTGCTCAATCCTCGAAGATGGCCACGGCGCGGGTCCACCCGGCAGAGGCACCCTTGATCTTGTGGGGGAAACAGCTGACCGTGAAACCGGATGCCGGGAGTATCTCCAGGTTATGCAGTTTTTCCAGGTGGCAGTAACCGATATCCTTGCCGGCCTTGT
>CAZDCK010000036.1:0-19759 GCA_964503965.1 uncultured Enterobacteriaceae bacterium | reverse complement strand
CTGCCTGCCTGGTACATAGAACATTACGAAGCCGAGCATGGTCATAAGCCGCAGGAGGCAGAGTAGGCCGTGGCTGTAGTCCAGACTGTCTCTTCCAGCCCCTGCTGGTTGGTGTGGCGGGAAATCAAAAGGCCTCTTACGAGAGGCTGCTGAATCGTGGGTGTCACTGCCCCTGCTGCTCCTGAGCGTTCAGAAACTCGAATGTCAGCTCCTCACAGCCATGATCCTCAAAGGGCACATCGGCTACCAGTAAGACATCACTTCGCACATAGGGCTCGGCAAAATAGACCGGGTCCGTGGCCACATACTCGCGTACCAGCCGCAGTGGATCTTCTTCCAGATAAAAGCGTTCGGTTACATGCAGCAATTCAGAATGTTTCACGGGCGGGGCAATCACGCCGGGTTTGAACCCCATCGTGTCCACGACGAGTACATCGTTTTCCCAGCGGCCAATGGAATGCCCTGAATAGGATGGTTCAAGCTCGGGCGGGTGTTCATCCAAATTCATGTGAATCACCCGCTCATAGTGATAAAGCCCGTACTGGATATGAATACGTTCATCATCCTGTGTGATTCGGTTCACCGGGCCGTCATGGACCCAGTCGAAAATAATGGAGGTGGGTTCGCAGCGCAGGCGCGGGTTGTCTGCCACGGACCACATTTCAAAGGCGTCGGCTTCCCGCTGGCCTCTCTCGGTCAGGGCAACTGGAGGGGGTCCCCAGCCAGCATCGGGGATGTTGTCGACGGACAGGGTGCCGGCTTCGATGCCGGCCTTCATGCTCTTGGGCACCAGGCCAACGCCTTCTCCGGACGGCGGGCGTGCAATTACATACTGTTCCTGAGCCCAGTCCCCGGCAATATTGGGTTCCCCACTGGGCAGGCGCATGGGGCGGTTACTGGTATCGACCTGTTCAAATTCCAGCTGGTCATTGCGGTTCAGCTCTTGCATATCGCCGATGGTGATATCTTCCAGGTAGCAGGAGCCCGGATCAGTCCGGTGCTTGTAGCCGTAAATGGTCACTGGCGCCCCGGTAACAAACATGTCCCGGGACCAGCCGGAACGGCGCAGGAGGGTAGCGGCGCGCATTTCGCAGCGCATGGACACCAATTCACCGGTATCCGTGGAGTCAAAGTAGAGATAGGCATGGGGGTTAACGAAATCGATGCCGGTGATGGTGCCCGTGAACACGGAATCATTGGCCCTGTCGAAACGGCCAAAGCCATGGTGGGCTGCGGCGGTGCCGGCTAAGACTGTCAGTATCATTGCCAGAAACAGATGTAATACAGGTGAACGATGATATGGCATGTGACTTCCCCCAACGGAACAGGACCTTTATGATGTTCAAGAGAATACAATCAAAGCGGTCTATGGGGAATCCATGTGCGTGCCGGGAATGTGAAAATAGGGGGGAAGCATGAAGCGACGTCATTTTGTGAGAGCCACCGGAGGCATGCTGCTTGGTAGTGCCATATCACCTTTTACTCAGGCACAGGGAGCAGTCGCCATGCCCGGGGATACCTGTACTCCAACTGTGCGTTTGACCGCCGGGCCTTATTATACTCTGGATAGTCTCAACCGTCCCGATATCCGGGAAGACCGCGAGGGTGTGCCCCTGCAGCTGGCCTTTACCGTGGTGGATGATTTTCATTGTACGCCCATTCCCGGTGCCTATGTGGATGTCTGGCACGCCGATGCCAACGGCGTTTATTCCGGTGTGCTTAACGAATTCATCGATAACACCACCATGAAGCCCGGTGGTCAAATCCTGGATACCCGCGACCGACCGACATTTCTGCGCGGACACCAGATCGCCGATGAATCCGGTCGTGTGGAATTCACGACCATCTTTCCGGGCTGGTATTCCGGACGCCTGGCCCATATTCATGTCCGTGCGCTGTTTCCCGGCGCCGCCCAGTGGAGCGCTTTTGTTACCCAGCTGTTTCTGCCTCCCGTCATCGAGCGCGAGGTATGGACACAACACCCTTACCAGGGCCGGGGGGAGAACACCATATCCTTGGAACGGGATCTGGTGTTGCGTGGCGACCAGCTGTCCCTGGATAAACTCACTATTCCTGTTAGCTCAACGGCTAATGGCCTGCGGGGTGAAATGATTCTGGCTATTTGATTTATTCCGGCTTGAGCAAGGGCAGGCCAAACCAGAAACAAAAAATACTCGCAATGTGAACTATAACAATGTGTGCCAGTCAAATGTGCTACACAATAACCTGTATATTTGTTAATTCGAAACAGGAAAAACCATGAAAAAACTTACGCTATGTGCTGTGGTATCTGCAGCTACCCTGATGATGTCCCAGGCCGCGATGGCTGATAGAGTGAAGGGGACTGCAAAAGCCGATTTTGAAAATGGCGAGCTGCTTGTTCCCTGTGTCCTGATTGAAGGTACGGGGAGCGAGTTTGACGGTAAGTATTTTGATCTGGTTATGCTTCGCCGCGGAAAATCCTTTAATTATGAGCTGACCATTGCCGAACCGGAAGATGGGCCGACCTGTGCTGAACTGGATAACTACGCAACCTTTATCGACGACGATGATGAGGAAGAGGATGACGATGATTTGGATGATGACTCCGATGACGATGATTCTGATGATGAGGATTCTGATGAGGATGATGATGAGGATTCTGATGAGTCAGCCGATGACGACAGTGATGACGCTGACGAAGTGAACCTGTTTGCCTCCTGTGAAGTGCGTCATGAGGCTGGTGAGCAGACCCGCTCCAAAGCCAAGGTAAAAGCCAAGAACCTGGCTGCCGGAGACTACTACGCGGTCCTGACATCCGGTGACAATACTATCCAGTCAGAAACCCGGCCCATCAGTGGCGATGAAATCGAGATCGAATTTGACAGTGATGCGGACGATGTCCTGGAAGGGGCGGAAGCAATCGAACCCGGTTTCATCATCAATGGCACGGTTACCGGCGAACTCTTTAATGCTGATACTGATGCGCTGGTTTTTGGAGAATCAGTAAGCTGCCTGGTGAAGAACTGATCGCTGACCGGCTCTGGGTAAGTCTCATAAAGAACCCGCTTCATTGAAGCGGGTTTTTATGCCCGATTATCGTAAATGGCCCGGGTTCATGGTTCCGGGAGAGTGCCTAAGGGTGAAATAACTTCAGCGATTAATATTCCTCGGGACGCTGTTGCCCTGCCATGGTAGGCTCGACCGATTGAATTGAGTTACCGGGGCACATTGCAATGGGTTTTTATACAACATCAATAAAATGGGTGACCGGGGCCGTCTTTACCGCCTTGCTTGTGGCCTGCGGTGGTGATTCCAGCTCAACCATGGGATCAGTTTCAGAAGAGGGGATGTTCGGGGATTCACAATCGGCCATGACAGAGCCGATGGATGATGTTTACCTGCCCACGATTCGTGTCTCAGGTTCCTACTGGATCGAGTTGTCGCCAGTCGTGGTGGCGGCCCAAAGTTTCTATCCTGTAGCAATATCCGTCGGAGAAGGGGGCATCACCCGGATTACCTCCGGGGAAGCGGATATCGCCACCAATGCCGAAACCCAGCTATTGCGTGAGTCCCTGGTTAACCCGGATCTGCGCATCATCGCCACAGTGACGGAGAGCTTCTATCGCCTGGTAGGTAAGCGTTCCTCAGGTATTGGGTCGCTGGCAGACTTGGCGGGAAAACGAGTCATGGTGCCCTACAACACTTCCGCCAATTACTATCTGGTGGCCATGCTGGCTGAGGTGGGGCTTACGGAAGAGGATATCACCCTGGTGCCGTTTCCCCGTCTGGAAGCTGGCGTCAAAGCCTCCATGGATTATATGTCCCAGGCCATGCTGGCTGGTGAGGCAGATGTTATCGCCATCTGGGAGCCGGAACCGGCTTCGGCTATTGAGGAACTCGGGGACGATGCCATCGTGCTACAGGATCGCAGTGTCTACAGAGAAGTATTTAACCTGCATGCCCGGGCCAGTGACCTGGCGGATCCGGATAAGCGTCGCGCTATTGTAACTTTTTTGAGGGCACTGATTGAGGCCACTGAAGCACTCAGGCAAAATCCTGGGCCCTACTGGCCCCAAATTGCCGAAGTGATCAGCTATAGCGAGGAGGAGATTGCCGGGGGCTGGCCCGAGATGGAATTCCCTGTGCAGATTGTGCCGGACATGCTTGATGTCCTGGAGACTGAAGAAGCCTGGGTGGCAAAAGAGAAAGACAGGATGCCCCGGTCACGGGACGAGCTGGCCCGGTTCATTGATTATTCGCCACTTGTGGAAGCGATGTCTGGCCGCTAGCCCGGCACAGATTCATGACCTGAAATTTAACCGGGATCAATCCTTTCCCGGGCGGTATTCTGATATGCTTGTGCAGCATTTTTACAGGCACATTGAAAATCCCTGGAGGCCGTGTGTTTTACCTGTTTGTTTTGATTATTATCTGCTGGATTCTCTCGTTTTATTTCCTGCGTGGGGGCGGCGGCAAGAAAACCCTGCAGCGCATGCGTGAAGCGCATCAGGAGATGGAAGCGGCTACGACACATCCGGAAAGGCAGGCCGCGGCAAAGCGGGTCATTGCCATCATCGAGCAGGAACATCTGGCAGGCATCGTGGTGGAAGATGCACGCAAGGATGCTGAAGCTGTTTTGAAAGCCGCGTTTACCACGCGCTAGACTCCTGGCAGTCAGCAGTAGTCCAGCACCTGGCTCATATGCCGAATGATGGGAACGTTTGAGACAGGCTGAGATTCTTCCGGATCATAAAGCAGGGCCTGTATCCCTGCATCCAAGGCTCCTTTCACATCCCAGACCGGGTCGTCACCGATAAAGATGGCTTCTTCTGCAGAAACCCCGGCCTTGTTAAGGGCGGCTTCAAAAATAGCCGGGTGGGGCTTTCTGAAACCGACATCCATGCAGTAAGTGATGTCATCAAAGAGTTTCAGCAAACCCAGTATTTCCAGCTGGTTGGTCCAGGGCGCCGGTGGGCTTCCCCAGGGCAGGTTGGAGACGATGCCGGTATACAGGTTTTTCTCCCTGATATTCTCCAGGGCTTCACGGCAGCCATCGGAGACTTTGGCTGCGGCCAGGTTGGGTGCCATAAAGGCATCAACCAGGCCTGGCATGAGATTTTGGTGGGTGGCTGTTAATGAGAACAGGGCGGCAAGCCTGTTTTCAATGGGGGTGACTTTCAGGTCTTCCCGTTCAGTGTTGTATTCCCTGGCGCTGGCCAGAATAACATCGTGTTCATAAAACAACCCATGGGGTTTGAGATAGTCCGCTGCATTTTTTATACAGCGTTCAAGAACAGAGTCGAACTCCTCTTTTCTGTAATAGGAGACCAGGGTGTTACCAAAATCAAAAAGAACGGCTTTTGCTGCCATAAAAATACTTGAATACCTTGAAAATAAACGTTGACTTGCCGGAACATACGCTATACTGTGCGGTTCAGCTACAAGTAAGTCAAAGTTTGTCTCTTCCCGTTCGCAGCAATTCTGTACTTTGTTCGTCCTGTAAGTCCCAAATTTACGTCTCTATTGTGCTATGCCGTCTTGCCATGTTGGCAGACGATTCTTAATTTATGATTACAGGATAATTTCCATGTCAGAAAAAACTACTGGAACCGTTAAGTGGTTCAACGAAAGCAAAGGCTTCGGCTTTATCGAACAGGAAAGCGGCAAGGACGTATTTGCCCATTACAGCGCCATCGAAGGTGGCGGTTTCAAGACTCTGGTCGAAGGCCAGCGTGTTGAATTCATCGTGACCCAGGGACAGAAAGGTCCCCAGGCAGAACAGATCGTCGCTCTGTAAAAAGAACTGACGCTGTTCACAAAAGGCAGACTGGAAACAGTCTGCCTTTTTTGTATCTGCGGTTTAATACAGTATTTCCTCACCGGTCACCCGACGCTGTAAATCTCCTGGATTCAGGAAATTTAAAAAAAATATGAAAATGAGCGGGAACACCACTATTTTATTGACTTCCCTTGAAAATCTGCCTAATGTGATTGTAGCAACAAGACCGTCATAGATCGTCCCTTCGTTACGCGGAAACTTTGTACTTCCTCCGTCCCGCAGGCACCACATCAAGAACGTTTTGATTGCGGGTTTCGTCTTAATTAACAGGCGTTATCAAGAAAATTTTTCCAGAGGAAATTACAATGTCAGAGAAAGTCAAAGGTACCGTTAAATGGTTCAACGAGTCTAAAGGTTACGGATTTATCGCCCAGGAAGGCGGTCCGGATGTATTTGCCCACTTTAGCGCTATCCAGGGCGAAGGCTTTAAAACCCTCGCTGAAGGTCAGCAGGTAGAGTTTATCGTTACTGATGGTCAGAAAGGCCCCCAGGCCGAGCAGATCGTTGCGATTTAACCACCAGATCGACAATAAAAAAGGCAGCCCCAGGCTGCCTTTTTTTATGCCCTGATCTTGAGTCAGGGAGTATGCTTACTTGTCCGGATAGTCCCTCTGGGTTGGGCCGGTGTAAAGCTGACGCGGACGGCCAATCTTGAATGGGTTGGAAATCATCTCATGCCAGTGGGCAACCCAGCCTGGTGTTCTGCCGGTGGCAAAAATCACCGTGAACAGGTTGGTGGGAATACCGATGGCTTTCAGAATGATGCCAGAGTAGAAGTCCACATTGGGATAGAGGTTGCGCTGGATAAAGTAGTCATCCTCAAGAGCAATTTTTTCCAGTTCCTTGGCGATATCCAGCAGCGGATCATTGGCGTGGCCAAGTTCCTCAAGTACATCCTTGGCGGCATCACGCAGCACGTGGGCACGTGGATCGAAGTTCTTGTACACACGGTGTCCAAAACCCATCAGCTTGACGGGATCGTTCTTGTCCTTGACCCGCTCGATATAGCTGGGGATGTTGCTGACATCACCGATCTCCTCAAGCATTTTAAGCACGGCCTCATTGGCACCACCATGAGATGGTCCCCACAGGGCAGTAATGCCTGAAGAAATACAGGCATAGGGATTGGCACCGGTAGAGCCGGCCAGGCGGACGGTGGAAGTTGAAGCATTTTGCTCATGGTCCGCGTGGAGCAGGAAGATCTTGTCCATGGCGTCAGCCAGAACC
This sequence comes from uncultured Enterobacteriaceae bacterium, assembly GCA_964503965.1. Lineage (GTDB taxonomy): Bacteria > Pseudomonadota > Gammaproteobacteria > Pseudomonadales > Pseudohongiellaceae > Eutrophocola. The sequence continues at coordinate 12,711 of CAZDCK010000036.1, read as the reverse complement.
GGGCTGGGTTTGTAATCCTCGCAAGGGGTACCGAACATCATGTAGAGAAAATTCTCCGAGAAAGTCAGGTCATTGCGCGGTTGCATGAACGGCTGGCCAATGGAGTATTTGTAGCACATGGCCGCGAGGGTCGGGATTTTGGCAATCAGCCTAATAGCCGCCAGTTCGCGGTGTTCCGTATCATCGATGTCCAGATCATTGTGATAGAAGGCGGAAAGGGCGCCAACGGCACCAATCATGATAGCCATTGGGTGGGCATGGCGTGGGAAACCATGCAGCACTGTCGTCAATTGGTCATGGACCATGGTGTGATGCTTAATATTAAAGACGAATTCATCTTTTTCTTTCGGGGTCGGCAATTCGCCATTAAGCAGCAGGTAGCAGCATTCAAGGAAGTCAGATTTTTCGGCCAGTTGTTCAATCGGGTAGCCGCGGTAAAGCAGTACGCCATTGCCCCCGTCAATGTATGTGATCTTCGATTCACAAGAGGCTGTAGACATAAAGCCGGGGTCGTAGGTGAAAACTCCTTTGGATACCAGGCTGCGGACGTCAACTACATCCGGTCCGGTAGTGCCTTCGTATATGGGTAGGTCGATGGTCTCGTCAATGCCGTCCACTGACAACTGAGCTTTTTTCTCAGCCATAGATGCTCCTAGTAAGAGATTGTTTTTCGATGACGAACGGCGATGTAACTGCGCGTTGTACGGAGGGGCAACACTATCCCCTGTTAATAAAATTGTCAATTACAGGTGAGTCAAAAAATGCTTCATCTAAAGTCACAAGGGCTTTATGGGTTATGCACAGAAAAGGTGCATAAGGTCCGGGAATCTAAAGAAAATTATGATCCAGTAAATCGTGCATATTTGAAGAAAAATGCGAAAAAAGATTCAAAGGCAGTAGTTAAATAGGGCATAATAGGCGCCGTTTTTCGCCTGCAAGCGAAGACTGATAAGGTTTATTTATCAGTAGGTTTAAATCTGATAGGTAAAAAATTTTAATGATGTTTATTCTGGCATTTTAAAGAGGACGCAGTGAAACCTACCTCGAACAATGATCGGCCGGTTAATCTCGATATCAGCACAATCAGGTTGCCACTGGCGGCTTACACTTCCATTACCCACCGTATTTCCGGTGTCATTCTTTTTGTGGGCGTTGGCATTCTTCTGTGGATGCTCGACCTGTCCCTGTCAGGCCCCAGCGAATTTGACCGGCTCATGGAAACCCTGTCTTCACCTCTGGTGACTTTTGTGGTGTGGGGCATACTGTCTGCCCTGACTTATCATATGATAGCCGGCGTGAAGCACCTGCTGATGGATATGGGATTCGGTGAAACCAAGGAAGCTGCCCCCAGGGTTGCCCAGGCAGTCATTATCATAAGCGCCATACTGATCGTGGCACTGGGGGTGTGGTTATGGTAACCAATGTCACCAGTTTGGGCCGTAACGGTCTCTATGACTGGCTGGTGCAGCGCATCAGTGCCGTTATTATTCTCATGTATGTGCTTTGCCACGCGGCAATCATATTTACCACCCCGGAAATGGACTATGTCCGCTGGCGTGCGCTGTTCTCTGATACGGGCATGAAGATTTTCAGTCTTGCCACGCTGGTGGCGCTGTGTGCTCATGCCTGGGTAGGCATCTGGACGGTAGCCACTGATTACCTGACTACCCGCATGCTCGGCTCGAAGGGCACCTTTGTTCGTATTCTGTTCCTGGTGATCTGCCTCGGTATAACGATGGTTTATTTCATCTGGGGCATCATGATTTTATGGAGTTTGTAAGCAGTGGCTAATATCAGAACCATGACTTTTGACGGGCTGATCGTTGGCGGTGGCGGCTCAGGCTTGCGTGCTGCGCTGCAGTTGAGCCAGTCAGGTTATAACACCGCGGTTATATCAAAAGTATTTCCGACCCGTTCCCACACCGTGTCTGCCCAGGGAGGCATTACCTGTGCTATTGCCAGTACTGACCCGGATGATGATTGGCGCTGGCACATGTATGACACGGTCAAGGGTTCCGATTATATCGGCGACCAGGATGCGATCGAATACATGTGTTCGGAAGGCCCCCAGGCCGTGTTTGAGCTCGACCATATGGGCCTGCCTTTTTCCCGTAATGAGAATGGACGTATTTACCAGCGTCCCTTTGGTGGCCAGTCCCGTGAATATGGCAAGGGTGGGCAGGCGGCACGTACCTGTGCTGCCGCCGACCGGACCGGCCATGCACTGCTGCATACCCTTTACCAGGCTAATCTGAAGAACAACACCCAGTTTCTAAATGAGTGGTATGCCGTTGACCTGGTCAAGAACCAGGCTGGTCATGTTGTCGGCCTGATAGCCATCTGCATTGAAAATGGTGAAGTGGTATTTATCAAATCCAAGGCGACTGTCCTGGCTACCGGCGGCGCTGGGCGTATTTATGCGTCCACCACCAATGCCCTTATTAATACCGGCGACGGAATTGGCATGGCCATGCGTTCCGGCTTCCCCATGCAGGATATGGAAATGTGGCAGTTCCACCCGACCGGCATCTACGGTGCAGGCACTCTGGTAACCGAGGGTTGCCGTGGTGAAGGCGGGTACCTTGTGAACAAGGATGGTGAACGATTCATGGAGCGTTATGCGCCCAATGCCAAGGATCTGGCTGGTCGTGACGTCGTGGCACGGTCCATGATTCTTGAAATTCTTGAAGGCAGGGGCGTAGGCCCGGATGCTGATCATGTACTGCTGAAACTGGATCACCTTGGTGAGAAAGTCCTCAACGAAAAACTGCCCGGTATCCTGGAACTGTCCAGGACCTTTGCCCATGTTGATCCTGTCAAGGAACCGATCCCTGTCATTCCGACCTGTCACTACATGATGGGTGGTATTCCGACGAATGTGCATGGCCAGGCCCTGACCCTCGATGCGGAAGGTAATGATCAGGTCATTGAAGGACTGTTCTCCTGCGGTGAAGCGGCCTGTGTCTCTGTCCATGGCGCCAATCGTCTGGGGGGTAATTCCTTGCTTGATCTCGTGGTCTTCGGCCGCGCTTCCGGCATCTATATCGAGAAAATGCTCAGTGGTGGCGTTGAACAGCAGGAAGCCAGTGAGTCGGATATCGAAGGCGCCATGGCGCGTTTGTCACGCCTGAATGAGTCCAGGAGCGGCGAGAAAACCGCAGATTTGCGCAAGGAACTGCAGAACATCATGCAGAATCATTTCGGTGTTTTCCGTCGTGGTGATTTCATGCAGGAAGGAATCAGTAAATTGCAGGCATTGCGTGAGCGCATTGAAAACCAGCATCTTGAAGACAAGAGCAACACCTTCAATACAGCACGCATTGAAGCGCTGGAGCTAGAAAACCTGTTTGAGGTGGCGGAAGCTACAGCAATTGCAGCAGAAGGCCGGGATGAAAGCCGTGGTGCCCATGCCCGTGAAGACTTCACCGAAAGGGATGATGAGAACTGGCTGTGCCATTCACTGTATTTCCCTGATACGAAGAGCCTGGCCAAGCGCGGTGTGAATTTCACACCGAAGACTGTTCCAACGTTTGAACCAAAAATCAGGACTTATTAAAGAGGATTGGGCGAGCTATTTGGTGAATGGTGACAATCAATTTGTCTCCCCTGTATCCGTTAAATTGAAGGTCAGGAACCTTGGTTCCTGTAAATGTTAAACGAAGTTACTTAATCAGAAGATTTGAGCGATGAAAGTAAGCGTATACCGCTACAACCCGGAAACAGACCTGAAACCCTCCATGCAGGATTTCGATATCGAAATACCCGATGGCAAGGACATTATGGTGCTTGATGTACTGCACATGGTGAAAGAGCAGGATGAAAGCATGACTTACCGACGTTCATGTCGGGAAGGGGTGTGCGGCTCCGATGGCATGAACATGAATGGCGTTAATGGTCTGGCCTGTATTACCCATCTTTCCGAGGTGGTCAAAAATGACAAGCTGGTCATCCGGCCTTTGCCCGGACTGCCTGTGATACGTGACCTGGTGGTTGACATGTCAGCCTTCTACAAACAATACGAGCGCATCAAGCCCTATCTCCAGAATGATGAGCCGGAACCTGCAATAGAGCGTCTGCAGTCTCCTGAAGACAGGGCGAAACTGGATGGACTTTACGAGTGTATCCTGTGCGCCTGCTGTTCTACCAATTGTCCGTCTTTCTGGTGGAACCCGGACAAATTTGTCGGTCCAGCCGGGTTGCTTCAGGCCTATCGCTTCCTGGCTGACACGCGTGATACGAAAACGGAAGAACGCCTTGCTGATCTGGAAGATCCATTCAGTGTGTTTCGTTGCAGGGGCATCATGAATTGTGTTGCCGTCTGCCCCAAGGGATTGAATCCTACCAAAGCCATCGGTCATATCCGTTCCATGTTGATGGAGCGGGGCACCTGACCCAATTTCTGTCCAGGCAGTTCCTTGCCGTCCAGGGGGATGATAGTTAGAAATGCTGGAAAATTTTCGTGAGTTGATGTTGAAGTCCGGTCATATTGCCGGCGGTAATCTTGATTATGTAGAAGGATTATACGAATCCTGGCTACATGATCCGTCTTCCGTTTCTGATGAGTGGCGAGACTATTTTACGGCATTGCCAGCTGTAGAAGGTGGTAATGGCGAGGAAATCAGTCATGAAGAAATCGTCGAGCAGTTCAAGGGACTGCCTCGAAGAGGAATGGCATCCAGTATTGAGATTGTGGCAGGTAACAATCTCGTCCACGAAGCCAAACAGGTCAGCGTAGTACAGCTTATTTCTTCCTATCGTGTACGTGGCCACCAGCATGCCAAGCTTGATCCGCTCGGGATCATGTTCCGTGAAAAAGTCCCTGACCTGGACCTGGATTTTCATAATCTCTCTGAAAACGACCTGGATCTGGTTTTTCAGACCCAGCCGCTTTTTATCGAAGAAAGTACGGCCAGGTTATCTGAAATAATCGAAATCCTGGAAAATATTTACTGCTCCTCCATTGGTTATGAGTTCATGGGACTGGTTAACCTGGAAGAGAAACAGTGGATCCAGAATCGTATTGAGAGTAATCGCGGTAAACCAGATTTCAGTACAACTAAACGACTGCATATCCTGGAACGCCTGAGTGCTGCCGAAGGGCTGGAAAAGCATCTCGACGGTAAATACCCGGGTACCAAGCGCTTTGGCCTGGAAGGTGGAGAGAGTATGATTCATGCCCTCGATGACATCATCCAGCGTGCCGGTGAGAACGGGTGCAAGGAAATTGTTATTGGTATGGCTCATCGAGGCCGTCTAAATGTCCTTGTGAATATCATGGGCAAGAATCCAACCGACCTTTTCTCCGAGTTTGAAGGAAAGGCCGTCTACGAAAGCTCCGGAGATGTGAAATATCACTCAGGGTTTTCTTCCAACATCATGACAGCCGGCGGTGAAGTGCACTGTTCCATGGCTTTTAATCCATCGCACCTGGAAATTGTGTCACCTGTAGTGGAGGGTTCTGTCCGTGCACGTCAGGATCGCAGGAAAGATCCTGAAGGTGAAACTGTACTGCCAATCATTATTCATGGTGATGCCGCATTTGCGGGGCAGGGTGTCGTGATGGAAACCTTCCAGATGTCACAGACACGCGCCTATGGTACCGGTGGTACTGTGCATATCGTGCTGAATAACCAGGTCGGGTTTACTACCTCACGCCGCGATGATTCCCGTTCCACGGAATACTGTACTGACGTGGCCAAAATGGTACAGGCTCCTATCTTCCACGTGAATGGTGATGATCCTGAAGCGGTTATGTTCGTAACCCATTTAGCCCTGGATTACCGGAATAAATTCAAAAAGGACGTGGTAGTGGATCTTGTCTGCTATCGTCGTCGTGGTCATAACGAAACGGATGAGCCTACAACAACACAACCCCTGATGTACCAGGCCATCAAGAAGCATCCTTCCACCCGTGCCTTGTATGCCCAGAGTTTGATCAAGGAAGGACTCATCTCTGAAAAACATGCAGAAGAGATGAATGCCGGTTACAGGAAGTCTCTGGATGAAGGTACGCACGTGGTGAAAAGCCTTGTACATGTACCCAATACAGCCCTGTTTGTTGACTGGCGACCTTACCTGGGACATTCCTGGGATATGCCCTGTGAAACCCATATACATATCGTTCATCTGAAAAAGCTGGCAGAGCGCCTGGTTACCTTACCTGAGGGGTTCAAGCCGAATCGACAGGTAAGGAAGCTGCTGGAAGACCGCTCTCGCATGGCCAGTGGTGAACAGCTTGTGGATTGGGGGTTTGCTGAGTGCCTGGCCTATGCAAGCCTGGTTGATAATAACTATAAAGTGCGTATTACCGGACAGGATGTGGGACGTGGCACTTTCTCCCACAGACATGCTGTCATGCGCGATCAGGAAACCGGAAGAAGTCATGTGCCCCTGAGCCATATTTCTGAATCCCAGCGTAAATTTGTCATTTTTGATTCGATTCTCTCTGAAGAAGCAGTCCTTGCCTTTGAGTTTGGTTATGCCAGTACACGTCCTGATGCATTGGTGATCTGGGAGGCCCAGTTTGGTGATTTCGCCAATGGTGCCCAGGTTGTCATTGACCAGTTTGTGACCAGTTGTGAGTACAAATGGGCAAGATTGTGTGGCCTGACCATGTTGCTTCCTCACGGTTATGAGGGACAGGGACCGGAACATTCCTCGGCAAGACTTGAGCGTTTTCTGCAGCTTTGTGCGGAAGAAAATATCCAGGTTTGTGTACCAACCACCCCCGCGCAGGTATTCCATATGCTGCGTCGCCAGATTATCAGGCCACTGCGTAAACCGCTGGTGGTCATGACCCCGAAGAGCCTGTTGCGTCATCCCGAGGCAGTATCGTCGCTTGAAGAGTTGGCGGACGGCGAGTTCCAGAACGTTATCCCTGAAACTGACGATAATATCGATCCGAAGAAAGTAAAACGCATTGTGCTTTGTAGTGGCAAGATCTATTACGAAATTCGGGCCAAACGACGTGAACTGAATATAACGGATACCGCGATTATTCGTCTTGAACAGCTTTACCCCTTCCCGGAAGAGAAGCTCCATGAGATTCTGAAGCCTTACAAGAATTATGAGACAGTGGTCTGGTGCCAGGAAGAACCCCAGAACATGGGAGCATGGTATCCAAGTCAGCACCATATTAAACGAGTTATCCGTCGCACACGTCCTGATTTTCAGCTGGATTATGCTGGCCGTGAGGCATCCGCTTCACCTGCAGCGGGATATATGGCACTGCATCTTGCCCAGCAGGAAAAACTGGTTAGTGATGCCTTGGGACTGGATGAAAGTTAATGTCAGCTTTTCTGGCTGAATATTTGTAAACCTATCAGGAAATATAACCGCATTAATAAAAGGGACATGGCATGACAATTGAAATCAAAGCCCCGACCTTACCCGAGTCTGTACCTGACGGCACCATTGCCACCTGGTACAAAAAGCCGGGTGAAAGTGTAGCCAGGGATGAGCTGCTTCTGGATATCGAAACAGATAAGGTAGTGCTGGAGGTCGTCGCACCTGCAGATGGAGTCCTCAAGGAAGTACTCAAAGGTGAGGGCGATACGATTGTCAGCAATGAAATACTGGCTGTCTTTGAAAAAGGTGAGATTGCCTCGGCAACTGAGGCACCGGAAAGTGCTGAGGCGCCAGCGGAGGAAAGCTCCGCAGAAGCTTCTGTCGATGAAGACAAAAGCGGTGTAGAAGTGTTGATGAGCCCGGCGGCCCGCAAGCTCATTGAAGAAAATGGCCTTGATGCGAACTCTATTCCAAGCACTGGCAAGGATGGCCGTGTGACCAAGGAAGACGTCGTTAATTTTATGAACAGGGCGCCTGAAGAGAAAGTGCCGGAAGTTCCTCGATCTCCATTACCTGAAGCTGCAGCACCCAGTGTCTCAAATGACGGTTCCAGGGTAGAGAAGCGTGTACCCATGTCACGATTGCGTGCCAAGGTCGCCGAGCGCTTATTGCAGGCTACCCAGACAACTGCGATGCTGACCACGTTTAATGAAGTCAACATGCAGGAGGTTATGGCGCTCAGGGATAAATACAAGGATGCATTTGAAAAGCAGCATGATGGTACACGCCTTGGATTCATGTCTTTCTTTGTACGTGCCAGTGTCGAAGCTCTGAAACGTTTCCCTGCTGTCAATGCTTCAATGGATGGTAATGACATTATCTATCACGGCTACCAGGATATCGGCGTTGCAGTATCATCACCTCGAGGATTGGTAGTACCAGTGCTGCGTGATGCCGATACATTAAGCTTTGCAGACATAGAAAAAAATATTCGCAATTATGGTCTCAAGGCCCGTGACGGTAAGCTCGGCATAGAAGAGATGACAGGTGGCACCTTTACCATCTCCAACGGTGGTGTGTTTGGTTCGCTGTTGTCGACTCCGATTCTCAATCCACCTCAAACGGCAATCCTGGGAATGCATAAGATCCAGGAAAGACCAATGGCTATCGACGGTGAAGTTAAAGTCGCACCCATGATGTATCTGGCACTTTCCTACGATCATCGCATGATCGATGGAAAAGAAGCCGTACAGTTCCTGGTGACAATCAAGGAGTTATTGGAAGACCCGGCACGTATATTTCTTGAAGTGTAGGGTTGAATTATTTGACTGCAAACTTGCCCTGGGGCATTTATAAACAGAGACAGGAAGACAGGAAAAAACAATGGCAGATTATGATGTATTGGTTATCGGAGCAGGTCCCGCAGGGTATGTAGCTTCTATCCGTGCTTCACAGCTTGGCTTGAAAACAGCATGCATTGAGAAATGGATTGATGAAGATCAGAAGCCAGTCTATGGTGGCACCTGCCTTAATGTTGGCTGTATTCCCTCCAAGGCACTGCTTGATTCTTCCCACAAATATGCTGAAGCAAGTCATGATTTTGATGTTCATGGTATCAAGGTCAGTAAGGTAGGGATCGATGTACCGGCGATGATTGCCCGAAAGGAAAAAGTGGTAAAACAGCTCACAGGTGGTATTACCGGTTTGTTTCGCGCAAACAAGGTCACCGGAATATCGGGAACCGGTAAACTGTTGAAAGACAAGGTCGTGGAAGTCACTGACAAGGACGGAAAGGTCCAGACACTGACTGCAGATAACATTATTCTTGCCGCCGGTTCTGTGCCCATTGAGATTCCCCCAACACCTCTTGATGGTGATGTCATAGTTGATTCAACGGGTGCACTTGAATTTCAGGCAGTCCCCAAACGTCTGGGTGTCATAGGTGCGGGTGTTATCGGCCTTGAACTGGGTTCGGTTTGGTCCAGGCTGGGTTCCGAAGTGATTGTGCTTGAGGCGGCTGATGATTTTCTGCCCATGGTGGACAAGCAGATTTCGAAGGAAGCACACAAAATCCTGACAAAACAGGGGCTGGATATTCGCCTGGGGGCCAAGGTGACCGGCAGCGAACTCAAGAAAGGAAAAGCGAAAGGCGTCAAGGTAATCTACGAAGACAAGGACGGACAAAAAGAGGAAAGCTTCGACAAGCTTATTGTTTGTGTCGGACGTCGCCCATTTACAGAAAGCCTGTTAGCCGATGACTGCGGCGTTAAACGAAATGATCGTGGCTTTATAGAGGTCGATGACCACTGTGCTACTTCGGTCCCGGGAGTCTATGCTGTTGGTGACATTGTGCGTGGTCCGATGCTGGCTCATAAAGGCTCGGAAGAGGGCGTTATGGTTGCTGAAATTATAGCCGGTGAAAAAGCCTCAATGAATTATGATCTAGTCCCATCCGTAATTTATACGCATCCGGAAATTGCCGCGGTAGGTAAAACTGAGGAGCAGTTAAAGGCAGAGGGTGTGGACTACAATGTTGGTGTTTTTCCTTTTGCAGCGTCAGGTCGTGCCTTGGCTGCGAATGACTCTGATGGCATGGTCAAGATGCTGGCAGATGCGAAAACTGACCGGGTACTGGGATGTCATATTATTGGTCCCTCTGCAGCAGATCTTGCCCAGACCGTTGTTGTTGCCATGGAGTTCAGCACTAGTGCTGAGGATATCGGGTTGACAGTGTTCTCTCATCCAGCCTTGTGTGAGGCTGTCCATGAAGCCGCCCTGGCCGTAAATGGGCATGCCATTCATGTGGCCAATCGCAAGAAACGTTAACAGCAATAAACTTCTTAAACTCACTGACACTTAAAAAAAGAGAGCCAGTAATCTCATGAATTTACACGAATACCAGGCCAAGAATATATTTGCGGAGTATGGCTTACCCGTTTCAAAGGGCTATGCCTGCAACGCTCCGGCAGAAGCGGTGGAAGCCGCTGGAAAAATCGGTGGCAACCGCTGGGTTGTCAAGGCTCAGGTCCATGCAGGAGGCCGCGGTAAAGCCGGAGGTGTCAAGCTGGTCGACAACAAGGCTGACATCGAAGAATTTGCCAAGCAGTGGCTGGGAAAAAGACTGGTGACTTACCAGACCGACAAGGACGGACAGCCGGTTTCAAAAATACTGGTGGAAGAATGCACGGATATTGATCAAGAGCTTTATCTTGGCGCGGTAGTAGACCGGGGTTCACGCCGCATTGTCTTCATGGCTTCGACAGAAGGGGGTGTTGAGATTGAGAAAGTGGCCCATGAAACCCCGGAAAAGATTCTTCGTGCCACCATAGACCCGCTGGTAGGTCCTCAACCCTTTCAGGCCAGGGAAATGGCTTTCAAACTTGGCCTGGCGGGTGATCAGATCAAGCAGTTCACAAAGATTTTTCTTGGCCTGGCCAAGATGTTCGTGGAACGTGATCTCGCTCTGCTGGAAATCAATCCGCTTGTTGTTACTACAGAAGGCAACCTGCATTGCCTGGATGCGAAACTGAATATAGATGGGAATGCCCTTTACCGGCAACCAGCGCTTAAAGAAATGCATGACCCCTCCCAGGATGATGAGCGTGAAGTGCATGCGGCCCAATGGGATCTGAACTATGTGGCATTGGAAGGGAATATTGGCTGCATGGTCAATGGTGCAGGCCTGGCCATGGGAACCATGGATATCGTCAAGTTGCACGGTGGACAGCCAGCAAACTTTCTCGATGTAGGGGGCGGCGCGACAAAAGAGCGTGTCTCAGAAGCTTTCAAGATTATCCTGTCCGATGAAAGCGTCAGGGCCGTTCTTGTGAATATATTTGGCGGAATAGTTCGCTGTGACCTGATTGCCGAAGGCATCGTCGGTGCAGTGGAGGAAGTTGGTGTAGAAGTTCCCGTCGTGGTGCGTCTCGAAGGAAATAATGCCGAGCTGGGTAGCAAGGTCCTGTCCGAGAGTGGTTTGAACATAATTGCTGCAGACAGTCTCACCGATGCAGCAAAGGAAGCAGTCAAGGCAGCAGGAGGTGCAGCATGAGTATTCTTATTAACAGGGACACCCGGGTTATCTGCCAGGGTTTTACTGGTTCACAGGGCACCTATCATTCCGAGCAGGCTATCGAATACGGCACCAATATGGTGGGTGGTGTCACTCCGGGTAAAGGCGGGCAGGTCCACCTTGATTTACCGGTATTCAATACCGTGAGTGAAGCTGTTTCGGAAACCGGTGCGGAAGCTTCGGTAATTTACGTTCCGGCACCGTTCTGCAAGGACTCTGTGCTGGAAGCCGCATTTGCGGGAATCAAACTCATCGTCTGTATCACGGAAGGCATTCCTACACTGGATATGCTGGAAGTAAAGGTGAAATGTGATGAACTGGGTGTGCGACTGATAGGACCGAACTGTCCTGGTATCATTACACCGGGGGAGTCCAAGATTGGCATTATGCCAGGTCATATCCACCTGCCTGGCAAAGTGGGCATTGTCTCAAGGTCCGGGACCCTGACTTATGAAGCAGTCAAGCAGACAACGGATTACGGTTTCGGCCAGTCTACCTGTGTTGGTATTGGTGGAGACCCGATTCCAGGATCAAGCTTCATCGATATACTGGGGCTTCTAGAGGAAGATGAGCAGACTGAAGCTATTGTCATGATCGGTGAAATTGGTGGTACAGCCGAAGAAGAGGCGGCGGCCTTTATCAAGGGCAACGTCAGCAAACCGGTTGTGTCTTATATTGCCGGTGTTACTGCGCCCGCTGGAAAACGGATGGGGCATGCCGGCGCCATCATTTCTGGCGGTAAAGGCACGGCTGATGAGAAATTTGAAGCCCTGAATGCAGCAGGTGTCACCACTGTTCGTAGCCTTGCAGAAATCGGTAATGGACTTAAATCTGCAGCTGGCTGGTAGTTGACTCGGCAGTCAGTTCAGATTGCACCAAAATGACTCAGAAACAGCCTGTTTCTTTTAAGGGAAATTCCCTGAAAAAACAGGCTTTTTTGTGTCTGACCGATTGGTCAGTGATTCCGGCAGAAATCCTTTGATTTTTTAGGAATTAAGGTGTTCAATCTCACCGCAGTATTTGATATGCTGGCCCGCCTTAGGGATATTAGGGGTTTCTCAGGGAAGAGTAATTACAAATTCGTTTTGTAATTTAATATCTATAGAGACACAATGTCAGAAGCATTTGCTTCTGAATGGATTATTAGGGGATTAACCTTTCGATTAGACTTACAGAACCTTCTTGCGTCCAACAAACCGTCAAGCTGGAATAATAATCACAAGCCGCTGGACACCTGCTGGAAGCCTGACAGGCCTCTGCGAGTTTTTTCAATTTTTTTAAAAACTAAGCTTTTCTAAAACAAGTGGGACTACACATGAACTACCATCGTTTCAAGCAAAGGATTCTTGTTC
>CAZDCK010000035.1:0-21360 GCA_964503965.1 uncultured Enterobacteriaceae bacterium | reverse complement strand
GATAAAAGGATAAAAGGATAAAAGGGAGCGATTTTCGCTCCCTTTTTTATATCCAGTTATAGCGACTTACCCCAGCCTCCGAGAAAGAATTGCTCTCCCAGGGGGTTACGCTCCCGAGGCTTCATTTCACGCTCCCTGAACTCCTCAGGTACTTTGTCTTCCTCAAGCTGGTAGCCGATGGTCATCATAGCCATCGGTTTATAGCGTTGCGGAATCGTAAAGGTTTCCCTTGCCTTGTCAGGGTCAAAGCCTGCCATCTGGTGGGTCATGATGCCGAGATCTGCAGCTTGCAGGCAAATACTCAACGCGGCCGATCCGGTGTCATAGCCTGACCAGTGATTAGGTTTGTCATTTTGGGAAAATTGGGTATCGGCACAAATAATGGCAAGGACAGGGGCATGTTTACACCAGGGCTGATTGCCCTCTGCCAGGCAATTCCAGGCTTTTTCCCAGGCATCATCATTCGCGCTTTTGCTGCAAAAAATTACGCGCCAGGGCTGGTCGCCAAAACAGGAGGGGGCCCAGCGAGCCGCTTCGGCCATCGCGCGCAGGGCCCCGGTATCCACACTTTTGTCCGGATCATAGGCAACGCCACTCCAGCGCTTGAGAATAAGCTCGTGGACGGGTGCTGAGGTATCTGCGGGTTTTTTTATCATAATCTATCCTGTTACTGATCAAATCTTCTGTGCTGTTCGGGGTGAGTAGTAATGTTATACCAGCCTCCCCGTTTCTCTACAGGACATTTACATGGCAATTACCGGGTCTGGATCACTTGAATTTGCGTGGATTGTGCCTATATTAGTAAGTAGAGATCAGCTTTTGACTCAGAAACCTCCATAACCCTATGAAAAAAAAGGAGATTGGGCAAAAGTTGAAACATTTCCAGAACTTGGCTGTCTAACCTTATAAGTGTTAAAATCCGCCGGCTACGGCGTTGCGTATACCATTATGAATATGAAAACCAACGACCTGATAACGATTAACCGAAACACAAAAGAGAGCAATACAAGTCTGATGACACTGGATAACAGTACAGTTACTGATAGCAAGGCATTGCAAGTCATAGATACCATGGTGCCAGGGCGTGACCTTAACGCCTATATCACTGCGGTAAACGGCATTGCTGTGCTTACGGCTGAAGAAGAACAGGAACTGGCCAGGCAGTATTACTATGAAGAAAACCTGGATGCTGCCCGCAAACTGGTATTGGCCCATCTGCGTTTTGTGGTCCATATGGCCAAGAGCTATTCCGGTTACGGTCTTTCTGAGGCGGACCTCATTCAGGAAGGTAACGTTGGCCTCATGAAGGCCGTTAAACGCTTTAATCCTGAAGTCGGTGTGCGCCTGGTATCCTTTGCTGTGCACTGGGTCAAGGCGGAAATGCATGAGTTTATTCTCCGCAACTGGCGAATCGTCAAGGTAGCAACAACCAAGGCCCAGCGTAAGCTGTTCTTTAATCTGCGCGGATCCAAGAAGCGTCTTGGCTGGATGAACCAGGAAGAGGTCGAAGCCGTAGCCAGGGATCTTGGTGTAGAGCCTGCAACGGTGATGCAGATGGAAGGGCGGATGAGCTCTTATGATGCTTCATTTGATGGGGCGGCTGATGCCGACGATGATGAAGCCTACCAGGCTCCGGCACAGTACCTGGAAGACACTACCTTTGATCCCGCCAGTGCGGTAGAGCAGGAAGATTACGAGAGAACCTCCACTGACGGGCTTTATGTCGCCCTGGAAACCCTGGACGAGAGGAGTCGGGATATTCTGCAGCGTCGCTGGCTCAATGATGACAAGGCCACATTGCATGAGCTGGCCGATGAATACGGTGTTTCTGCTGAGCGTATTCGTCAGCTGGAGAAAAATGCGATGAACAAGGTGAAAGGCATTATGGCTGCCTAACCTGCCTCTTCAAGATGAACGTATTATTTGAAAACCGCCCAGCTGGGCGGTTTTTTTGTGGGTCCCGGTGTATTCCGGCCATATTACCGACCCCAAGCAGGAGCTTGCATGGACATGAAGTTAAATTCCCTGAGTCGCCAGGCATTAAGTCTGGCAGCAATCAACGGATTTTTCGTTGTCGCAATCGGTGCTTTTGGTGCGCATTTGCTCGAACAGAAAATCCCGGCAGAGTTGATGTCAGTGTTTGAAACTGGTGTGCAGTATCATATGTTTCATGTCATAGCCCTGCTCTCGACAGGTCTGCTGGCCGCCATCAAGGAAGATGGAGTCTGGTTGAACTGGTGTCTGCGACTGTTCATGGCGGGAATCATCCTTTTTTGCGGCAGCCTTTATGTGCTGGCCCTAACGGGTATATCCCGGCTCGGGATGATCACTCCCCTGGGGGGCGTCTGTTTTCTTGCGGGCTGGGGGCTGATGTTTTATTTCATTGTTATCAAAAAAGAATTTACCAGTCATGAGTGAAGAAGCCGTAACTCATAAGCGCCCCATTCGCAGTTACGTCGTCCGTGGTGGGCGCCTGACGCCTGCCCAGCAAGAGGCCATTGAGACTCTATGGCCAATTTATGGAATTGACAAAGACCAGGGCATACTGGATCGCGAGTCTGTTTTTGGTCGTAATGCGGATCTGGTTTTTGAGATTGGTTTTGGTATGGGGGATTCGCTTGTTGCCATGGCTGCCCAGCATCCGGATCGGGACTATATCGGTATTGATGTACACCCTCCGGGCATAGGTACCATCCTTCGTGATATTCACGAGGCCGGTCTGACCAACCTCAAGGTCATGCAGGCAGATGCCATGGAAGTATTGGCAGACTGTTTTGATGATGGCAGTTTGCAGCGTATACAGGTCTATTTTCCGGACCCCTGGCACAAGAAACGTCATCACAAGCGGCGAATGATCCAGCCGCCTTTTGTTGATGCACTTGCAAACAAATTATGCGTGGGAGGTGTTTTGCACCTCGCGACAGACTGGGAAAACTATGCGGAGCAGATGATGGAAGTAATGAGTGCATCTACCCGTTTTCACAATATGGCCGGTGAAGGAAAGTTTGCCTCTGAACATGAGCGCGTGGAAACAAAATTCGAGCGTCGTGGACGACGTCTTGGACATGGTGTTTGGGACTTGCTGTTTGAAAAAACAGCCTGAGTCTACTGGCGGCTCCAGAACCGGTGGCCATTTTCGGCCAGCCAATGCCGGTGCTCACTGTAGTCAGGACAAATACTTTCTACCGTTTGCCAGAAGCGTTTGGAATGATCCATATGCTTAAGGTGGCTGCACTCGTGCACAATGAGGTAGCGGATGACTTCCCGTGGAGCCATCATGGCCAGCCAGTTGTACTGGATCGTGCCGTCCTGGCAGCAATGCCCCCACTTGGTTTTGGTTTTTCTGAAAATCACCTTATTTAAGCGGTCTTCCAGCCCCAGTTCCCTGGCGACCTTGATGGTCTCGGTGGTCATGTGTTCCATGGCCTTTTCCTTAAGCCAGCGATTGAACAACTTCTCCAGTTTTTCCGGTGTGTTCTGTCGTGTATAGATAAACAGAAAGTCGCGGGTGACTTTGACATCCTGCTGGGGGCTGATCAGGGCAACAATGGTTCTTGGCTTACCCAGGAATGTGACTTCACGGCCATCGGCGATCACCAGGCGCTGCTTCATATGACGCTTTTGACGGGCGAGCTCGCTCTCAATCCAGTCTTTTTTGTCATAAACGAACTCATGAATCCACTTTGTGGACGCATATCGGGGTGCCCTCACCTCAACTTTCCCACTTTTGACATAAAGCACTAAAGATTTCCTTTTCGAGCGGTTTATCTCAAAGTTAAAAGGAAAAGTGGGATTTAGTTTGCAAATATCAGGCATTTTTTAGGGATTTAACCAGGTTTTTGCTACCAGAGATGTCAATTTCCAGTGCCAGTTGCAATAAATGGCCAATTTCCCCTGAAGGAAAGCCCTTGCGCTGAAACCACAACAGGTAGTCTTCAGGCAGGTCAATAATCATGCGTCCCTGGTATTTGCCAAAGGGCATAGGGGTGTCCAGGAGTTTTAGAACTAACGTGGGGTCGGGTGTAGCTTCTTCCATGGTGTTACTGTTGCCCGGTGAAATATGGCTGTGGAAAATTGGCTGAACAGGGGGCTGATTCAGCGGTCTGGATGCTGGTCTGGTGCTTCCTGATGTCGCTCACGACACTACTCCGCCTGATGTCTCAGTCTGTGTTCAGCAGGTAATTCCCCAGGACCAAAATAGTAGATTAAAGCCGTAGTATGCTCAATAAACGTTTGTGAATTTGTTCTATTTTTAATCAGTTTTTCCCTAGGATTTCCCAGGCAATGTCGGGGCAAAAAAAGCAGGGAATTATCCCTGCTTTCGTATCGGTGCAATTTGTCAGGCCGCGACTTCTTCGCGTTGAGTGCGAAGCACCTGGCTGACAGCATTGAGCAGCGCGTTTACACTGGAGGTAACAATATCTTCGTCAATGGCAATACCGGTAAAGCGGTTGCCATCATGCTTAAGCTGAAGATAGGTAACGGCATCTGCTGTTGAGCTCTGGCTGAGTGCATGTTCTCCGTATTCAAGTACCTGCAGTTCCATATCGAAAGTGCTTTCCAGGCCATCAACAAAAGCCTCGAGCATGCCAGCCCCTTCACCACGAATTTCGAACTCCTGGTTATCCAGCTGGATCGTTCCCGAAATAGTCTCGTGGTCTGATTTTTCAATGGAAAAGCTTTTCAGTAACAAGGGTGATGACAAATCGAGGTACTCGGTCTTGAACAGTTCCCATATCTGGTCAGGAGAGATTTCCTGGCCAGAGATTTCAGCGGCTTTCTGAACAGTCCTGCTGAACTCTATCTGCAGCCACCGGGGAAGCTGGAAGCCATACTTGCTGTCCATGACATAAGCAACGCCGCCTTTACCGGACTGGCTATTTACCCTGACAACGTCTTCGTATGTGCGTCCAACGTCCCGCGGATCTATGGGCAGGTAGGCGATATCCCAGGTATCTCCTTCGCTGTACCGATCCAGGCACTTCTTGATGGCGTCCTGGTGACTGCCTGAAAAGGCGGTAAATACCAGGCTGCCCGCATAGGGATGGCGCGGATGGGTTTCTATCTGCGTGCATTCCTTGACGGTCGAGGTGACGCGGTCTATGTCGCTGAAGTCCAGTTCGGGGTCGATTCCCTGGCTGTACATATTCATGGCCATGACCATGATGTCGAGGTTGCCGGTGCGTTCGCCGTTACCCATCAGGGTGCCTTCGACACGATCGGCACCAGCCATCAGGGCAAGCTCCGATGCCGCAACGCCACAACCGCGATCATTGTGGGTGTGCAGGCTCAGGATGATGGATTCGCGGTTTTTCACATGGCGCAAAAACCACTCGATCTGGTCGGCATACACATTTGGGGTAGCCATCTCGACGGTCGAAGGCAGATTGATGATCACCTTGTTTTCCGGAGTCGGCTGCCAGACATCATTGACGGCATCACAGACTTCCACGGCAAAATCCAGCTCTGTACCGGTAAAGCTTTCCGGCGAATACTGGAAGCGCCAGTGTGAATCCGGATGTTGGCTGGCACACTCAAGCACATCTTTTGCGCCGTTGACCGCAATATCGATGATGCCCTGCTTGTCCAGCTTGAACACATCCTTGCGCTGTACTGTCGAGGTGGAGTTATACATGTGGATGATGGCCTGCTTGACTCCCTTGAGGGCCTCGAAGGTTTTCTCGATCAGCGGGCGTCGCGCCTGGGTCAGGACCTGTACGGTCACATCATCGGGAATCCTGTTTTCCTCGATGAGCCAGCGCACGAAGTCATAATCCGGCTGTGATGCAGCAGGGAAGCCAATTTCGATTTCCTTGAAACCGGTATCTACGAGCAGGTCCCACAGCATTCTCTTCTGAGTGACTGACATGGGCTCGATCAGGGCCTGGTTGCCGTCACGCAGGTCAACGCTGCACCAGGTCGGTGCCTTGTTGATGACCTTGTCCGGCCAGGTACGGTCGGGCAGGGCGATAGGGGTAAATGCCTTGTATTTGCTGTGGTTGAACTGGCTCACTTCCGTTTCCTCTATATGTTACGCGTTATTGCTGCTCAAGCTTGTGGCCCAAGCGAGGGCGTAGTGTACAGCAAAATTATTGGATGATTATTGCGAATATCGCCTTTATTCGATATTTTATGGCATATAATTTTAATAAAACTTTATATATAGCTATATAATTTCTCATAAAGGCAATTTAGCAACATAAGGTGGAATCCAGTGGAGCTTGATAGAACCGACAAGCGGATACTTCAGGAGCTGCAAATAAACGGCAGGATCAGTAACCAGGAACTGGCTGATAAAGTGGGCCTGTCTCCATCTCCCTGTCTGAGGCGGGTGAAACAGTTGGAGGAAAGCGGCATTATCGAGGGTTATGTGGCCCTGGTGAATGCATCAAAACTTGGGCTGAAAATGATGGCGCTCATCCAGGTGAGGATGGATCGGCATACACCTGAACGATTCGGTGAATTTGAGCAGGTCATCAGTGATTACCCCCAGGTGCTTGAGTGTATCCTGATTACCGGACAAACAGCAGACTACCAAGTCAAGGTCATCGTTGGGGATATGGAGGAGTACCAGGATTTCCTGCTTAACAAGATCACTCCCTTGCCGGGTGTTTCTGATGTGCATTCCAGCTTTGTCCTGAGGCAGGTTATCTACAAGACAGCATTGCCGATTGCCCAATGACCCTGTAGCGTCAATCCTGTAAAATCGTGCGTCCCAACCCATAAGCAGGAAACAATCGTGGCGAGCATCTTTACAAAAATCATCGCCCGGGAAATTCCCGGTCATTTCATCTGGGAAGACGACCTTTGCATTTCCATCATGACCATCATGCCCATTCGGGATGGCCACTGCATGGTTATTCCAAAGCAGGAGGTGGATCATTGGGACGATGTGCCTGAAGACACGGCCAGACACCTGATGAGTGTCAGCCAGAAAGTGGCAAAAGCTGTAAAGGCTGTTGTGCCCTGTCTTCGTGTCGGGGTTTCCATCGTTGGCATTGAAGTGCCTCATACCCACATTCACCTGATGCCCATGGATACCACAGCAGATATGGATTTCAGGAATTCCAGGGAAGTGTCCCAGGAATCCCTGGCAGACATGGCCGCAAGGATTCGCCAGGTACTGACAGAGCGGGGATATGACCAGGCCCGCATAATCCAGGAATAATCCTTGTCAGAGAAAGATACACTTTACGCACAGGGGCTTCCCCATGCAGACTTTGTCTTTGATGACAGGGTAGTTGCTGTTTTTCCGGATATGATCAACCGTTCGGTACCCGGGTATGCCACAATCATCTCCATGATCGGGACCCTGGCAGCGGAATATGTTCAGGCAGACAGTCTGTGCTATGACCTTGGGTGTTCCCTTGGGGCGGCTACCCTGTCCATGCGCAGGAACATGCACCAGGACGGATGCAGGATTGTTGCCGTGGACAATTCCGAATCCATGATCAATGGTTTCCGGAAAATTCTGGTGGGGGAAGAGGCCGGTGTGCCGGTGGACATTCGCTGCGAGGATATTCTGCAAACAGATATACATGATGCCTCCATGGTGGTCATGAACTTTACTTTACAGTTTGTCGCTCCTGAGTATCGGGACGCACTGGTGGAAAAAATTTTTCAGGGCATGAAGCCGGGTGGAATCCTGGTGCTTTCGGAAAAAATCCGATTCGAGGATGAAGTGTTAAACGAACTTTTTATCGACATGCATCACCGCTTCAAGGAGCAGCAGGGTTATTCGAAACTTGAAATCAGCCGCAAGCGCGCTGCCCTGGAAAAAGTACTGATTCCAGAAACGGTTGGCAGACATACAAAGCGCCTGCATGAGGCCGGTTTTGATGCCTGTGACATGTGGTTCCAGTGTTTCAATTTCGCCTCCATGGTGGCAGTGAAGCAGGCTGGCTGATCATGGATTATTCATCGCTCATTCCTTACCTCGATAATAAAAAGCTTTCCCGGATTATCGACAAGCTTCCCCGTGATTTCCTAACAGCATTTAATCATGGGGATTTTGATGGCTGGGTGGAGGCGCTCAATGCCCTGCCGGACATCACGCCACTGTCCTATGACCTCGGGGAACGTGTACGGATAGGAGAGCCGCAGCAATGCACTGACCAGGAAAGAGCGCAGCTCAAGTCGACCCTGCTGAAACTTCAACCCTGGCGTAAGGGACCATTTGAACTTTTCGGCATTGAGATGGATACCGAGTGGCGCTCCGACTGGAAGTGGGATCGCCTGAAAGAGCATATTTCACCACTGGATAATCGTACAGTGCTCGATGTGGGCTGCGGTAACGGTTATCACTGCTGGCGAATGGCTGGCGCCGGTGCCCGCTTTGTCCTGGGCGTGGATTCGCATCTGCTGTTTACCATGCAGTATTGGGCGATCCGGCATTTCCTCAAAGAACCGCCGGTGTTTGTGGTGCCGCTGGCCCTGGAAGATCTGCCAGGTGAGCTGAGGGCATTTGATACCGTGTTTTCCATGGGGGTGCTCTATCATCGTCGTTCCCCTTTCGGTCATTTATATGGCCTGAAAGACTGTCTTCGACATGGGGGTGAGCTTGTGTTGGAGACCCTGGTAATAGAAGGCGAAGAAGGCATGACCCTGGTTCCCCAGGGACGTTATGCCAGAATGCCCAATGTCTGGTTTTTGCCCACTGTTGATACCCTGCACGAGTGGCTGAAAAAAGCCGGGTACAGAAATATACGACTTGCCAGCGTCTCACGCACAACCGTTGACGAGCAACGTACTACTGAATGGATGACATTTGAATCCCTGCCTGAAGCCCTGGACAAGGATAATCCGGCGATCACTATTGAGGGCTATCCGGCACCTGTACGCGCCGTTTTTGTTGCTGAAAAACCCTGATTCCGCCTTCACCCCTGTTTTCTTGTGCTGATTTCCTCTACAATTCTGCACTTTTATTACACAATTAATTCATAATAATGCAGAGGAAAATCCTCCTGCAATCGATGAAATGTTACGAGAAAGACAGTGTCCACGGCGCTTGTTCAATCGTTACCAGCCGAAAAGAATAAAAAATAAGGACAGACAGAAATGGCCAGACCGCTTCGAATTGAATATCCCGATGCCTGTTATCACGTCAGCAACCGTGGGCAGGAAGGTGCCCGACTTTTTCCGGGAGCAAACTATTACCAGGCTTTCCTGGATTGCCTGGCTGAAGCGGCTCAGCGCCTGAATGTTGAGGTGCTTGGTTACTGCCTGATAGCCAACGAATATCATCTGCTGATTAAAACGCCTGAGGGCAATCTGAGTCGTTTTATGCGGCAGGTCGACGGTCTGTACACGCAGCACTACCAGAATATGAAGAAAGAAAGTGGTTCTGTGTTTGTGTCACGCTATAAAGCGGTCCTGATTCAGCCAGGGAATTATTTGCTGAGGGTTTCCCGCTACATTCATGCCCTGCCGAAAGTGAACAGGAACAAGCCGGACACCTGGAAGTGGTCATCATTAATGGCTTACACCAATAAAGCCAAAGCACCTGCATGGCTGGTAAGAGAGCCTGTGCTGTCATCCATGCCTCCCGGTGCAAGAGCCAATGCCCGTTATGGTGCCTTTGTTGCTGAGGGAGTGGATGATGAACTTGCCCATTTCTATGGCAAGAAGAATCTGCTTTCCATTCTTGGTGATGATAAGTTCGTTAAACGTTCCCGCGCAAAATTGAGGCCCGGCACTGCCCGAGGCAAATCAAAAGGGGCCCAGGCCAGACTGAGACCTTCCATCAGGAAAGTCATCGCAGAAGTGGCAGCCCATTTCAAAGTCACTGAGAAAAGTATCATGCAGGCGGCAAGGGGGCCGGGATCGAAAAATGTTCCCCGCTGGATTGCCATGTACCTGTGCCAGGAAGTATCTGCCGTGACCCTGCAGGAAATAGCCAGCCGTTTTGGCCTTAAACGCTACGGCACAGTGTCGACAACGATTGGTAAACTCAAGCATGAAATGACTGATTCGCCGAAGACTGCAGCAGCGATCAGAAAACTGAGAAAGTCACTTGCTCCCTGAACAGGAGAGCTGCCTTCTGTACTGACCAGATAACGCTTGTTTTTCCCTTTCGGAGCTTTACACTCCTGTGTAAATACCTGGCCAGCACTGTTGCAAGAGCCCAATGAGCGCCGTCAAAGAAAGCAAGTCAAATGACCATCACCTGGAGCTTGGCTCCTTCCTGCGGGAATTGCATAAAGCGGGCCGAATTACCCGGGAGCAGATGGATGATATCGCTTCCCGGCGACGAACCACCGCACAGCAGAAAAACCACCTCCTGTCATTCATTGCGGACCAGTCCCTGGAAGACCAGCTCAACCCTGGCAAAAAGCTGGGCCTGGAGGAGCTGACCCGATTCCTGGCTGAGCTGGCAGGCCAGCCCTATTACCATATTGATCCCCTGGGTATAGATGCTGCCAGGGTGACCCAGGTAATCTCCTATGCTTTCACCCAGCGCCACAAGATCATGGCGGTTGAGGTAGGTCCCAGGGATGTCACGATTGCCAGTGCAGAACCTTTTGTTGCTTCCTGGGAAGCGGATCTCGAGCATGCCCTGCGCAAGCCTATCAAGCGTGTAGTTGCCAATCCTGTTGAACTGGCACGTATGACGGATGAGCTCTACAAGCTGGCGGCTTCCATTGATATGGCCAAATCCGGTGCAGGAGGGCGGGCGCCCGGTCTGGGCAACCTGGAGCAGATGCTTGAGCTTGGATCACTCAAGGATCCCGAAGCCAACGACCAGGGCGTTGTCCGTGTCGTTGATTGGCTTTTGCAGTATGCGTTTGAGCAGCGTGCCAGTGATATCCACATAGAACCTCGCCGTGATGTTGGTAATGTACGTTTCCGGATCGATGGTGTCCTGTACACCGTTTACCAGATTCCAATGCAGGTGATGAATGCAGTGACCAGCCGCTTAAAAATTCTCGGGCGCATGAATGTAGCTGAAAAACGCAAGCCCCAGGATGGTCGCCTCAAAACCAAGAGTCCTGAAGGAAGTGAAGTGGAGTTGCGACTCTCGACGTTGCCGACGGCCTTCGGTGAAAAAATGGTCATGCGAATTTTTGATCCTGATGTATTGCTCAGATCATTTGGCGACCTGGGATTTGACGAGTCTGATCAGGACAGATGGTTTGAAATGATCAACAGGAAAACCGGCATCATACTCATTACCGGCCCCACAGGAAGCGGAAAGACCACTACCCTCTACTCGACACTGAAGACGCTGGCCACCAAGGAGGTCAATGTCTGCACTATCGAGGATCCCATAGAGATGGTGGAATCGAGTTTCAACCAGATGCAGGTGCAGGAAAATATTGATCTCACATTTGCCGACGGGGTGAAAGCACTGCTTCGACAGGATCCTGATATCATCATGATCGGGGAGATCAGGAATCTGGAGACTGCTGATATGGCCATCCAGGCCGCGCTGACCGGACACCTGGTGCTTTCTTCACTGCATACCAATGATGCACCCACGGCCATTACCCGCCTTCTGGAACTCGGCGTGCCTTCCTACCTGGTCAAGGCCACCCTGGTAGGGGTTGTTGCCCAGCGTCTCGTTCGCACGCTTTGTCCCCATTGCAAGCAGCCCGGCAAGCCAGATCCTGAAGTCTGGCAGGCACTGGTGAAACCCTGGAATGCCCCGATGCCCGAGCAGGTGTTTGAGCCGGTAGGTTGCCTTGAATGCAGGGAAACCGGTTTCAAGGGCAGACAGGGGATCTACGAAGTTATGCCATTTAGCGAAACCCTCCAGGAGTTCTCTGAGGATAAGGGGGATTTGCCTAAGCTGCGTAAACAGGCTTTCAGGGAGGGAATGCGCAGCCTGAGGCTGAGCGGGGCACAGAAAGTGGCGGCAGGTATCACCACCATGAATGAAGTGCTGCGTGTAGCACCGGAGTCCAACCAGGGTTGATGGTCAGCTGCGGAGTACAGGTCAGATGAAAATCCTCATTGTCGGGCCTTCCTGGGTGGGCGACATGGTCATGGCACAAACCCTGTTTATTATCCTGAAGCGCCAACATGCCGATGCCATCATTGATGTCCTGGCCCCCGCCTGGTCCAGGGCGTTGCTTGAGCACATGCCTGAGGTGAGAAAATCTGTTGAGATGACGGTAGGCCATGGTGAAATTGGACTGGGTAAACGTCGCGTCATTGCCAGGGAATTAAACGCTGAAAAATATGATCAGGCCATCGTTCTGCCTAATTCCCTGAAATCGGCCCTCGTGCCATGGTTAGCGCGTATCCCGTTACGAACAGGCTGGCGTGGTGAAGCCCGCTCCTGGCTGCTCAATGACTGTCGGGTGCTGAACAAACAGGCCTATCCGCTCATGGTGGAACGCTTTGCTGCCCTTGGTTTCAGGGAGGACAGGCCGTTACCGGATGATTTGCCACGGCCAGCCCTGACTGTCGATTATGAGCAGCGGGTAGCAGCACTGGGCAGGCTGGCGCTTGACCTTTCCTCACCGGTACTGGTTCTGTGTCCCGGGGCAGAATTCGGAGCGGCCAAGAAATGGCCGGCCAGACACTACGCCGAGGTAGCCCGGCATTGGATAGCGCAAAAAGGCCAGGTCTGGCTGATGGGGTCTGACAAGGACACCAACGATACTGAGTCCATACGCACCCTGGCAGGAATTGAACATCAGTCAAACTGTCACAATCTGGCGGGAAAGACATCGCTTGGTGAGGCTATTGACCTGATGTCCTGTGCGGACAAGGTTGTCAGCAATGATTCAGGGTTAATGCATATTGCCGCTGCATTGGGCATTCCTCTGGTCGTTGTCTACGGCTCTACCAGCCCGGAATTTACCCCACCGCTTGCCCGGCGTGTTGAGATAGTATCACTGGGACTCGACTGCAGTCCCTGCTTCAAGCGGGAGTGTCCCCTGGGCCATACCGACTGCCTGAACAAGCTTGAACCAGGACAGGTGAGTGAAGCACTGGATAGCCTATGAAGTTTGCACTTGTCCTGTTTGACTGGTTTCCCCATGGCGGCTTGCAACGGGACTGCAGGCATATTGCGGAAAGTCTGAAGCGGGCAGGTGCCCAGGTCAGCATTATCGCCATGTCCTGGCAAGGAGAGGTGCCGGAAGGAATCGAGCGCGTCCTGCATTCGCCATCCGGCTTGACACGAGTCGCCAGGCGCCGGGCGTTTGCAGCGTTTATAAAAGAGCATTGCCATGTCCAGGCCTATGATGCTGTCTTCGGATTCAATCGCCTGCCAGGACTGGACTATTATTTCGCGGCAGACACCTGCTTTGCCTGGAAGGCATATCATGAAAGGGCATGGTGGTATCGCCTGTCATCCCGCACGGGACAATACCTGGCCTTTGAGAGAGCAGTATTTGGTGAAGCGGGAAAAGCGATGCTTTTCATGCTGTCGTCCCTGCAGAAAGAGGAATATGCGCGGTGTTACCCCTCTTCAGTTGAACGTATGATTGATGTGCCACCAGGTATAGACCGAAACCGATGCGCCGGCAATGATGCCGATGAGGTGCGGCGGAACTTTCGGAATGAGTTTGGTCTTTCTGAAGAGACGCTGCTGATTCTGCAGGTTGGGACAGGTTACCCGGTAAAAGGGCTTGATCGCAGCCTGAAGGCTATTGCCGCATTACCGGATTCCCTGAAATCCAGGGTCCGGTTTTTTGTCATAGGCAGTGATCAGCATGGCCGGTATATGAAACTGGCATCATCGCTTGGTATAGCGGCATGTGTCACATTTCTTGAGGGGAGAAATGATTTGCCCCGTTTTTACCAGGGTGCCGATTACCTGTTACAGCCTTCCCGGAAGGAAAGTGCGGGGATGGTGTTGCTGGAAGCCGTGGTGGCAGGATTGCCCGTGTTGACTACAGCCAGTTGTGGTTATGCTTTTCATGTTGAGCAGTCAGGAGCCGGCCGGGTGGTGCCAGAGCCATTTAAGCAGGAAACGCTCAATGGTGAATTGGCGTTCATGCTGCAAAGTGATGAAAAAGCCCGCTGGCGAAGTAACGGTATTGCCTATGGCCAGGATGGTGATTTTTATGACATGCCAGACAGGGTTGCAACTATCCTGATGGAAAAGGGGCCACAGGTTTATGGCCGTGAATGAACTTTGGGTCAATGAAGATCTGCAAACCCTTATTGGGAATGAAAACCCGTTTACCTATTTCCTGAAACAGGACGGTGAGGTTTTCCGGGCTCTGGAGAATCGCAGGACGTTCGCCGTTGAGCTGGCCAACAAACGGTATTTCATCAAATACCATCGTGGGGTGGGTAGCGGTGAAATTATGAAAAACCTGGTCCGCGGTCGCTTGCCTGTAATCAGTGCCAGAAACGAATACCGGGCTATCCGTCGCCTGCGTGATCTGGGGATTTCTGTACCGGTTATTGCCGCCTTTGGTGTACGGGGATTTTTACCCTGGACGCGCGAATCCTTCATCGTGACCGAAGATGTTGGTACCCAGGAAAACCTTGAAGACTACACTAGGGATTGGACCAGGAAGCGACCTGCATTCCATGATAAGCAGTCGCTGTTGACAGAGGTGGTGAGTATTAGTCGTCTGATGCACGATCACCAGGTTTGTCACAGGGATTACTACCTGTGCCATTTCATGATGGCAGCTCAGGGAGGAAACAGGCTTACGGTACTGGATCTTCACCGGGCTCTGGTCAAAAGAAAGCTGGCGCAGCGCTGGGTAATCAAGGATGTGGCAGCCCTGTATTTTTCAGCCATGGATATCGGCCTGACACAACGGGACCTGTTCAGGTTTATGCGGCAATACACAGGAAAGTCTCTGGGCAGGACCCTGTCAGAAGACAGCCTGTTCTGGCAGGCAGTTGATGCCAGGGCCCGGCGATTGAAAGGACGTCACGGCTGATCGCCAACTCGGTAAATCACCATCGCATCATTACGATTGTTGGCAAAACGGGCCAGCTCAGTTATGTAATTCCTTGCGGATAGCATGTCATGTGCCCGGCTTGCATCATGGGGCAGTTCCAGGATCATGACAGTTGATGAAGGAAGTGTTTCAAGGAAGACAGCCGGGTCATTCTCTATCTCTTCATTATAGGTTGTCAGTCCCAGGAAGTAGGCTGCTGCGGGACTGTTGGTAATAATGCCCGGCTCTTCCCTCAGGGCTGTGTCTGACCAGGAAATGGCGTCCTGGATATAACTTTTCGAATACCCGAAGCTGATCAGGCTATCCAGAGTGAAATAGAGTGCAACGACAGTAACGGTCACGGAAAATCGCTTCTGTTTATTCTCCCGCTGCGCTTTCTTGAACAGGGTCTCCAGCAAAGAAGGCAGAAAAAGCAGAAGCAGCAGGGCGGTCATGACAGCATACCGTGAGGTCAGGAACTGCATGATGGAAACAAAAAGCATGAGCGCCAGTAGTGCGCTTGCCAGAAAGAAAAGCCAGGGTGCGAGCATACCCTTTTTAATGTTTGGTCTGTATATAAAAAAGCCATAGACCATAAAGAAGGCGACGGCAGGTCCAAGAGCCATGACGAGATTGACAATAACAGCATAGACGTAGCCGACAAAAAGAATGAGCAGGCCTTTACCGGTAAATGGCAGTAGCTGCGTTGAGATGTGGGTCGACAGTTTTACACTGTCTGCGGCATCGCGCAACGTAGCGGGATATTCGCCCAACAGCGGAAGATACCACCGATAGGCAAAGTTGAAGATTTCCACCAGGTTGATTCCTGCGAGATAAAACATGCTGAGTATCAGAAACACACCGACCAGCATAAATGCCACAAGTTTCAGAAAGGATGCGCGGCCATCGAAGGTTTCGGATTCTCCGGAGAAAAGCATCGCAAGGGGGGAAAGTACCAGGATCAGAAGCCCTTCCAGGCGGAAAAAGATAGCGGCAGTCATTGCCAGCATCCAGCCTGTGGCATGCAGGATATTCCTGGTCCGGTGAAAGCGTATCAGCTGGTTGAGAGCCGTAAGAACGAAAGCCCAGTAAGCAAAATCCCTGACCAGGTTATAGCGCATCTCGTTGATGGTAGGAAAACAGAGGATCACCAGAGCGGCAAAAAACTGGATATGCTGTGAATCATTGATTTCGCTGGCCAGGGTAATGAAGGCATAGACCAGGAGCGCAAGGAAAAACATATTCAGCAGGTGTGCGCTCATCAGGAGATCGGTGGGCATGACGGCATCAAAGAGCGCAATCAGGACCGAATACCCGTACCAGCCATAAGAGGAAAGCGTTGCATTAAGCCCCTGCTCGGAAAACATCTCGGCAGCGAGCAGGTAGCCGAAGGCATCATCATTCGGAAGGGGGTTGCCCACGACGACGATCACGGAATACAGGCAACTGATTGCCACAGCCCACCAACGCACATCGTGGCTGGCAAGTCGTTCAATCAAAGTTTGGCTGGATGAATCAGACATTGCGGGTGCTCACCAGGTTCAGGCCTGCAGCCCTGGCATAGGCTGCAAAAAAGCCGTCACTTTCTGTTCTGGTCAGCCCCAGGTTATCGGACAATTTAACCAGAAACTGTCGCCTGGCCTTTAGATCCAGCGGCTTGTCCCTGAAGGTGAAGCCGGTAGGATCCACCACAGTAAAGCTGTCATCCACGAGCATGAATTTATCGGCATCGGGGTTGGGATGGCTCACACCCTTGTCATGCAAGTCAGCCAGCCACACAGCAAGGGCATCAAGGGGCATGATCCTGGAGGGTAGCTGGCCAAGCAGTTTCCCCTGTGGCATGAAAAAGCTGACCAGGGAAATATTCATGGAAGGGATGCGAAATATATTATCTACGGTTACAGCGCTGATATGTCTTAGCCTGAGCATACGGGCATCACGATCAAACTGTTTGGCCGGATGTTTATTGAAAAAGCGTTTGCTCGCTACGCCGGGATATTCCCTGACCCACATATCAGGTCTTAGCCGAAAATCCTTCACATCATCAAGTTCAGACAGTTGCTTTGCGTTTGCCATAACCTGCCCATACTGACGTTCAGTCAGTCGATGATTGGGCGCCGCAATATCAATGTAGGGACTCTCTGGTTTTCCGCCGGGCTGTGTCTTGAAGCGTTTGTGCATCCAAAGATACTGCGCCGGGTACTGTCGAATAGCTTTTTCAATCATTGTGTTGATGAGGCAGGCATCTGCAACATCGTCATCACCAGGGAAGGAGTCAGGAAACGGAATAAACTCAATTTCATACTGGGGTGTGCCTTCGATGCGATGCTGCCTGACAAGAAAGGTCGGGGAGTTATTGATGGCCGCAAAGCGGCTTGCTGCAGTAATGGTAGCGGCCGTGTGTCCAAAGAAGGGTGCGAAGACGGCATGGTCTGCCCCGTAATCCTGGTCGGGGGCATACCACAGCGTGTTGCCTTTTTTGAGATGGCGAAAGGCTCCGCGTATATCATTACGGTCAAAAACGCCATTACAGTTGGACAGTCGTCCCCTGAGCATGAAAGCATCAAACAGGGCATTGCGATGGGGACGATAGGTCACACCGAAGGGATGGAAGAGTGAAAGCAGATTGGCACCAAAATCCAGTATGGAATAGTGGGCTCCTATCAGCAGGATGCCTTTGCCCTTGTCCCGCGCTTCCTCGAGCTTATCCAGTCCTATGAGGGTAGTCTGATCTTTGAACGCACCTGTTTTTCTTACCCAGCCGGTGGCGGTTTCTATCAGGCCAATACCATTTTCGCGAAAACTCTTCAGTACCAGTGCCTGTTGTTCCTGCTCGCTGAGTCGGGGAAAACACAGGGCGATATTGACCTGAGTGATATAGCGTCTCTCCTTCGCCAGCCAGTATGTCAGCATACCAAGTAATTCCCCTGCTTTCATGCGCACAGCAAAGGGGGTCCAGGCCAGAATGAATAACAGGAAAATTCCTATCCATGTTGGCCAGTACCTGATGTGGGTAAAGGAGCTGAAGGGTGGTGGCTGTTGCATACACTGCATCACAAATTTTCTGGCGCATTGTACCAGAATCATCAGCCGGCAATGGCTATGGTATGATAGCGACCACTTTTTGAGGCACCTTAGAATAACAATTCATGAAACTTGAACTCCCCCGTTTTGATGCAGCCCGTGTACTGGTAGTTGGTGATGTCATGCTTGATCGCTACTGGCAGGGAGGTACCTCCCGTATTTCCCCGGAAGCGCCGGTCCCTGTAGTCCGTGTAAATGGTACTGAAGACAGCCCGGGTGGCGCGGGTAATGTTGCACTGAATATTGCCGCACTGGGCGCGGCAGCTTCCCTGGTGGGTCTTGTAGGTAAAGATGAAGCAGGTGCAGGGCTTGAAAGCCGGCTCCAGGCAGCAGGCGTACTTTGTGATTTTGAAAAGGTCGATGACCGGCCCACTATCACCAAGTTGAGAGTCGTGAGCAGGCACCAGCAGTTAATCCGGCTGGATTTTGAGGAGCCATTCACTGTCCACCATGCCAGTGCGGTTAATGAAAGAGCGGCAACAAGGCTGGACCAGACCGATGTGGTGATCATATCGGACTACAACAAGGGTGCCCTGGGGGCTGTCAGTGAACTGATAGCAAGCGCCAGAGCTTCCGGTGCATCGGTGCTTGTGGACCCGAAAGGGGAAGACTTCAGCAAATACCGTGGTGCAACTTTGCTGACTCCCAACCTGCATGAATTCGAAGCGGTGGCTGGTCCATGCCGCAGCGAAGATGAATTGGTGGACAAGGGGCGCCAACTGCTCAGGGAGCTTGAACTTGAGGCTCTCCTGGTGACTCGCGGGGAGCACGGCATGAGCCTGATTCGTGAAAATGAACCGGAACTGCATATTCCGGCCCGGGCCCGTGATGTCTATGATGTCACCGGGGCTGGTGATACGGTGATATCGGTACTGGGAGCAGCATTGGCCGCCGGTAAATCACTGCCGGAAGCGGTGGCTTTATCCAATATCGCCGCTGGTCTGGCAGTAAGCCGGGTGGGAACTGTGGCTGTCAGTGGTCCGGAACTCAGGAGGGAAGTGCAGCGTGATGGGGGTTCGGACCGGGGCGTCATGACCCCGGAGCAGTTGCTGCTGGCCGTGGAAGATGCCAGGGCGCATGGTGAGAAAATTGCCTTCACCAACGGCTGTTTCGACATTATTCATGCGGGTCATGTAGGTTACCTGGCCGATGCCCGCCTATGTGGTGACAGGCTCATTGTTGCCATCAATGATGATGATTCCGTCAAACGACTCAAAGGGGAAGGACGACCCATCAATCCGGTAGAGCGCCGCATGGCCGTCTTGTCCGGTCTGGAGTCCGTCGACTGGGTGGTGTCCTTTTCCGAAGACACACCGGAATCCCTGCTGGAACAGGTGAAGCCGGACTGCCTGGTGAAGGGGGGAGATTACGGCATTGATGAAGTGGTCGGGGCGGATATCGTGACAGGGTATGGCGGGGAAGTGAGAGTGCTATCGTTTCTGGATAATTGTTCAACGTCAGCGATTGTTGAAAAAATCCAGGAGAAGAGCTGATTGCAAATTTATTACTCTACTCGCAGCTACTATCTTTAATTCAATAAGTTACGATTATCGCTCGTCCCATTAAATGCCCTGCCAAGCTCTAATAACCCATTGATTATCTTAGAACCAGATATGTTTAATGGGACAGCTTTAGAGGTCCGCTTTCGGCCAAAAGTAGACTTTTTTCTGACAAAATCAGATGCAAGCATTTATTTCACCGCGTACACATAATCTAGATGCTTATGGCGAACATCTTGAAGCAAATAGGCATATCTTAATCTCGTGAGCAATTCAAGATTCTGTATTTATATGCAAGCCCTTCAATGCTTCATTGATATCCACTGCAATGACATGCTCAACATTTGATATTTTATAGGTCAGTTCAATTATCTGAGGAGAAGGTGCGAATGGGAAAAATTTAATCAATTGTCGCTGACCTTTTGGTTCTATCAGTAATGGTGTCCGTGTATACCGCTTACGAATCTCATCATTCACAGCCTCGTTGTTCTGTCGTTGCTTGGCACCACTATAGAGTATTACCGGGCCGACAACTATAAGTCCTAGAGCAGCAGAAGCAGTGGATGCAATTGTAGATACTCCACCCCCAACAAGCCCATACGTGATAGCATAACCACCAGCTACTCCTGCCACAGTCATCACACCATCGGCTTTGATTATTGTCTCCGCTCCCAATCCGGCCTGCACTTCTATTTCACTACTGTCGTAGCGTTCGGCCATGAATTTACTGGCTTCTGAAAGCTCAACAAGATTATTCTTAGGTTGCAGACGATAATTAAGAAAATCTACCACTACTATATTTTTTACCTCTATCGTCTGATCAGAACGATTCGTTATACTTAGATGGTATCCATCCCAGTTTGCATTCTTCGCCCATGTCTCTGCCCCGTTTCTTACTGTCACCCAATCCAGGGTTATTTCAATATTTTCGTTATCTTCCTTAGCAAGCGGCTGGGTAATTTCAAACACAGTGGGCTCGTCAAGGACTTTCGTTCCAGTACAACCCATCAAACCGAGTATTAGGGGGAGTCCTAATAGAAAGACTAGACTATATCTAATTTTGCTGGTTAAAAAATTCACGCCATGCCTTCCCTATATTATTTACTGTGACTGGTAGCTAATAAGTATTTCATGGGTGTCTTGTGCTACACGATTCAGTATTTCGGTAATGACATTGTGAACCGTTTTACTAACTATTGGTGATAGGCTCCAAGGAACTAAATATGGACCATTACTGACAGTCCCAGAATGATAAGTATCTTGATGCACAACCTCTCCATTGCTGGCAGTAATCATTAGTTGTAATGACATCTCTATATCATAAGTCTGGTTGCCAAAATATGATTGTGCGAATGAAGACGTATTTTCAAATTTAAAATCCTCAGGTCTTACCGTTATGACTACGGAATAATCACCTAAATTTTCCAGAGAATTAGAATGTTCAGCCCCTTCCTTGAAGAGCCCAGAAAATACATTTAAAGATATTTCCCTGGTCATTTTACCAAGGGAAAGGTTCCACTGATGGTGTACACATTCATCGTCTTCTTGTGTAGTCCAAATGAGTGCTTTGCCATCTAACAAAACAGGAGGAACGTAGAGCTGTTCAACTATGTATTCTGGATTATAAGGTGCCGAAGTTGTACAGCCATACAAGGCTACGATAGTAGATAAAGCTAGGAGTCTAATTTTCATTTTTATTTTCATCCTATTTAACTTTGCCAAATTAGTTGTGGAATAATCGATGTTTGCTTCAGATAGCAACCAGCCTATATTTTTGGCTAAGATCCATATGTTCAATAAGGTCGGCTTTGGGTCGTAAGCGGACATAAATCCCGGTTCTTTGGGATAAACACTGCAAAAGAACCCCAAATGACACTTTCTATGAGACACTTTTAAGTTAGCCTCTAGAAACGAAAAAGCCC
>CAZDCK010000034.1:0-27188 GCA_964503965.1 uncultured Enterobacteriaceae bacterium | reverse complement strand
GGATACAAGGCAGGATGGTTTGCCTGACATTTATCATCAAGGGTTTTATTTCGGCTTGCCAATAAATTTGATGTTTCGGTTATCTTGAATCCCCGCTAAGACCGAATATTTCCTCTTGCATCCCGCATCCTGTCTCCTCATCGTCCCAATGTCGGGATTGCGAGCGCAGCAGATCCCCAAATAAAAAACCCCGCTATTGCGGGGTTTTTTATGATTCAGGAAACCTGAACGGCTGTTACATCATGCCACCCATGCCGCCCATACCACCCATATCTGGCATTGGAGCAGCAGGTTTATCTTCCGGAATCTCACTAACCATTGCTTCGGTAGTGATCATCAGGCCAGCGACAGAACCGGCAGCCTGCAGGGCTGAACGGGTCACCTTGGCCGGGTCGATGATACCCATTTCAAGCATATCACCGTATTCACCTGTGCCTGCATTGAAGCCGTCATTACCTTTACCCTGACGAACTTTATCCAGGATGACAGAACCGTCTTCACCGGCATTGGAGGCAATCTGGCGCAGAGGCGCAGTCAGTGCACGCTGGAGAATGTTGAGACCAACGTTCTGATCCTCGTTGTCTCCACGAAGCTCTTCGATCTTCTGCAGGGCGCGAACCAGGGCAACACCACCGCCAGGCACCACACCTTCCTCAACCGCAGCGCGGGTAGAATGCAGGGCGTCTTCAACGCGGGCTTTCTTTTCCTTCATTTCAATTTCTGTACCGGCACCAACCTTGATTACCGCAACACCGCCAGCCAGCTTGGCTACACGTTCCTGCAGTTTTTCACGATCGTAGTCAGAGGAGGTTTCCTCGATCTGGGCACGGATCTGGCCAACACGACCTTCGATCTTGCCGCTGTCGCCATCACCATCAATGATAGTGGTATTGTCTTTGGTGATCTGGACGCGCTTGGCGGAACCCAGGTCATCAATAGTAGCGCCTTCAATGCTCAGGCCAACCTCTTCAGAAATAACAGTACCACCGGTCAGGATAGCAATGTCTTCCAGCATGGCTTTACGACGATCACCGAAACCAGGTGCTTTGACAGCAGCGACTTTCATGATGCCGCGCATGTTGTTGACAACCAGAGTGGCCAGGGCCTCACCTTCAACATCCTCGGCAATAACCAGCAGGGGACGACCGGATTTAGCAACGCCTTCAAGCAGGTTGATCATGTCACGGATATTGGACACTTTCTTTTCAACCAGCAGAATGAGCGGGTTTTCCAGGTCTACCATCATGGTGTCCTGGTTATTGATGAAGTAGGCAGAAAGGTAACCACGATCAAACTGCATACCTTCTACCACGTCCAGTTCATTTTCGAGACCGGAACCGTCTTCAACAGTAATCACGCCTTCCTTGCCGACTTTTTCCATGGCTTCGGCAATGATGTCACCTACGGTGGTGTCAGAGTTGGCAGAGATGGAACCTACCTGGGCAATCGCCTTGGACTCGGTACAGGGAGTCGCCATGGCTTCAATTTCGGCAACAACCGCAGCAACACCTTTGTCGATACCGCGTTTTAGATCCATCGGGTTCATGCCGGCAGCAACTGATTTCAGGCCTTCGTTCAGGATTGACTGGGCCAGAACAGTAGCGGTAGTGGTACCGTCACCAGCAACATCAGATGTCTGGGAAGCCACTTCCTTGACCATCTGGGCACCCATGTTTTCGAACTTGTCTTTCAGCTCGATTTCCTTGGCAACGGAAACACCGTCTTTAGTAACTGTAGGAGCACCGAAGGATTTGTCGAGAACGACATTACGGCCTTTGGGGCCGAGAGTGACTTTTACTGCATCAGCAAGCAGGTTGACACCTTTCAGCATCTGCTGGCGGGCGCTATCTCCAAATTTTACATCTT
Organism: uncultured Enterobacteriaceae bacterium; assembly: GCA_964503965.1. Lineage (GTDB taxonomy): Bacteria > Pseudomonadota > Gammaproteobacteria > Pseudomonadales > Pseudohongiellaceae > Eutrophocola. The sequence continues at coordinate 25,322 of CAZDCK010000034.1, read as the reverse complement.
TAGCCATTGTTATAAGTCCTATCTTTAAATCTATTTATTAATGAATGGAAATTCGTTGATCAGCTTGCAGGGCTATTAGCTCTCAAGGACACCGAAGATCTCGCCTTCATTCAGGATCAGTAATTCATCATCACCAATCATGACCGTATTGCTGGCATATTTTCCGAAGATAACGGTGTCACCAACGCTAAGGTCGATGGGACGTACGTCACCATTGTCTAGCAGGCGACCCGGACCGACGGCCACAACTTCACCCTGGGAAGGTTTTTCAGTGGCAGAGCCTGGTAAAACGATGCCTCCTGCAGTAGTGGTTTCTTCTTCTTTTCGTTTCACGACGACTCGGTCTTGTAACGGACGAATGTTCATGCTTTTAGTCTCCAACACTCTTGAGTTATCAAAATGTAGTTAAATCATGCCAGACAGAAGTTTCTTCGTTCTGCCTGCGGGAATCCCAGGCTCCTACCACACGCTGCGATAGCGGCATATGTTCGATATGAGATCCCCAAAATTCCTTGCAAATCATGGGGTAAACCCTGTTTTTCGGGATGTAACCACGATTTGAACCTCCAAGATGGGGCTGTTTGATGTGATTTCAATGGGAAAAAGTAAAAAGATTGGAATTTTTTTTGTGGATTCCAGGGATTTACCGCTTGTCCGGATCGTCCAAACGGGATTTTTCCGGAGTCTCCTCGGTATACTCCCCCTCATAGACCCCATCATCAGTGTTCTGTGTAGACGAATGACGTGTATAGCTGAAGTGACTGCCCCGTCCGGCGGTGAATACCGTGATTTTTCCAGACCGGATCAACCATCTAACCATCGTTCGGCGGGTAGGACCAATGAGACACAGAAATCCGACTGTATCGGTGATAAACCCCGGTGTCAGCAGAAAGGCTCCACCCACGGCCAGGAACAGGCCTTCCATGATCTCCTGGGCTGGCAATTCTCCACTGTCCAGGCGCTGCTGGGCCCGGGTTATTGTGGACAGCCCCTGCTGCTTAAGTACCTGGATTCCAATAACGGCGGTCAACATGACAAGGCCCACTGTCTGCAGACCACCAATGTGATCAGCCACTTCAAATAGCAACAGCATTTCACAGATGGGCACTGCAACAAAAATAAGAAATAATGGCATTGAATATCTCTTGGAAGTCCGGTCAACAGTATGCCGGATAAATGACTGAACTACCTATTTGGGGGCATCCCTGTATAGATCAAGCCTGAAAACAGTTTTGCCGCTGATCCGGAGAAAACCTTGTCCTCGACTGAACTGAAGGAATCTGTCTGGCAAATTGTAGCAGCCATACCCCGTGGCCAAGTAGCAACTTACGGTCAGGTGGCACGCCTGGCCGGATATCCGTCCCATGCCCGTTACGTCGGAACGATTCTGAAGAATCTGCCAAAAGACACTCTCCTACCCTGGTACCGTGTCGTCAATGGCAAGGGAAAACTGTCATTTCCGCGGCACAGTCATGCATGGAAGGCACAGAAAAAAAATCTGGAAGCAGAAGGACTGGTATTTGTCGGTGATGGATTTTCCCTGAAAACATACCAGTGGCAACATTGATTTCCATCACTATTCAGTGACTATTAAGCCATGTCTGGTTAGACACATTGTTACTTTATTATAGTCTTTGGAAAGCACGTTATCAGAACTGGGAAAACAACCATGAAAAATATTTTTCTCAATATCCTGTCATTCGCACTTACCACCGGCGCAGCAACTGGTTTTGCCGACCCGGCTGTCTTTTCCAGTGGAACGATGACTATTCCGGAAGGGGCCGTAATCAGTGACAGTGAAGCCGCCTACTACACCGATATCACCATGGCCTATGACGGGAATGGTGCACTGGTTATTACCGGGGCTGACGTGATGCCACTGGTCACTGTTGAAAGTATCGATATTCAGGTAATGGAATCTTTTCCTGTGCAGGTCAGTGCTTCCGTGAATGGCTACCTGTCCGTGCCATGCGTGAACTTGCTCAGTCCTGCAGTCAACTTTTCCGATAACACATTCAGGGTCGTAATGGCTGAAAGCAAACTGGGCCCGGCTGAAACCTGTATCGCCGTTACAGAACCCTTTGCAGAAAGCCTCTCTCTTGATGTGCTAAATTTGCCAGCCGGGACCTACACGGTGGATGTAAACGGGGTAACTAGTGAATTTACGCTCGAGTCAGACAACAGCTTGCCGCTCTAGTCATCAGGTATTCTTCAGGGTGACAGACTAGGCCGATTTTTTCCTGAATAATCTCAGGCGTGTTCCCGCCTGGTCACCCAGCACCAGCATGCAGGGTGTCATGACCAGCGTCAGCACGGTAGCAAACGCCAGGCCAAAGGTAATAGCCGAAGCCAGCTGTGTCCACCACTGTGTCGATGGGCCACCAATCTGGATATGACGATTAATGAGATCGAAGTTCATGCCGAGAGTCATGGGTAACAGTCCAAGGATAGTGGTAAAGGTGGTGAGCAATACCGGGCGCAGACGCTGTGAACATGTCAGAATCGCCGCTTCAATGGCATCAGCCCCCTTCTTCTTGATCAGGTTATAGGTGTCTATCAATACAATATTGTTGTTCACTACGATACCCGCAAGTGCAATAACACCAATACCGGACATAACAATACTGAAAGGCTTGTCGGTTATGATGAGCCCGAGCAGAACCCCAATCGTAGAAAAGAAGACTGCGGACAGGATCAGCAGCGCCTGATAGAAGCTGTTGAACTGGGTCACCAGGATAATGGCCATCAGGAACATGGCAGCACCAAAAGCCTGGGACAAAAACGCCTCGGCCTCTTGCTGGTCTTCATTTTCTCCCTTGAAATTCACCCGTACGTCCGGATCCAGGTTACCCTGGTCCAGCCATTGTTCAAGCTCGGTCACCTTGTCATCTGCCAGTACATCCTCCGGCACATCCGCCGCAATATTGAGTACACGGGCACCATCGGTGCGCTGGATATTTCCGACCCGGGGTGATGCCTCCCGCTGCATGAAATTACTCACGGGTACATTACCCATCATCGAATTGACGGTCAGTCTGTCCAGCATGCCGATGTTACGCATACTTTCAGGAAATCTTACCCGGATATCGACTTCATCATCGGCATCATCAGGCCTGTAATCTCCCAGCATGATGCCGTTTGTAATCAGTTGCACAGCACTGCCGATAGTACTGATATCTGTACCGAATCTTGCCGCTTCCTGCCGATCCACTTCCATCTTCCAGTCAATGCCCGGTAGTGGCCTGGAATCAGTAATGTCAACAAACTCACCCAGTAACCCCATGCCCTTGCGAATCTGCTCCACCGCATCCGGCAAAAGATCCGTGTTGGTAGCGGTCAATTCCAGCTGTATCGGTTTACCTGAGGTAATGCCTGATTCCTGAACCTGTGGCTCAACAATAATTCCGGGAATATCGCGTGTACGATCACGCACTTCATCCATGATACGGGCCGCCGGTCGACGCAATTCCCAATCCACGAGACTCAGCTGGATGCGCCCGATAACATCTTCGTCGATATCATTTCCCAGGGATATGCCACTGCGGGTATAGATGGATTCAAATTCCTCCATATCCAGAATACGGGCTTCCACCTGGCGCACCAGTTCATCCCGCTCATAGACGGAAAGATCTCCCCGGGAGTGAATATTGAGAACGGCAAACTCCGGTTCAACATCGGTAAAGAATTCCACCCCCTTGCCCACTTTTCCATAGAGCATGAACGTGCCAATGAGGAATGCGAATGCCAGCCCCAGAACAAGCAAAGGATGATGCAGCGCCCTGCGCACAAAGACGATGTAAACGGCTGTAAATCCGCCTATTTCCTTCAGGTTCTCACGCCCTTCCTGGAGGACATCCACATCGTGGATGGTTGTCATCTCTTCCAGGTCAGGATTGGCATTCCTGTTCTTCAACAGGGTGCCGACTGTCGGAACGAACAACAGAGCCATGAACAGTGACGCGGTCAGTGTCACCAGCAAGGTAATGGGCAGGAATTTCATGAACTGACCGATCAGGCCTGGCCAGAACAGCAATGGCATGAACACGGCAAGAGTTGTCGCTGTGGAGGCTGTAATCGGCCATGCCATACGTTTGGCCGCTTCAGTGAATGCCAGTTTGGGACTGTAACCGTTTTTCATATTTCGTTCGGCCAGTTCCACCACCACGATGGCACCATCCACAAGCATTCCCACGGCCATGATCAGGGAGAACAACACGACGATATTCATGCTGTATCCCATAAGATAGATCACAAGGATGCCGGAAAGGAAGGCGCCGGGAATAGCGACCCCGACAAGTCCGGCGGATCGAATGCCCAGTGCGCCCAGAATCACTATCATGACCAGGATGACAGCAATGGCCACGTTGTTCACCAGGTCATTGAGCATGATCCTGACCTGTTTCGAGTTATCCGAGGTAAAGGTAACCTGCAGGTTCGGCGGCCACTCCTCAAGCCGGGTAGCCTCATTGACAGTCGCCTTGACCGTATCTACCACTTCCAGGATGTTGGCACCGGCTCGCTTGGTAATTTCCAGGGCAATGGATTTTTCACCATCGAGGCGGGCAAAACTGTTGGGGTCCTTGAATGTCCGCCGTACGGTTGCCACATCCTCAAAGGTGACTGTCTTTAGTCCGTCAGTTTTTACCGGCAGCGTCAGAAGATCCTGAAGATCCTCTATAACACCGGGAACTTTGACGGAAAAACGCCCCTCACCACTGTCCAGTGCACCAGCAGCAACCAGGCGATTGTTGCGACTGACGTAACTGATCAGGTCAGCATAGTTCAGGTTGTAACTTTCCAGCGCGACAGGATCAACAATGACTTCCAGCAGTTCTTCCCGATCACCCCCGATATCCGCCGACAGTACACCGGGGATCGCTTCAAGTTCATCGCGTAATCGCCTGCCTATAGAGACAAGAGTACGTTCCGGTACGTCGCCATGGAGCATGACCGTGATCACCGGTATAAGAGAGGTATTGATTTCCTGCACGAATGGTTCTTCGGAATCCGCCGGGATTTCGTTGCGGGCCAGGTCCACCTTTTCGCGAACATCGGTCAATGCCTGGTCGGCATCAAAACCTGCATCAAACTCAAGAATAATGACACCAGAGCCCTCTGAGCCTGTGGCGCGCATTTCCTTCAAGCCCTCAATGGAACGCAGTTCAGTTTCCATGGGACGCAGGAGCAACCTTTCCGCATCCTCCGGTGATATCCCCTCATGGATAATATTCACATAAATCTGGGGAATATCGATATCCGGTTCTGCTTCCTTTGGCACAGAAATATAACTGCTGATTCCAGCAAGAATAAGCAGTACCAGGACCATGATGACGGGCCTTGGCCGATTGATGCATGCACTGATCAATGCATTCATAAGCTGCTCGCACTCTCCAGTGTTGCGACACCGACAATCGGTTCAATTGTCTGTCCTACGGTGACAAAACCGTGTCCGATAGTAATCACGCGAACACTGTCAGGCAGCCCTGTCACCAGGATCCCGTCATCAGACGAACCCACAATATCAACGGGGTAGAAATCAACCCGATCTGCGCTGTTGACCGTTTTTACACCAACGGCGCCATCATCAGCCAGTGTCAGAAGGGAGGGAGATATATCGTGGGCATAGATATCAGGGCCAAGCAATTGCAACTCTGCTGTGAGTCCGGCACGAATACCATTTGGATTGGGGACTTCGAGCTCCACCCTGAATGTACGTGTATTGGAGTCAGCAACAGGTGCCAGGTAGCGAATAACACCGTTAAGCCGGGTACCGTCTACCAGCACGGCACTCCCCCTGCCACCCACATAGAGATCACTGATTTCCTTGCCATTGATTTCACCAGCGATGATCAGCGGATCAATATCAACAACATCAACAACCGCATCACCGGCACGGACAAAGTCGCCAATCTCGACATGACGATCCTGAACAATCCCCTTGAATGGCGCATCCAGAGTTACATTGTCGATTTCCAGTTCAATACGGGCCTTGCTGGCCCTGGCACTATCAAGACGGGAAGTGGCTTCAGCAATTTCCACTTCTGAGACAAATTCCTTGTTACGAAGATTTTTCCTTGCCTCCAGTTCAAGCTGGCGCTGGGCCACCAGCGAGTCGGCTTCTGCCAGGCGTTCCCGACGATCACGCATATCCAGTTCAAGTATTGTTGCACTTTCTGCTACCGGACTTCCGCGCTCAGCACCAATAGCTACTACCACCCCATCAGTCTCCGCCTTCAGGCTGACAATACGATTGGGCTCAGTGCGCGCACTGACAATATATTCCCGGGTGATATTACCGGCATTGATACTGGCAACACTGACGCGCATCAGTTCACCTTCGCCACGATTAATCTCAGCGTCACCCCCGAAATCGACCGGACTGCTGCCAAGACCACTAAGCATCCACAGTGTTACTACGGCGGCGACACCGATAGCCATGAGAATTGAATTACGCCTGCTGTTGTTCATTTCAAAACCAGATTAGGAAAATTGTACAAGGCCAGGACGACCCATCCTGAACAGGAAGCCCGGAATTATCACAGGAATTGCGGGCTATTGCGAGATAAATGACTGGCGGGTCACATAAAACACATATTTTACACTTTTCATGCAGTTCAGGATCAAGGTAGGACTGGCAAAGAGGTTTCAATCCCTGAAATTATTGAACTGCAGGGGCAATCCATAATTTTCATCCCTGATCACCGCCATTACTCCCTGAAGGTCATCCCTTTTCTTGCCGGTAACACGAAGTTTTTCACCCTGGATGGCCACCTGGACCTTCATCTTCTGATCCTTGACCTTTTTGACAATTTTTCGGGCTATTTCCGACTCTATCCCCTGCTGGATCGTGGCTTGCAACACAGCCCTTTGCCCTATAATTTCCACATCGGCTGATTTCAGGCTACTGATATCTATTCCGCGTTTCACCATCTTGGTTTGCAGAATGTCCAGCATCTGGTGGATCTGGAACTCTACCTCTGCAGTCAGAATGACCATATTGTCCTTCAGCTCGAAAGACGCATTAACTCCCTTGAAATCAAAACGATTCCCGATTTCACGTGCTGCCTGGTCGACGGCGTTGGTCATTTCATGCATATCGACTTCGGAAACAATGTCGAAGGAAGGCATACGGGAATCCTCGCAATAATTGGAATTCAGGTAAAAAATCAGGAAAAGGTATTTTACCGGAATATGGATAAAAGGATAAAAGGTAAACAGTTCAGGTAAGGGACCGATACAGGGATACAAGGAGGGCGGTTCAGGTAATGTTTGGAAATGCCCGGAGGCCGGAAGAGCACAGCCTCATTCGGCTATGTGACACTCAGATTTATTGACAACCCCGGATATAAAATCTTGACCGAACATCACAGGTGAACCATCCTGCCCTGTATCCTTGTATCCTTGTATCCTTTTATCCTTGTATCCTTGTATCTTTTTTTCCTTTATCCGTCTATACACGAAGTTCGCATTTACAACGCCAACAACCGTATATCGTTCAACAAACTGCCCAGGTAGGTACAGAACATACCGCCGTCAACGCCATTAACGGCGCGATGATCATATGACAGTGCAAACGGTAGCATCGTCCTGGGGACAAATTCATTGTTCATGTAAACCGGTTTGACACTGGCTTTGGATACACCCAGGATGGCCACTTCCGGTGCGTTGACGATGGGCGTAAAGCCGCTACCGCCAATATTGCCAAGGCTGGACACTGTAAAACAGGCCCCCTGCATATCGTCCTTGGTCAACTTGCGGTCCTTGGCCTTGGCACTAAGTTCAGCAATTTCGGCGGCAATTTCCCAGATCGATTTCTGGTCTGCATTTTTTACAACAGGCACCATCAGGCCAGCGGGCGTGGCCACGGCTACACCGATGTTTACATATTTCTTCTGGATCAGCTTGGTACCGGATGAATGCAGCGATACGTTGAACTGCGGGTATTCTTCAAGTGCCCTGGCACAGGCTTTGACGATAAAGGGTAGCGGTGTAAGCTTGATGCCCTTTTTCTCAGCCATGGCTTTCTGGGCCTGCCTGAATTCTTCCAGCTCAGTTATATCTGTTTCATCAAACTGGGTAACGTGGGGAACATTAAGCCAGTTACGACTCATATTCTGGGAAGTGACACGATGAAGCTTGGTCATCTCCACTTCCTCGATTTCACCAAACTGGCTGAAATCAATATCTTCAATACCGGGGATACCTGCACCACCGGAAGCGGCTGAACCAGGCTTTGCTCCGCCCTGCATGATTCCTTTGACATAGGCGTCCACATCTTCCTTGACGATGCGACCACGGGATCCACTTCCAGGGACCTGGCTCAGATCGACACCGAGTTCACGGGCCATCTTTCGTACTGCCGGTCCGGCATAGACTTCACCACCAGCACTGGCAACAGCACTGGAAGGCTCTGCAGCAGGAGCAGGCACCGACGCTGCTGGCTTGCTTTCAGACACAGGGGCCTGTGCAGGACTGCTTTCCTCCTTCTCGGGAGCATTGGCCGGGCCGGATACGGCAGGCGCGTCTCCAGCCGTTTCCAGTTCAAGGATCAGGGAGCCTTCATTGACCTTGTCGCCCACTTTCATTTTGATGGCACGCACTTTACCTGCTGCCGGGGAAGGGACATCCATGGCAGCCTTATCGGACTCCAGGGTAACCAGGCCGTCTTCCTCACTGATGTCATCCCCTTCTGCCACAAGGATTTCAATCACTTCGACATCGCTGTCACCACCCAGGTCAGGTACCTTCACGTCGATCACACTGGAGGTTGCTGCCGCAGCGGGCGCAGGCTCTTCAGCCTGACTTTCTGTTGACTCTTGTTTCGCAGGGGGTTCAGACGTCTCCTTATCAGTTTCTTTTGCAGCAGCCTCTTCTGCAGCCGGCTCCTGGGAATCCGCTTCAGCATCAGCACCGGATTCCATACTGACAATATCAACACCCTGGGAGACCTGATCGCCTACCTTGACCAGTATTTCCTTGATCACCCCGGCACGGGGAGATGGAATTTCCATGGCAGCCTTGTCACTTTCCAGAACAATTAGAGAATCGTTTTCGCTGACCTCGTCACCGGGAGCAACAAGAATTTCGATAACCTCGACTTCCTGTTCATCGCCAATATCCGGTACCTGAATTTTTTCAACTGACACTTCATTTACTCCTGGTAATCTTTGTCGCTACATGTAGCTTCTTTCTTACGGCCTGTCTCTGCCTAACCGGACTGGATATAAGGACAAGAGATTAAATCTTTCGATTTAACCGGACGTAACATCGCTGATCCTTGATCCTTTACCTTCCATCTTTGTTTTTCAGTCCCGTTAATTGCTCAAGCCAATAAAGGGTTCAGCTTTTCCGGATCCAGCTTGAATTTCTTGATGGCTTCACTGACGACCTTTTTCTCAATGGCGCCAGTACCGGCCAGTTCACCCAACGCAGCAACCACGATAAAGCTTGCATTGACCTCAAAGAAATGACGCAGTTTCTGACGGCTGTCACTACGACCAAACCCGTCCGTACCGAGCACTTTATAGGGTGCCGGTACAAAGGCACGAATCTGGTCGGAATACATTTTCATATAATCTGTTGCCGCAATCACGGGCCCCTCTTTTTCAGAGAGACATTGCTCCACGTAGGATACCCTGGGTTCTTCCTCGGGGTGCAGCATGTTCCAGCGATCCACGTCCAGACCATCTCTAGCCAGCTCGTTTATGCTCGTGGCACTCCAGACGTCCACCGCAACTTTATAATCCTTGCGCAGAATGGAGGCGGCTACCTGGACTTCCCTGAGGATTGTCCCGCTGCCCAGCAGGCGTACCCGATTTGGTTTCTTACCTTTACCTGCAGAAACCTTGTAATCCTTGCTGTCACCATCCTCGAGCAGGTACATGCCCTTGAGTATGCCTTCCTCGGCACCTTCTGGCATCTCCGGATGGGTGTAGTTTTCGTTCATGGTGGTGATGTAGTACCACACGGATTCATCTTCATGGTACATGCGACGAATACCATCCTGGATAATCACCGCCAACTCGTAAGAGTATGTGGGATCATAGGACACGCAGTTGGGGATCGTGTTTGCCGCCAGGTGGCTGTGGCCATCCTGGTGCTGCAGCCCCTCACCATTAAGTGTCGTCCTGCCTGCCGTCGCTCCGATCAGGAAACCCCTGGCCTGCAGGTCGCCTGCGGCCCAGCAAAGATCACCCACACGCTGGAATCCGAACATGGAGTAATAGATATAAAAAGGAATCAGCGGATAGTTATGAACACTGTAGGATGTGGCAGCTGACAGCCATGAACTCATGGAGCCGGCCTCATTGATGCCTTCCTCGAGCAGCTGGCCCTTGACATCTTCACGATAAAACATGACCTGGCCGGCATCTACCGGATCATACAACTGGCCCTTGGCCGAGTAGATCCCGATCTGCCGAAACAGCCCTTCCATCCCAAAAGTACGGGCCTCGTCGGGCACGATGGGAACGATGCGCTCGCCAATTTCCTTGTCTTTTACCAGAGAAGTCAGCATGCGCACGAAAGCCATGGTGGTGGATACTTCCCTGTCACCGGTTCCTTTGAGCTGGGTTTCAAATGCACTGAGTGCCGGGACATTGAGCTTTTCACTTTCAGTGCGACGGGCCGGAAGGGTACCTCCCAGATTCCCTCGCATACGCTTGAGATACTCCAGTTCAGGAGAACCTTCCGCCGGGCGGTAGTACGGGATGTCTTCAAGCTTGTCATCATCAATTGGAATGCCAAAGCGGTCCCGGAAGATCTTGAGCTCTTCCAGATTCAGTTTCTTGGTCGAGTGGGTAGCGTTAGCCCCCTGGGCTGAACCAAAGGCATATCCCTTGATTGTCTTCGCCAGGATAACCGTTGGTCTGTCAGTACAGTCAACAGCCTGCTTGTAAGCCGCATAGACCTTGAACGGGTCATGACCACCCCTGTTTAGATACTCGATTTCACTGTCAGACAGATGTTCAACCATCTTCAACAGTTCAGGGCTCTTGCCAAAGAAATGCTCACGAATATAGGCACCGTCCTTGACACTGAAGTTCTGGAATTCACCATCGAGGACTTCATTCATTCTCGCCTGAAGGATGCCGTCATGATCCTTGGCCAGCAGGCTGTCCCAATGACGCCCCCAGACCACCTTGATAACATTCCAGCCGGCACCACGGAAAATGCCTTCAAGCTCCTGGATAATCTTGCCATTACCCCTGACCGGACCATCAAGGCGCTGCAGGTTACAGTTAATCACAAAATTGAGATTACCCAGGCCTTCACGGGCGGCCAATGCGATGGCCCCTAGGGTTTCCGGCTCATCACATTCGCCATCACCCAGAAACGCCCAAATCTGCCTGTCACCCTGTTCCACAAGTCCACGATTGTCCAGATACTTCATGACGTGGGCATGGTAGATAGCCTGCAGGGGGCCAAGCCCCATGGAGACAGTCGGGAACTGCCAGTAATCAGGCATCAAGCGGGGATGGGGATAGGAAGAAAGCCCATTACCATCAACTTCCTGGCGGAAATTATCCAGTTGCTCTTCTGTCAGGCGCCCTTCAATGAACGACCGGGAATAAATACCGGGTGAGGCATGTCCCTGGAACAGCACTATGTCGGCTTTCTGGTTCTCGGTTTCACCACGGAAGAAATAATTGAAACCAACATCGTACAGGGTGGCCGCCGAGGAAAAGGTTGAAATATGCCCCCCAAGATCATATCCGAGCTTGTTCGCCCGCATAACCATTGCCAGGGCATTCCAGCGAATAAGGCCGCGAACACTGCGTTCCATGTACACGTCGCCGGGCATTTTGGCTTCTTCTTCAATCGGAATGGTGTTGCGGTAAGGAGTGGTGAGGGAGTCAACGGGAAGTTGCTGACCTGATTCAGTAGTCTTGCCAATCAGGCTTTTCAGCAGAAACTGGGCGCGGTCCATGCCCTGATGCTTGATAACGGATGAAATGGAGTCCCGCCATTCCTGGGTTTCAATAGGATCTATATCGGTAAACTTATCGGCCATAATGCAACTCTTCCTACTACTGCCGGTTACTGCCAGAAGATCATTCCATGATCGCGCAATAACGCTTTACAGTTTCTCTGATGGGGCAATACTGTTGATGCAGGCTGCCATTAATTCTCTTGTCATCCGTACCGGCTTTTTGCCGGATAGGGTTATGCCCATGGAAGGGCCAGTCACGCAGTCATCAATGTCATTTCAGGGGTTACCCGATGGATCTCAGCGGGTCTGACTGCCTGAATACGCTGTAGTAAATTTACAGTGGCGCAAAATTTTACTCGAAAAATCAGCGTTTTACCAATAACAGCATAATTTTTTGTAGTAATACTACAAAATTACACACATGCTCGGCACAGTGAGAAAAAAACTACGACAATACAAAAAGATAGGGATGTAGTGAGCAATCATCCCGCGATCATTTTTCGGTATTTTGACCAGTCAAAACAGGGGCCTGGATCTGTTTTGCGTCCAGGGGCAATATCCGAATGACCTGTAATTCGCTCAGGTGTTATCCCCGGATACCTTGCCAACAACGCGCAAGTCACCTCTGCCAATACTGCATACTGCTGATCAGTAAACGCTTTATGATCGGTTCCCTCAAGTTCAATCCCAATGGAAAAATCATTGCACTGCAGCCTGCCGTTAAATTGCGACTGTCCTGCATGGTGAGCCTTTCTATTGAAAGGAACGTATTGTGTAATGTTGCCTGCCCTGTCGATCAACAAATGCGATGAGACCTGCAAACTACTGATCTCCTGAAAAAAAGGGTGAACCGTACAGTCAAGGCGATTACAAAAAAGATCATCTATATAAGGTCCACCAAACTCACCGGGTGGTAGGCTGATGTTGTGAATAACCAGTAATGAAATATCATTTTCATCAGGACGGTCACCGCAATTGGGAGACGCTACCTGTCGTGCCTGCTGGAGTATGTGGTTCGTAATCTGCATACGCTCATATTACCCGAACCATCATCCGTTTATAATCAACCCGTTACCGATAAAGTTGACATGAAGCCCAAAGACCCTCACCAGGAAAGCAAACACATAGGACAGGGAATGATAGCTGCCGGCTTCATCCTTGGGCTTTTTGTGCTGACCACTTTTTTTGATGGGGTCCTGGACAATGCCTACAACCCCAACAGATCACCGGAATCCTCCATCAATGCATTCGGAGATACTGAAGTCATTCTGCAAAGTAACCGTCAGGGACAGTATGTCATGACCGGATCAGTAAACGATGTCCAGGCCGATTTTATTCTCGATACCGGTGCCACTGATGTGGTTATTCCGGCCGGTCTTGCCCAGACAAGTGGCCTTGAATACGGCTATCAAAGCCAGGCCATGACAGCCAATGGCATTGTGAATATTTACAGCACGATTATAGACAAGCTGTCCCTGGGTGAAATTACGCTCCACAACGTTCGCGCCAGCATCAACCCTGCCATGGATGAACGCATGGTACTGCTTGGCATGAGCGCCTTGCAGCAGGTTGAATTTACACAGCAGGGTAGCACCCTTACGCTCAGGCATAATCCTGATTAATAGCCTATAATCCACCCTTTTTCAGGCTTCTCCAGGATACAGGCCCATGAACAACCCCTTGCACTCTCCCCTGCTGGACAATGTTGCCGATACCGTGCGCTATGCATTGGCAGAGGACATCGGTACAGGCGATATCACCGCTGAACTGATACCACCCGACCGTATGGCAGAGGCCAGAATTATCTGCCGTCAGCATGCTACCCTGTGCGGCGAACCCTGGGTCAATGAAGTGTTTAAGCAGGTGGATCCTGATATCACGGTTGAGTGGGTGCTGCATGATGGAGAATCGCTCAGTCCGAATGATGTGGTCTGTATCATCAGAGGTAAGGCACGCTCCCTGTTAACAGCGGAGAGATCAGCACTCAATTTCATGCAAACCCTGTCTGCCGTTGCCTCCCGAGCAAAAACTATCTCAGGCCAGGTGAAACATACCAACGTCAAGATTCTCGATACCCGTAAAACCATCCCTGGACTCAGGCTGGCACAGAAATATGCCGTACAGATCGGAGGTTGCTATAACCACCGAATAGGACTTTATGATGCCTATCTCATTAAAGAGAATCACATCACGGCGTCGGGTGGTATTACCGCAGCTATCAGGAAAGCCCGTGAATTGCATCCCGGGAAGCATGTTGAAGTTGAAGTGGAAACTCATGAGCAACTGAAGGAAGCCCTGGCGGCCAATGCCGACATTGTCCTGCTGGATAATCATACCCTGGAGATGCTTCGCGAAGCTGTTCGGATCAATAATGGACAGGCGAAACTGGAAGCATCAGGCGGGTATGACATTGAGTCTGCTGTCGCTGTGGCAGAAACCGGCGTTGATTATATAAGTGTAGGTTCACTGACCAAGCATATTTCAGCAACCGACTTTACCATGTTGTTTGATTAACGCTCATCTTGCAGGCCAGGTATTGTCTACGCAAATAAAACCGGGAAGATATCATCTTCCCGGTCTACAATTTTTACAGTAATCCTGGCCCCATCAAGTCATGATAGCTGGCGTATAGCTACGTACCCCATTAGGGCAGAAATGCCGGATTAGGCACAATCGCCACAGCTTATAATTTTCTTATCCGCACATTCCTGAACTTGATGGTGCCTGCTCCGTACTGAAGGGATATCGGCCCGCTGGAGAAATTATCATCAGTCCCGTCAATCGTTGTCACTCCATTGAGCTTCACCGTGACACGGTCACCATCCATGGTAATGTCATAGGTGTTCCACTGATCCCAGGTATCAATCACAGCTTCGGGAGGGAGAAAATTAGGAATACCGCCGGTACGGCCACTTTGATCCGGACGGTCATCATAAATATTGGCCTCGTACGCTGAAGAATCCGAGATTGCATCAGGATCCTGGATACGCATAAATATCCCGCTGTTGGCGCCTTCATGGTTCCAAAATTCGGCCTGTATCTGGAAGTCGGAGTAACTTTCATCTGTCACCAGATGACTGATGCCGGACGCTTCATCGGCAACCAGTTCATTCCCTTCCCAACGCCAATTGGCATCCCCGGACATATGCCAGCCGGAAAAACTTTCGTCCAACTCCATCCAGCCAGATGAACCTGCCATAGTACAACCACTGACAACCGCTGCCAGCGCAAGACTTCCTGAAATTTTTATAATGGCCTTCATAATATCTCCGGTAATCAACTTGTTTAATTTTTTGAATTTTTGGCACAGCCGTTCAATCATGTCAAGACAGCTGCCTTCCTTTCAGCGGACTGTGTCCGTGCCTTCTGATACTTCCTTTATTAGAGCACTTAACTGTCCACTATTCTGTTCTACGAAACTGGCAGCCACATGCTGAAAATCGCGATAAACAATCTCCTCATCAATCATGGATGCACAAACCCCCTTCGGACAAATCAGAGGATTCAGGTCCAGCACATTAACATTGGAGTGGGCATTTGCAACTTCCGACAATGCAAGCAATACATGTTTGTCCTGATCTTCAGCAGGTGACCATGCACAGTGGTTAATCCCGGACAGCATATCAGGCTGCCATTCCTGCCGCGCCAGGCAAAGCGGACCATCAAAAGGCAAACGATAAGTACCCGGTATAACAAAAACTTGATTCGCTGCGTCTGACAATATATCCACTACGCGCCTGGAACCCTCAAGCCATTGTCCGGGTGAGTAAGCGTAATCTGAGGCACTGCCTGTAAAAATCACCTTTGGCTGCAGGCTCATCATTTGATCCAGTGCTGTCCGTCGCCAGATACTGCAGACCGTATATTCCTGCCCGATATGGTCATAATAAATCGGCTCATCCACCATTGGGCAACCGGACTTGGTCAGCACAAGCACCTGCCAACCATCTGCCAGTAATGGTTTTGCAAGCCCGGGAAACCACTGCATGACAATACTGTCCCCAATAAATAACGCTCTTTTCGCGGGGTTATCAGCATTAAAACTGCAAATCTTTACTTCGGCACTGTTAATCCAGTCATCACATCCCATGGAATAGATTGTCGGCAGATCCTTTCTAACAAGCTGATACCTCAATTGATCCCCGGAGTTTGCCCACACCTTGGCTTTCTGCTCCCATACACTGGCCCCGAAATAGCCGGCGATCATCAGCCCAATTGAGAATGAAACTGTCAGGGCCGGACGCCTGGCAAACAATGGTCGATTACGCAAGGGCAGTTCGATCGAGAACAGAGTTAGTACTGCCAGGCCGAATGAAACAAGTACCATCAATACTTTCCCCGCCACCCCCGCTAGCGGAAAAAGAATATTACCCAGCAGCAAAACAGGCCAATGCCATAAATACCAGGAATAGGAAACCTTACCAATGAACTGCATTGGCTTGTTAGCCAGCATCTGTTGCAAAGATGAAGGCTGGTGAATTCCGGACAAGATGACCAGTGCGCCTCCCAGTGAAGGGAAAATAGCCCAGAAAGATGGATAGACCATATCCTCACTGAACAACATGGCACTGCCAAGTATTATCAGCAAGCCTGCCCAACCAGCCCACTGCATCCTGGCCAGAGATGCTGTTTTGTCCTGGCGCCCCTTACCGGAACGATTCCCCACAACAAACAACAAACCGCCCATTGCAAACTGCCAGCCCCTGGAGGGCATCATGAAAAATCCCCACAGGGGTTGCGTATAGGAAAGATAAAGACAAAGTAGCAAGGAGCAGACAAACACCAGTCCAAGATAGGCTACCAGTACTTTTTCTGCTCCTCGGTCGATATTCTTTCTAGCGATACTGAACAGCCCCAGAATAAAGATTGGCCAGACCAGGTAAAACTGCTCTTCTACAGACAGTGACCAGGTATGCAGAAAAAGAAAACTTTCTGCCTGGGGAGAAAAGTAGTCCAGTTCCATGAGACTAAAAAATAAGTTCGATACCCAGAAGTACACCGATGATGAAGACAGGGCCTGATTGACCTGCTCATAAGGCGCCAGCATGACAGCAGAAAAAAGTGAACTGAAGACCATCATCGTGAGCAGTCCCGGAAGCAATCGCTTGAGTCTGCGGAAATAAAAATCCAGAAAATCAATTCTTGATGTTGCTGAAAGCTCTTTCACCAGCAAACCCGTAATCAGGTAACCTGATAAGACAAAAAAAACATCTACCCCAATAAAACCGCCATTAAGCCATGGCACACCCGCATGACAGGCCACCACGACAAGAATAGCTACTGCTCTCAAGCCCTCGATATCCGGCCGGAATGCCAGATGTTTCGTTTCGCCAAAATAGTTTTGATTCTTATGTACTGTCATGAACAGGTATATGTTCTGTTTATACTTTTAATTAAATGAATTTTAGCGAATAAAATAACCAGCCTGATCGTTCCGATTTAATTTTCTGATTTTATAGGAATACATTTACAGGGTTGTGATGCACTCATCAAAGCACTCTTCTTGCCCCATTCTGGATGAGCAGTCATTATGACATGCTGTTTCAACCAATGGTGGAAATATGGCAGATATGAAAATTGAATGTCGGTATTATAGTTTCAACTCATATTGATGAAACGATCCATGACAAAACATCTTGTCCTCATCACAACCTCTTACCCCAAAGACAATGACGGAAGTGAGGCTGCTGGTGCCTTTGTAAGGGATTTTGCCCTGGAGCTTTCCAACAAATCCCGGGTTTCTGTACTTGCCCCAGGAACAAGGAATGCCACGTTACAACAGGGCTCACTTGAAGTAATACGATATCATGCTCCCGACAAACCCCTGTCTTTGTTAAAGCCCTGGAATCCTTTGCATTGGTTACCCATTATACAAACCCTGATGTCCGGATATTCAGCCTTGAAATGTCTACTTAACAACAATCAACAAGTTGATCATATTCTTGCATTCTGGGTTCTGCCTTCCGGGGCATGGGCCCGGAAAGCCGGGAAAGAGTTTGGTATCCCCTACTCCACATGGGCCCTAGGCAGTGATATCTGGTCACTGGGAAAAATTCCTATTATCCACACCTGGCTTAAAAATGTTTTACAGAACAGTCACCAAAATTTTGCTGATGGCTATCAGCTTCGGGATGATGTGCAACGCCTTTCTGGCAAACCCTGTCATTTTCTGCCAAGCACCCGTGACTTCTGTCTGGAACCACCCCAAGCCGCCTCCAGCAATGCCAAAAAAAACCTCGCGTTTCTGGGCCGCTGGCACCACAACAAAGGGACAGATATCCTGATAGAAGCCTTGTCTCTTCTTAATGAAAGTGCCTGGCAAAAAATCCACATGGTGAAAATTTTTGGGGGTGGACCTCTGGAAAATCTGGTATCTGAAGGTGTCCATATCCTGAAAAATGCTGGCAGGCCAGTTGAAGTGGGAGGCTATCTTAACAGGGAACAAGCCCAGTCACTGTTTTCCTGGTGTGATTACGTGCTGATCCCATCCAGGATAGAGAGCATTCCAGTGGTTTTTTCTGACGCAATGAAAGCTGGAAAACCTGTTATTACCACGCCCGTTGGAGATCTCGAACGGCTCATAAACCATTATAACTGCGGTGTGCTTGCTTCCCACCCCTCTCCACGGGATTTCGCTGAAGCAATCAATAAGGCACTCGACGCCAATCCAGAGATCCATGCAAACGGTATCAGAAAGGCGGCGGCCGATTTCTCACTACCGGCAATTACCGATACACTGATGACACTGATTGATTAAGCAGCCGGCTTTTCAAGGCATATGCCAATATGCAATCGCGGAAATCCTGTAAACGGGAATTTGGTATAGGAAGTTGCCGATATCGCGGTCTCGGGAACAACACGTTTTACCAGCCTCCTTAATTCTTGATTGCTGAAATAACCCACTTTTCCACCGGTTGGCGTAAACTTTTTCAATTTAAGCAAGCGCCTGATGGAAACAAGTATATTCATGTAGGGTTCAATAATGACAATCCTGCCTCCCGGCTCCAGTGCCTTCCAGATTGTCGAAAGCACTTGATATTGATGATCGGCATCCAGGTACATCAACAATGTGACGATAGAGACAAACGAGTAGGATTTCTGTGGAATGAAATCAACAGCACTCCCATGAAAACAGGGGCCTACGTTTTTCTCAAATTCCCTGGCAAATTCCTCACAAAATTCGACGCCTTCTATAGTTATTTCGGGAAACTTGTTCTTGAAGGGCAAAGCCAGTCTGCCGTAGCCGCAGCCAACATCCAGCATGTTGCGGGTGCCTTCGGGCATGCAAGCCATCAGAAAATCAAGGTGGGACTGATGGACACTGTTATTGAAGGCATCGGGGAAATTCTTGAAAAGCACAGCACGTTCTGTATTACCCAGATGCTGTTGACGTTCTTCCCATTGATTCCGGATATTACTCATTCATTGTGCCATTCATGTTGTCAGAATCCGGCGTGTAGTATCGATAATCCTGATAATTTCAGACTCCCCGAGTGACGGACTGAAAGGCAGGCTTACTGTTGATTGACCGATGGTTTGTGCTACAGGAAAATCATTTTCGTTCCAGCCAAAAGCATTTTTATAAAACTCATGGGTCGGAATACTCAAATAATGTACACCTGTCCCTATTCCCTCATTATGCGCTTTCACCATGAATTCATCCCGACTCACTGCTGCCGAGTCATGCAGTAATATCGGAAATAAATGGTAAGCGGATCTGCCCATGTCATCTTCAGCAACGGGCAACTGCACGGGTAGGTCAGCAAAAGCCTGGTGATAGCGGGCAAAAAGGGCACGGCGCTTTTCCCAATTTGCCTCAATTCGTTCAAGCTGATGAATGCCAATTGCGGCTTGCAGATCCATCATGTTGTATTTGAACCCTGCCTGCGTTACCTGGTAATGCTTATAACCATCATCACTGAATCGGGCCCATGCATCGGTACTCATCCCATGTAACGCCAGGGTTTTTATCCTGTTGATGGCTTCCGGTGATTTGGCAATCACCATCCCCCCTTCCCCGGTAGTGATATTTTTTGTGGCATAAAAACTGAAGCACCCATAATCACCAAAAGTGCCTAGTGGCTGCCCCCTGAAATCACTTTCAAGGGCATGAGCACAATCTTCGATGACCTTGAGATCATGCCTGGAAGCAATTTTCATTATCGCCTCCATATCACAAGGATTACCGGAATAATGAACTGGAACAATAGCGCGCGTGCTTTCAGTAATCCGGTCCTCGATTGCAGCTGGATCAATATTGAATGTGTCAGGCAGTACATCCACCAATACGGGAGTAGCGCCAGCATGAATGATAGCGTTTACCGTGGCACAAAACGTCATGGCCGTGGTGATAACTTCATCACCGGGCCTGATACCTGCAGCAAGCAGGCTCAGGTGTAAAGCAGCTGTACAGGAATTAACGGCAGCGACTTGTGAAAAATCCACTTTTTTATAATCGGCAAACTGCTGCTCAAAACGCTTTACCTTAGGTCCGGTCCCCAGCCAGTTTTTCCGAAGAGAGTCCACCACCTCGTCTATTTCAGCATCAAGAATCTCTGGTTTACCAAATACAATATAGTCCTTATCCATCATAACTCCGAATCAAGGTAACCCCCTTAAGAAGCCAGTAAACCGGCGTTCCAGCATAAGCAAGCATGAGTGGTTTGTCCTGTATTTGTATCACAATTGCCTCGATTGATTTGCTGGCACCTGATCACTGTTTTTTAGTAGCGCAATGCCTGACGGGACACCAAGTATGATGCTGGTCAATATCATACCCAGTCGATTACTGAATGCGATAATCAATCCCAGCTCGATATCTACACCATATATGCCCAGCAATGCGACCAAACTGGCATCATAGGCACCCAGCCCCATGGGCAACGTAGAAAGAATACCCGCAAATACGGCAATGATGCTGATGACAAAAATAGCCATCAAGGGAATATCCACTTCAAGAACCCTGGCCAGCATAAAGTGCCTCACCCCATAAAAAAGCACGTCAATAACCAGCGTTGCAATGACAATAATGGCCAGCCTCGCTGGAATCGAAAAGAGCAGGTTCCTGATCTGGGTTCGCTTCTTCCACCACAACCAGGAGAGTGCGATACATCCTGCGACAAAAAGCGATATGATCAATTCAATATCCAGTACCTGGGTAAAATAGGCCAGCACGTCAGGTAAAAAAAGAATCAATACGACAGATACCAGAGTCCAGCTAAGCAAGTTGAATACCCCATCAACAGCCATCAGCTTGACCACTTTCGCAGCTTCCAGCTTCAGGTAAGTGGTTAGCAGGTACAGCCGTAAAGGAAGCCCGAGTTTGAAGGGAAGCGAATAACTCAAAAGTGCGGTAATACTGAAACAGGCAAACACATGTCTGAACAGGACAGGTTCACCGCTGTTCCTGTATGCATTGATCGATGAATACACTGTCCAACGGACTGGCTCTGCAAAAAAGTGCAGTGCAAAGAGAACAAACAAAGGAATCCAGATTGCGGGTGACATGAAGTTACCAAGACTGGCAATACTGTCCTTATCCGCTACATCAAAAAGAATATAGATTGCTGACGCCAGAGTCGCGACGGTACATATAAGTCCTATGATGCGTGATTTTGAGAAAAGCATGAGGAGAAGGTGTTCAGCAAGCCGTCAATGCCAGCGCAGACTCTACCTGCAAATGTGATCTGCTTGGTCCCAGCATAGACCAAATATGCAGTATACTGGGCTTTTCTGGAGAATTCATGCATGTCCGATGACGAAAAGTTCCAGGCGTTTTATGCCCAGGAAGCTGCAGTTTACGAACAGACACGATATGAAACCCGTTATGGTCGATTATTCAGAAAACTGCATCACCATATCCTGGATAATGTACTTTCTGATATTGGCAGGGATGTACGCTGTCTGGAAGTTGCCTGTGGTACCGGACATACCACCCAGGTACTCGTAAAGCATTTTAATAAACTGACTGCCTGCGACCTGACACCGGAAATGATGTCAAAAAACAAATTTGGCAGTGACCCTGAACAGGTAACCTGTTTGCAAGCCAATGCGTTTTCTTTACCCTTCCCGGATAACAGTTTTGACGTACTTGTTTCGACCCGTTTTCTGCATCTGTTCGAGTGGCATGACCAGCAACGCCTGTTTCAGGAATTCAATCGCGTGCTGGCTCCCGGTGGACAATTGATCGTGGATTTCGACAACATGATTGCCCGCTGGTTTTATGTGATTCCCCATGTACTTTATAACCTGATTCGATATAAACGGCTGGCGCCTTTCTCCATCTACAATCTTCCAGGTAAGACTTGCCGTTCCATAGAGCATGCGGGTTTTTCCCATGCTAGAGCACAAGGTATTGCAGGCTGGCATCTGGTTCTGGCAGCCAGGCTATCAGAGACATTCGCCTTTAGGGCAGGGCTCTGGCATCGTAAAGCACCCTTAAAATTTCTTGCAGAACAATACCTGATTACAGCGACCAAGCCTGCCCCCTGATGAAGGTATTGATTGTTGCGCCCAAAATCTGCACGCCCTGGACAGAAGGTCGAAAAAAATTCGTCTGCGACCTGGTTGATCAGGCCAGTAATCGATGGGATCTTCATGGCCTGACCACACTAGATCCGGATGAAAAAACAAACCTGCCAACATCATTTGATACTTATGAAGTGAGCAGCCCCAGGGATCATCTGCTAATACCTGTGGGCTCATTATCGAAAAAACTGACAGACATTAATCCCGACCTTGTCTGCTACTTTCCTTTTGGCGCTTTTCATGGCATCAGGGGTATTGCCAATCTATGGTCTATCTGGCGGTTTTCCAGAATCTGCAGGAAACATGGCATACCCGCCATCACACTGATGTACTCCCTGACAATGGAAGCCAATTCCCTTTTTCACCGACTCTTTTTAAAGAACGTCTATTTCAATCAACATACCGGTAAAACCAGGGGTATACGCTTTGGCGTAAAATTTCCGCAACAGGAAACCATCCTTGGCACTGAAAATAGCGGGAAAAACCTCCTTTTTATGGCTGGAACCTCAGCCTTCAATGCAGAACGACTGGAGTACGTACTTGATGTCCGTGGACTGAGGATTCTGTTTCAGGCAGGCAAGGCACTCTCGACAATGGGGTACCGCCTCATCGTTGCTGTACCGTTTTTATCCAATCCCGATACGGCAAAGTTTCTACGTAACCTACCTGACAATACCTGGCCGGATGACAGCCTGGAGCTAAAAGGCGAAGTGTCCATCCCTTCCATTTATGAGTATTGCCAGGCTTTTGTATTTCCCTATGGACAGGAAGAAAAACAATTTGTCCCGACCTCTGTGGTTGAAGCCATGCATTACCGTATACCGGTAATCCTGCCAAACCTTGATTTTCTTTCCCCTTTTTACAAGTCCAGACCACTGGCCCTGATGTATGACAATGGCAGCCTGGATTCACTGATCCAGTGTATCAACAGGCTCGATCAGACACCGGAGATTGTCAATGAAATTACCAGGCAGGCAGCTGGTTTCGTCGATACGGAATACGATATCGCACAAACCGTCATTGATATAGAGAAAGAATGGTCACTACTCAAGTCGGCCGACTAGCCATTGTCCTTATACATCAACGAAGTAATTTGCTCGGAAACCAGACCAATTAAAAATACAATAATGGCTGAAATGAATAGCACAGCACTCATGTTTGAGAAGGCATGACGCGTAATAAAGGTATACACATAATAACCAAGACCTGTAGCAAAAAATGCCATGGCAGTCGGTATAAAAATCTTCAGGGGTGAATACAGTGTACCAATCTTGAATATGATGATCAGGAATCGGGCCCCATCCTTTAACAGGTTGATGTGGCTTTTTCCTCCCCTGGCTCTTGCTGTAATGGGGATATAGGAGACACTGTAACCCGCACGAAAAAACGCCATCGTAATGGTTGTGGGATAGGAAAAACCATTGGGCAACAGGTAGAGAAATTCCCGAAACTTTGTTCGCTTAACGGCCCTGAATCCCGATGTCAGGTCTGGAATGTGATGGCCGGAAATCCACGTAGCCAGCTTGTTATAGACCTGATTAGCCAGTGATCGCCCGATACTTGCCTGCGACTCGCTATCCCTAGCCCCCACACACATATCAGCACCAGTCTCTATTTCGACAAGCAACCTCTCGATATCTGCCGGTTGATGCTGACCATCACCGTCCATAAACACTATTACATCCCTGGTTGCCGTCCTGGCACCGGTTTTAATGCTGGCACCATTACCCTTGCTGTAAAGATGTGTGACAACGTTAACATTGTTGGCCTGGCAGATTTCTACGGTGGAATCAGTGGACCCGTCATTAACGACGATAATTTCTGCCTCTGAATAGAGTGAAACCAGTTCCGGCAGCAAGCCTTCCAGATTTGATGCCTCATTCTTGGCAGGTATGACGATAGAGATGTCTGCTTTATTCAATTGAAGGCCCTCCAGTCCTGGCCTGCTCCAGCTGTTCTCTCAGAGGAATCAACAGGGCTGTTTCCACACCACCCGATTCCTCGTTAATTCCTTCCATGTAACCAATAATCTGTTCTGCTTCGTCAAGACGATCAACACTAAGTAGGATTTCGGCCATATTCGCCAGAATCCTGACCATACCCGTATGATTATAGGCAGACAACAATAATCCCATCCCTTTCCGGGCATCACCCTGGATGAGGTATATCTGGCCTTCTATTTTTTCCAGAAAACCAATGTAGTTTTCATGGGTCTGATTATCCGGCTGTGCTTTTGCAATTTCCACCAGGCGCAGTATCGTTTGTCCATCAAGTTCCGGGCAATCTCCATTCCCCAGGACAACGGCCATATTATCCAGGGCTGTTAGTGAATAGGTAGTCACCGGATACTGCCTGGCCTTCTCCTCTGCATCTTCAAACCAGGGCGATAAATCATTACCGCTACCACACAGAAAAACAGCCTGATGAATAACAGGGCCAAAATCATTACGGCGTAACTGTTTTACAACCTCCAGGTGGGCGATCGCTGCTTCCAGGTTGCCTGCCCTGTATTGCAGGGTAGCCATCTCGGTCTGGGCCCTGTATGAGTCCGGGTGTTCAGCAATAGCTACCTGGAAAATACTTTCCCTGGCTGTCCACTCCTGTACGCGGACAAAGCAAAGAAAAACAATCATAACCAGGAAGATGACATTGTAGTACATGACCTTGGGATAACCCGGTACGTTTGCCGCATAGTAAACTACAGCCAGCAAAGGCCCCATGGCAGCCAGATAGTTCCTGTGCTCGAACATGATTTCCAGGCTTAGAAATGTGGATTCCAGAAGATGGGAAACAATAAACCACGCTATGGCAAATGCTGCCACAGGGGCTTTTTTGCGCCAGAAAAAAACAGCGGAGATAGCAG
>CAZDCK010000033.1:15421-29606 GCA_964503965.1 uncultured Enterobacteriaceae bacterium | reverse complement strand
TAACAATACGGAAAATCAAGTTACTCTGACCCCTTTGATTTAGCGTGAATTATTTTTGTGATACCCTTGCCAGCACTTCGAATTTAAGAGTATTGCAGGAATGAACAGAAGAAATACCCTCAAAGCCCTCCTTGCCGGGCTCGCTGCCAGTGCCATTCCGTTCTCGGTTTTTTCTCAGGATCAGCGTACCCAAATAATCCTTCTGGGCACCCAGGGTGGACCGAACTTTAATTTGAAGAGAGGGGAAACTGCCTCACTACTGCTGGTTGATGATGTGCCCTATCTGGTTGATTGTGGCTATGGGACCAAACGCGCGCTTCTGGAAGCAGGAATAAGTTTTCTCAACCTGCAGAATATATTCCTGACTCATCTGCATGATGATCATGTGGCTGATTTACCTGCCCTGCTGAGTCACCAGTGGACTCAGGGCAGGGTAGCCCCTACAAAAGTTTATGGTCCCTTCGGGACAGAATCACTGGTAGCAGCGGCCCTGCAATTCAATCAGGCCAACACGGATATCCGATTTGTCGATGAAAAGCGTACGCTGCATCCAACGACAGTGACCAGCGGAGAAGTCATTCCCGCAACGACCACTGTACACAAGGCATTCGAAGATGACCGGGTAATGGTGAGTACCATTGAAAACACCCATTTTCCAGAGTGGGCTAAAGCACAGATGCCTCACCGGGCCCTATCCTATCGCTTCGACAGTGCCGATCGCAGTGTTGCTTTTTCGGGGGATACCACCTATTCGAAAAACCTGGTAACTCTGGCCAGTAATGCAGATGTGCTGGTTTGTGAATGCATCGAAATGGACACAACCAGGGTATGGTTTGATCAGGCGACCGGTGGGGATGATGGTGAAACCCTGTACAACGACGCCAGGGAAGGGATCTGGGAACACATTATAGAAACCCATGCCACCACTGTGGATGCAGGGCGTATGGCCGCCGAGGCCGGTGTAAAAACTCTGGTCCTGAATCATGTGCTGCCGGGGTCACTTATGGATATTCCAGATTCAGTATATATAGACGGAGTTCGCCGCCATTTTGACGGCGAAGTGATTGTTGGAACTGATCAGATGATGATCTAGTTTGGCATTTGGGATGTCTAGAATGTTGGGGCTGAGACGCCAGCTGCACTGCGTTCGAGTTGTCCACGCAAGTACTCATCTGTATCCGTTTCATTTTGTCGACGATCAGCTTCTTCTGCATCAATAGCTGCCCATTGTTCCTTACTCAGGCAAACAGACTGCCGCATACGGCTCCCGCCCCCGGAATCCACAGCTCTGCATTCGCGGTCGCTGGCAACGCGATCCCCGGTGGGGGTGCAGGCAGCGGCCAGCATGATCATGCCCAATAGTGCCCAAAGCTGAAAAAACTTTTCTGTGTTCATGATTTAACGTTTCCTGTATCAGACTTAAAGCCCTTTGGCATCGGTTTCCCAGTTGGGATTGGAGCAAAGCTCACAATCACTTCCGATAAACATCTTGCCGGCGTCTTCATCTCCCTTGAAATGATAGAGCAGCCAGTTGGAAGCCACGTTGGCATACTCGCCGCCTCCGGGATGATAAACAGTAGCCGTGTGACCAGCATTTTCCCGGGCGCCATAAAAGACAGGGCGATCGTTGATTATCTCAAAATTGCGTTGGGCGGTTTCATACATAAAGTCTACTTCGCCACCATTGATAAGCAGAACCGGCCCATGCAGGTCAGCAAATACATCGGTGGTGGCAAATGAATTGCCGCCGTTGCCTGGTTCTTCAAGGCCGGAATTGAACATGCCGATGGTATCGACTCTTGGATCCGTTCCGGCCTGGGCAGACATGAATCCACCGCATGACTGTCCCATCAGGGCCATGTTATCTGTGTCTATTTTTCCCTGAAGGTCAGAGCCAACGCGGGCATTTTCCGCTTCTGCCCAATCCATGGCATCAATCATGTCCTGGGCGTTGGCCCGACCACGTGCTTCTTCACCTTCAGCCGGTTCTACAGGAATGGTGGTGATGACCAGGAAACCGTGGGAGGCAATTGTGCCAAGGAAGTCACCATAAGGTCTGCCATCAATGTTGCAGCCGCCATTGCCCCATACCACAACCGGCATGGTGTCATTGTCAGGAAAATGACCCAGGCCTATCGGCCGTATGACCAGAAATCCCGGGTCATCAAAATCATCGACCGCCGCTTCCCAGGTCACGCTGTATGGGCCGGGTTCGGCAAGCGGGGCACCTTCCAAAGGAAGCTGCCGCATGATCTGCTCCATTGTGATGCCGGGTGGTTGGGCAGTAGAGCAGGCTGCTGATAAAAAGGCGGCTATTGCTGTTATTGATGTAAGTACATTACGCATGTAACGCTCCCCCTTGGAACTCAACATGAAGGTTATGATTGTTATCCATTGTGCCTAGAACCGGGATTGGCTACAAGAGATGGACTGTCTCAGGTCGTGGAAATACTGTGAAACTGAAGCGAACAGTATCCCGATAGTATGTGTTGCCAGGTCCTTAACTCCTTGAATATTTGATAAAAACCGCGCATTCTGCGCTATCAGGCCGTGATAACGTTAACGTGGGTAAAAGGCACTTTGGAGACTATAAATGACTTTCAGTGAATTGAAACAAAAAGTCCTGTTTCGGGTGGGTGTCAGTTATCTGGCTGGCCTCTGGCTTATCCTACAGATAGTGGCCACACTAACCCGTTACTATGGCATGTCGACCATCCTGTTCAAGGGTTTTGCCTTCATGCTGATCGGTGGTTACCCGATTGTCATGGGGATGGCCTGGGTTTATGAGTTGACTCACAAAACCCGTGGCTGGAAAGAGCAAAACCTGGCCGAAGGCAAGGAAGCGGAGCCGGGTAAAGGGTTTTACATCATCATCGGTGGCATTGTAGGGCTGGCTGTGGCCATTCTGATCACGGACTTGATTGTTTTAGGGTAGTGAACCATTGCTTAAGGTTTCAGACAGTAAGTATAAAACAGTATTTTCCTGTAAGAGATGAACAGAATTATTCTGGTAACTGGCCTGTTAGCTATACTGATGGGATGCTCCCGGGAGGAAGTGCAGGAGCCGTCTGTCGTACACACAGCTGAATCCGGTGAAGAGACATCCGGAGAGTTAGAGGCAAGAGTTGAGAGTTCCTATGGCAAATCTGTTGCCGTACTTCCCTTTTCCGATCTCGGTGAAAACCGCAACCAGGGATATTTTTCCGACGGGCTTTCCCGGGACCTGATCAATCATCTGGCCAGAATCCCGGATTTGCAGATAGCCGGGCCCGAATCCTCTTTTTACTACAAGGGCCGCGATGAAGCGCTCAGCTCCATTGGTGAAGCTGTCGGGGTATCGAATATCCTGCTGGGTAGTGTGCGTAAAGACGGTGACAATCTCCATGTGACAGCGCAACTGGTCAGGGCCAGTGATGGTTTCAATGTCTGGTCACGCAGCTATAACAGTGAACTGGCAGACGTCTTTGCCATCCGGAATGAGATTGTAGGTGCAGTGGCCACGGCCCTGGATATCCCGCTTGGTGCAGTGGAATCCAAAGTGCCCGGTTTGACCCGCAATTTCGAGGCCTATGACCTGAGCCTGAAGGCCAGGGCGCTGTTTAATCAATTCACGCCAGACACTGTCTTTCGTGCCATTAGCCTGCTGGAAGAGGCGGTACATCTGGATCCAGATTTTGGACGCGCCTGGATGCAATTGGGCGATTATTACAATAGTAGTCAGCTGATTCTGTCCCCGGATCAGGCTGTGGATTTTACCCGGCAGGCTGCAAGAGCCTTTGAGCAGGCTGCAACGATTGCACCCGATATGCCTGAATTGTTGCTGCTTGAAGCAGCAAGTCTGAGCAATCAGGGACGATTCCTGGAAGCTGAAACGCTTTACCAGCGTCATTTCGATAACTACGGGTTCTCCATGGTCCGGGCCATGGATGAATATGCCCAACTGCTCGGCCGGACCGGCCAGTTCAATGAAGCCATTGCCATGCTTAACCGGGCTCGACGCCAGGATCCCCTGAATCCCCGTTATACCTATCAACTGGCACTGCAGCGCTTATACCGCGGACAGTTGGACGAAGTGAAGGTGCTCGCTGAGCAAGGACTTGGACTTGAAGGCGGCGGGTTTATGTTCAGCGCGCTGGATTGGGAACTGGCATTACGTGAGGAAAAAATGGCAGAAGCAGCCTCACTCATTCGTGCTTTTTATAATTCTAATAACCTTAATTCCGTGGATTTGTATGAAGTGACTGTTTCCCGACGTTTTATGGAGCGCTTTGCCATGATTCTTGATGTCAATGATTTTGAGGCGTCAACGGAAGATATTATTGCCATGATTAATGATCCTTCTGTCACTCCTCTGGAGTTGGGATACATGGCTCGTCTGGTGGCATTGATGGGGCAGCCGGAGATCGCCCTTGATTACTGGTTTGGTGAAGAGGCCAGTCCGGCAATCTGGGATCAGGTTTTTGAAGACATGCGTCGCCTGCCCGATTTCAATCGCCTGTTGCAGGAGAAGGGGTTGGTAGATTACTGGCGTGCCACCGGTAACTGGGGAGAGTATTGCATTGCTGCCGGAGGCCAGGACTTTGTCTGTAAATAGCCGGGAAAGCCTGTTTACACTTCCTCATCGTGATCAGGCCAGATAAAGCCTATTGGTTTTCTCTGTTCTTCCTCTTCCCTGACTTCCGTGGCAAAACACATCATCTGGACAGTGGACTGGTGTGCAAATAGGGTGACCGGATTACCCTGGATAAGGCCTTCGATTCGAATGCCATCAAAACTCACCTGGGCCAGTCGAACGACATTCACCTGAACCCCCCCGTGTAGTATGGCAACAACAGCGGGCTGATAATTAGCGGGTAACTGCTGGCGCCAGGCTTTCACTTCGCTGGCCAGGGAAGCGAGGAAAACCGCCGCACTGCGATATTCGTTTTGCTCTTCAACGCTGCAGGAAGCGGGCAGGGGGCAATAGAGTGCGTCCTTGCCTACAGACGGTGGTGTGAAGCCAGGTACCGTTGAAATTTTCGGGGTGATGGCATCCATTGCCTCCTGTAAAGCCTTTTTGTCATGAGCGTTATCAGTCATTGAGCTTTCCCCGGTTCTGTTTCAATTTCGTCTGATTATTACAGATTTACAGAGCCATCGCGAATTGTCACACAGAGTAAAAGGCGGCCGAAGCCGCCTGTAACTAATGACTCGCCAAAACCTCTGAGAGAACGTTAATGGCTTTATCAATATTGTCTCTGGTAACCAGCAGGTCCGGCAGCAGCCTGATGATGCCATTGCGAGTAGGGACTACCAGCAAACCTTTTTCTGCACAGTTCCGGGTTAACGGTCGCGGCAGGGATTGGTCATGGAACTCAAGGGCACAAAGCAATCCCTTTCCACGGACATACTTGATGAAATCGGGAAAGGTGGCCTGTAGTTCCTCCAGACAACTGATCAGGTAATTGCCATTTTGTATGACTTTCTCTGCTACCTGCTCACTTGTAAGTACATCGATCACTGCATTGGAAATGGCGCATCCCAATGGATTACCGCAGTAAGTACCGCCGTGGTCATCCTTCTCAATTCTTTCATTCACGGTGGCACTGACAGAGAAAGCGGCAAAGGGATAGCCCCCCGCGATTCCCTTGCCCATAGTCAGAAAATCCGGTTCCACGGGTAATGGTGAATATTCCAGAGCGAAGAATTTCCCTGTTCGACAGAAGCCTGTCTGGATTTCGTCAACGATTAGCAGGGCCTCATTGGCATGGCAGAGTGTTTTGATTTCATGCAGATAATTGTCCGATGGTATCTGGACGCCACCTTCACCCTGAATGGGCTCCACAATGACAGCCGCCGTCTTCTCATCAATGGCATTGGCCATACTTTCCAGGCATCCAAATGGAACGAAGACAGTATCCTGCTGCGGTGGTGTGTAGCGACCGCTGTTTTCACGATTTCGAGTCACAGACAAGGTATTGAAGGTCCTGCCATGAAAACCACCCAGTGTACTGATGACTTTCCGCCGGCCAGTAATTTTCCGGGCCAGTTTCAGAGCAGCATCATTAGCCTCAGCTCCGCTGTTACAGAAGTAGGTGTTGGAAAGATTTGCGGGCAGAAACGCCTTCATCTTTGCGAGTAATGCGGCACGAGAGGGAGAGTAGGTAAATCCCGCATTTGGGCTCTGGATGATGCGTTGGGCCTGTTCAGTAATGGCTCGCGTAATTGCCGGATGGCTGTGGCCAAGGCATGTGACTCCCCACCCGGATGTAAAATCTAGGTAGACCTTGCCCTGTTCATCCCAGACCCGGCTGCCTTCACCATGGGTGAAAGCGATTTCCAGACGATCACAGAATGTGATGCCAAACCTGTTTTCAGTGTCTATAGTGTCCATGTTTTTTCCCTCTCGTGTGGACGATTTGCTTTCTTTCGCGCATAAAAAAACCTCCAGTGTGCTGGGACATCTGGAGGTTTTTCTAATTCGGTCTTGATCAGGTCAATGAACTATCCAGGCATCCCTTTTTGCAGGCGTGCAGCACGGCGCACTGCGGCGGCAAGGCGGGCGGCGGCAGTCAGGAGTGCGTTGAAGTCAGTAAAAATAGTAAACATTGATCCGGTCTTTTTTTTCAAGGCTAGCAACTGTAGGGATGCCTTAAAAGTTTGTCAAATTAAATATTGAATACAAGCCTGTTGTTTATTCAATTGCCAGTCGGGTTATCAAGCTGGTAAAGGGCCTTCAGGATATCACGCCATTCCTGGTATTGCTCTTCAAGGGTACCGCTGAGCTGGTAGAGGGAGTCTTCCAGTGTAATGTCTGTTGGTAATACTTCGTTTGTGAATCCTTCATTAAGTTCATCCAGGTACTGGTCCTGCATGCGCGACCAGCGATAGTTGTTATAGCTTTCCCTTAACGACATATAACTGCCCCGTCGGAACTGGGTTCCCTGCTGCGTTTCACGTCGTATCTTGTCTGCTTCACTGGCCATCTGATCACGCCGGTACTGGCGCCACAAATCGTAGACTGGCTTGATGGATACAAAAAAGCTCTCATACTGTTCATCCACCACATCAATAAATACATACTCATGCTCACGGATTTCCCGGATGCGAGCAAGAAAAGGGTCGTTGTCGGCAGGCAGTCTTAGCAGGTGGTAATGGCCACTATCATCGTTGCCCAGGAATTCGTTAAACACATCCGGCGCAAGAGCCAAGGCATAGCGCAGTTCAGCCACTTGCTTGATTTCAGTAATTTGCTGGGCACTCAGCGTTGCCTTGTATTCCGCCAGTTCTGAGGCGATATCGGAATAAAGATACTGGAAAGCATCTGTACCTAATACCTGGTTAAGAGAGACGGTTTCAACGGCTTCCCGGGAGAAGGTCCTGTCGATCCAGAGGCGACCGGTGGCATCAACAGCCTGTATTTCGATAACGAGAGACCTGCCATTCGAGGTGATTATCTTGCCGGAAATTTGCAGTTCAGCTCCTGTGTCCTGTTCCGGTAGCAGGCGGACCGCACCCCAGTGTCCACTTTCTTCAAGCATGATCTTGAGAAAGGAAGGCAGGTAGCGTGCTTCCGCCTGGCGCACAGCCGGATAGATGTCTTCCTGCTGCTGAACAAGACTGTCCTGCGGCAGATTCATATCAAAAATGGCAAGGCTGACATCCAGATAGGTGGCTTCATCTTGCCCAAGGGCAGAAGGTGTTACAGCGATCAGCAGGATGGTCAGGTAATAGTGCCAACGATTCACTGACTTCTCCTGCAGACATTGTTGCGGGTGAGCGTAAGAATGCAATCAATTCCGTTTTCGGGTATCTCATAGCGCCGATAGTAGTTGCTGATTGTCATGGGCGTAGAGACCTGGTCGGAATTTACCGTTGTCGTGATATTGAGCTGCTGGCTATCAGGCGACAGGGTGACCTGGTAGAAAATTCGCAGACCATCAGTGAGGTTCAGCATGAACAGAAGTTGTTCGCCATTCCAGCCACATTCTTCCGTACCGAAAGGCGTGAGGGTTGCTGCTGTCTGCCGGTTGATGAACTCGCAGGTCAGGGCAAAATCGTTTTCCCGGTTGATGACCACCCTGGCTCGATCCTGGTCAATGTCCAGCAGGGGCATGCGGGTAATCTCTTCCGTGAATCGGGCCAGTCCGATGATGGTTTCACGGTTGCCTGCTGCCCTGCCTACACCAATAGTCGTATTACTGTTAACGCCGTTTCCCTGTGTAGTAATCTGGCGTCGAATGTCGGACATATAGAGATTAAACTCGGTATCAAAGTCGTCACTAAGCTGGTAATCCTTTTCCCAGTTTCCGGAAATATTGACCACATTATATTCCACGTCTTCTGTAATTCTGACAGGTTCGGGTGTTTCGCAGGCTGATAGCAGTATGCAGGAAAACAGGAAAGTGCCACTGAAGGGGCTGGAAAAGCGTTTGATAATAGTCAAAATAGTTATCATTAAATACAGGGTTAGAGAGTTTCTGGTATCGTCAATGTTGAATATCACAGGCTTGCCGCAATATCTCAAGTTGAAAACGGTCTAATCTATATAGACAAGCGCGTAATGAATAATATGCAAATAGCCAATGAACCTGGTCTGAACCCTGAATGCATAAGGGTCCTCAGCTGGAATGTGATGAAACAGGCCAAAGCGGTACTGAACCGCGACCTGGGTGGTTTCAGCAGCCAGTTGGACCTGGCGTTGCTGCAGGAGGTTCATGTCGAGGGCAGAGGGCTGCATCACTTCAACGAGGGGTGGCATCGCAGTTTTGCTCCCGGCTTTCGGTTGCCAGGCAGGACGACCGGGGTGATGACGCTCTCCAACGCAGGCCATCGCTCTGAGAACTGCTATATTCACCCGGAACCACTGCTACGCACCCCCAAGGCGGCGAACCTGACGACCTATGGATTGGAAGAGACAGATGCGCAATTGCTTGTCATTAATCTGCATGCCATCAATTTCAGCCTGGGCATGAGGGTGTATCGACGACAACTGACAGACCTGCTGAACCATATGGACAATCATGAAGGCCCTGTGATATTTGCCGGTGATTTCAATGCCTGGCATGACCTGAGAAGGCAATTACTGGATAACGCGGTCTTGCAGCACGGTTTGCATGAAGTGGAATTTGAGGAAGACAATCGTACCCGGGTGTTTGGTCGTCATCTGGATTATATGTTTGTCCGTGGTCTGGATGTACTTGAAGCCCGGAGTCATCATTCTGACGGCTCTGACCATAATCCCCTGCTGGCGACTGTGCGTTTGCGGTAAGGTTCAGGCATGGCTCAGAAGGACTGGGCTGCCTCAATAATGTCTGACCAGTCAGGTCTCACCCTGAAATTCTCCTCTGCAAATTTGGCCAGGATCTCTCCTTCTGGGTTGATCAGCATGATTCCCGGTTGCGGTACGCCATAGGCGAAATGGCCAGGTTCATAATCGTTATTCAGTATATTGTAGGCATTAACGTGTTTCAGGTCTTCATCGTGAAGCATGGCAAAGTTAATGCCCAGGTCCTCTTCCACCAGTTTGAGTGTTTCCACCGGGTCATAAGTCATTGTGGCAAGTGTGAAGCCGGCACCGGTAAATTCCTGTACTACCCTTGCCAGACCATCCAGTTGGGCCTTGCAATAAGGGCACCAGTCAAAAGAGCGGTTAAATACCAACACTAATCCTTTTTCACCAGCAAGAGTATCAAGAGTCTGCAGCTGTCCATTCTGGTCGGGGGCTTCCAGGACAGGGATGTGACTGCCTAAGGGAAAATCAGCTGCCCAGTCGAATGCTTGTGCCTGGGCAGTCAAGGTGAGCGTGGCCAATAATAGGGAAATAAATCCCCTGGAGAAGAAAGAAAAATATGCAGGGTACATGGAAACGCTCCGTTAAACTGATAGTTATATTGTACAGATCATGTTGACGAATACTTTCTTTCAATATGCTTATTTAATTAAGCGCGGTGATGATTGGCAGCGTGGTTTTCCACAGAAAAAATATATTTGAGTGATCATTTAAGCAGGCAGTTTTGTGAATTTATCAAATAAATTCAATGTTTTTATGCACATAGAGCATTTTCATAATAATGACTTTTAAGTAGGCAGACTAAGTGAGAAAAATTTAAGCTGATTAGTTGTAACTTATTGAAATATATTGATAAAAAAATTTTCAGAATTTGTCTGAACGGTTCAGAATATCTGTCAGAGGCAACTGAACATGTCAGATTCAATGACTTTTACACAGAATTATCCACAGCTTTTCCAAATATCCGTTCCTGTGGAAAAGTCTTTCTTTCCATGCTGGTCGCAACTCAGTTATGTTGGGCTTACCGACTAGACCATAAGCATTGGGCTGTTTGCCTGTATCCCCTACAATAGGCCGTGATCAGATAATGGAGTAAGTCGTGGAACAGAGCCATGAAATCACCCTGGGCGTAAGGGATTATGAATGTGATCTTCAGGGAGTCGTGAATAACGCCAACTATATGAATTATCTTGAGCATGCCAGGCATGAGTTTTTAAAGTCATGCGGGCTGGATTTTGCCGAGATAACCCGTCAGGGCATTCATCTGGTTGTAGTCAGGGCGGAGCTGGATTACCGGCTATCATTAACCAGTGGAGATGAGTTTCTGGTTCGTACCCGTTTTATTCGGGAAGGTCGTCTGAAATTCATCTTTTTGCAGGATGTCATTCGTATAAGTGACGACAGAACAATGTTGAATGCCAGAGTGACCGTCACAGCGCTGAATGAGAAAGGCAGGCCTTTCGTTCCCGATGAAATTCTGGCAAAAATCAACGCGTGAAAAAACGTATTTTCCCTTTTGACAGCCAGGAATTACCGGCTGTATTCTTCACGCCAGCAACCTGGAGACAGCAATGGCATTACCCAAAACC
Source organism: uncultured Enterobacteriaceae bacterium (assembly GCA_964503965.1). Taxonomy (GTDB): domain Bacteria; phylum Pseudomonadota; class Gammaproteobacteria; order Pseudomonadales; family Pseudohongiellaceae; genus Eutrophocola. The sequence continues at coordinate 18,746 of CAZDCK010000033.1, read as the reverse complement.
GGCAACAAGGCTCCGGCCTTTACCCTGCAGGACCAGAACGGAGACAAGCATAGTCTCAGGGATTACCACGGACAAACCGTTGTATTGTATTTTTATCCCAAGGCCATGACTCCCGGCTGTACAGTGCAGGCCTGTGGACTCCGTGACAGCGAAAAAGCCCTGAAAAAAATGGGCGTAAAAGTCCTTGGTGTCAGTATCGATCCCTACCCAAGACTGGCCAGGTTTGCCGAAAGGGATAACCTGAACTTTACCCTGCTATCTGACGAGGACCACAAGATAGCCGACAAATACGGTGTCTGGGGATTGAAGAAATTCATGGGCCGTGAGTTCATGGGGCTGATACGCACGACGTTTATCATCGATAAGGAGGGTCGTATACAGCACATCATGGATAAGGTTAAAACCAAGACCCATCATGATGACGTCTTGAACTGGATCAGGGAAAACCTTTCCTGATCTTCTCTATTGTAAACTGATATTCCTGGCATGGAATGTACTATGGGTTGTGTGTCATGAAGTTGTTTTGCAAGCAATACTCTGAAGCGGGTGAATGCCTGATTATCCTGCATGGGCTGTTTGGTAACCAGGGAAACTGGAGCCAGCATGCCAAGCTTTTTGCCAATACCTTTGCTGTATATGGTATGGATCATCGAAACCATGGACGATCTGAATGGGGAAACGGGATGTCCTATGATGTCCTGGCATCCGATGTGGCCAACACCATGGCACTTCATGGTATCAACAGATCGCATTTTATCGGGCATTCCATGGGCGGTAAGACGGCCATGCAACTGGCGCTTACCCGGCCTGACCTGGTCGACAAACTGGTTATTGTCGATATAGCTCCGGTAACCTATGCCCCTCACCACACCGCTATTTTTGAAGGACTGGATTTACTTGATCTCGATCTTATCGAGGGCAGGGCAGATGCTGATGAAGTGCTTTGCGAATACGTTGAGGAAAAAGGTGTGAGAGATTTTCTGCTGGCCAACCTGATCAGGGATGAGGAAGGCAATTACACCTGGCGTATGAATCTGGAAGTTATCGAGAAAGGTTATGATGATCTGATTGCCAATGTGTCAGGCACGCCCTACGATGGTGATGTGCTCTTCATCAGGGGAGCAGATTCTGACTATATCCTGAAGAAACATGAGAATGAGATTTTCAAACTGTTTACGAATGCGCAGATTGAAGAAATTGCTGATGCCGGGCACTGGGTGCATGCCCAACAGCCTGAGCTTTTTCAGTCCACAGTATACAAGTTCTTGAAGAGTTAGTGCTTGGATGAACCAGTAGTAGCTACTGTGCTCATGCATCCTGCAATAATATACTTTCCAAACCTGTCACTAGCTTCAGTAAGTTCCCGGCTCTGAAATTTTTTGTAATTTTTTTTTAACAAAGAATTGCCTGACGAAATAGCTACTGCAGACGGCAGTTTTTTGAAAATTGCGATTTCAGAAATTCCATCTGGTCAGCCCTGATCCTTTTCGAATTAATCAGCGCCAAATACTCCGCAGAATTCGGTTCATAGGGCAGCGCCAGTAGCTCCATATGTGCCTCTTCCGGGGTTCTGTCCTGTTTGAAATGATTGCAGCGTTTGCAGGCCGCAACCACGTTCACCCAGGTGTTAGGGCCGCCCCGGGATGTGGGGATGATATGGTCGCAACTCAGGTCCTTATCGAGAAATTCCTTGCCGCAATACATACAGAGATTCTGGTCTCTTCGAAAAAGGATTCGATTGCTCAGGGAAGGTTTTTTGGGCTGACCATGATGGACCTCACCGGCGCACGCGATGATGCTGTGAAGTTTGATGATAGATTGTTCGCCTGAAAGACGGGATGTGCCACCATGGACTGTACGAATGGTGTCACCGAGAGTCCAGGTGATTAATTCTCTGGCGTAGAGGGTAGTGGCTTCCTGCCAGGTCAGCCATTCGATTGGATGGCCAGCAACATTGAGTCGTAGTATATGGGAGGGACTGTCGTCGTTTACCATAAACCCGTCATGCGGAAGTCAAGTTGAAAAGACTGTAGCTGTAAAACGAAATTCCGTCAACAGCTACAGAAAAATTTACCTGGTGCTTGAAAAATATTAACAAAAAATTTTTCTGTTACTCTTTTTCCAGACGGGCAATCAATGAAGAAGTATCCCAGCGGTTGCCGCCCATTTTCTGGACTTCCTCATAATAGCCGTCAACAATCCGGGTAATGGGTAAGGTGGCGCCATTTTTGCCGGCCTCTTCCATGGCAATACCCAGATCCTTGCGCATCCAGTCGACAGCAAAGCCAAATTCAAATTCATTGTTCATCATGGTCAGGTAACGATTTTCCATTTGCCAGGATTGGGCGGCTCCCTTGCTGATGACATCAATTACCTTTTCCACATCCAGATCGGCACGCTTGGCAAAATGAATGCCTTCTGACAGTGCCTGTACCAGGCCGGCAATACAAATCTGGTTAACCATCTTGGTCAGCTGCCCATAACCGGAAGGACCCAGTAGTTTGACACTGGCAGCAAAACTTTCGATCACCGGCATGGCTTTGGCAAAAGCGGCTTCATCACCTCCGCACATGACAGTCAGCTTGCCATTTTCGGCACCCGCCTGTCCGCCAGAAACAGGGGCATCTATGAAGGCGAAGCCTTTCTCATCGGCAATGGCTGACAGTTCCCGCGCAACTATGGCTGAGGTGGTGGTGTTGTCGATAAAGACAGCCCCGGGTTTGACACTCTGAAAGGCCCCCTGGTCACCAATGGTCACGGCACGAAGATCATCGTCATTGCCGACACAGGTGAAAATAAAGTCGGCATCCTTTGCCGCCTCCGCTGGCGTAGCCGCGGTTTTTCCTGTGTAGGTGTCGCTCCATCTGGCAGCTTTTTCTGCTGTGCGGTTATAGACAGTGACAGAATGACCAGCATTGGCGATATGACCTGCCATGGGATAGCCCATGACGCCAAGGCCGATGAAACAGACATTGAAACTCATATTTAAATCCAGAATTTAGTTGATGATGCAGGCAAGAATACTAGAAAGGGCTTGAGTGATGGAAGGAAAAGGGAAGAAAACGATGCAGGAAGCAGGTTGCTGGATGGAAGTGGAAGGATTCAGTAGAGCCGATAGCCGTCAGAGGCCAGGAGGGATACGGGAAACAAGTGCAAAAGGAGAGGTTCCCGTTAATAAGGTATCTGATGCAGGTCGGCAAAGACCGAAGGCTGTAAGCTGTCGGGAATGTCCTGTAGAGGATACAAGAGAGAGGTTTTTACAGTCAGGACCTGAAGTGTGGATAATGACGATTATCCCTTTATCCCTTTATCCCTTTATCCCTTT
>CAZDCK010000033.1:0-15321 GCA_964503965.1 uncultured Enterobacteriaceae bacterium | reverse complement strand
CCTTTATCCCTTTCCCCGGACTTCTTACAGCCCTGCCGTAATGTTAAGCTTTAAAGTGAATCAAATTTAGTGGGGGAATCCATGTCCGACTGGATCGAAGGCAAGGTTGTGGAAAATATTCGCTGGCATGACAGCCTTTTTTCCTTAAAGGTGGAAGCAGATATATCCCCTTTCAAGGCAGGTCAGTTTGCCAGCCTGGCTCTGGATATTGATGGTGAACGGGTTGCCCGACCTTATTCATTCCTGAGTGCTCCGCACCAGAAGCCCCTTGAATTCTTTTTTTATACAGCCACCGGTGGTGTTCTCTCCAACGCCCTGTTTGAGCTGCAACCCGGCGATACATTGCTTGTAAAGAACCCGGCGAACGGGTTTTTCATCCTGGATGAAGTACCCCAGTCCAGGGATCTGTGGATGATTGGGACTGGCACCGGGATAGCGCCTTTTCTGTCCATGCTGAACACAGATGAAGCCTGGGAAAAATTCGACAATCTTGTCCTGCTACAGGGTGTGCGCACGGCAGCTGACTTGCAGTACACGGAAGTCATGGAAGGCCTGGGTGACCAGTATGGTGAGCGCTTCAGGTATCAACCGTTTGTCAGTCGGGAAGCTGTGGATGGTGCTATTCAGGGCCGGATACCGGCAGCGATTAATGATGGCTCGCTTGAAGCTGCTGTAGGTCTGGAGATCAGTACAGAACACAGTCAGGTCATGTTATGTGGTAATCCAGACATGGTGAAAGATGCTGTAGAGTTGTTGAAAGCCCGTGGTCTGGCCAAGAACCTGCGCCGCAAGCCGGGGCAGATAACCACGGAAAACTACTGGTAACGTTGATATCTCCCAGGTAGCTCATTGGGCCTGCATTGAAATTTCCGCTAGAATCCCCAATCCATACTGTACAGGCAGATTAATTCTGACAATACTGGAAACAGACATGACTATTTTCTTGCACAGGACAATCTGGGTAATGGCTATTCTGGTTTCATTACCCACCTTAGCTGCCCGCAATGTTGAACTGGGTTGCATCAGCGGCGATTGCATTAATGGCAAAGGTACTCTGGTCGAAGAAACCGAACGGGGCCTGCGTACCTATCGCGGAGATTTCGTCGATGGCAAATTTCATGGATTTGGGCGCATGACCTATCACGATGAGGGCGAACACTACAAAGGTCGTTTCCGCATCGGTGTGAAGTGGGGAAGAGGCACCCTGTGGGACAAAGACTGTAATGTTTACATGGGCAACTGGCGTAACGATCGTCGCAATGGTATGGGTGTTCAGGCGTTCAAGATAGAAAACTGGCAGGAAGATCGCTATACGGAGACCTGGATTAAGGAAAACACCGAAAATTATTATGGTGAATTCAAGAATGATGTGTTCTTTGGCAAAGGTACCTATCGCTGGGAAGACGGCACCAAGTATGTCGGAGAGTGGGCCGCCAACAAGAAGCATGGTAAAGGCTATTTTGATCACGGTACCGGCTATAAAGGCTGGCGCAACTATGAATTTGATGAGCGCGTCTACGACGAGCGCTTCGAATTCAGCCAGTAATCACAACGACACCTATTAAACTCCATGGATATAGAAAATTTCAGGCGGGAATATCTGGCTGGCGGATTGACGCTGGATGACCTGGACCAAAATCCTGTTGTTCAGTTTCAGCATTGGCTGAACCAGACTGTTGAGTCCGGCCTTGGTGATCCCACGGCCATGGTTGTGGCAACAGTGTCTCCTGATGGGCAACCCTCGCAGCGCATCGTATTACTTAAGCATGTGGATAAAGGTGGCTTTGTCTTCTATACCAACTATGGCAGCCGTAAGGCTAAAGAGATTGGGGAAAATGATCGAGTCAGTCTCTTGTTCCCCTGGAATGCGTTGGATCGGCAGGTAAAAATCTGTGGTCGAGCAGTGAGAATCCCGTCAACAGAATCCCTGAAGTATTTCCTCTCACGTCCCCGGGACAGTCAGCTTGCTGCCTGGGCATCCGACCAGAGCCGGAAGATTTCTGGCCGGGACTTCCTAATGACACAGTTGGCCCACATGAAAGAGAAGTTCAGGGAAGGGGATGTGCCGTTGCCTGACTTCTGGGGTGGTATACGGGTCAAGCCATTTGAAATGGAGTTCTGGCAGGGTGGCGAGCACCGTTTGCATGATCGTTTCGTGTATGAACTGCAGGGCGATGGGGATTGGGAAATACATCAACTGGCGCCTTGAGCTGCCGATGCAAGACAAAAGACAAAAGACAAAAGATAAAGGTCTAGAGCGGGTAGAAGCCTGAACCATGGATAATTACGTTCATCCTTTTATCCTTTTTACCTTCATCCGTTCTCTAGTGACCTTACCCCCATGATCCTGTAAAATACCCTCCATTCTCGGGGCAGGGTGTAATTCCCTACCGGCGGTAAGACAGGATTCTGTCAAGCCCGCGAGCGCCGGAATCGACAGATTCCGGGTCAGCAGATTCGGTGAGAATCCGAAGCCGACGGTGACAGTCCGGATGAGAGAGAATGAGTACACAGTTTTGTGCGGCGTCCTGTCGTTTGCATTGTGTATTTCTTTTTGTGCTCCGAAAAACCAGATGAGGAGTACGTCCATGACGACACCAAACACACAACGCATCGCATTTATTCAATCTGGCTGGCATGCCGATATCGTGGACCGCTGCCGTGAGGGTTTTGTCGCGCGTCTACAGGAACTGGGTCATGATCCGGAACTGATAGACTTTTTTCAGGTTCCCGGTGCATTTGAGATCCCTCTCAAATGCAAACAATTACTGGCCACTGGTAAATATGCTATCGCGATAGCAGCAGGCTTTGTCGTGGACGGAGGAATTTACCGCCATGAATTCGTTGCCCAGGCTGTAGTGAATGCGCTGATGCAGGTTCAGCTGGAGCTGGAAAAACCGGTGTTATCTGTCGTGCTGACCCCCAAGGAATTCCAGGAAAGCGAGGCTCACCAACAGTTCTTCTTTGATCATATGCTGATCAAGGGAAAGGAAGCGGCGGATGTGGTAGAGTCACTGCTTGTTGAAGGCGGGCAGGTATTGGCAAGAACTGCCTAGTTTTCCCGGTTGGTAAACAAAGGAAAAGCGAGCGGTTCAGGATGCAGGATGTAGTATGCACTATGCAGGATACAAGGAAGAGTCTCTCGGGATCGTGTAACTGATGTAGGTCGGCAAAGGCAGAAGGCTGTTTGCCGACATGAACTTTCGATAAACGATGGATAAAAAATAAAGGTCCTGTGCAGGTAGGGCCTGAACCGTGGATAATTCCTTTTATCCTTTTATTGCCTGTTCACGGCAATACAAACCACAACAGTGCGGGCAGAAGCGCAAAAGACATCACCGTTGAGATCACCACGGTAGCCGCCACTTCTTCCGGTTGCCTGTCATAGCGAATCGCGAAAAGATACGCAAATACGGCTACCGGCATAGAGCATTGCATGATGAGAATGCCGCGTGCAGCCTCATCCAGCCCCATTGCCATGGCAACCAGGTTCCCGATCAGGAACCCCAATCCGATACGCATGACAGATAGCGAGATACTCCGTTTCAGGCTGGTAATCTTGAAGCGACCCAGCGATACGCCGAGCGCGATAAGCATTAGGGGAATAGTCAGTCCCCCGATAAGATCTGTAGTGTTGAACAGCCAGGCAGGGGATTCAAACCCTGTAAATTTAAGGACAACAGTGATGATAACGGTCCAGAACATGGGATTGCGCAGCAATTCCTTGATGGACAGGCTGCCGGAGGAAATCCCGATCCCCACCGTAAAGCCAAACATGATGTTGACCGTGAAATAGGTCAGGCCGAGTGCCAGGCCTTCCTCGCCAAAGGCCAGCAAACACAGTGGTAGTCCCATATTCCCGACATTGGGAAATATCTGGCTGGGAAGGAACGCCCGCTGGTTAAGGTCAAAAAGCTTCAGAATAAAATAGCCAACGACACCGAAGATTGTCATGGTAATAAACGCGGCTCCAGCCATGGAAAAAAAAGCAGAACGTTCCAGTTCTATGTCCATGAAGGTGGAGAAGATAAGACAGGGTGCGCCGATGTTCATCACCAGGGTGGAGACAAATTGGGTCTCAAAAGCAGTCCCGGATTTAACCCAGGAATATCCAATCAGGGCACAAATAAATACCGGGGAAATGATCGCAAAAATGTCATAAAGCATGGTTGTACCTTATTCGGACCAGGCAGGAAGCTTTTTCTCCACCAGCGTTTTCTTCAGCCGGGCAAAGTCAGGCAGACCGTTCTTATAGGGAGGGTGATCCTCGCCCATGATTAAAGGGGCAAAGTATTCATGGGCTGCTTCGGTAATGCCGAAGCCATCTTCGGTAATGAAGTTTCTGGGCATTTTCTTTTCCACATTGGCCACATCACCCAGGTTGGCTTCACCGATATGCCATTTATAAGGGGAGGAGCTTTCCCGGACGACAGTCGGCATGACGGCATTTTTTCCTGCCAGGGCCAACTCGACAGCGGCCTTGCCCATGGCATAGGCCTGCTCGACGTCCGTGGCAGAGGCAATATGTCGGGCAGCGCGCTGGAGATAGTCTGAGACAGCCCAGTGATACTTGTATCCCAGGGCGTCCTTGATCATGTTGGCGAGTGCCGGGGCAACACCACCCAGTTGGGCATGCCCAAATGCATCACGTGTCCCCTGGTCTGCCAGGAAAGTCCCATCTTCGTAATGGGCCCCTTCAGAAACCACGATGGCACAATAACCATAACTGTCCACGCAGGTTTTTACCTTCGCCAGGAAGGCTTCCTTGTCAAAGGGAATCTCCGGGAACACGATAATATGAGGCGCATCACCTTCCTGTTCAGCCGCAAGGCCAGCTGCACCGGCTATCCAACCGGCGTGGCGGCCCATGACTTCCATGACAAATACCTTTGTAGAGCTTTCACACATTGACGCCACATCCAGGCCAGCCTCGCGGATAGATACAGCCACGTACTTGGCAACAGACCCGAAACCAGGGCAGTTATCTGTGATTGGCAGGTCATTGTCGACGGTTTTTGGAACGCCAATACAGGTGATGGGGTAGTCGATTTGCTGGCTAAGCTGGCTCACTTTGTGGGCAGTATCCTGCGAGTCACCGCCTCCGTTGTAAAAGAAATAGCCGATATCATGGGCCTTGAACACCTCGATAAGCCGTTCATATTCCGCCCGGTTTTCATCCAGCCCCTTGAGCTTGTAGCGGCAGGATCCAAATGCACCGGCGGGAGTGTGGCGAAGGGCAGCGATTGTCTCTGCTGACTCCAGGCTTGTGTCTATCAGTTCCTCACGCAGAGCGCCGATAATCCCGTTTCGGCCCGCATACACCTTGCCGAACTCAGGGTGAGACCTGGCCGTTTCAATAACACCACAAGCACTGGCATTGATAACGGCGGTGACACCCCCCGATTGGGCATAAAAGACATTCTTGCCGGACATGCACATCTCCCAAATTTTATTGCCGGCTATTCTACTGAATTAGACAGGTCATAGACAGTTTGAAAGTGGGTGCCGATCCCGATTCAACGATTTTTGAATTTATACTTGCTCGCTAATAGCATGCGCTATAACGATTTGAGACAATCCCCCCATGCATATTCACATACTAGGTATTTGCGGCACTTTCATGGGGTCCCTTGCAGTGCTTGCCAAGGAGCTGGGTTACAAGGTCACCGGTTCCGACCAGAATGTCTATCCTCCCATGAGCACACAACTCGAATCCCAGGGAATCGTGCTTTCGGAAGGCTACGACCCGGCCCATTTCATCGCAGATCCGCCGGATCTGGTTGTAATAGGCAACACCTGTTCCCGGGGTAACCCGGCTGTTGAATATATTCTGGATAACAATCTGCCCTATACATCCGGTCCCCAGTGGCTGGCAGAGCATGTTCTGCAGACGCGCTGGGTTTTGGCTGTTGCAGGTACTCATGGCAAGACCACCACAACCAGTATGCTGACCTGGATATTGGAATATGCAGGGCTTGAACCCGGTTATCTCGTGGGAGGAGTACCCAGGAATTTTGATTGTTCAGCCCGTCTGGGCAAGTCGCCCTTTTTCGTGATTGAAGCCGATGAATACGACAGTGCTTTCTTCGATAAGCGCTCCAAGTTTGTTCATTACCATGGCAAAACGGTGATACTGGGAAATCTTGAGTTTGACCATGCAGATATTTTTGATGATCTGGCGGCAATCCAGACCCAGTTTCATCACCTTCTGAAAACCATTCCCGGTAGCGGCCAGGTGATTGCTCCATCTGGTCATGAAAACCTTGAGAAGGTCTTTGAAATGGGCTTATGGTGTGAAAGGAAAAATTTTTCATTGACAGGCGAAACTGATGCTCATTGGCAAGTAAAGAAGCTGGATCAGAAAGGGAGCGCATTCAGGATTGATCATGGTGATGAGTCTGCGGAGGTAAACTGGTCACTGTTGGGTGATCACAATATACAGAATGGCGTTGCGGCCCTTGCTGCAGCCAACCATGCAGGCGTTCCTCTTGACAGGGGGGCAGAGGCATTATCCGCATTTGAGGGGGTGAAGAGACGGCTTGAATTGCTGGGAGAGTTTGGTGGCGTGAAACTCTACGATGATTTTGCCCATCACCCAACAGCGATTAAAACGACTCTCGATGGATTTCGGGCTCGTTTGGAAGAAAATGCGGAAACGGGCAATCTGATCTGTGTAATTGAAGCACGCTCAAACACAATGAAAATGGGTTACCATCAGCAGACTCTTGCCGATTCACTGGCCAGTGCTGATCGTGTAGTCTGGTTTCACTCCGAATCCACCCAGCTGGATCTCGATGCCATTGGTCGTGAAGCGCAGACAGCATTTACCAGCTATGGTTCGACCCAGGAAATTATTGACGATGTCGTTCGTGAAGCAGCTGCCGGTGATCATGTTGTTGTAATGAGTAACGGTGGCTTTGAAGGGTTACATCAACGCCTTGGTGATGCACTGGCTGCCAGGCGCCGACAGGCATAGTTGAAAGAATCAAGACAGAGGCACTTTTGGAGACCATACCTCTCTTTCCGCTGAATTCGATCCTCTTTCCGAAGGGGCGAATTTCCCTGCAGATATTTGAATCCCGCTATGTAGACATGATTCGCGGGTGCCTGAAAAATCAGTCCGGTTTTGGCGTCGTGCTTATCGAACAGGGCAGCGAAGTGGCCAAGCCTGGCCAGAAGTTGGATATTCACCGTATTGGGACCTACAGCAAGGTAGTGGACTGGAATCAGCTGCCCAATGGACTTCTGGGGATTACCGCCGAAGGCCAGACCACGTTCAAGGTGCTTGAATCGTGGAGTGAAAAAAATGACTTGTGCTGGGCCGAGGTAGAGTTCAGCGCACGGGATTCCATTGATGCAGAACCTGTGGATGTAGGCGAACAGTTCAAGGAATACGTGGATTTGTTGCGTGGACTTTCACGCCATCCGGCTATTGAGGAACTCAAGCTGGATATCAGTTTTGAAAACCTGCGTGAGGTCGCATGGCGCCTGAGTGAGCTGCTGCCGATTGCCAACCGGGATAAACAGGCGCTCCTGGAATTGGCCGATCCCTTTGACCGTCTAGAGCAGATTGAAGTCTATATTCGCGCGATCAATCAACAGGACAGCAAGGGGAACTGAACCGGGCCACGACTGGCAATCACCTGCCGGTTTCTTCATAATCGGGCCTTTTTGAGGGAATTAACATGTTGGAAACACTCATGAATCCGGGGCAGATGACACAGGATCAGTGGATGATTGTCGGGATTCTTGTGTTCATTGTTATCGGTATTCTCTATTTCTGTTACCGTACTTACAAAGTGATCAAGGAGTCGATGAATACGAAGTACAAGCCTAATATCGGCATGGCTCGCATGGAGAAAGAAGGTAAACTCAAACCTCGTCAGGGCAAGCCCGGTGAAGACTGATTCACACTTGATGTTGTGCCATGTTGCGCATTTCCCTAATTAATCAACTACTGCTGGTCAGCATTCTTGCCTGTTTTCCCCTGGCAGCCACCCAGGCCATTATCATTCGCCACGACAAGGCGGATTCCCTGTACCGGATAGGGGAACAATTTTTCCCCCAGCTTTTTTTCCTGCACACCCGATTCGACAACAAGGTTTGTGTTGCCACGTTGATCTCTTCCCATTGGGCTATAACGGCTGCTCATTGCACCAGACAAACGCCCTTGCTGGATACAGTCAGTCGCCTTGAACGGTACCAGCTCACTGTCGCTGGGCATACAGTTCACGCTGACAGGGTTGAACTTCATCCGCTTTCTGATACGGGGGATGAATTGAAGAACGTCGACCTGGCACTCATCCATCTGGCCGATGAGATTTCAGATGTGGTGCCTGCCAGGCTAAACCGGGGTAGTGATGAGCTGGGCCAGGTGTTTTCGCTGGTAGGCTGGGGCTACAGTGGTATCGGGACCCGTGGTTTGCAGGGGAATGATGGGCGTTTACGCCGGGCAAAGAACCGGGTTAGCAGAGCGGATCAGTGGCTGGAGTTCAGATTTGATGATCCTCGTGAACCAGGCAGTCAGGCCCTGGATCTGGAAGGGGTTCCGGGGCTGGGAGACAGCGGTGGGCCCGCTTTGCTGGAAACCGGGTCCTCTCCCATCATTATGGGCATAGCTGTAGGGGAACTTGAGCAGGGTCCATCACCGGCGCACCAGGGATTGTATGGCGCAACCCAGTTATATGAGCGAATTTCCACACATATGGACTGGATTGAGCAGGTTATGTCAGCTCAGTAAACTTGTCTTAACAAGTGATTTTCAGGTTCACACATACTTGCTTTAATGCCTGTTATCAAATATTTAAGTCATTTAATTCAATGAGATAATATATTGTGAGTACTTGCTTACTTTTTGCTGATTTTCTGGCTGCAAAGGCACTAATTCAGCCAGGTTTTAAGGTCTGATTATGTAATTCTATATATTGATAGAATTTATATAATCAAATATATAAATAAACTTATAAATACTATCAACAACCCTTTGAGGTCAGTGCAAAGTTCAGAATTTTATAAACCAGCTTTGCTGCGAGGAAGTCACAGGCATGCAGGTTGGGTTTTGGGGCGAGTTCGACGACATCGGCTCCGACAATCGTTGATATGTTGGATGCCTCCCGAATAATATTGATGGCATCATCCCAGAAGAGGCCACCTGGTTCCGGTGTGCCTGTGGCGGCCATCAGGCTGGCATCAAATCCGTCAAGATCGAAAGTGAGGTACACAGGTTTTCCTGCCAGGGGAGCAAGTATTTCTTCCATATCCCATTCTGCCTTCCTGTGCGCCCAGTGAATGTGAATCCTCTCTTTCTGGGTTTCCAGCCACTGGTATTCCCCGGCGGAGATATTCCTGATGCCCACTGACACCAGGGTGGATACAGGATGATCCAGGCAGCGACGCAGGGCTGCTGCATGGGAATAATGTTCACCGGCGTAGCCGTCCCGTAAATCGGCATGGGCGTCAAAATGCAGAATCGCCAGGTCAGGCCATCGATCCAGGTAGGGTTTGATCAATCCCGCTGTGAGGGAATGTTCGCCACCCAGTACAACAGGGAACCGTTTTTCTTCCAGCAACTCTTCTATTGTCTTCCCAAGCAGTTTCAGTGCCTGCGGAATATCTGCAGGTATCGGAAACTCATCGAGCGTTGCAACACCATATTGCTCCCAGGGCTCGCATAATAACTCCTCATCGAACAGTTCAACCTGATGGGATGCTTCGATGATGGCTGCTGGCCCCTTGGCTGTTCCACTACCATAACTGACGGACGCTTCCAGGCCGAAAGGCACAATGACTGCTCTTGCATCGCGGGGTTGAACGGACGCGTCCAACCCCAGAAAGCCTTTTTCAGACGGCAGATAGTTCATGATTTTCAGTAAAACAGTTTGCTGAATTTTCTGGCATGGCGCTTTTTCCAGTGTCCGCGGTGATAGGCATCACTGGCCAGAAGCGGAAGAACACTGGAGGCTTCCGCAAACACCATCTGTTCGCGGGCCATATCCACCTTGCCCCAGCTGCAGGCTTCTTTCAGGGTGGAGCTGGAGCAGGCACCGTCGCGGGAGTCAGCCACTGTGATCTGGACCGCATACTTATGCATATCTACTTCCCTGCCGAGAATTTCTGCGCAGACTACTGTGTCCTGGGTGAAGTTTTTTGGCACTCCGCCGCCAATCATCAGGACACCGGTGGTTCCGGCCTTGATCTTGATGTCTGTGAGCTCACGAAAATCCCTGATGGAGTCCAGGGTCATGTGGTTGTCCGGGTTACGATCCTGGTGTACGACCAGGCCGAAACCGGCGCTGGAATCGGTAAAGGCAGGGCAGAAGATCGGCACATCATGAGTGAAGCAGGTTTCAATCAGGGAGTTGTGCTTTTTGGCATTGTCCACACACCAGCGCCCCATCTCCCTGATGAACTCACGGGAGGAGTAGGGCTTCGGCGGCAGGCTGTCAGCAATTTGACCGATCGTGTAGTCGCAATTCTGCAGCTCATGTTCGTCAATCAGCGTATCGTAGATACGGTCGATATACAGGTCGCGCAACTGACGGTCATCAAGGTCAGGAGAGCCCTGGTAATGCTTGAAACCAAGGGCTTCAAAGAAATCCATGTCTACAATACTGGCCCCGGTGGCAACAATGGCATCCACCATGTTGTGTTTCACCAGGTCGGTATACAGATCCATGCAACCACCGGCAGAGGTGGAGCCGGCGATGGTCAGGATGATCGAGCAGTTTTCATCAGCCAGCATCTGGTTGTAGATTTCACAGGCACGGGCAAGATCTCTTGAGGTAAAAGACATCTTCTCCATGGCGTCAACGACAGGACGAGCATCAAAACTGGTAAAATCCACATGCTCTACTACTCTGGAAAGAAGCGCTTCTCTCAATGCATTGTCAGTATCATCTTTAACTGGCTGATTCATTATTTATCTCCTGTATCAGCGGTTTCACTTCACTGATATTCGTCGTTGTGAATTTGGTTGAAATGGGGCGAGTGGATTTTGATGGTTCTTCCAGCTTTGTATACATGGATAATGTCGGTTTGGTATCGACTTCCACAACGTCAACACGATCAAAGCTGTTAAACGCCGTGCGCATACTCATGCTGTAAGCACCCATGTTGTCCACCTCGATATAGTCTCCTTCGTCCATATCTTCCGGCAGCAGGAAAGGACCATGCATCACATCAATGCTGTCGCAGGTTGGTCCGAAGAACCCAAAGGCTTCTTCCCGGGAGTTGGCTATATGGCAATTATCAATTCGGCGCACGGGAAAGACCATTCCTGGATGGCCGGCATCAAACAGTCCGCCGTAGGTGCCATCATTCAGGTAAAGCATATTGTCGCGACGGGATTCCACCCTGATAACAAGGGAGGCACCTTCGGCTACGAGGGCCCGGCCGGGTTCGCACCACAGCTCACAGGTTTCGCTAACCAGTGATGATTCGAAACTGCTTTCAATCACCCTGATGTATTCTTCAAGTGGAGGTGGTAGCAGGTTTGGATAGGCAGATGGAAAGCCACCACCAACATCAAGTATGTCAATGATGACCCCTGATTTGATAATGAGCTGACTTACTTCATGCATGGCGATGCGGAAAGCATCCGGTTGCATAAGCTGGGAGCCGGCATGAAAGCATATCCCGAGACGCTCCGCATATTGCCTTGCACGAAACAGCAGTTTTGCAGCAGGTTTCCCGGCAATACCAAACTTTCCTGCCAGTGAATGATTGCTGTGCCTGTTCGACACACTCAAGCGAATGAAGAGATTCAGGTCATTCGCATGACCGGTTTCTTCGAGGATTTTGTCCAGTTCACTTTCTGAATCCAGTGAAAAGTCACGGATGCCGTACTGAAAATAGGCGCGACGAATAGCAGTCCGGTTTTTTACCGGATGCATGAATGACATCCGGGCACCGGGCGCCTTTTCGTGAACAAGCTCAATCTCACCCATGGAGGCGACATCAAAATGATCAAGACCCGCTCCAGCGACTGTTTCCACAAACGCTGGGTTGGTTTTCACGGCAAACAGGACTCGACCGGGGAATCGTTCCCTGAACCATTGGGTCGCAGTGGTTACAGCAGACGGGCGGAGACAGTAAACAGGATGTTCCGGCCGCATTGCTTTGACCATTGCGTAAACACTATTGAACCTATGCATCGCATAAATCACCTGTACGCAACCAAACAAGGCGCCAGGCATCCTGATTTTTCTGTGAAAATTCAGGAGCTGAATTTCTGGCGAGCGCGCATTTTATGGATTTTCTGCAGGCTGTAAAGCTTTTTTTGTCTGGATAAAAAAAGATATATATAGCAATAACTTATCGCATGAGAGTCTGGTTGAAAAAGGATAGGTTAAGCGATGTGTCGGTATAAATAATTCGTGTTGTTTTATATTCGGTTTTTAATAGAATGGCTGAGAGAATGATTAGTTTTTAGCTATCAGGCGAAACCTTGTGAATTCCAAGAAACCTTCCATCAAGCAGCTTGAGTATTTTGTCACAATCGCCCGTTCCTCAAATTTCAGGAAGGCGGCGGCAAAACTGGGTATCAGTCAACCAACACTGACCAGCCAGGTCGTTACCCTGGAAGAGACGCTGGGCGTGCAGCTTTTTGAACGATCCCGGGCAGGCACCTTGCTCTCTCCCGAAGGTCGTGAATTGCTGCCCCTTGCCCGGGATATCCTGGATCGTTATGAATTTCTCCTGGAAAGTGCCCGGAACAGTAATCGTGAACTTGGGGGGACTTTTCGTCTCGGTGTGTCTTCCACGATCGGACCTTACCTGTTACCCCATCTGTTACCTGCACTGCAGCATCGATACCCCAAACTGAAACTGCACCTTCGGGAAGGTGATCCGGCTGATCTAGAAAGCGGACTCAGTAAAGGGGCATTTGATCTCATCATGACGGTGTTGCCGATGCAGTCAACGGATAACCGTGTCAGGCCTTTGTTTACCGAGCCTTTAAAAGTGGTGGTGTCGGACAAACACCCCCTGGCCGGACGTGATCGTATTTCAGGCAGGGACCTGCAGGGGCATTCCGTGCTGACCATGGATGATCATTTTCACCTGCACCGCCAGATTTCTGGACTGTGTGAGCGCTTTGGTGCGCACTTGAAAAAGGATTTTGAAGGTAACAGCCTGGACACCCTTTGCCAGATGGTGATGATGGATATGGGGATAGCCTTCCTGCCCGAATTGTTTATTCAGTCAGAAATCAGCAAGGGAGCGCCGCTTCAGGTGCTGGATCTCGAAGATGAACCTGTTGTCAGAAATCATGTAGCGGCGTGGCGCCTTAACTCGTCTTCACGGCACCTTTTCCAGAAACTCTCCTTTGATATCAAGGCAATCGCCATGGATAAATTCTCCGGGATTCTCACCGAAGTAGTAACAGAGGAAAATATCTGAGCCGATCAGGCCAGAGTTGGTGTCCTCAGATGCCAGTCGGTGGCCTGTTGCATTGCATGGGCCAGGCTGAACAAGACCTCTTCCTTAAATCGTGCGCTGCTGATTTGCAGTCCGATCGGCAATCCGTCCACACTGAAACCAACAGGTACTGATATTGTGGGAATACCGTACAGGTTGAAGGGTGCTGTATTGCGTGTTGAAGGTTCGGCGCCGGACGCTTCGCTGGGATTGATTGCTTCATCAATACGTTCAGGCAGGCCAGGTGCTGTCGGGGTGACCAGAATATCCACATCATTGAAAACGTCACCGATGGAATGCCGTACCCTGGCCATAGCCTGGTGGGCGCGGATGTAATCTTCGGCTTCTACCTCCCTGGCTGCCAGGAGTCGTTCCAGTGTGACGGGGTCATAACCGCTGTGGTTGCTATCGTTCGCCAGTAATGGTTCATGCCAGGCGGCACTTTCGGCAAGCAGGGGAGAAAAGTCTGGTGCAGTTGGCAGAGTGACGTCTCTTGTACCGGTTGTAATAGTGCCCAGTAAATCCACTACATCATTGACTGAACGTTGCGTATCCGGATGCAGGCGGGCAAAGTAATCTCCACTGGGCAAACCAATACGCAGACCTGCAACTGGGTGCATGAGGGCGCCAATGTAATCGGTTTCGGGGGCGCTAACGCTTACCGGATCAAGGGGATCAAATCCTTTCATGGCCTGCAGCATATAAGCAGTATCAGCCACACTGCGACAGATGGGGCCAACATGATCCAGGGATTCGGATACCGGGATGATGCCCCTAATAGAGGTCAGTCCATGGCTTGCCTTTAATCCGGTGACCCCACAGTAGGCCGCGGGCAGGCGAATGGATGCCAGTGTGTCGGTTCCCAGGGCGGCACAGCACATTCGGGCTGCCATGGCCGCCGCAGAACCTCCGGAGGACCCCCCCGGGATGTGATCCAGGTTCCAGGGGTTGTGCACCGGCCCAAAATGGGTGATCGCCGAAGTCCCGCCCCAGGCAAATTCATGCATATTCAGCTTACCCAGCAGTACGCAACCGGCTTCATCAAGACGGTTATAAATGGTGGCATTCGTGTCAGGAATACGATCTGCAAGCAGAGGACTGGAGGCCGTGGTAAGAATACCGGCAGTATCTATATTGTCCTTCAGTCCAATGGGAATTCCGTGCAGGGGCCCGCGCCAGCGCCCGGCCATCAGTTCCAGTTCCAGTTGTCTGGCCTGTCTCATGGCGGTTTCCGCCGTAATGGTGTTATAGGCATTGACCAGTGGTTGCAGCAGGGCAATTCGGTCAAGATAGGCCTGGGTCAGATCTACAGGTGAAATCACCCGTCGACGCACCAGGTCAGATGCTTCCACAACGGACAGCGAGGTCAGGTCAGATGTCATGTTGCCTGTCTGGGCATACAGTGAAGAGGACCGGGCCAGGGCCAGTGAAGACAAAGAAGCCTTGAGTAATGAACGACGGGTCGCCATGGGGATCATTTCTCCTGTTCTTGGCATTTTATTCCTGCAGTCTAACAGGTCAGTATTATGTCTATTAAATCATAACCGGGCAGATTGAAAATATGAGAGCAGGGAGGCTGGACAGTCGATGGTACCCAAACTATGCTGTCAGTGACTCTGCTCTCAGGAATATGCCCTTTTGAGTAAGCATGCACAGGAATCTGCTCCCGCTGAATATTCTGGCCTGACGCAGGCTGAGGCACAGGCGCGGCTGGACAAATTTGGTCCTAACAGTCTGCCCGAACCTGAAAAGCCCGGCCTGCTGGCCATCTTCATCCACCAGTACAAAAGTCCCTTTATTTACGTTTTGCTGGCGGCCGCCCTCGTGTCGTTCGTGCTGGGTCAGTACATCAACTGTGTGTTTATTTTTCTCGTGTTATTGCTCAATGCGAGCATTGGTGCCTTT
>CAZDCK010000032.1:0-30302 GCA_964503965.1 uncultured Enterobacteriaceae bacterium | reverse complement strand
TAAAAGGCTAAAAGGCTAAAAGGCTAAAAGGCTAAAAGGCTAAAAGGCAGGATGGTTCGCCTGAGAGAACCCGTCAAGGGTTTTAGTTGAGCTTATTCATAAATTTGATGGTCAGTTAAACACAATTCCTCCGGCTATCTCGAATATTACCTCTTGTATCTTGTATCCTGAATCCCGTCTCCTGCATCCTGAATCCTTTCTCCTGCATCCTATCTACTCCATGATGGCACTCTGCCGTTTCACAATCCCTCGGTGCTTTTCCGGCTACTGCCGAATAAGTGTAGACCTCCCTGATATTTAGGTATACTGCCGGGCCTTTATGAACACAAACACGTCCAAAAATACTTACCACATCCCTCTTGTCATGGTCCTGGCATTCATAGCCGGCTTTATTATCATGGCGATAGAATTGCTTGGCGGCCGAATCCTGGCCCCCTACTTCGGCAGCAGTATCTATGTCTGGGGCAGTATCATCACGGTATTCATGCTATCACTGTCCATCGGCTATCTTGTCGGGGGAAAACTGTCCCTGCACAATCCCAACATGAAGACCTACGGCTGCTTTTTTACCGGGGCGGCTTTCCTGCTTCTGCCGCTGGTATTCTGGAGCAACCAGATTATGGAATACCTTTTCCTGCTGATTGAAGATCCACGTTATGGATCGCTGGTGGTATCCCTGATGCTTTTCTTCCTGCCGACAGCTGTCATGGGCATGATCGCGCCCTATTCTGTCAGGCTGCTGGTCAGCACAACCCATGGTAGCGGGCATGTTGCTGGTAAACTCTACTTCATCTCAACTCTTGGAAGCGCACTTGGCACACTGGCGACGTCTTTCTACCTAGTACTTTGGTTTGAGGTTAACCAGATCCTCATTACCATGGTGCTTACCCTGCTCATCGCTGGCGCAGCTGCTATCATGACAGGGATGAAATACCCTGTTCCCGGACATATTGACTCATGAGCAAAGTAAAACGCGCGCCAACAGTCATGGCACAGCTAAAATCACATTTGTGGGTTTTCCTGCTTGCTATGCTCATCATTCTTGCCCGTGACGCCTTTGCCCAGAATGGGGTTCGCTACATACACCAGGAACGTTCCCTGTATCGAAACATCCTGGTTACAGAAGACAGCAACCGCCGCTGTATGCGTTTCACGATCACCAGCCGTAGCGGGCAGAACCAGAGCTGTCGTTTTCATGATAGGCCCATGGAACTGGTTTTTCCCTATGCCAAAATGACCCTGTCGAGCCTGCTCGTTCAGGACAATCCCCGCCGAATCCTGATCGTCGGCCTGGGCGGGGGTACACTACCCGATACTTACAGCACATTATTTCCCGAGACAGAGATCATTATTTCAGAAATCGATGATGCCGTTTATCGTGTTGCCAGGGATTATTTTGACTTCGAGGAAACTGACAGGATTACTGTCGATGTCGGAGATGCCCGCGTTTATATCAAACGAGCCGGTTTGCGAGGGGAGAAATTTGACCTGGTTATTCTGGATGCATTCAATGGAGAATATATTCCAGAACATCTCATGACTGCAGAGTTCTTGCAGGAAGTTAAAAAACTACTGCCGGAAAACGGCATGGTTGTGGCCAACACCTTTTCAACAAGCCGTCTGTATGCTGCAGAGTCCAATACATACCGGGAAGTGTTTGGTGAGATCTATAATATTCGCATGCCCGGGACTGGTAACCGGGTCATTGTGGCTTCCATGCAGCCATTACCTGACCAGGCCACGCTGGAGGAAAGGGCTCCTGCATTCAGGGACAGACTTGAGCCCTTCGGCTTTGATGTCACAGAGTATCCACAGTACATGTCGACCGACGTAAACTGGGATACCAGCCAGCGTATTCTAACTGACCAGTATTCACCGGCTAACCTGCTCAACAACTAATCCTGTATCGCCTTAACCCTCAACCATACTCTCAACTACACCCCCAAGGCTGTGGAAGAGCATCCTGGCAGGCAAAGCCATTACTTCCCCTTGTCAATTTCCTTTTTCCCGGCACTACTCCAGAGCGTAGCGACTGCCCGGTCACTGCCAAGGAACCCGACAACCATGCAAACACTGCCTACAGCCGAGAAAACGACAATGGGGATAATGGCTGTCAATTTTCCCTGTGACAGGGTGATAAACAGCAAACCCGCTGACAAGCCAAAAAACAGTAATCCCACCACTTTCAGGATAAGACGGCTGGAAGGTCTGTAAGCATACGCTTCGTTTCCCTTTTCAAAACGATCAAGGATGAATCGGAACATCCGCACAAAAAATGGCTTCATATCATGTTTCCCGGTTTGGACGTGGTTACCAGATTTTCACTCTTTCTTCTGGTGGCAGGTACAGTGCATCATCAGGCTGGATGTTGAACGCCTCGTACCAGGTATCAAAGTTGCGGACCACCCCATTGACGCGCGCCTCACTGTGGGAATGAGGATCGGAGGTGATACGCATTTCCAGGTTTTCATCCCGGTACAATCGGCGCCAGACCTGGGCCCACCCCATAAAAAAGCGCTGGTCGCCGGTTAGTCCGTCAATGACAGGTGCCTCTTCGCCATTCAATGACATCCGGTACGCTTTATAGGCAACCGCCAATCCGGAGAGGTCTCCGATATTCTCCCCGAGTGTAAAGTCTCCATTGAGAAATTTATCAGGCAGCACTTCAAACTGGTTATATTGCGCCACGAGCCTGTCCGCCCGTTCAGAGAATGCAGCGGCATCGGCTTCCGTCCACCAATCCCGCAGATTGCCATCACCATCGGATTTGCGTCCCTGATCATCAAAGCCATGACTGAACTCATGTCCAATGACGGCGCCAATACCGCCGTAATTGACAGCATCATCAGCGTCAACATTGAAAAAGGGTGGTTGCAGAATAGCTGCCGGAAACACGATCTCATTCATCGGCGGGTTGTAATAGGCATTGACCGTATAAGGCGTCATGAACCACTCTCCCCGGTCGATTGGAGCACCGAGCTTGTCCATTTCCCGGTTATGCTCGACACGACGGGAACGCTGCACATTACCGACGATGTCGTCAGCCCTTACCTCCAGAGCTGAATAATCTTTCCAGTCAACGGGATACCCGATCTTGGTCGTAAATTTTGCCAGTTTCTCCTGGGCCTCGGCCTTCGTGGTATCCGTCATCCATTCCAGTTCATTGATACCCTCACGAAAGGCTTCCCGCAGGTTCTCAACCAATACGTCCATTCGTGTTTTGGCTTCATCACGAAAATGCTGTTCCACATACAGGCGACCCACGACTTCGCCAAGCGCTGAATCCACAACATCCACACCCCGCTTCCAGCGTGGCCTGATCTCTTCAAGCCCACCCAGGGTACGCCCTTCAAACTCGAATTGTGCCTGGACGAAGTCTTCGCTCAGATATGCTGCCACTGAATCTACAAATTTGAACGCCGTGTAATCCTTCCATTGCGCAAGACTGGTAGTGTTCCAGATTCCATTGAGCGCTTCGATATAGTCCGGTTGACGAACAACTACTGACGTCTCATCGACACCCAGTGTTTCCAGAAATCCCGCCCAGTCCATATCCGGACTGAGGCCGCTGACATCATCCAATGTCATCTTGTTATAGGTCAACTCCCGTTGCCGGTTCTTCACCCGGTCCCAGTGGGCCTGGGCTATCAGGAATTCAATGCCCAGCACCGAGCGTACGGCTTCTTCAGCACGCTCATACCCGGCCAGCTCAAGTACCTTACCGATATAATCTCCATAGGCCTCCCTGGCCTGCCGGTGACTTTCGTCATCTTCGGTCAGGTACCAGTCCCTGTCAGGGAGACCAAGCCCCCACTGATTCAGATAACTGATGTATTGGTCTGACTGCATGGCATCATTACTGATATAGATGCCCACAGGCATCTGGACACTGAGGTGATTCAACTCGGCCATTTTAATGAGCATCTCATCTTTGCTCTGGACCGAAACGATATCTGACAGTGTTGACTGGAGAGGTTCAGCACCCAGGGCTTCGATGCGGTCTATGTCCATAAAGCTGGTGAAAAAGTCGCCCACCTTTTGCATATCCGAACCTTGTGGCGCTTCCGTGGCTGCCGCGTCCTCGATGATGCGTCGCAGATTTTCCTCGGCTTCATCACCCAGTGCCGTAAAGGCACCAAAATTTGACTTATCAGAAGGCAGAGTTGTCTCGGTGAGCCAGGTTCCATTGACGTAGCGGTAAAAATCATCTCCCGGGTCAATAGTCGTATCGAAGTTCCCGGTGTCTATGCCCGAGCTAGTAACATTGGGAGTTTCCGTCTGGGCAGGCTCCACCGTAGCAAGTGATTCAGGGCTTGATTCAGGGGAGCAGGCACTGAGCAAGAACACGGAAAGCGAGGCAAGAACTGTTAATGGTACTCTGGACATGGGGTAAATCACTCCATCTGATCGGGAAAGTTACCAGGTGATGATGCAAGACTGCCCAGTATATCGACTCTGGCCCGGTCTGGGCAAAAGCAGGGACGGTTAATCAATGTCGCCAGTGATTTCACTTACGCTGTCACGGAGCAAAAAACCACAGAGCCAAACTGGCGGGATTAATCCGTCAGTGAAAGCCTTTCTCAGGGACGAGACGTCTTGAAAAAGTGCTCACGATAATGACGCAACTCCTGAATGGAGTCCCGGATATCTTCCAGGGCCTGGTGTGTTCCCTGCTTTTTCACACCATCGGCAATATCCGGACGCCAGCGTTTAGCCAGCTCCTTGATAGAACTCACATCCAGATTACGGTAGTGGAAAAAGGCTTCCAGAGCGGGCATATAACGGGCAAGAAAGCGGCGATCCTGGCATATGCTGTTACCACACATCGGAGAGAAGCCTGGCTCACAATACTGTGAGAGAAACTTGATCGTTGCCTGCTCGGCCTCACTTTCGTTATTCGGGCTCAGGCGAACCCGCTCGATCAACCCTGACTGGCCATGATGACGCTGATTCCAGTCATCCATACCCTTCATCATTTCCTCAGACTGGTGAATGGCAAGCACCGGCCCCTCAGCAACAACCTGGAGGTCTGTGTTGGTAACGATGGTGGCGATTTCGATAATACGATCGGATTCCGGGATCAGGCCTGTCATTTCCAGGTCGATCCAGATGAGATGCTGCTTCTTATCCATTTTTATCCATACGGGTAAATGACTGCCTTCTGGAATTGAGGCTGGACTCACTATAATTAATTAAGGAGCCCCAGGCAAAGGAAATGATAAAATAGCCGGCATGAAGAAAAAGCAGCTCAACCGTCGCCAGATTTGGCGTATCCGCAAAATGCAGGATGCCTATGCTGAACGGGCTGCGAAAAAAGATGCCCGCCTGGAAGAATCCCTGAATGCTGCCGAACTGGGTAAAGAGCAAAAGGGAATAGTCATCTCCAACTTTGGCCAGCAGCTCGATATAGAAGCGCTGGAAGGAAAGGATCAGGGCAAGGTCTTTCGATGTTTCCAACGCTCCAATATTGATTCCCTGGTGACCGGTGACTACGTGATCTGGCAGGAAGGCGATCCTGTCGGTGTTGTAATTGCCGCCCTGCCCCGGGAAAATTTTCTGGAACGTCCATCCAGCCTGGGTGAACTGCGTCCTATAGCGGCAAATATCGATCAACTCATCATAGTCGTGGCTCCGGCGCCGGAGCCATTTGCCAACCTGATAGACCGTTACCTGGTGGCAGCCGAACATTACTACATCACACCTATCCTGCTCATGAATAAAGCGGACCTGATAGACGAGCATAACAGGGAACAACTAGAAGACCTGTTAAGAATCTATGATGATATTGGTTACAGCGTACTGACTGTTTGCGCCAGGACCGGTGAGGGGATACCTTCCCTCAAGGCCTTGCTGGATGACAAAACTTCCGTTTTTGTCGGGCAGTCCGGAGTAGGGAAATCGGCACTTGTGAACACACTATTGCCAGACGCCAACACAGAGGAAGGCGCACTGTCAGAAGCAAGAGACAAAGGCAGACATACCACCACGTCTGCCCGCCTCTATCATTTCCCGGAGGGTGGAGACCTGATTGACTCTCCCGGCATTCGGGAATTTCATCTTGAACATCTGGATAATGACACACTGCTGACAGGCTTTATCGAGTTCCGTCCCTATCTTGGTAACTGCAGATTCCGCGACTGTCGGCATGACAGGGAGCCAGGCTGTGCCCTGAAAAATGCGGTGGAACAGGAAGATATACATCCAAGGCGTATGGAAAGCTACCGTCTGATAAGCCAGACCCTGACATGAGACCATGGCAGGCATTTCACCCCGGGTCTCCTGATACGCTAAAATTTTACTTTTACCGGATAATTACCCATGCCTGAGAACCTCGCGTTAATCATTGAGCCGGACACCCTTGAAGCCCACCTTGGGAGCAGCAACCTGTTGATTGTAGATGTCAGCCAGGCAAGCACCTATGAACAGGTACATGTTCCGGGTGCTGTGCACGTAAAGCCCGCCGAACTTGTCTGTGGCGTTCCTCCGGCCCCGGGCAAGCTTCCAGAAAAGGCAGCACTGGAAGCCCTGTTTTCCAGGATTGGCTATTCACCGGATAAACACATCGTGGTTTATGATGACGAAGGTGGTGGTTGGGCCGGCCGGTTCATCTGGACCCTGGATATTATCGGTCACCAGTATTACTCCTACCTTGATGGCGGCATTCATGCCTGGGCCAGGGAGGGACATCCCCTGGAAAGCGAGCCCTCCCGAAATATGTCCACTGAAGTCAGTCTTTCACTGGACCTGTCCGTTAATGCCGATCTTGACGAGGTGCTGGCGTCGATTGGGGATGACAACAGCATTGTCTGGGATGCCCGCAGTCATGAAGAATATGTAGGCACCAAACTCTCCTCAGCCCGCGGCGGCCATATTCCTGGCGCCGTGAACCTGGACTGGCTGGACACCATGGATCGCACCCGTAATCTGAGGCTCAAGCCAATCACCACTCTCAAGGAGATGCTGCTGGAACTCGGGATTGATGGCAGCAAGCAGATCATTACCCATTGCCAGAGCCACCATCGCTCAGGACTGACCTACCTGATTTCCAAAGCCCTGGGTTTTCCCGTCAAGGCCTACGACGGTTCCTGGTCAGAATGGGGTAACCTGCCCGACACACCAGTGGAAACCGGCGACGCCTGATTGCCATCCCTTCCGGACACACTATCTGATGAAATTTCTGTTTATTCTTTTCCAGCACCTGGTGCCCCATCACCTGCTGTCCCGACTTGTCGGGAAGCTGGCCAGTGCTACCACTCCATGGCTGAAAAACTTTCTGATCCGCCGTTTCATCAATCACTACAGGGTCAATATGGAAGAAGCCCTGCACAGCGAACCCCATGACTTCAAACACTTTAATGATTTCTTTACCCGTGAACTCAAACCCGGAGCCAGAAATCCGGACTTATCGGCCGGGACAGTTATCAGTCCGGCCGACGGGGCCATCAGCGCTATCGGGGATATTCATGGTGACTCGGTTTTTCAGGCGAAGGGCCGGGACTTTTCCCTTTCGGTGCTGTTGGGTTCAGAAGCTGACGCTACCGCCTTTTTAGACGGCTCATTCGTCACAGTATATCTCTCCCCCAAGGACTATCATCGCGTCCACATGCCGATGGCAGGCACACTGAGGAGCATGCGTTATATTCCTGGTCGCCTTTTTTCAGTGAACCAGACCACGGCAGAAAGTATCGACAGTCTGTTTGCCCGAAATGAACGTGCCGTCTGCCTCTTTGAAACTGATGCTGGCCCCATGGCCGTCATTCTGGTGGGAGCGATGATCGTTGCCGGTATCGAAACCGTCTGGTCTGGCCAGGTCGCCCCTTCAAAATTTGACCTGAGTGAACATGACTATACGATGCAGCATCCGGCTATCCAGCTGGGCAAAGGTGAGGAAATGGGTCGCTTCAAACTGGGCTCCACCGCCATTGTTCTGTTTGGGCCGGGGGCCGGTCGCTGGACCGAAGAACTTGGGACAGGCGCATCCGTCAGGATGGGAGAAACCATCGGGCATACAAGCCCGGACAGCCCTGTATGAGAAGCATCAGGCTGTCCAGGCATCCGGCTTCCCGGTTTCTGTATTGTCAGCAGTTTCAGGTGCCGCTTTACCCGCTTCTTTCCTGATCACCAGTGTCCTGGCAATCTTGTCATGAAACCCCTGCTTGCGCTTGTCAAAACCGATCCATAGAAAGCCCAGGCACAGGGGAAGCAGTGACACGTAATATCCGATATAGCGCAGTATCAAGCGACCAAAAGGTGGCTTGCCCAGAGTTTCGGCATCCACGATATAAATCCCCATCATGATCTTTCCCGGTGTTGCTGCCCGGTATTGCCAGAACACCAGGAAAGCAATAATCGGCAGGACAATATTAATAATGTCATAGGCGAGTCCGGGCGATTCGGTGACAAAGAACACTTCAGGCCCGTAAAACCACAGCAGCAGAGGGACTGATACCATCAATAAAAGTATTGAATCCAGGATGGAGGCCAACAGGCGAATCCAGAAACCAGCATATTCCACCCCAGGTACCGGGTCATGCGGGACTGTCGCTTCCTCAATATTTTCAGAATTGTTTCCCACGTTTATCCTCCTTTGCTGGACATGATGTCACTGCTGGTAGACCTGGCCACCCTGTAAAGCATACAGGACAGCAGGTTAAGGAAGAAATATGATGAAACCGCTGTTCAGGCACGCCCCGAAGGGAAACTGACGACCTGGCTGATGTCATCTGTCCCTGTTTTCAACATGAGCAGACGATCAACACCCAGGGCAACACCGGCACATTCCGGCATGCCATGTTCCAGCGCCGCCAACAGCCTCTCATCGATGGGTAATACTGGCAGATCCGACAGTTCCCTGAGATGATTGTCGCGCTGGAACCGCAACCGCTGTTCATCGACATCCGTGAGTTCCTGATACCCATTGGCGATTTCCATGCCAGCAATAACCAGTTCGAAACGACGGGCAACTGATCGTCCCTGGTGGTCAATGTCAACTTTGGCCAGGGCGGCCTGAGATGGTGGGTAATTCACAATAAACAGGGGGGCCTGTATGGCAGGCTCGATACAATGGGAAAACAGGAGGTCCAGCCAGTGATCCGGATGCCGGCTGTCGAAGGAAATATCCAGACGCTCACGGGCACAGGCTTTCAGCTGCTCCAGTGAGGACTCAAGGGGATCAATGGAAAGGTGCTCCATAAAAAGGGAGCTGTAGGTCACCCGGTCAGGTGGGACACAGCCCAGCACATGGGACACCAGTGCTGTCACTTCATCCATCAATGCATCCAGGGTAAAGCCAGGCCTGTACCATTCCAGCATGGTGAATTCAGGATTATGCCTCCTGCCGGATTCGCCGTTACGAAAAGCGCGTGACAACTGGTAGATGGGGCCACTGCCGAAGGCCAGCAGCCGCTTCATGGCAAACTCTGGTGAAGTTTGCAGGAAGACCTCCCTGGCTGGTTCGCCCGGAGTGATCAGCTCAGCCCTGATCGGCTCAAGTGCCGGGTCTGTCCCGGTACCATGGGAGAGAATTGGCGTATCTACTTCCAGAACACCCCGATCCGCGAAAAACATCCGGATATTCGCCAACAGCCCGGCTCTTTCCTGCAGCTTCTGCAGATCAGTAGTGGGCTGCCAGTCCTGAATAGTCATATTGTCAGTAAAGCCATATGCGACTTAATGCGCAGAACAGCCGACAGCTTACTTCTTGACCCGGTTCTGGTAATCGCCGGTGCGTGTATCGATGCGGAGAATATCCCCGATCTCAACAAACAGGGGCACCTTGACCACGGCACCTGTAGTCAGGGTTGCGGGTTTGGTGCCGCCCTGGGCAGTATCGCCTTTAAGACCCGGATCTGTGTCTGCGACTTCCAGTTCAACAAAGTTTGGCGCCTGAACGTTAATGGGTGAATCATTCCAGGAAACTACGATGCATACATCCTGTTCCTTGAGCCAGTCGATGGCATCTGCCACGGCACTCTTGTCCGCCGCAACCTGCTCAAAACTGCCGTCTGTTTTCATGAAATGCCAGAATTCACCATCGCTGTAGAGATATTCCATATCCGTTTCCACAACGTCTGCTGCTTCGATGGATTCACCAGACTTGAAAGTGCGCTCCCAGACACGCCCGTTCAGCAGGTTACGGAATTTTACGCGATTGAAGGCCTGACCTTTCCCCGGTTTGACGAACTCATTCTCGAGAATCGTGCAGGGATCGCCCTCAAGCAATACTTTCAGCCCTGATTTGAATTCGTTGGTAGCATAAGTAGCCATGAAATAACCCTCGTTATCCGGAAACCCCTGCCTGTACAGGAGCTTCCACCTGAAAAGGGGGGCATGATACAAGACTTGCGCCCAAAGGCAAAAATTCATGGCCAGCCCCTTGGTAAACCCGGATAAAATTTACGCTATTGAGTACCCGGCGACCCTTTATACTGGAGCGCTTATCTTTTATCTTTGCGTCTCACCACCAGTCACTCCCGAATAAGGCCAGGAATATCCGTTTGACCACGATTGCACTCCAGCAAACTGCCTCATGGCAGGAAATCCTGTCCGGCACAGTCCGGGAAGCCAGTGAACTCTGCCGCCTGCTGGAACTGGACAAATCCTCCCTGCCTGACAGTCATCCCTTGCTGAAAAATTTTCCTGTCCGGGTACCCGGTCCATACCTGTCGAGAATTAAAAAGGGATGTCCCGATGACCCGCTACTACTACAGGTTTTTCCGGACCCAAGAGAGGCACATCAGGTTGCGGGATATTCAGAAAACCCCCTCCAGGAAGATCAGGCTAATCCCTTGCCGGGAATTCTGCATAAATACAATGGCAGGGCCCTGCTGCTTGCAACAGGCGGCTGTGCAATTCATTGCCGTTATTGCTTTCGTCGCCATTTCCCCTATGAAGACCAGCTACCAGGAAAGGATTTGTGGCAACACAGCCTCGAGTACATTCGCGACGACAACAGCATCAATGAAATTATTCTCAGTGGCGGAGATCCACTGACTCTTCCAGACAGGTACCTGGCCTGGTTTCTTGATGAGCTTTCAACATTTTCCCATGTGCGACGCATTCGAATTCATACTCGTTTACCGATCATGATTCCAGAACGTATTACAGCGGGCTTGTCTCAAATACTGGCAAATTCCCGCTTTCGTACTATTGTGGTCTTACACAGTAACCACGCACAGGAATTTGATGTGTCCGTGGATGAGGCTTGCAACAGGCTACAGGCTACCGGTGCCGTGCTGCTAAACCAGAGTGTCCTGCTCAAGGGAGTCAACGATTCTGCAGAAACCCTGGTGGAACTAAGTGAACGCCTTTTCAGTGCTGGCGTACTGCCCTATTACCTGCATGTACTCGACAAGGTCCAGGGTGCAGCTCACTTTGATCTGACGGAAGCACAGGCAATAGCACTTGTCAGGCAAATGCAGACACGACTGCCAGGTTACCTCGTCCCAAGGCTGGTCCGTGAAGTTCCCGGTGAAGGGGCCAAATCGTCGATAGACCTCAATCCATGACAACGGTCATTTTCTGTTCCAGATAATGGAGTCCAGGAATTGTCTGCAGATGAATCGCTCCGGCTTCTGGTCATAGCCGGTGACAAAATTTTCGCCAACCGTTTTATCAGTGCCCTGAGACATGAAGGCGAGAGTGTCGCTCTTCGTTCACTGGATAATCTCGATACTGTAAACATGGCCCTGGAGGAACACAGGCCGAATCTCGTGCTTGCCATTGAAGGCAGAAAACTCCAACTGCAGACAATCATCACATCATGTCAGTGGGACAGGCATGGCGTACCTGTCCTGATGGTTACAACGGCCAGACCGGAACCACAGGTCTCTCTTTCGTCCAGCAGGACCAACATCACGGTTTTGCCGAAGGAGGATTTCAGCTTGCTTGTAACAAGTGCCAGGCAGCTGGCCAGCCTGCAACGTGAACGGGAAAAAACCAGGTCACTGTCCCGGCAACTTCTTGGACTGGAAAAGCGTCAGCGCAGAATACTGATGGATTCGAGCACAGCCACAGCCATACTGAAGAACGGGGTCCATGTTTTCTGGAACCGGAGTTACCGGGAGCTGCTGGGAAAATCCGATGACAGCTCACTGGAAAACACCCCGCTGCTTTCACTGGTTGCGAGCCAGGAAAAAGAGAAACTTCGGGCCATACTGGCTAGATGTGCTCAGGGTAAATGCTCTTTCACCCTGGCATTTGAGGATAAAGGCCTGTGTCGTAAACTCAGCTTCAGCTTTGAGCATAACGGTTTTGGCGAGCCCGGCTGTACCTATGTGGAAGCAAGACCGGCCCGGGGCAATCGCCGGTATTCCAGGGAAAAAATAGCCCAGGCACGTCAGGACCTGATCACTCGCCTGGAAAATCTACCTTTCTTTACCACTCGAATAGAAACTGCCATTGCTACGGCTATTGAAAGCAACAGTGCAAGTGTTCTCATGGTCGCCCGTATCAACCACATGGAAAAAGTGGAACAGAAGCTTGGCATTGCCGCCACGAACCAGACATTAAATGAAATCAGTACATACCTGAAAAACGCTGTGAAGAAATTGTTTACTGCATCGCGTCTGGCCGACAACGAATTTGGCCTCCTTCTGACCAATTGCAGTGCTGGTGAAGGCCTGGAACTCGCCCGCTGTATTCGGGAAATGGTCAACAGCGCCCTTGTTATGAAACAGGCCGATGGTATCCGACTAAGCCTCTCGATTGGGTTGGCCAGTATTAACAGGGATGCCCTGGATGCCGAGGATATGATCAACAAAGCCAGGATCAACACCGGCATGCCACTGGATTTACCAAATGGTGAATTCGAGGACATCAGCTGTTGCCTGAAAAAAGCACTGGAGGCGAGACGGTTTTGCCTGCTTTTGCAACCGCTAATGACACTGGGCAATAACAATGTACCGCGATATGAAGTACAGGCAAGACTTGTCACCGACAGGAAGACACTGTTGCCACCAGCAACTTTTCTTCCTGCAGCCGTTATCCACAACCTGGCCAGCAGGATTGACCGCCTGGTCATTAGATTACTCTTCATCCAGCATATCGAGCGTGCCCCTGCCGGTTCACTTTTCCATATCCATCTAAGCAGCAATAGCCTGGCCAGTCTTTCCCTGTTGCCATGGCTGAGCAGGCAGTTACAAAAAAGACGGTTCCCTGCCAACAGGTTGGTTTTCCAGGTCAGTGAAGTGGACTTTCACAGTAATCCGGACCAGGTGTATTCATTCTGTACAACACTCCATGAACTGGGAGCAGGAATCACCCTGACCCGGTTTGGCAGTGCTGTTGACCCCCTCCCTGTACTTGAAAAAATCCGTCCAGCTCTGGTCCGACTGGATGGGTCACTGCTGGAAAATTTGCAATACAGCCAACAGGAACAGAAAAGAGTACGAACGCTTGTTCGTGCTATTCACCAGAAAAATGTAAAAGTCAGCGTTACCGGTGTGGAGGATCTTGACCTGCTTCCGACACTTTTCAATCTGGGCATCGACCTGGTCCAGGGCTACTGTATTAGTGAACCTGGCCAATCAATGGATTTCCAGTTCCCCAAAGAGGAACCGGTCAAGGTCGCGGTCTGAACAAGACCACTATATTTTCCATCCCGCGAGAAAGAATTGTTACACTATGCCGATTACCTATTAATGAGTGTCCAGCTTTGCCCGACAACGAGAACTACTCAAACAACCTGCAGGAGAGTTCTGCGGATCATTCCGGGATTGTGCTGCAGTTCAGGCATAAACTGGCATTGGTTTTTGCCATACTTCTTTGCGCTGTGGCCCTCACCTACTGGCTGCTTTTCCAAAGCGTCCTGCAACGCTCGACACTGGAACACCATGACATCCTCGGCCGTTCCCTGGCTGAACAAACTGCTGCTTCTGTCCGTGAACTGGTACTCGTCAATGATCGTCTGGGTCTGAATGTTGAACTGGCCCAGCTGGTCAGGAATGAATCCATTCTGTCTGTCAGCATTCATGATGTGGATGACAACATACTGGCCAGTGCCGGCCCGGCAGACAACCCCTCCAATGGAACCAACCTGTATTCAACACCTATCATGGTGCAGGAAGCCATGGCGGGCAGCGTGAATCTCCATATCAATCCTGACCTGACCAGACCACTGCAGGCAAGGCTGAGAAACCTGTTCCTCACAGTCCTGGTATTGTCCCTGGTACTTGTCATTGCTCTTGCCTATCTGCTGGCCAGTAAAATTACCAGGCCATTGAAATCACTAACGGCAATCATCAATGAACAGACTGACGAGGATCCGGAAGATCATCCCCGTGGAATCGATGAGACAGACGATCTGGAATCAGCCGTAGGCCGTTTACTGATTCAATTCCGGGAAATGGAATCCCGGCTTCTGGAAACCGGTGTGTGGGAAAGCGACAACCGGATGGAGCCATCCAGGATTGCTGCCAGTATCCTGGTTATCAAAGTGGTCAATGTACACACCGCTATCGAACTCCTTCACCCCGGCACGCTTGCAGACCTTCTTCAGGAATACAAGTTCTATCTAAAGCAGGCTGTCCGCCTTTATGGTGGCGTGCTGCAACGGGACAGTGGCGAATCAATCATGGTGAGTTTTGACGCTGGAACCTGTGGCGGGAAGCACAGTATTCATGCCCTGCAATGTGCCGGTCTTTTCCAGTCGATCATGGACAAGGTCAACAAGCGACACCGTAAAAACGGAGAACAGCTGCTTGAATTCCGGATGGCCATTCATAGTGGTGATGTTTTCCTCGCGCCTGATATTCAGGGCAAAGAAGAACGGGATGGGTTACGCACGATGGGAAAAACTGTAGATATCACCTATTTTCTGAGCAAGCAGTCAGCTCCTCATGAACTTGTAATCAGTGAATCGGCCTATTCGAGTGCACGGCAATTCGAATCTTTCGAAACAGCACGCCAGAACCAGGTCAGCATGCCTGCAGACAATGTCTCATTCATGGCCTATATTCTGAACAGTGGATTCGCTGAATCCATGCCGTTAATAATCAGGCAGCGGGATCATGTTCTTGATAATGATCACTGTGTTGATGACTAGGTTATGCTTCAATCGGGAAAGTCCAGGGAACACACGCGGCATTGGATAGCTTCAATACATGGAACAGGTAATGGATAATCAGATAAACGTTGGCCACCCTTTTTACTTTCCCACCCAGGTAGTACTGGTGGATGATGACCCTGACTTTCTTGATGGCATCAACCTCATGCTCGACAAGAACCTGAGCTGCCGACTGTTCCAGTCAGCCACGGATGCGCTCGCTTATGTCAATACCTCCCATCGACATGTACAAATCCTCGAGCGGTGCTATAACCACTATAAAACCGGTCCGCTGGATTCTGATTCACTGTCTCATGTAGATATCGGAAAACTGCATGAAGAAATATTCAATGGCAACCGGTTCCAGACTAGCTCTACAGTAGTAGTTGATTACTCAATGCCTGAGATGAACGGCCTGGATTTCCTGATGGAGCTGAAAAACCCTTTTATCAAGAAGATCCTGCTTACCGGTCAGGCCGATACCGAACTGGCGGTCAAGGCATTCAACAGGCAGCTGATCGACCAGTTCATTGATAAACATGACCCGGCACTTCGAAACATCCTCAACTCCGCCATATCATCTTTTCAGCAACAGTATTTTCGCAGCAGTTTCAAACTGGTGACAGATCCAATTATTGCCAGCAATCATGACAGCTATCTTACCGACGCCAATTTCCAGGAATACTTAGAGCAGGTACGCGAAAGCACTGGCGCTGTTGAATACTACATGATTGATTCGCCTCACTCAGGCTACATGCTTGTCGATTCAGCAGGTAATCGGCATAGCCTGCTGATTTTTGATGACACGGCCATGGAGGATCATTGCGAGCAACTGATCGCCATGCGGGCTTCTGAAACATTGATCAGCAGAATCCATAACAGGGAACTGATCCCCGCTTTTGATAGCCAGGATGATGCCCTGCACAGGGATCATCCGCATATTGCCCAGTGGTCAGATCACTATCATCCCGCTACAAAATTAACATCCCACAAGAACTACTTTACAAGCCTTTTGTCAGGTAATGATCTTCCCATGAGATACAGCAGCCAAATTATACCCTATGGGGATTTTCTGCAGGGCACTGCCCTGGATCGGGAAATCCTGCACTGATAAATTCACAGTGACAGTCAGGTAGCAGGCAATGTAATGATGAATTCGGCGAATTCGCCTGATTCAGTGCGACAGGTGATTTCCCCGTCAAAACTATGAATTGCCCGCTTGCAGAAAGCCAGGCCTATACCTGTACCTTCTTCCCTCGTTGAATAGAAGCCATCGAAGATACGTTCAGCCACCGATGGACTCATCCCCTCACCTGTATCACGAAAAACAAGGGTGTTGAACCCCTTGCCTGGTTTCAGGGTTATACTCACCTCCCCCTTAAGCGCGGAATGAATTGAGTAAAGGGCATTCTTCATAAGATTGAATATGACATAGACAAAGAGGCTGTCCAGTCCACGAAAATAAAAGTCCTTTGACAGTGCCAGGGAAATCTTTTCCTCCTCCCCCCGCTTGAATGGATAGCGTTCCATGGCCTGTTTCACACAGTCAGCTGCCGACAGATTGCGGAACTGACTCTTGTCCACGGTATTGTCTCTCAGGTTCATCAACAGCATATCTATTACACTGTTCGCCTGATCAATCATAAGGGTAATTCGCTCCGGTGTTTTACCCAGTGCGCCAAGATGATCTCCTCTGATAGCTGGCGTTCCTTCAGGGTTTGTGCTTGCCTGCTTCCTGTATACATCGAGCAATACAGGCAGATAATTCTCCAGTCCATTCATACTGGCCCTGACACCAGCCAGGGGAGTACGCATTTCATGGGCTATATTGGCGCTGAGACTTTCCATGACCCGCATGCGTTCTGAATAATCCATTTCCGTTTGCTGGATTACAGCATCAAAGTCCCTGCCCTGGTCAAGAATCGTGGATAGCTGGTCCGCGAAAAATTCCAGTATGCGAAACTCATACTCTTTCAACGTCTGCTCAAGACTGCCCAGCATGAGTAACATCTGATTAACCACATAATAATGTACTGGTACAAAACCAATACCCTGGCTTTGTTTAAGTGCTTCACTGTTTACCGGTGTTCTCAGAAAGATATATTGGCTCCCAAATTCCAGGGCGCTGGAGAAAACCGGGGCACACAGCAACTGTGGCCGAATCTTTCTGTACTGGCCAAGCACACCCAGTTCACGAATGG
Organism: uncultured Enterobacteriaceae bacterium; assembly: GCA_964503965.1. Lineage (GTDB taxonomy): Bacteria > Pseudomonadota > Gammaproteobacteria > Pseudomonadales > Pseudohongiellaceae > Eutrophocola. The sequence continues at coordinate 13,058 of CAZDCK010000032.1, read as the reverse complement.
TGACAAGATTTTCTTCTCCACCAACCTGTTCCAGCCACTCACGGGTAGCCTGTTGGTTATCAGCATTATTCAACTTCGCCGAAGCAAAATTGGCAGCGAGATCACCGGGATTTTTGGGAGAGAACAGAAAAGCCCAGCACAGCCCGATAATCTGGTCACCCTTGAACACCAGGCTGACGATATCTGTACGTTCCGCATGGGAACCAAAAGCATTTTTTAATGTTTCCCGCGCGGTTTCAGCAGTCCACTTCTCATTCCATTTTTCGCGCGCCAGATCGGCATAACATTCGGCCATGGCATCCAGCACCCTGTCATCCATATGCCTGACTGAGTCACCGGTATAGACCACTATGCGAAATTCTTTACCGGCCAGTCGGGAGAGCATGCCATTAAGCCGATTCAGATCAAGAATTGAAGTGGATGCCAGTTCCCCCGAGGATTGGGGAGAGACCATGGCGGATGAATCAGAGGCAAGCGCCGTCCTGCCTTCGGAACCTGATTCCGGGTTTTCCGGAGATGTATCAACGTCGGACATGAGATCCTGCTCAAACAACCATCTGGCTATTTTCCTGAATGGATTGGCAAGGATACTGAAAACAGGGAAATTTCGCCAAATCCCCCGTTAACATCATTTGTCGTTGACTTCGACGCGATCCACTTTCTGGAACCCACGCGGCAGTTTATTACCTCGTCGTCCCCTTTCACCCCGATAATGCTCAAGGTCACTCATGGGAAGATTCAGGTAACGTTTTCCTGAATGAATGGTCAGGACCTGTCCTTCCCTGAGCACGGCAATAGCCACTACAAACTCAACCCTGTCCTTCACCCGGGCAGAAGGAATATTAATGATCTTGTTACCTTTACCCTTGGCCAGTTCCGGTAGCTGGGACAGCTTAAACATCAGCATACGTCCTTCATTGCTGATACCCACCACTTCGCAGTTATCGATGTCATTGACCGGAACCGGCGAAAGCACTTTGGCTCCTTTCGGTAGGGAGAGTACAGCTTTGCCGGACTTGTTTTTGCTGACCAGGTTTTCAAGCCTTGTAACAAATCCATAGCCGGCATCGGAGGCAATAAGACACATATTTCCGGGATCACCTATGACGAGTCCTTCGAAGGTTGCTCCCGATGGCGGCTTGACCCGACCAGATAACGGCTCACCCATACCGCGGGCCGAAGGCAGTGAATGCGCAGGTAATGTATAGGCCCTGCCTGTTGAATCCAGGAATATGGCATTCTGATTGCTCTTGCCCCTGTCGAACAGTTTAAGCTTGTCCCCAGACTTGTAAGCCAGGGTTTCAGGATCAACTTCATGCCCCTTGGCCGCCCTTATCCAGCCACCTTCCGACATAATCACCGTTACAGGCTCAGTGGATATCAGCTCTTCCTCCCGGAAAGCCTGTGCTTCTTCACGCACGACCAGTTCAGACCTGCGGGCATCACCATAGGTTTCCGCATCCTCCTGTATCTCTTTCTTGATGAGGGTTTTAAGGCGCGCTTTCGAGCCCAGGACTTTTTCCAGTGACTTGCGCTCTTCTGACAGCTCTTCCTGCTCAGCTCTTATTTTCATCTCTTCCAGCTTGGCCAGGTTCCGCAGTTTCAATTCGAGAATGGCTTCCGCCTGCCTGTCAGTCAGGGTGAAGCGTTTCATCAACACTTCCTTGGGCTTGTCTTCAGTGCGGATGATCTCTATGACTTCGTCGATATTCAGAAAAGCAATTAACAGGGCATCGAGAATATGCAACCGATCCTTTATCTTCTCCAGGCGATAGTTAAGCCTGCGGGTCACAGTAGTCGTCCTGAATTCGAGCCACTCCTTGAGCAGCATCTGCAGGCTTTTTACCTGAGGACGACCATTGATGCCTATCATGTTGAAGTTGATTCGATAGCTCTTTTCCAGATCAGTGGTTGAGAAAAGATGGGCCATCACGGCGTCCACATCCACACGGTTCGAACGCGGGACGATCACAATGCGTGTCGGATTTTCATGATCTGATTCATCACGCAGATCGACGATCATTGGCAGCTTTTTCTTCTGCATCTGGGCAGCGATCTGTTCCAGGATTTTTGTTCCGGAGACCTGGTAGGGCAAGGCCGTAATGACGATATCCCCGCTTTCTTTTACATAAACGGCACGGCTTTTTATCTGCCCGCGACCGGCTTCGTAAATCTCCCTGATTTCTTCCCTGGGGGTAATAATTTCTGCACTGGTCGGGAAATCCGGCCCCTGTACAAATGACATCAGGTCATCAACCGTGGATTTGGGATTATCGAGCAGATGGATGCAGGCATCCGCCACTTCTCGCAGGTTATGCGGGGGAATATCGGTGGCCATTCCCACGGCAATACCACTTCCCCCATTGAGCAAAACATTGGGAAGTCGTGCCGGCAGGATTTCAGGCTCTTTCAGTTCGCCATCAAAATTCAGTTTCCAGTCAACGGTATCCTGCCCGAGTTCTGAAAGCAGAATATCGGCATACTCCCGCATCTTGGATTCGGTATAACGCATCGCGGCAAATGACTTGGGATCATCCGGAGAACCCCAGTTGCCCTGGCCATCAATAATCGGGTAGCGGTAGGAAAATGGCTGGGCCATGAGAACCATGGCTTCGTAACACGCTGAATCTCCATGCGGGTGATATTTACCAATGACGTCGCCGATGGTACGCGCGGATTTCTTGTACTTTGAGGAAGCCTTCAGGCCCAGCTCTGACATGGCATAAACAATCCGGCGCTGAACCGGTTTAAGGCCATCACCAATATGCGGTAATGCCCTGTCATTAATGACATACATGGAATAGTTCAGATAGGACTGTTCCACGAATTTCCGCAAGGCCATTTGTTCAAAGCCGTCTTCATTCAAGGTGATTTGGTCACTCATATGCTTTCCGGTAATTTCTCTTTTTACTGCAATAATTCAATAAGGATAAGTCGTGGTCCCTGGTTCCCGTCTTCAGATCTCGGCCAGGTTCCCGTATTTTTCAAGCCAGCTCTTGCGGTCCGAGGAACGCTTCTTGGCCAGCAGCATGTCCATGAGTTCCTGGGTCTTTGTCGCCTGGTCCACCGTAAGCTGAACCAGTCGCCTGGTATCCCTGCTCATGGTTGTTTCGCGAAGCTGCATAGGATTCATTTCACCCAATCCCTTGAAGCGCTGAACATTCGGTTTACCCTTTTTCTTCTCGGCGGCTATTCGATCAAGCACACCGTTTTTCTCATCTTCATCCAGCGCATAATAAACATCCTTACCCACATCAATCCGGTAAAGGGGAGGCATTGCTACGTAGATATGGCCCGCATCCACAACCGCGGAAAAATGTTTCACAAACAGCGCACTGAGCAATGTCGCGATATGCAATCCGTCAGAGTCTGCATCGGCCAGGATACAAATTTTTCCATAACGCAGTCCTGAGAGATCAGAGGAGGCAGGGTCAACACCAATGGCAATCGCAATATCATGGACTTCCTGGGAGGCCAGGATTTCCCCTGAGTCCACTTCCCAGGTATTGAGAATTTTCCCGCGCAGAGGCATCACCGCCTGGGTCTCCCTGTCCCGCGCCTGTTTTGCCGAGCCACCTGCTGAGTCTCCCTCCACCAGAAACAGTTCACCCTGTTCAACATCCTGGACTGTACAGTCGGCCAGCTTGCCCGGCAGCGCCGGTCCCGAAGTGATTTTTTTCCGGGCCACTTTCTTTCCGGCCCGCATCCGACTCTGGGCGTTGTTGATGCACATTTCGGCAATCTGGAGAGCATCATCAGTGTGCTGGTTCAACCACAGACCAAAGGCATCCTTGACCACACCACTGATGAATGCTGCACTTTGACGGGAAGAGAGTTTCTCTTTTGTCTGCCCGGCAAACTGTGGATCAATCATTTTGGAAGACAGGATATAGGCACAGCGCTCCCATATATCATCAGCACTGAGTTTCACGCCCCTTGGCAGGAGATTCCGGAATTCACAAAATTCACGAATAGCTTCAAGCATACCCGTTCTGAAGCCATTAACATGGGTTCCGCCCTGCATGGTGGGAATAAGATTCACATAACTTTCTGTGATCACCTCCCCTCCTTCAGGTAGCCACATGACAGCCCAGTCAACAGCCTCCTCGTTTCCAGACATGGAGCCCGTAAAAGGGTTGGCAGGGATATGTTCGTATCCTTCGGTGGCCTGAAGCAGGTAATCAGTCAGGCCATCTTCAAAGCACCACTCCTGACTCCGGGCCTTGTCCTCGCTGACCGTTCTGTCTTCGAAAATCATATGCAGGCCGGGACAAAGCACAGCCTTGGCCCGTAGTACATGAATCAGACGGGGGATGGAGACATTTGGCGAATCAAAATATTTGGTATCGGGATAGAATTTGACGGTTGTGCCCGTGTTACGCTGACCTACCGTATCAATGACTTCCAGATCCGTCTTTTTCTCACCGTCTGCAAAAGTGATCCGATGCAGCTTGCCGGCTCTTTTCACCAGTACTTCCAGATCACGGGAAAGGGCATTCACAACCGAGACACCTACCCCGTGCAGACCGCCGGAAAACTTGTAGTTATCACTGCTGAATTTACCCCCGGCATGCAGTCGGGACAGTATTAACTCCACCCCGGGCACTTTCTCCTCTGGATGAATATCCACTGGCATACCCCGTCCATCATCAGACACTTCAATACTACTGTCCTTGTTAAGGATAACTTTGATGGTACTGGCATGACCGGCAAGCGCTTCATCGACACTGTTATCCACCACTTCCTGTACAAGGTGGTTTGGCCTGCTGGTGTCGGTATACATGCCAGGACGCCGCCTGACAGGGTCCAGCCCTGTAAGGACTTCAATCGAATCAGAGGTATAGTCTTTACTCATGCTTGTTGCAGTTCCTCAACGTAGTTTTGTTACTTTAGCGGGCCAGTGCCGCCATCGTGTTCTGTGAGAGCCTGCCCTCAATGGCAAACTCGATCATGGCTGGTATCACGTCTTCGAATCCATCGAACCGGTGACTCCCCCCTTCCTGAATGATCTGGCATGATCCCGCATACCTGTCGACTGCGAGGCGATAATCAAGCACTTCATCGTCGGTCTGGGCCAGGAGTAAAAAATTTTCCGGGCGGACCAGGGGGTCAATATCCAGAGTGTCCAGAAACAGGGCATGCTCCCGGGTAAATTCGTACTCCTCCCCGGTGTAGAGATTCTTCTGCGGTCCCAGAAACTCCTCGCCCAGGGTTTTAACCGGAGACACTGCCGGATTGACCAGTGCCGCCCGGCAATTGTATTTCTCTGCCAGCCAGGTAGCGTAGTACCCACCAAGTGAACTTCCCACCAGCAGTGCAGGGTTCTCACCGTTACCGGTAATAATTGATTCGAGCTGTGCTATAGCCATAGCCGGATCATGGGACAGGGCTGGTACGGCAACCTGGGCAAGACCATCAGGGAGAGGATTTTCCTGACACCAGGCTTGAAACTGACGGGCTTTTTCAGAGGCAGGCGCACTGTTAAATCCGTGGATATAGATGATAAACGGCCTGCCTGATTTCATCGGGCAATTATACGATGGTTACCCCGGTGAAGGAGACAGAAATTTGATGAAAAGTGAAAATTTTTAGGGGAGTTTTTAAAAAACTCCGGGATAATGATCAGTAACCGGTACTGATGAAATCAATGTTATGGGATTTCTCTTCCACCCTTTCCACACCCGTTTCTATACTGCCGTCAGGACCAAGGTCAATCCATCGATAACCGGGGTGGGCATTATCAATCATGAAATCGTCATTGGTAGGGTGAAACTGGATACATGTCGATGGGGCAGCCAGGATTTTGACACCGTTTCGCTCGGCCTCAAACTCCTGGTGGATATGTCCATAAACTACGCCGCGAACATGGCTGTAGGAGTCCAGGATGGAAAACAGTTCATCACTGTTTTTAAGGCAGTGCTGCTGCAGCCAGGCAGCTTTTACTGGCAAGCAGTTGTGATGGACGCAGACCAGCGCATTGGACCCGTCCCGCTGACTATCAGCCAGCTCGATATCCAGGTCTGCCAGCTCTTTTTGGTCCAGCAAACCATAGACCTGCCCTTCAACACTGGAATCGAGCATGATGATTCGCCAGTTACCCAGCTGTACTGACCTTTTCAGGCTAATGCTATCCGCACCCAGCACCTGCTGCATGTGGCTACGAATATCATGATTGCCGGGGATCCAGAGTTGGGGAGCGGTAAATGGTGACATCGCTTCCTGGAAATGGCGATAGGCTTCCAGTGAGGTATCCTGGGTCAGGTCGCCAGTGCAAAGAAGACAGTCAATGTTGTCCTGCTGACGCCGGGCAAGTTCCACCACATCCTTGAGCGTCTCGTAGGTATTGAGACCATCAAAAATATGCGTGCGATCTGCAAACAGGTGGGAATCAGTGATCTGGACTAATCGAAACCGCTGGTTCTTGTTGTTATCAAGGATTTCAGCCAACTTGATTTACTCTCACTCCTACTTCCAGCCCATTATAGCCGGAACCCCCATCTCATGCATTTCTGCACAAGGCCGTGAACTGCCATATTGCTTAAAGACAGCTAAGTTTATCCAGTGGTAAATCTTCTGCCGTACTCAGCCCTTCTTCAATACAAAGTGTCAGCCATTCAGACAGGAACAGGTTCAACTGTTCCTTTTCGTCGCTTTGGTACATAAACTGGTTGGGCACAGGATAAATGGCTTTGAAGTATCTGTGATGCTGATAGCTGGTCACTTCAGCCGTTTTGGCATCATGATAAACGCGAACAATCATTTCCGGAGAGGTGTAGTGATCAGGCAGGGATTCATTGCCTTTCAGCTGCTGCCTGATACTGATTGTGCTGGTGTACTTGAACTCCTCCAGCACTTCAAGGCATACGCAGACCTGTTCACTTAGCCCTTTTTCACCGGGGTAAGGCAGGGAAACCATTCGTCTGGTGAGGGTCCGGGTATTACCAAGCAATTTGAGCAGGCGGATGTAATTGGCATCGCATACTGCCATCTGCTCACTCAAATCAATTGTATAGGCTTTTATCTTCATCTCTTCCGGCTGCTTTGACAAGACTACTGCGACGGATATAGCTTCAGGGTTCTGGCCTGGCTGCATTCACTGCAGCTGCGCTTTAACCCTGTCCAGGTTCAGAGACAACCACTGCAAGGCAATGATGCTCATGGCGTTATTGATTGTCCCATTTCGCACGGCCAGTTCAGCCTGGTCCCGTGGGACGATGACGGTCCTGATATCTTCATGTTCCTTATCAAGACCAAACACCCCGGACTGCGTTTGTTGCGAATCAAACCTCGCACAAAAAATCTGCAGTTTTTCATTACTGCTGCCCGGGCTGTTGTAATACTCACAAACTGGAATAAGGTCGACTATGTCTGTGTCAGCCTCTTCCCTGGCTTCCCTGATGGCGACCTGTTCGGCTGGCTCATCAGTATCCATGAGTCCGGCGACCAGCTCCAACTTCCAGGGACTTGTCGAATCTTCCAGGCACCCGACCCGGAATTGCTCAACCATAAGCACCTTATCCAAATCAGGGTCATATAACAAGACACCAACTCCCGGTGTCCGCCTCATCACTTCGCGATGAATCCGGGCGCTCCAGCCACCCTCATAAAGCCGGTGCCTGAGGACTATCCTGGCGACTTTCATAAAGCCTTTATAACACTCGGTATTATCCAGAATTTCCACATCTTTGATACTTAAATCCGTAGTGATATTCTCGCTTGTTACCATTTGAGCTGCTTCCCGCTACTGCTGTCATTGTTCGGTCAGTAAGACAAATCTCTGCTACAATATCAACCATTGCGGGCCCTGAATTCAAGACATCAATCCTTGGTGATTCTGGACAATCAAGCAACGTTTCCACGGCAAAAATATCCGGCACTCCCGATTCTGATACAAACCTGATGTTTTTCCGTACATCTGTTCTATGAATCAGCTCCCGAGCAGAGGCAGGCCATGACCATTACATTACCACCAACGACCTGGCGTCTTGTCGCCAGCTCTTGAAGCATTGCAAGTACTTGACATTGGAGTAAGAAATATCGAAACTGACTGACCAGTCAGTCACTCAAGAGGCCAGGTCACGGCATACCCGATCTGGCCATCTTTTTATTGGACTCACAAATTCAGCATTGGATTAATAACTAAATAATTCCCGCAACGGACATGTCGGGGATTGATATCAGACATTGGAGATAACGATGGGTACTGTCACTGTTCGTCACTATTTCAGGCGTATTTTCCTGGGAATGACCGCATTGGTTGTTTTACAGCCCTTTACAGCCGCAAGCGCCGACGACCTGGCCGGTATTTTCGAACTGGCCGCCAGCAATGATCCTGAGATTCGTCAGGCCAGGGCCAGCTACAATGCTTCCCATACCACCATAGCCCAGGGGCGTTCTTTCCTGCTGCCAAGGGTCACACTGAGTGGCTCGACGTCCCGGGATACTGCCGGTCCTGCCGAAGACACGGCCTTCGGCAGCGCACACAGTTTCCAGAACGGATTCAATACCAAGGGCTATAACCTGAACATCAGCCAGGCACTGCTTAACTTCGAAGCCTGGTATGCCTTCAAGTCAGCAAAACAATCGGACCTGCAGGCCGCCGCCAATCTCGCCCAGGCGGAACAGCAACTCATCATCAAGGTGGCCACCGCCTATTTCAACGTCCTTCGCTCCCAGGACAACCTGGCATCTTTCCGCGCTGAAGAGGATGCCGCAGCCAGGGTACTCGAACAGACCCGTGAACGTTTTGAAGTCGGCCTGATTCCCATCACGGACGTCTACGACAGCCAGGCCAACCATGACCTGGCCAGGGTCAACCGCCTCGTCGAGGAGAACAATCTGAATCAGGCACGCGAAGCCCTGGAAGCCATCACCGGTATGTCCCATGGTGAGCTGGAATCTCTTACTGAAGAATTCCCCATTGCCTCTGTTGCGCCATCATCCCTGGACGAATGGGTCAATCTGGCCATGGAAAACAACCTGAGCATCAAGGCCGCCGAATTTGAGTTTGGCGCACGAAGTGAAGACGCCAAGTCAGCACGTGCCGCCATGTTCCCGACCATCGATATCAGTGCCGGCTATGGCTGGAACCAGTCTGCCAACCCTTTCAGCTTCTTCCCGGCTATTGCTTCTGAACGTACCAATATCGCCCTTAATTTCACCTACCCATTATTTGCCGGGGGCTTGAACAGTGCCCGTAAACGCCAGGCCTACTATACGCGCGATGCCAGTGAAGAGGCCTTGATGAAAACACGCCGCGACAGTGTCCAGAACACCCGCAATAATTACCGCAGTGTTGAAACCGATGTACTTGCTGTCCAGGCGCGGGCCCAGGCGATCATTTCCGCGGAAAGCGCACTGGAAGCCACCGAGGTGGGCGCAGAAGTGGGAACGCGTAATGTAGTGGATGTTGTCCTGGCACAGCGAACCCTATTCCAGGCAAGAAGGGATTACGCCAATGCCAGGTACAATTACGTGATTAACACGCTCAACCTGAAACAGGCTGCCGGCATTCTCAGCCCCCAGGATGTGATTGAGCTGAATAACTGGCTGGATTAAAACCGGATCGCTTTCCGGTCAGCGGGTTGCGTTGAGGTTGAGTAATCCGCTGATCACTGCCAGGTTCCGATCCGTGGCTCCACGATTCCTGGTCACGACTTCCCTCGCCGCCTTACCCATCGCCTCTCTGTCAGATTCACTTTCCAGCAAGCGTATCAATTCGGCAGCCAGTTCCTGTTCATTGTTTACTGTTAACTGTCCCCCGTGACCGATTAGCGCTTCACTGACCGCAGAGAAGTTGAACAGGGATGGCCCTGTAATCACAGGCAAGCCAAGTGCCGCCGGCTCGATGATATTCTGGCAACCGGTCGGTACCAGTGAGCCGCCAACAAAGGTGATGTCAGCCAGCCCCAGGTAATAATGCATTTCACCCATGGAATCACCCAGATAAACCTGATGATCCAGTTCAGGCAGTTGTCCTGTACTGCGCCTTACAGTGTTGAAAGCATGCTTTTCTGACAGGGCAAAAGTTTCATCAAAACGTTCCGGGTGACGGGGTACAAGCACCAGCAGCACATCGGAATGTTTTTCCAGTACCTGCCTGAATGCTGCGAGTACCTTATCCTCCTCGGCTACACCATCAAGAGTTCGGGTACTGGCAGCAAGCACAACCGGCCTGTTACCCAGCAGCGCCCTGTCAGAGCGTGCTTTGCTGATCTGGGCTGTGTTCAGGGCCAGGTCATATTTGATGCTACCAACGACGTCGACTTTATCTGCTGGCAGCCCCAGTGACTCCAGCCTGCTCCTGTCCTGATCAGACTGCGCTGTTACGCTGTCAAAGGATTCCAGCATGGTGCGGGCAAGCCCCGGCATCCTTGCATAATTATTCCGGGATTTCTCCGAAAGTCTGGCATTGGCCAGCAACGTATAGATATTTCTTGCCCTGCAGTAATGAAGCAGATTTGGCCACCATTCTGTTTCCATGATCACAAGCAGGGATGGGTTGCAGGCATCCAGAAAACGATTGACTGCCCCGGGATAATCGTAGGGCAGGTATACATGCTCTACCCGTTCACCGAAGAGTGCGCTTACCCGGGCGGATCCTGTTGGCGTCGATGTCGTCACCAGCAACGAGAGTTGGGGGGTGTTGGCCAGGACTTTTTCAATCAGGGGCACCGCCGCATGCACTTCACCTACAGACACGGCATGAAAAACCAAATCCGCTTTTATCACCCTGCCAACTGGATAATAAGCAAAACGTTCTGACCAGCGCTTTCGATAATCAGGGGCGCGCAGAGAGCGCAACAGCAGCCTGACGAGCAGGGCTGGTGTAAGGCAATACAACAAGACGGAATATAGGAACCGGTTCACTTCTCTGATTTTGCACTGGCCGGACAGACTGCCTAGTCCGGTGGTTTTTCTGTTTATTTTCCCGGGCGGGCCGGAGCATTTCCGGTTGATCCTGCAATCCGTTTATACTGTCATGCTTTGTCTTTGCGTACAAATTCCTTATGACCCAGATCCTGAAGACCGATGTGCTGATTTTTGGAGGCGGTGTGGCCGGACTCTGGCTGCTGAACCGCCTTCGCAGTGCCGGTTACAGTGCGTGGCTGATGGAAAAAGATGCGCTTGGGGCCGGCCAGAGTATCGCCAGCCAGGGCATGATCCATGGCGGCATCAAGTATGCTCTTGGCGGAAAACTCACCAATGCCAGCACCACCATCGCTGACATGCCCTCGCACTGGTCAAATTGTCTTACTGGTGAAGGAGATGTGGATTTACGTGGCTGCAACCTGCTTTCCGATGCCTACTATATGTGGCCAGGCAACAGCCTGCGCTCGCGCCTGAATGCTTTTTTGGGCAGCAAGGCCCTTGAAGCTCGGGTGAACAAAGTTGACGCAGCAGACTACCCGGTTTTTTTCAGGGACAACATTCCCGGTCCGCTCTACCGATTGCAGGATATCGTTTTCGATGTGCCTTCATTACTGCAGACCCTCGCAGACCGCCAAAAAGACAGCATTTTCAAGATCGACTGGGACAAGGCCACCCTGGCTAAAGATGAGAGCGATCAGATCAGCGGTCTGGTCTTCGAGAACGGAACACGTATTGAAGCCCGGCAGTATATTTTCTGCTGCGGTGCCGGCACACAGGATTTGATGGAAAACATGGATATGAAAGCCGCCCGGATGCAGCGCCGTCCTCTGCAGATGGTCATGGTAAAACACAACATTGCAGATCCGCTGTATGTGCATTGTGTCTCGGACAAACTCACCATGACCCCGGAAGTAACGATCACGTCACATCTCAATGGCAAGGGTGAACCGGTTTGGTATCTGGGCGGTGAAATTGCCGAACGGGGCACGAACCAGTCTGAAGGAGAGCTCATAGACTCCGCACGCCTTAAACTCAAACAGCTGTTTCCGTGGGTCTCATTTGACAACGCTAGCTGGGCCGGGTTGCCAATAGACAGGGCTGAGGAGCAACAGGCCGGCGGCGGGCGCCCTGATACCGAGACTATTACCGAAAAGGGCAACCTCATGGTCTGCTGGCCTACCAAGTTGACACTTTCTCCGAGCCTGGCCAATCAGGTCATTGCACGGATCCAGGCAAGGGACCTACAGCCATCAGGTGAGCTCCCGGCAGAAAGTCCAGATTTTCTTGAACGTCCGGTCGTAGCAAAGACACCCTGGGAGCACCTGTAATGACGGACTGGTTAAGGCCCCTGGGGAAAACCGGCCTGAAGGTATCCGCGCTTGGACTGGGCACCGTCAAAATCGGCAGGGATCAGGGTGTGAAATACCCGGCTTCTTTCTCCATTCCTGATGACAAGGCAGTTTCTGCTTTGCTATCCCAGGCCAGGGATATCGGCATCAATCTCCTGGATACCGCTCCCGCCTATGGCAACAGTGAAGAGCGGCTGGGCAAACTGCTCTACAACAGGAACGAGTGGGTCATCGTCACCAAGGTCGGCGAGGAATTCGAAAATGGTCAGTCCCACTTCGACTTTTCAACTGAACATACAAGAAAAAGTATTGAACGCAGCCTGAAACGACTGAACACGGATTTGCTGGATATCGTACTCATTCATTCTGACGGCAACGACATGGACATCCTGGAAAACAGCGGCGCCGTGGAAGCGTTAAAACTGTGCCAGGAACAGGGTCTGGTCAAGGCTATCGGGATGTCGACCAAAACAATAGAAGGTGGCATCAGGGCCGCTTCCCTTCTCGATGTAGTGATGATCACCTACAATCTGCAGCAGCAGGATCAGCAAGTGCTGGATTATGCGCGTGAGAACAACAAGGGTGTGCTAATAAAGAAAGGCCTGATGAGCGGCCATGCCGGATCGATCAGTGACAGCATGCAACTGCTTTTTGCCGAAAAGCAGGCTGAAGGAATTGGGTCGGTGATTGTGGGGACGATTACCCCGGCTCATCTGGAAGAGAATGTCAGGTTGGCCAGGGAGCAGTTGGCAAAGAGCAACTGACTTGTAATCAGTAGGTCCCGAGTTCGACTCTTGGTGCCGGCACCATTTCCGAAAGCCCTGGATATCAGTATCC
>CAZDCK010000031.1:5448-34489 GCA_964503965.1 uncultured Enterobacteriaceae bacterium | reverse complement strand
GTATGGATAAATGGAAAAAAGGATAAAAGGATAAAAGGATAAAAGGATAAAAGGAAGAAAGGTGAGCTGTTCAGGCAGGCCATCAATACAGGGAGACAAGGATACAAGGATACAAGTCAGGTAGTTCTCTTATCTCCCGTAGGTCGGCAAAGCGCAGCGTATGCAGACAGAAAAGCGGGATAGATGTTTAAGGATAAAAGATTAAGGTCTGGATTTAGTAGGCTTGAAGAGAATCGCAGGACCGTTATTCGGCGATAGAATTTGGACATTGATTGAAAACCTGAATATAAGAACTTGATGGAAAATCCGGGTCGAACCATCCTGCGTTGTATCCTTTTATTCCCGTATCCTTTTCTGACCTGAATCAAACTTCACGGGGATTGCCCTTGCTACGACGCAAGACGCAGTGATATAAAATCGTCCTCGAATTGAATTGTAAGACGAACAAAACAGGACCACGCAATGAACTCCATGATGACTCCCCACGATGCTGAAACAAAAATAAAGTACGTGGTAAAAGGCGAACACACCATTTTTTACCCGGGAGACAGGGAGAAATCCTACTGGCCTGGTGAATTTCATGATGTCATCGTCAAGGACCTGCATGCTGTGGCAGCCAGTGAACAGCCTACCGTTGAGAAGAATGGCTTTGCGTTAATGCATCATGATACGGCGATGAAGGCAGACGACTACTACGATGAAGATACGGTGCAGCGGGTGTTTTACCCGGAGATGTGTGCCTTGGCAAAACAGGTCAATGGTGCTGAAAAATCCATTGCATTTGGTCATGTAGCCCGCAGTGACGCACCCGATGCCCGCCAGCATGCCCAGCCTTCACATGCCGCCCATGTAGACTATGGCCGTAAAACCGTTGAGGAGTACACCCGGAATATCCTTGACGATGAAGCGGATAAGTGGCTACAGAAACGGGTTGTGTTGATGAACTTCTGGCGTCCTATCAAGACTGTTCACCGATCACCACTGGCCCTGTGTGATGCAGCAACTGTCGAGAAAGATGACCTTAATTTTGCCGAAGTCCGAGGTGGGCTGAATGATCCTGACCGACCACCATTATATGGCTGGAACCTGTCCTGGAATCCGGACCACAAATGGTACTATGCCTTTGAAATGCAGCCGGAAGAGATATTTGCTTTCAAGCTGTATGACTCAAGGGATGATGCTCCCCAGTATACCGGGCACACAGCCATTGAGCTGCCATGGACTGATGACAGCACACCGCCGCGCAACAGCATGGAAATACGCACCATCTCTTTTATCGACGAATAACTGCCTTGTGATGGCATGCCCCTTGCCTGGACAGGCCAGGGGTGGGTAGACTCCCATCAACAATAAAAACAACCCGACATGAGCTTCCTTCTATTGTCGGGACAAGGGGGAACATCATGTCTGCACCAGCCCAGACTGCGCCTGAAAAAAAAGGCTTTTTCTGCTACGAAAACGGCATTCTGCTGTTACTTGGTTTTACTTTTGGTCTGATCTTTTTTGACCGTAATGCCGTTGGTGTACTTTCCGCTAATATTGTTGAAGACCTGGGACTGTCCAATGCCCAGTTAGGCATGTTGAGTTCCGGTCTGGCCCTGGCCTGGGCGATATCAGCCTATGCCTTCAGCGCATGGTCTGACCGCAAGGGCTCGCGCAAGCCCTTTATTTTATTTTCCATCATTGTTTTTTCTCTATGCTCTGCCAGTTCAGGGCTGGCTGGCTCCTTTGGCTTCCTGCTCATGGCGCGTGTTGTGATGGGTATTGCGGAAGGACCTTTCCTGCCAATCTGCCTGTCTGTCATGAACGAGGAAAGCTCCCCACACCGAAGGGGCCTCAATGCCGGAATTATGCAAAATGTATTTGCCGCGCTACTGGGCACTTCCCTGGCGCCGATAGTACTGACCGCACTGGCCCAGGCTTTTGACTGGCGTATAACCTTTTACCTGACTGGCATTCCCGGGCTTATCTGTGCCTTCCTTGTCTGGAAGTTTATGCGTGAACCGAAATCCCATACGGAGCAGGCTGTTACTGAACCAACCGAGATCGGTGAGCAGGAAGGCCATGTCGTCAAATTCAGCGCATTGGGTATGTTGAAGGAACACAATATTCGTATCTGTGCCCTTATATCCATCTGCCTGGTGTCCTGGTTTCTGGTGACCCTGACTTTTATCTACGTCTTTCTGCCCACCTACCGCGGGTTTTCTCCGGAAGATACGGTGGCGGTGACTTCCGTGATGGGGATTTCGACCATGTTATGCGGCTTTCTGGTTCCGGGACTTTCAGACCGTATTGGTCGCAAACCAGTGATGATTGTCTTCACTTTCATTGGCATGATCATGCCATTAACAGCGCTTTATTTTGAGGGGCCGCTCTGGATCATGGCCTTGCTGTTTTTTGTTGGCTGGAGTGCCACAGGATCGTTTGCCTTATTCATGGGAGTTGTCCCCGGTGAATCAGTCAATCCGAAGCTGGCGGCCACGTCCATGGGGCTGGTGGTTTGTATCGGTGAGCTGGTTGGTGGTTTTGCGGCGCCTTCCCTGGCCGGTGTATTGGCAGATTCAACGTCCCTTCAGGCACCAATGTACATGTGCCTGGGCTTTGCTTTCCTGGCTGGCGTATCAGCGTTGTTCCTGAAGGAGACGGCCCCCTCGAAAGTAGGATAAATAAAAAAGGGGGCAGAACAGTTTTGTTCTGACCCCGCATGGGTTTGGCCTTGATCAGTTTTTGCTGGTATCCAGACGACAGCCGTCGTCGTCACTCACTACGTAACCGGCTGAAGGATCAGCAAAATGCGAGCCGATAACGAGTACATCCTGGTTCGCCATATCCTTCACAAAGTCCTCACGGGATTTGGCCCCCTTTTCCTGGTCCATGTCGAAACGGACAATGCGCGCAGGTTCTTCCAACTGGATAGGACAATGCATCAGGTCACCGGTAATCATGGCTTTTTCACCTCTTGATTCGATGTTGATGCTGACATGCCCCGGTGTATGGCCGGGAGTGGGGCGCAGTGTGATTTCAGGGCAGGGTCTGTGATCCGGTTCGATCAGGTCAACCAGCCCGGCATCAATAACGGGCTGGACGGCATCGAACATGTGGTTCAGGTCATGGTACCCATTAGTGTCCTGAAGCATTTTCCAGTGCTCGTATTCGTGTTTGCCAAACAGGTATCGTGCGTTGGGAAAGGTTGGTACCCATTGTCCATCCACCAGATGTGTGTTCCAGCCCACATGGTCAAAATGCAGATGGGTGCATAACACCATATCTATTTCATTGGGATCGAAACCGGCATGTTTCAGATCGTCCAGGAAGGATGTTTGCATATTGGTGAAGACATCAAATTCCCGTTGGCGATCTGCCCCAATGCAGGTGTCCAGCATGATCTGGTGTTCGGGAGTCCGCATCACGAAACACTGGAAGCTGATAATCATCTTGCCGTCCTCGGTGGCAAAGTGAGGCTTGAGCCACGGATATTTCTGGACATCATCAGGGCCTGCATCGGGCCATAACATGGAAATATCATCGGCCCAGCCATCAACTTCAACGATGCGTGTGATTTCAACGTCACCGATTTTCCAGGTTTTCAGTGTTTCTAATGACATGTTTTTAATTCCTGTTTTGGTTTCTTGTAAATAGGCATTCAGGCCAGGTCTGTTAAAGGCTCTGGTGCGGAAACACCGAGAATCATATCGGCGGCTTTTTCGGCAATAGCCACGACGCTGGCGTTGGTGTTGGCTCCGGGGACACGGGGATAAATGGAAGCATCGGCCACCCGCAGATTTTCCATGCCATGAACCTTGAGTTCATGGTTGACTACATCAGTGTCACTGTTGCCCATGCGGCAGGTTGAGCCGGGATGATGTACGGTAATCATGGTCTCCCGGATATAGGCTTCCAGTTCGTCATCACTTTGGATGTCCTTGCCAGGTACCCTTTCAGTCGCATCATATTGCCCAAAACTGTCATGCAGAGCCACCTGCCGGGCCAGTTTCAGGCCGCGAAGCAGTGTCTGAATATCTTCACGTTCCTTGCCCAGACCAAGATCTATTTTTGGTGCCTGCAGCGGGTCATTGCTGGCCAGGGTTACGGCACCACGACTTAGTGGATAAAGGCAGACTGTGGCAACCGCGTAGCCATGATTAATGGGAATCGGGAATGGCTTGATGTTTCGTCTGGCCGGCTGGAAAACCAGTTGCAGGTCAGGTCGATCACTGTATGGCAGTGTCTTGATATAGGCATTGGTTTCAAACAGGTTGCTTGCCATTGGTCCCCCACGAAACAGGGCATACTGGAAGAATTGCATGATGTCCCTTGGCATGGCCTTCCAGGATATGGCGTAGGAAGTACTGTCATCCATGTCCAGGGCAGTGTAGGTAGAAGGATGATCGTGAAGGTTTTTGCCCACCCCTTTGAGTTCATGGACCACATCTATCCCGACTTCCTGCAGCTGTGCACTGTCGCCTACACCGGAATTAAGGAGAATGTGGGGAGAATGATAGGCACCACCACTGACAATGACTTCCTTGCCAGCACCATAGGACTGAATCCCTGCGGGAGATTGTATCTCCACACCAATCGCTTTCTTGCCCTCAAAGAGCACGCGGCGGGTAGGGCTTTTCGACAGTACAGTCAGATTCTTGCGTTTCATGGCGGGGCGCAGATACGTGGCAGCTGTGGAAACCCGTTTCCCTTTCCAGATAGAGCCCTGGCGAAAGCCGTAGCCATTGGGATGAGCAGTATTGAAGTCTTCACAGTAAGGGAATCCCATATCTTCCATGGCTTCATTGAAGGCATTACAGAGTTTGTTGGGTTTGGGAATAAAACTGACCCCCATGGGGCCACCGGTGTTGTGGTAGGGCGAATCCTTATACTCCGGGTTGTGTTCCGAGCGCAGGAAATAGGGCAGCAGATCGGCATAGCTCCAGCCGCTGTTGCCTTCAGCAGCCCAGTCGTCATAATCCTTGCCGTCGCCACGGTAATAGGCCATGCCATTGATGGACCCGCAACCGCCAATAATTTTCCCACGAGGCAGTGGAACTCTCCGGCCGTTGAGGCCTTCCTGGGGTTCTGTCGATAACCCCCAGCCCATTTTCGGGTTCATGATGGCACATCCAACGGCAGCAGGAATGCTGATATAAGGGTGTTTTTCAGAGCCGCCAGCTTCGATCAGACAGACACGGTTGTCGGGATTTTCGCTTAACCGGGCAGCCAGTACGCAGCCAGCAGTGCCAGCGCCGACAATGATGTAATCGAAGGTTTGTTGAAACTGGATAGAGTTATCTGTCATGGGGATTTTCGATTCGTTGTTTTGCTATTATGGTGTTTTTATTGTGTGTCTTTCTGAATAATCTGTACGTTTGTCAAAGCGACCTCGTTACAGGTCGGATAGACACCGACTATATCAAAAACAGGGGTGAGGAGCGATTTTGGAACTCAAAGAGACAATCACGGCACGAGGACATGAATATCCACTGGGCGGACACTATGAACCAGAATTCCAGCCCGTTGTAGATGCATTTATTGAGAACTTCCGGGTGGAAGATGAGATCGGAGCCGGTTGTTCCGTAGTGCAGGATGGCAAGACAGTTGTTGATATATGGGGTGGATGGCGTAACAGTGCCCTGAATGATGCCTGGGACGGTCCCAGTACTGTCTGCATGATGTCTGTAGCCAAAGGCATAACCGCGATCTGTTTCAATATGCTCATGGACCGTGGTCTTGTCAGCCCGAATGATCCCGTTATCAAGTACTGGCCTGAGTACGGTCAGAATGGTAAGGAGAGCACGCTCATTCGTCATTTCCTGGATCATACGGCAGCAGTGCCGGTGCTCACCACGAATAAACTGTGGCCGGGAGCGATGTTTGACAGGGAAGCTATTGTCCATGCCCTGGAAGAACAGGAACCGCTCTGGGAAATTGGCACCAGGGCGGCTTACCATGTGCACCACCAGGGTTTCCTGCTGGGTGAGGTGATGCGCCGCGTGACAGGCATGACAGTAGGTCCTTTTCTGCGCCAGGAAGTCAGTACGCCACTGAACGCCGAATATTATATTGGTGGCATGAGCGAGGAAGAGCAGTCCCATGTCGCGGAAGTGATGCCGAATATGGAGGCCAGGCTGTTCGCCGCCAAGGACAAGGAAGATGACACTTCACTGCGCCACCTTGCCTTCAAGCAGAATCCCGATGAACCCTGGGCTACCACCATGAACCGCAAGGAATGGCGGGAAGTGGAAGTGGCCAGTGGTTCAGGTCATGGCAATGCCAGGGGGGTAGCCCGTATTTATGGCTGTGTGGTCAATGGTGAACTTGATGGTGTGAGACTGCTAAGCCGTGAAGGTCTTGAAACCATGATCACTGAACAGCATAACCAGCATGAGGGCTTTCAGGATCGACCATATCACCAGGCCATGGGTATTTTGCTCAATACTCCTGAGGCTGTTTACATGGGGCCCAATATGCGCAGTTTTGGGCACCATGGTATTGGTGGTTCCATTGGCATGGGCGACCCCGACGCCAAACTGGGCTTTGCCTATTGCTGCAACAAGATGCATGCGGTGGGAACCAACGGGCCGAGGGCGGCCCGACTGATTGATGCGATGTATTCTGTCGGGTAATAAAACTGACGGTAAAAAGCTAAAAGCTAAAAGCTAAAAGTAAAAAGCTAAAAGTTAAAAGTTAAAAGTTAAAAGCCATCAAAAAGAGTTGATTACCAGGACACTGGTCTCATTCTATTTTGGCCTTCAGCCTAGTTGCAGGCCGCGACGCCGCCATCCACGTTGAAAATTTCCCCATGGACGAAGTCCGCTTCCTTGCTGAGCAGGAAGGCAATGGCATGGGTGTTGTCTTCCAGGGTGCCATTACGACGCAGGGGTATCCATGCGGCCCGTTTCTCGTATTCTTCCTTGCTGTTCAGACCGAGTGAACCAGGTGTTGGGACTGAGGCTGGTGAGACAGCATTGACGCGGATATTTTTGGGGCCCAGTTCGGCCGCGATGGTTTTGGTGAATACGGTCACGGCCCCTTTCACGGAACTGTAGACAGAGGTACCCGGGAATCCACGCGTAGCGACGGGCGAGGCGAGATTAATAATTCGTCCACCACGCTCTGCATCATAGTGCTTGAGCATGGCCTGGGCTGACCAGAAGAGGGCTTTCACGCCGATATCGAGCATGGCACTGACCATCTCTTCATCCACTTCCTCCACCGGGCAGTACCGCAGCAACATGGCGTTGTTGACGATTGCGTCTATCCTGCCGGTGATCTGTGCAAAATCATCAGCCACTTGCAGGAAGCCTTCACGTTTGGCCATATCCCCACCATAAGCCTTTGCCTTGCCACCGTTGGTTATGATTTCATCGGCGGTTTCATCGGCACTGGATTCATCTATGTCGGCGACACCAATAATGGCTCCGCAGGAGGCCAGGTGAAGGGCAAGGTGTTTTCCCAGGCCGCGGCCTGCACCGGTGATAAGGACTGTCATGTCTGTAAGTTCGGGTTTCATCGATCAGTGTTCCAGTTCTATGAATTTCTAAAGAGGAGAAAGATAAAGGATTAGGGGGGAAGGATAAAGAGAAAAACGGCTTCCCCCACTGAGTGAGGAAGCCGATTTTTATATGGTCGGAGTGAGAGGATTTGAACCTCCGACCCCCTCGTCCCGAACGAGGTGCGCTACCAGGCTGCGCTACACTCCGAAAGGTTTTTATTGCTCAGCATCTGTCGGGATCAGTTAACCGGACTGTATTTTACAGCGATTGGTCAGCCAATTTCCATGCCTGCTATGGGCATAGGATGACTGAATTACTACAATCGAGGTCCGGGTTTTACGAGTAATGATTTTCGATAATTGACGCCGGAGGAAACATGATTGGATATATCACCCTGGGGACCAATGATCCCGATGCCTCACTGGCATTCTATGATGCCCTGCTTGAACCCTTGGGAATGGTGCGAAAATTTTCCCGGGAAAACGGCTGGGCAGGGTGGGGCCTGCCGGAGACGCCTGATGCGGATGTGGAGATTCTGGTTTGTCCTCCCCATAACGGAGATGTTGCTACCCATGGGAACGGGACGATGGTTGCTTTACGGGCCCAGTCCATGGAGCAGGTGCAAACGGCTTATTCAGCCGGGTTGGCCAATGGTGGGACAAATGAAGGCGCTCCGGGATTTCGCCCGGAAGACAGCGCCCATTTTTACGGGGCTTACCTGCGTGACCCGACAGGTAACAAGCTTTGTCTCTTTTGTCTGCAATAAATCAGAACGGGGGTACACCGATCAGAAGCCTGTGCAGGTACATGCTGAAAATCCCATAAGCTATAAAAGCAACGACAACAACGCCGATTGTCCCTTGCGTGGATCCCTCTGGATAGACGGTACCTTGTGCCCGGTCACGTCTCTTGGCGGCAGAAAAGCCGGCAATAGCCCAGACCAGGAAACTGCCAAACAACAGTACATCGCCAAGACGACCATTGCTGATGAGGTGGGCAAATGCCCAGGTTTTTACGCCCAGGTACATGGGATGTCCCAGTTTCTGCTTGATCTTATTGCGCGGAAAGTCAGCCGCCGTCAATAATACGAATGCCACCAGGACCAGCAGGGCAGCGGCATGTCTGGTCCATACTGGAGGGTTCCAGAGAAACACGGGGTTGGCCCGGCTCTCACCAAATCCGTAGACAACAAGGATCAGTCCGGCCAGAGAAACCAGGCTATAAATAATTTTCCAGGTTTTCTTACCCTTGTCATCAATGATTTTTGTTCGCCAGCCATCAGCAAATATGCGGATTGAGTGGGGTCCGAGGAAAAGGATTAATCCTGCGATTAACAAGGCCATAGTGGTTTCCTGATTGGTTTTACAGTGATTGTATGTGTAGTTGGACCTGATGCCAAAATAAAAGCAAGGATTCGAGGAAACAGGGATACAGGGATAGAGGGATACAAGGATACAAGGATAAAAAAGCCCGCATAATGCGGGCTTTTTTACCTGGAGTGGTTGAAGCCTATTTTTGGCTTTGTTCCTTGTCCCACTCGGTATCGGTATCACCGGCAACAGAGTACAGCACCTGGGCATTACGGGTTTTCTGGAAGTCTTCCAGGCTTTCCCCACGCATGGCCGCATAGATATGCAGGTTGGTGGTGCCAACCACAGCGCCGAGTTTTTCCAGCATGAAGAAGATGACACCGTAGTGAATCATGTCGCGCCACTTGAGATTGCGCACCATGTCTTTCTCTTCTTCAGTCAGTTTATATTCTGCAAACGCTGTTTCTGGATCGTTCAGGAACACTTCGCGTTTTTCCGGCTTGATCAGATCATGCAGGAAGTTGTTCAGGCGGAAGGCCTTGACACCTGTGGTGATGGTGAAGGGGTATGTCCCTTCCAGCTTCTCGATACCGTTGAGCTGGTGATTGATACGGGCCATATAGTCTTCCTGGCTTTCGTCCATGGGTTCATCGGAACGTTCTTCCAGAATCATGTTGGCAACCGGTGTCATGGAAGGCAGATAATAACTCTGGTGAACAGTTTCGACCTTCTCAGACAGGGCACCGCGCATGATCAGCCACATGACGATTTCAGCGCCTTCCATTCCACCCAGTTCGGCATATTCGGCGATGGTAATATCAGTGAGGCCTTCAGGGTCTTTCTCAAGACGCTCCATGAACTCCATATCCCATGGCGTATTGTTAAAACCGGCACGTTCTCCATGCACCTGGTGAGACAGGCCGCCGGTTCCGGCTATGGCTACCTTGATATCTTTCGGATAGCTCAGGATTGCCTTGCGCAGGGATTTACCCAGGTTGTAACAGCGTTTGGCTGTTGGTGTCGGTGGCTGGAGTACGCCCACCTGGAAAGGAATGATCTTGCAGGGCCAGCTTGGCTCATGAGGAAGCAAAAGGGACAACGGCGAGAAACAACCGTGGTCCAGGGGTTTGTTCTGGAAGTAGGACATATCAAATTCGTCTGCGACCAGCCCCATGGCAATGTGCTGGGCAAACTCAGGATCGCCCTGGAAAGGAGGCAGGTTGCGGGCACCGCCGCCCTCATCAGCACAGGGGTATTCTTCACCTACACCGAGCGTGAAGTGGGAGTAGTGGTCGATGAAGAACGAGGTCATGTGATCATTGAATACATAGAACAGCACATCGGGCTGCTGATCTTTCAGCCACTGCTGTATAGGCTCATAGCCCTTGAAAATAGGCGCCCATACCGGGTCGTTTTCCTTGTGTGAATCCACGGCAAAGCCGATGGTAGGTGTATGGGCAGTGGCGATGCCGCCAACGATCTTGGCCATAGTTAACTCCTGAAAATAGGTTGTTTCCTGATTCTGTTGTTTTCAGCGGGTCGCCATTATAGCGAAACCTGCCAGGGAAAGCGGGATAAAATTCTTAACTTTTGATCTGCTTGATCAGAATCAAGGCTGGTAGTGCACAATGTATTTTAACCCATTGTTTTATATAGGTTATAGTAAATTCCGAACATCTAGTCCTGCTCAAGAAAGTTGAAATAGAACCCCCTTGATGAGGTTTTTACCTGCCCCACTGAGGGGGAGGGGAAGTGGGCTGTGATGACCAGATCTTCAGTATCTGCCCGGCAGGACAGAAATTCTTTCCGTGTCTGGATGGCCTGAATGGGGTCATGGTCAATCCAGTATTGCCATTCGGGATACAGACACTGCAGGGGGCTGTGAATCAGGTCCCCGCACAGCACAGCTCGCTGCCCATGAGAGGCCAGGTGAACGGCTACGTGGCCGGGTGTATGTCCAGGTGTTGGGGCCAGGCAGACATTATCGTCAAGGGCGTAGTCAGCATCCACCGCCAGAACCTGCCCGCTTTCCATGATGGGCAGTACACTTTCCTGGTAAGCGGGTGTATTTTGCTCCGCCGCATGCGCAACTTCTTTCCGGGCGATGATGTATTTTGCATTAGGAAACGTGGGTACCCAGCGACCATCAACCAGGCGGGTATTCCAGCCGCAGTGATCACCATGCAGGTGGGTGCAAAATACATAATCGACGTTTACGGGATCTATTCCCGCCGTCAACAGTTTGCGGTACCAGGAATCGTCGGTGCGTCGATGCCAGTTTTCAAAATAGTGATTGGTCTTGTCACAGCCGATGCAGGTGTCGACCAGAATCATGTGGTGAGGTGTGCGAATGACCCAGGTCTGTATGGCAATGACAAGCATGCCTGTTTCTGGACACAGAGCGTTGGGTTCAAGCCAGTGACGCTGGGACTCCACCAGGGACAGGTCTACCCCCGGAAAGGCATCGGCAGGCGTCAGGAAGGGGATCTCCATTTCCAGGATACGACTGACCTGGATATCACCAACGCTGAACTGCACGTCGAGGGCAGTAATGCTATTTACCTGTTTGATCTATGATGCGTTCGAGGAAGGACAGGGCGTTGGCCAGGTGTTCCTCATCGAAAAAGCCGGGTCCGCCATGCACAGCGCCATGCACGGTTTCAAATGTCACATCCAGTCCCTGGGCCTTGTAGGCACCCAGCATCTGCAGGCTCTGGTTGATGGGCATCTGGGGATCCATGTCTCCGTGTAAAAGGAGCAGAGGTGGGTCACCCGCATTCACCAGGTAAACCGGGCTGGCAAGTTTGGCCAGGACTTCGTTTTCATCGGGGGCTGACCCCAGAAGCAACTCAAGGGCTGGTTCCCTCACATTCAGGCCAAAGGGCGTGGATTGAGAAAGGATAGTGGTCAAATCGCTGGCGCCAAAATAACTGATGATGGCCTGGACATCAGAGGAGGTTTCGAGAAAGTCTCCTTCCATACCTTCCAGATCGGGGTGGCCGTTGCTCACGCCGACCACCTGTGCCAGATGGGCACCGGATGAGGCACCTGTAATTGCGATACGGGAGGCGTCATAACCATACTCACTGGCATTGGCTCGCAGAAACCGCACAGCGGCCTTGATATCGTGCACCATGGCTGGAAACGGGGCATCAGTGGACTGGCGGAAGTCGAGACTGGCCAGGGCATAGCCATGTTCAACAAATTCCATGGGTACGCTGCTCTGCTTGTCACCAAAGCGCCATGCCCCCCCATGGACCTGAACGATCAATGGTGGCTTCCCGACATTGTCGGGCATATAGATATCCAGACCGAGATCCATTCCCCCGGGACTGGCATAGATTATGTCGTGAATTTCCATGGGCTGTGCAGATAATGGCAGTGAACCCAGCAGCAGTGCAAGAGTTGTGAACAGTCTCATAAAACACGTTTTCATGATTTTTTCTTGGAAGCCCTATCGATTACGTTATTGCTGAAATGATAATGTTTCAGCAAGGAGTCAGGATAGAGAACAAAGCCTGGAGCATCAAGCAATGCCTGACAGACAGGCATGGATGGATTTATACCTTTTCCCGGGGAAAACAGGTGAAAGCAGATAAAACCTTTTCCTGTCTTACTCCAGATACCCACAGAATTTACCCTGTTTTACCGGTATCAGGTGTAGTGAAACGAGAATGTTGACCATTAGATAAGTAGGAGCCAATGATCATGAATAGCCATCTACTCTCAATTAGCGCTTTTTGGAGAATCATACCGCTTTTAGCGCTGTTTTCATGTACAGCCTGTGCCCCAATCGAAAAGGCGCCCCAACGGTCCATGAATGTTACAGGCGGCCCTGACAGGGTGTTTGAAAACAGCTCTGTCGAGACGTTAATACCTGAACTGGCCGGAGCGTCGGCCACCGGGATCAATGGTCGGGTTGGTAATGAACTGGTTTTCTGGGGCTACCGTCTTGCTGATGAGCGCGAAGCAAATTTGTACGCCTGTGCCCCGCTGGAAGGGGTGGATTGTGAGAGTAGAATAAGAAGCATTTGCCCCGCCAGGGGTGAGGAGATTGCCCGTTATTCCCGTTCCGGGCTTGTACGGCACCTGGACTGCCAGGCTGTTGGCATCGTCGGCACTGGTGACCTGACACCCAATTGTGAAGACCAGGAAACGCCCAATGACCTCGTGGTTGGTCTGATGCAGTGTCGTTGATTCTTCAGAATACTTGCCTGGCCAGCTAGACCAGGTTCGATAGCATTTCAGCAACAGCAGCATCTGCAGGCAAGGCATCTATGGCTGATTCCAGCAAGGATGTCTTTTCCTTGCCTGTAGCGTTGATACAGGCCTTTGTGAATCGCGCCCTGACTTCCGTATCTGTGGCGGCAATGACATCCTCCAGAAAGCCCTCCACGGCTTCCCCCTGATCAAGCATGATTTCAATACTTGCACCCTGCCTGCCGGGATAGGCCTTTGTCAGCTCATTGTCGGTTACTACCTGGATTTGCCTGACAAGTGATGTAATTTTATCGTCAGCAAAATTCTGGTAATGACTGTCCTCGAAGTTGCCGTATACCAGGGCACTGGCAACATTGAAATGAATGCTCATCCTGGCATGGAGGATGCTGCCGAAGGGTCCGGGCCAGTCACAGCCGGGATAATGGGCGGCCGCATAAGGCACTTTGATGATTATTTTCCGGATATTTCGCCAGTCTATATTCCCTGCCTGCCGTGCTTTCAAGGCTACCTGTGCTGCGCTCTGCGTATAATTGCAAGCCGGGACCTGCTTGAAAAAAACATCCATGATTTCCGGTCGAGCAGAGAAGGGGAGTGGGGTTGGCTCAGGGACCGTTTTATCAAAGGCAGCAAAAAGACCGGCTTTACCGTCCAGTGATCCGGTGGCTGCCTGTGCGCCTGCTTGAGCCAGTTGCATGGCCGTGATGCCATTCCTGGCGGCAATACCGGGATGGAAATACATATCATCACTTCCCCAGGCGGCCCATTCATTGAGTCCGGTGACATAGTTGGCAGCAAAACCGAGGGCATTGCTTGTCTGGTTTTTATCGAGTCCGGCCAGACAGGCTGCTGTGGCAGCGGCAGCAAAAGCACCAATCAATCCGGTAGGACGAAACTTTCGGGCAGTCTCCACATCCATCAGCATGGATCCCAGTTTTCCGCCGGCCTCATACCCATTGATGATGGCCTGGAGCAGACGCTGGCCATCCGGTTTTATCTTTTCTGCCAAAGCAAGGGCGGTTGGAATCACGACCACGGCTAAGTGGGAAACACTGCCCAGGTGCATATCATCCCTGACCAGGGAGTGACCTGCTACTGCGTTAGCAAACGCGGCATCCTGGACAGAAACACGATCATCAGTGCCCAGTACAGGCGCCCCTCCCCTGGTTGTTCCTGAGTTGGCAAGCACCATTTGCCGGGCCTGCTGTACCCAGGAAAATGCGCTGGTTGAATAAGCCGATGTCAGAAAATCCATCAGGCAGAGCCTGACTTTGTCTTTGACAGCATCGGTATGCTGGGGGGGTGACACAAGGATACTGGCAAACTGCAGCAGCAGGGGGGCTTTTGATGACAAAATGCAGGTCCGTAAGTAAATAGTGATTATAGGATTCGGTGTATTCCGGTTTTGCCCAGGCCTTATCTGAACTGCAGATAACCTATTCTGTTATTGACAGGATCGGTGAACCAGAGCCGGTCTGTGAGGAAATCAGGTGTTTGCCGATCACTGCCTGCACTTACCCCTACTGTGCGTGCTGGTCCTTCGGCAACAGAATATTCGCTTATCTGCCCGTCGGGGGTGACCTGTCCGAGGGTATTGTTCTTGGTATACCAGATATTGTAATCAGGCCCTACAGCTATGTTGATGGGGGTAGATCCTTCACTGGGAATCTGGAACTCCGTGATCTGTCCATTCATGGTGATGCGGCCCACACGGTTACCGACTACCGGTGTATTGTCCATATTCCCGTTCAAGGCCAGAAACCACATGTTGCCATCAGCGCCTGCTGTAATATCACCGGGACCGGTATCAGACATGGGTAGCTCGAACTCGGTGATTTCACCGTCGGTCGTGATTCGGCCAATCTTTCCGCCTTTGAATTCGGAAAACCAGATATTGCCATCAGGCCCGGCAGCCAGTGCCCTGGGGCCACTGTCCGGTGTCGGGATGTCAAATTCCGTGACTACGCCCCCTGGTGTGATGCGGCCGATCCTGTTGGCTGCAAACATGCCTATCCAGATATTTCCATCGCTGCCCAGGGCTATTGCCCTGGGCTGGGAATCCGGGGAAGAGAGATCAAATTCGGTAATCTGGCCATCTGGTGTAATACGTCCCATTTTGCCGCTGTTATGTTCTGAGAACCACATATTGCCATCGCTGCCCAGTGATATGATGCGGGGGGAAGAGTCCGGGGTGGGTATGGGATATTCGATCATACCGGAACCATCACGATTCATGACCCCGATGGCGTTGGCGGCACTCAGGGTATACCAGATCCTGCCATCCCGGGCGATGGCAATAGTGGTAGGCCCCGCATTGGCTGAAAGCATCCGGAAATCAGTAACAGTACCATCTGTTGTCAGGTCTTGATCATCACCTGACACAGGATCAGGCGCTGGCAGGTTGATGGAGATTGTTTCTGTTGTATCGGGGGGAGGTGGCCGGTCTCCATCGCTACAGGCGGACAGCAGACCTAAAGTAAGAATCCCGGTTATTCTTAACAACATGATTTGTTCTCCCAAATGACTGGCTAATTCGATTGTGCCTGTAAACGCCTGCCGAGCCTAGCAGGGAGTTCCGGTGAGTTCAAACAGGACAGTTAACCCCGGAAAAGGTGAATAACCGGTTGTCCTGATAAATTATCTTGGGTATCTTCCTTTCTCTTTTTGTCCATTTTTCGACGACCTGTTTTTCACCCTTTAGTCTCTCTTTTCGATCATGAACCAGGATTCTCTTTTATGTCTGAAGCCAGTACTGCAATCCCCCGAAAAACCGGCCTACAAACCGGCGTGGGAGTCGATTTCGGCACCTCAAACAGTGCTGCCGCGATTTTTGACGGTAGAAAGGTCACCATGGTGCAGCTCGAGACGGGCAGTACCATCATGCCTTCGGCCAGTTATATCGATCGTGATTTTGTTACCTGTACCGGACAGGAAGCAATCGACACCTATATTGCCCAGAACCAGGGGAGAAAGGTTGAGATGAGCCTGGAGGTTCTGGGTGAAGCCAGGACCAGCACCGGTCAGATGGATATGTCTACACAATTGCCTGCCCAGGCCGAGACGCATCTGGTTTACGGTCAGGCATTTAATGATGGCAGTCTGCCTGGGCGACTTTTTCGTGGCACCAAACGCTTGCTGGGGAGTGTTGAGACTGAACGCGTCATGATATTTGATCGACCTTTCAGGCTCGTTGCCCTCATCACACCGATCCTGTTGCGCATCAGGCAGGCAGTCGTCAGGGCAGTGCAATCGGTCATACAGGGAAGTGATCAGCCTGAACATGCCTGTATTGGACATCCTGTGAACTTTGAGGGACGAGATGCCAATCACAACAGGGTAGCTCTTGAACGTCTCAGCGAGGCCTACCGGTATGCAGGCATCAAAACCCAGACCTTTTATCCCGAACCCACCGCGGCCGCGCTGAGTTACCTGCATGCCAATCCTGGCGAGCAGGGAGAGTTGCTGTTGACCGTCGACTTTGGTGGCGGGACACTGGATCTGTGTATTCTGCGACGCAATGCCAGTCTTTTTGATGTGGTGGCTATTCATGGTATTGGACTGGGTGGGGATCATATCGACCAGTGCATGTTCCGCCATATACTTTTTCCCCTTCTTGGCAAGGGGGAGCGCTGGCACAGGGAGGTAGACGGCAAGGAAGTGGAAACATTGTTTCCCTTTGATGCCTATGAGGACCTGTTGATCAACTGGACGGTGAGTTACATGCTGAACCAGAACGAATACACCACACCTGTGCTGGACAAGATTCGCCAGGGGGCGGCAGACGCAGACAAGTTTGAAAGGTTATATGAACTGATCACACAGAACTATTCCTACCAGGTCTTTCAGGCCATCAAGGACTGCAAGGCTGCTCTTTCCTACAACGAATCAGCTGTCCTGGATATCCCTGAAATTGATGTGGAAGTTGAAATCAGGCGGGAAGCATTTGAAAAGATGATCGCCAACCTTCTGGAGCGCTTCGAGGCAGCCGTTGATGACACGCTTGCCAGGGCCGGTGTGAACAGGGATGAAATTCATCTGGTACTGAGAACCGGGGGGTCATCGTTGATTCCGGCAGTCAGGCGTTCATTGGATGCACGGTTTCCCGGCAAAGTCGTGGAGCACGATCCCTTTACCAGTGTAGCTGCCGGTTTGGCTCTTGCTGATTATTATGGTTATGGAGTCAGTCGCAGCGACAGCTGCCTGTAATCAAATCATCATGCCTGCCCGGGTTCAGGACTTGTTAGCAGACATGCGTTGAATTCAGCTGATTTCACCCTGGGCGACAGTGGTGATGTTTTTGCTCTCAGCCACCTGTTGGAGCATGTACCGGTAGTAGGCTTCAAAGCCGGTGTTTTGCTGTATCAAGCGGCAGAATCGGTTGTCAGCCTCGGAAAACTCCCTGTTGTAGTAGAATTCCAGCGCCTGCTTGTGCTGCTCCAGCATCTCGCGGGTCCCGTCAGAAATCTCGGACTTGAGACCGAGGGGATGATAAATTTTTGAAATAATTTTCTTGCCCCTGACATGTACCATATCAAGTTCCATGAATTCCACATCAATGACATTCCTGGCCGTTTCCTCACCGCAGATTGTCGGGACATGGTATACCCGTGTCATGGTCTGCAGACGCGATGAAAGATTAACGGCATCGCCTATGACCGTATAGGCAAGACGGTACCGGGAACCCATATTGCCGACATTCATCATGCCGGAGTTGATTCCAATGCCCATGGTCAGTGCTGGCCAGCCCTTGCCCTGATAGGATTGGGAAATCAGTCGAATGGCTTCCTGCATTTCAAAACTGGCCATAATGTCAGCGCGGGTTCTGATTTATGCACTGCTTTGTGAACAAGTTTTCTTCTTGTATTTCAGTGGGATAAGAAGACCCTAGCTGAAACCCCGGTGAGTTGCCAGCAAGGGAATGACCATTACTGCATTACTGCAGGCAGTTCGCCCTTGGAGGCTGTATCCCAGTGTTCTACGAGCTTGCCATTTTCGATACGAAACATATCGAACCAGGCAACATAATAGGTTTCACCGGTTTTCGGGTGAGGTCTTTCTTCCTGTAAGACCTGAACCACCAGGTCTCCCTCGGCAACACTGGCTACAAGGGGGTCTTCCAGGAAGGAATCTATGGATGTGTCCGGACGCTGGGCAAAATACTCCACGACACCGTTACGACCAGTGGCGGCATTGGGGTTGTGCTGGATGTAGATGGGATCCATGTACAGAGGAGCCAACTCTTCCCTGCCGGCTTCCGGCATATGGCGCCACATGTCATAGGCAAGGCGCTTGTTTTGAAACAATCCCGAATCATCATTGACCAGCATGTCCAGTTGAGCTTCACCCTTGATACCGATAACAGGAACCGGGCCACCGTTACCAAAATCAGGTGTGTCCTGTCCTGGCCTTATTTGTATGGAGTCCCAGTGTTCGGCAATCATGCCGTTCTCGACGCGGAACATGTCAAAGTGTGTTGAGGTGTAGGTGCCGGTGCCATCGGGCTCTGGGTATTCCGTGACAAAAGCCAGCACCACCAGATCCCTTTCGGCAATGATGGTGACTACCGGATTCTCGATGGTTTCCGGAACTTCATCCTGGCGGGTAACAAAGGAGCCAAAAATTTCCTTGAATGCTTCCCGGCCAGTCGGGGCTGTCGGGTTATGCTGAATATAATCAGGTGCCAGATACTGGTCAGCGGCTTCTACATGGCCCGCATTCAGGATCGTCCGCCACATATCGTACACAAGTCGTTTGTTGGCCCGCAGTTGGGGGTCGTCACTGTCGAGGAGGAAAGTATGGTCCTCATGGGCCGTCACAGGCATTGGATCACCAAATACGGTAGCCGTCGGTGGTGGTGCCAGGGAGCGCATACTTCCCGGACCTGACGTTGAACTCGTGGCGCAGGAAGTCAGGATGACGCTGGCGCATAGAAGGCTTGCTAAGGACTTACGTTTCAAGATCTGGACTCCACAAGTGTAATGATCATGTCTGGACAGTCAGTGGCTGCCAGTGTTCTGCCAACCATGATACCCGCTAGGAGTAAGAAGTCACAACCGCTTGATCACTCGCAGGGGCTTTTATTGCTGACGAAAGAAGGGGGGCGGCGTCAGGTGTCAAAATAGAAATCCAGGGCATTACGACCAAAAATCCTTTCCGCTGTATGAACATCATCCAGCAGGTTGTCCAGCCACAGGATAGTGTCTTTATAGTCAAGTTCCCCTTCATGGCCAACAAAGGGGGAGTCGCTGGCCCAGAACAGGCGTTTCTCGCCACACTCATGAAGAAAGGCCAGAAAGTGTTCGCTGGCTACATCACCTATGCGATATCCGCATGACACCTTGAGCCAGGCCTTTGAATCGTTAATGGCTTCTACAACAGGTTTGAAGCCGGGTGCCTCCTTTACCCGGTCCGGTTCAGGTCTTCCCAGGTGGTCAATGACCAGTCTTGGCCCGGCATTGAGCAGGTGGGGTAGCAGGGCAGGAATGTGACGTCCTTCGACATGTAAATGTATATGCCAGCCAATATCAGCCAGCACACTGAATAGCCGGCGATACTCCCGGGAGCGTATGTCCGGTAATTTTCGCAGGCCAATGAAAGGCAGCCTGATGCCAACGATGCCGTCGTCAGTCATCGCCTGTAAAGGGTAGGTGTCCAGTTTTTCCGGATGGAGAATGACCGTGCCGCGTAGCCTGTCCCTGTGGGTTTTGACAGACTCGCGTGTGTAATCATTGTAATCACCCCAGGGGCTGGCTGCGGCAATAACGCCACGACTCACGCCATGGGCATCCAGTTGTGCCAGGTATTCTTCAAGGGGAAAGCTGTAGCCAGGTGTATGCCGCGGATTTTCGATCAGGGGCATTTCATGGGTAAAAATATGGGCATGGGCATCCACCAGCAGTGTGGGTGGTGACGTCCCGGAACCATTCATAAGGTATCAATGCCTGCCGTTTCAATGACCTGCCGCCATTTTTCAATGTCATCAAGCAGACGTTCCTGCATTTGCTCTGCAGATGTGGCCCTGGCCTCGACACCCAGTTCCCTGAAGCGATTCTGGATGTCTTGCGTATTCACCACCCTGGCGACTGAGTCGTTCAGCTGTCTTAATATTTCGGGGGGTGTGCCGGCTTTTGCATACAGCGCATTCCATCCAGTGACGA
The DNA here is from genome assembly GCA_964503965.1 of uncultured Enterobacteriaceae bacterium. Lineage (GTDB taxonomy): Bacteria > Pseudomonadota > Gammaproteobacteria > Pseudomonadales > Pseudohongiellaceae > Eutrophocola. The sequence goes on along the minus strand of CAZDCK010000031.1, from coordinate 14,317 downwards.
CAAAATCCTCTATCCCGGCTTCAGTGACTGTTGGCACATCGGGCATGGCCGGGTTTCGGGATTCACCCGTGACGGCAACGGGTCTTGCCTGGCCACTGTCGATGGCGCCCTTGAGTGCCGTGTAGGCATCTATCACCAGGTCCACTTCCTGGCGTAGCAGAGCGCCAAGTACATCCGGAGTTGTGCGATAGGGAATGATGGTGGCATCAATGCCCGAACGGGTATTGAATAATTCTGCGGTAAGGTTTTGTGTGCTGCCGGGATTGATGGTGGCAATCTTGAGGTCATTGCCTTTCTCTGCAAGCAAGGCTTCAAGAGATTCAACTCCAGCGTCCGGGTGAACCAGCAGGACCAGGTCAAACCAGGTTACCGATGAAACAGGTACCAGGTCTTCCGTGATCTGGTATGGCAGCTTGTCGAAGAGAGTCTCTGCAATGGTGGTGCCATTGGTCAGTACGATCAGTGTGTATCCGTCGGCCTCGCTGTTGAGAATATTGGTGGTTGCAGCAACACCACCGGCGCCCGGACGATTCTCGATTACAAGACGTTGTCCAAGACCCTCCCCCAGTGGCTCACCTGCGAGGCGTAATGTGACATCGGCCAGTCCTCCGGGACCGAAGGGAATGATGACCCGTATCGGTTTTGATGGATAGTCAGCGGTACTTTCCACGGCAGTTTGTGACTGTTCACCGCATGCGGTCAACAACAGGCTGATCGTCAATGTGCCAATTAATATTACTGCCTGTTTCACGGATTTACTCCGGATGGGTTGTTCAGGTGTCGGATACTACCTCGCCAGAATGTAAAAGAGAGCAGTGCGAGTGTCATCAGGAGAAATACCAGGCTGATGGGCCGCGTAATGAAGGTGGCGAGATTGCTGCCGGAAAGCACCAGGGCGCGGCGGAAGTTTTCCTCTATCAATGGGCCAAGCACAAATCCCAGCAGCAAGGGGGCAGAAGGATAGCCGAATCGATTGAGGAAAAAGCCAAGCAGACCAAAGCCCAGGGTAAGCAGGACATCAACGCTGCTATTGTTGACGCTGTAAACGCCAATGCAGATCAGGAAAAGTACCGATGGAAAGAGGATGCGGTAGGGGATACTTAACAGTTTTACCCATAATCCTATCATGGGCAGGTTCAGCACAAGCAGTAAAGCATTGCCAATCCAGAAACTCGCCACAACACCCCAGAACAGGGCGGCATCAGTGGTTACCAGTTGCGGGCCGGGAGTGATTCCGTGAACCAGCAATCCCCCCAGCATGACTGCCATGATGGCGTCCCCTGGCACCCCCAGAGTCAGGGTCGGAATGAATGCAGCCTGTACCGAGGCATTGTTTGCGGCTTCCGGCGCCGAGATGCCTTCAATGGCGCCTTTACCGAATTTTTCCGGTGTATCCGACAACTTCTTTTCACCAGCATAGGCCATGAACGTGGCTATGGTCGGGCCGGTACCGGGCAGCATGCCAATGAAACTGCCAATCACTGAACCTCGCAGGCAGGCGTTACGAAAAGCCTTCCAGTCCTGTTTCGATGGCAGCATGTTTTTCAGGGAAATATCTTCCCTGCTCGCCAGAGGAACATTACCGTTGCTCAGGTTGTTGAGAATTTCTGCGACGCCGAAAAGTCCCATAGCCAGGGCCACCAGGTTGATGCCGTCCGCCAGGGCGGGTATGCCGAAAGTAAAGCGAAACTGGCCGGAGTTTATATCGGTGCCCACCAGGCCAAGTAATAATCCCAGCACTACCATAGTCAGTCCCTTCAGTGGTGAACCTACTGAAAGCGTCGAGGCGGCGGTCAGGGCAAGGATCATGATGGAAAAATAATCAGCTGCAGAAAAACTGATGGCAAAGTCAGCCAGAATTGGAGCAAAAAAGACCAGCAGCAGTATGGCGAAACTGCCACCGATAAAGGAGGCAATTGTTGTGATGAAAAGGGCAATGCCAGCACGGCCCTGTTGGGACATGGGATAGCCATCGAGACAGGTAATGGCCGCGGGGGCGCTGCCTGGAACATTGAGCAGAATGGAAGCCGTGGAACTGCCGTACTGGGCACCATAAAAAATACCCGCCAGCATAATCAGACCAGGCAACGGCTCAAGATGGAATGTCAGCGGCAGGCACAGGGCAATGGTCGTAAGGGAACCGATGCCGGGTAAAACTCCGATAAAAGTGCCCAGGCTTACCCCCAAAAGACAGAAAAGCAGGGCCTGCGGGGTCAATGCCTGCTCAAAACCGATCGCAAGATAGCTCAGGGTCTCCATACCTTATCCTACAGCGTTCAGAGGAACGCCAAGCTGCAGGACAAACAGCAGGTAGCCCGCAACGGACAGCACTGTTGCCAGGATCAGGACGCTGTGCCACCGGGTGTGAGGTAAAGCCAGGGATGTGAGCAGGACGAGCCCTGCAGAGCCCGGTAAAAACCCGGCGAACTCCACCAGCAGTGCCCAGAACAGAATACCTGTGGTCACCGCAATAAAGGGGCGCAGGGCAATGCCTGTCTGTGGTTCGGATTGCCGATCTCGACACAGTGTCAATCCACCCAGCAGGATCAGGATGCTGCCCAGCACCATGGGCACAAAACCGGGCCCCATGCGGGTAAAGGTTCCGATCTCATAGGTTACCGCAGTGAATGCAGTGGCTAAACCCACAAGAATAAATGCCAGAGGCGGCAATAGCGGGACCAGGGAATGTTTCAGAATCTGTTTCAACCTTAATTCTTTCTTCCAGATTGCTTCATAAGGGCATGTGTCGTGGCAAACAATTAAAACACAGGTCTGATTGAAATTGTCAGGGGGCTTACTTATGCTTGCCAAATCTCCCGCTGTGAGGAATATTCCGTTGAAAAAGTTTTTTGCTGTTGCCTGCCTGACTCTGTCTCCCCTAATTACTGAGGCTCACCATGGATTGGCCAATTTCAATCTTAATATTGATGTCACGGTGGAAGGTGTTGTCACCGAGATTGCCATGGTTAACCCCCATTCCTGGATATATCTGGATGTCACCAACGAGGATGGCAGTGTGTCGCAGTGGAAGTGCGAATTACGTGGCGGGACTGTGCTGCGCCGTTCCGGCTGGTCCAAAGCGCTGTTTGAAGTCGGGTCAGAGGTGACCATTAGTGGCTCGCCGGATCGCTTTGAAGAAAATACCTGCTATACGGGAACAATCACTTTTGCCAACGGGCTGAGCCTGGATCGTTATGAGCAGATTTCCGATACAGAAAAATACCTGAAGAAGGCGATTGAAATCGGACGACTCCCCAATGGCGATCCCGATATTTCCGGTGACTGGGCTGCAGAGCAGGTAGTGATGACCGATCCTCGGGGACTTGAAGGGACTCTGGTCCCTTTAAGTATTGCTGACCGCTTTGAACCAGGTGAAGTGCCGGCTGGTGGCAGGGCTTTTCAGGGATCCCGGGGAACACCGGAGTCATATTCGGAAGATCCACTGGCGACAACCTGGGAGCGTCCCAGTATTCTCCCCCTGACCGATGCGGGTAAAGCCGCCATCGAGGGCTTTGATGGTTCCTCCTCGGACAACCCCAGGTTGCGTTGTGAAACCACCAATATTCTCTGGGACTGGTCATTTGATAATCCTGTCAATCGAGTTGAACAAAACGAAGATGAGATTCGGCTGATTTATGGCACCATGATTTTTGAACGGACTATTCATCTGGGCGAGACTGATTTCCCGGGCATGATCGAACCCAGCAGGGGCGGTTATTCTATTGGGCGCTGGGAAAATGATGAGCTGATCGTCCAGACACGGGGGTTTCTTGAGGGTATCCTGCTCGCCGATACACGCACACCGCACAGTGCGCAGATGACAGTGACTGAACGTTTCCGGATTAATCCCGAAGATGGTGCATTGACCAGAACCTATGTGGCAGAGGATCCACTTTATTTTTCAGGTCAGTACCGTGGTAGTGACACCATGTATATTTCCGCTTATCCCTGGGAACCGTATAACTGTGATGATCGTTCATATCGCTCTGACCGGTAACATGACAGAATTTTCATGATTGAATAAAACGGGGTGAGAGGCAGGCATGTTGGTTAAGTCATGCCTTCTTGTATTTAGGCTACTGTATTTCCCCATGCAAATCGACAGGAGAGGGGTATGTCCGAAAAGTCAGAAATCAGAGGTGATAAATACAATAACATCCTTGAAACGATAGGTAATACACCGGTCGTGAGGATTAACAAGCTGGCTCCGGCCGGGATTAACCTCTATGTAAAGTCTGAAGCATTCAATCCGATGAGTTCGGTCAAGGACCGGCTGGCACTGGGTATTATCGAACATGCGGAAAAAACAGGTGCCCTGAAGCCAGGGCAGACAGTGGTTGAAGCGACCAGTGGCAACACTGGCATTGGGCTGGCCATGGTGTGTGCGCAAAAAGGCTATCCTCTGGTAGTGACTATGGCAGAGAGCTTCAGCGTCGAGCGCAGACGTTTAATGCGTTTTCTGGGTGCCAGGGTAATCCTGACGCCGGCTGCTGCCAAAGGCACAGGTATGGTCAACAAGGCAAAAGAACTGGCAGAGAAAAATGGCTGGTTCCTTACCCGCCAGTTTGAAAATAAAGCCAATGCAGAGATGCATTACAGAACAACCGGTCAGGAAATTCTGGCAGCTTTTCCAGATAACTCACTCGACTACTGGGTTACCGGTTATGGTACCGGGGGTACCCTGCTTGGTGTGTCCAAGGCGCTCAGGGAAAAAAGCCCGGATACGAAAATTATTCTCAGTGAGCCGGACGTCGCGGCCCTTGTCAGCAGCGGAATTCAACAGGAACGACATGATGATGGCTCACCGGCTGTCAGCCATGAAGCTTTTACACCACATCCCATGCAGGGATGGACGCCTGATTTTATTTCCAGGCTTACTGAAGAAGCTGTCAGGGATCATGATATCAGCCGGGTGGTAAAAGTGCCGAATACAGAGGCTCTCCGCCTGTCCCGGGAACTGGCGCAAAAGGAAGGCATATTTGTAGGAATTTCTGCCGGAGCCACGTTTAGTGCGGCGCTCCAGGTGGCCAATGAAGAGCCCGAGGGAAGTACTATTCTTTGCATGTTGCCCGACACGGGTGAACGCTATCTCAGTACACCGCTTTTTGAGGATATTCCGGCTGAAATGGATGGGGATGAAATGGAAATTTCCAGATCCACACCGGGCTACCAGTTTGAAAGCTGATTTCCCGTTTAAAACCTTGGGATGATTTTTTTTGCCATGGCATAACGGGTGCAGATTCATTCGCTTGACATTGTTACAGGGGGAAATGCGATGAACAGCATCAGGACTTTACTGTTGTGTGCCCTGGCGATTGGTTCCATTGGATGTGCTGGTGCTGATAACGATGGTACAGGTGCTGTACCTTCACTGGCATGGGCCTATGCACTCAATACACCTGGTATTGAGGACCCTTTTGAATACAACGTGCCTCATCGTGTTCCTGGTAGTGAAGTGGAAATTGTTTTTACACTGCCCAGGGATCTTTACTCCCCACCAGACTGGCATCCTGAAGATCATTCCCCCATGCCTGATATTGTTGCCCGTGGAAGAAATCCCGGTGTTTTTGCCTGCGGTTTCTGTCACCTGCCAAACGGCCAGGGGCGTCCGGAAAATGCCAGTCTGACCGGGTTGCCAGAGGCATACATCATTCAGCAGATGGAGGATTGGCGAAACGGTTTGCGCCGTTCTTCAGAACCGATGCATGGGCCTGCCAGCAACATGTTCGCCATTGGCAACAACGCAACAGAAGCTGAGGTTCGTGATGCTGCAGTCTACTTTTCAAGTCTCACCCCGAAAAAATGGATCAGGGTGGTTGAAACACCCACCGTGCCAGAAACACTCATTATGGGTTGGATGTATGTGGAAAAACCAGGTGGTGGCAGTGAACCTATCGGCAGGCGCATACTTGAAATGCCCGAGGACCTTGAACGGGTCGAACTACGCGATGACCGGGCCGGATTTATCGCTTATGTCCCTCCCGGCAGTGTGTCAAAGGGCAGGGCACTGGCCGAATCCGGTAAATGTGAGACATGTCATGGCCCCGGGCTGAAAGGTCTGGGGCCGGTGCCTTATCTGGCCGGGCGCTCACCCAGTTATATTGCCAGGCAGTTGTATGACATGAAAATCGGGAATCGCCGTGGTCTCTGGTCACCACTGATGTCTGATGTTGTAGCAAACCTTACCGTGGATGACATTCTCGCGCTGTCAGCCTACTCTGCATCCCTTGATCCCTGAGCAGCTCAAGCATGCCCCGTAGAGTCATTATCGTCGGTGCTGGACACAACGGGCTTGTCTGTGCGGCTTATCTTGCCCGAGCGGGGATGCATGTTACTGTCCTGGAAGCACGTCATGTGCTTGGTGGCGCAGCGGTTACCGAGGAGTTTTATCCGGGTTACCGTAATTCTGTGTGCTCCTATACTGTCAGTCTCCTGCATCCCGGCATTATCAAGGACCTTCAGCTACATAAACATGGCCTGAAGCTTGTTCAGAGAAGGGTAAATAATTTCCTGCCCCTGGCCAGTGGTGACAGTTTTGCCTCAATTCCCGGTGAACTGGCCACTGAAGTAGCCCGGTTCTCAGACCAGGATGCGGAACGTCTGGTCGACTACGAAAACAGACTGGCAGCCCTGGTTCCGGTAATGAGGGAGGTCATGCTCATGACACCACCGGCACTGGATGGAGCCGGGATTGGTGATCTGTTTTCCCTGTTCAAACTGTCCAAAAGTTTTTCTGGATTGAACAGGCAGGAGAAGCAGTTTTTGCTGACGCTGTTCTCACGCAGTGCCGGAGAAATACTCGACGACTTTTTTTCGACCGAAGCACTCAAGGCCCTGCTTGGTTTCGATGCCATAGTTGGCAATTTTGTGTCCCCCTACACGCCGGGCAATGGGTATAACCTTCTCCATCATCTGCTGGGAGAGGTAAATGGTGAACGTGGACGTTGGGGGCATGCCATTGGCGGGATGGGGGCTGTCTCCGACGCTATCACCCGGGAAGGAAGCAGATATGGTGTCAGATTTATCACGGATAGTCCTGTAGAGAGCATAGCGTCGGACCAGGGCAAGGCTGTGGGTGTTGTTTCCCGGGGGGAGTTTCATCAGGCCGACATTGTTGTCGCCAATACGAACCCGGTAACACTCTTTACCAGGCTTCTGGACGACTCTGTTGTCTCGGATGATCTCAGGACACATTTCAGCCAGTATAAATGTGGCAGCGGCTCCTTTCGTATGAATGTTGCCCTTGAGGGACTGCCGGAGTTTTCAGGCAGAACTGTGCCTGGATACAGGGAAGCGGGCATTATCATCGGCGACACGCTGGCTTACCAGGATCAGGCCTGGCAGTCCGCCAGAGATGAAGGCTGGTCAGGGAAACCCGTTGTCGAAATGCTGATCCCGAGCCTGGTAGATACGACGCTGGCTCCTTCCGGGTGTCATGTTGCCAGTCTTTTCTGTCAGCAGTTCTCACCGGATCTTGGGCAGGCCTGGGAAAAGAACAGGGACGCTGCGGTTGAGACAATACTGTCCTGTGTCGAAACATATTTTCCCGGGTTCGGGTCAAGAATTGCAGGTATCCAGGCACTGAGTCCATGGGATCTGGAACAGCAGTTTGGATTACCGCGAGGTGATATTTTTCACGGGCGTCTTTCCCTGGAACAACTTTTTTCTGCCAGACCGGCCCTGGGGCATGCCGGATATGCCATGCCATTGAAAGGACTGTATCTTTGTGGATCAGGCGCCCACCCTGGTGGCGGGGTCAGCGGAATACCGGGCTACAATGCAGCCCGGCAAATTTTGCGCAGGGCTGTTTAACCGACCCTAGTCGGTCTCCAGGGGCATATCGGGATCTGCAGTCCATTCTGTCAGTGAACCATCATAGACAGCCACATTTTCATGACCCAGTAGCGTCAGTGCCAGTGCATTTGAACTGGCTGCGATTCCGCCGCCGCAGTAGGTAATAACCCGATCGGTCCTGAGTGAGCCTGAAGGTTCAAAGTGTTCTGTCATTTTTTCCCTGCTGACATAACAATTCGATTCCGGGTCAATGAGAGTCTCGCAATACAGATTCCTGCTACCGGGAATACGGCCGGCACGGGAGTAGGGAGAGACCTCTCCGGTAAACATCGGCAGGGGTAATGAGTGCAGTAATACTGTCTCGTCATCTTCACAGGCAACTCTGACATCCGCCTTGCTGGCCATCAGGCCAGGACGCGGGTTGACAGTAAAGGCCTGCGCCTGGGGATAGGTGGTTTCTTCGGTTGAGACTTCCCGCTCCTCCGCGGTCCATTTCTTCCAACCGCCATCAAGTACAGCGGCATTATCAAAGCCGCAGACTCTCAGCATCCACCAGACACGCGCCGCCCAGGCATGATTTGAACGGTCATAGCAGATTACTGCCGTATTATCGCCGATGCCTTTTTTGCGCATGGTTTGAGCAAAGTTTTCCGGGGATGGCATCATTAACGTGATGTCATGATCCTGGTCAGATAATTCTCCGCCCACATCCACATAGATGCTGTTTGGAATATGACCGTCCCGCCAGACATCGATTCCCGAGACAAAGCCATAGCTGCCATCATCGTTGGGTTTCATGACCAAAGTACAGTCGAGTATACGAATATCCTGGTTATTGAGGTTGTCGGACAGCCAGTCAGTGCTGACAAGGCTGCTTTCCAGTGTAGTCGTCATGGCTTATCTCCTAAACTCCTGATTTAATCCGCTGTGATGATAATCAGTAGAGAGACGATAAAAAAGGCTGTTGGCAAATAAAGGATAAAGAAAAGGCCGAAGCAGGTCCGGCCTTGTCAGTGCCCTTGATAATCGGGCAAGCAGGGGAAAGCGTTAAAGCGTGGCTGCAAAAGGGTCTGAG
>CAZDCK010000031.1:3149-5348 GCA_964503965.1 uncultured Enterobacteriaceae bacterium | reverse complement strand
TGATAATCGGGCAAGCAGGGGAAAGCGTTAAAGCGTGGCTGCAAAAGGGTCTGAGACTACATCGACACAGGCACGAATGACACGACGTATATTGATCTGTTCTTCCTGATGCAGTTCGAGTTCCTCAACACTGATAAATCCATCAGCACCAGCATCTATCCTGTCGAACAGTGTTGTGGCACGAAATTCCAGGGCTGTACTCATTTCTGCGAGGGAAATATAACCATCCCCATCGGTATCAACGATGTCAAAACGGTCTTCTCCCCCGGGCCCCTCCCAGTCGGCTATGGTTTGCCTCACACACTGCAGGACCTGTTCACGTTCTGTTGGGTCTGGAGTGTGTCGACGGGGTCTCGCTGCTTCTTCTTCGCTGAGCTGGCCGTCACCATTGGCATCCTGATGTTCAAACCTGCGATCAATTCTTGCGAGACGCTGGTCCAGGAATTCGTCCAGATCAACAAATCCGTCACCATTGCTGTCAATTCTTTCCAGTAGTCTTTCAGGATCACCGCCAGGACGCGGGGCTCCATGACCCTGGTCCCTTTTGAATGGGCCGGGATGTGGGCGTCCACCGACTCGTTGTGGCTGGTTTTCAATATTATCCTGAAAATCAGCCCCCCCTGGCTGCGCATTGGTAGTGGACAGCAGGCTGGCTGATAAAATGGCGGTTGCCGCCATCAGTGCATATTGTTTTATTTTCATTGTGATACTCCAAGATTGATTCCGTCTAAAAAAATTGAATACCGGCCGGAATATTCAGTTCACTGTATATAACGCCATCATTTGAATACCGTTGACAGGGGGGGTAGTAAAATTTCGGGTTGGTGATTTTCTGTTCAGCGAATCGATGGACCAGCATCGCCATGACTTCGCAGGCAACGGGCGGTAGAATGGACAAAAGCGAACAGGCAGATTCACCGAGAGAAAAGCATTGTCCTTACCGGAAGATCTTCGACAGGAATTACTGGGCACCCTGGGAATAGACAGCTATTTCCCGAGGGTGCTGTTACCTGGTGCCCCGAAATCCAGGCCTTGTGAATGGCCAGAATCCTGGTTGCAGACAGAGTCTGCGAGGTTGCCAGGGATTGATGCTCTTGAGCCGGACCATGCGTCAACTGAGCCGGAGCTGACCGGGCCACGGACCAGTCCAGAGAGTCCACCAGAGTCGCCGGTGTTTTCAACGGTTGAAACGGTTGAAACGGTAAAAAGTTCCAGAAATAGCCAGGCGCCTGCTGAACACCAAAGCGCCTCAGATACTGAGAAAGGGCCAGGGAAAGAGCCTGGGAAACAAAGCGCTTCGAGAAAGCGCAGTGAAGATTTTCGTTTCCAGATGCTCTGTATCCGTGTGAATGAGAAGCTGGCATTGATTAATGCCATGCCTCACATTGGTCCCAGGCAACTGACTTCGCCGCATCTCCATCTGTTACATAACCTGCTACGTGCAGGCGGCATTGATTCGCAGCATATGTGGATAGAAGACAAACCATTTAGCTGGCCACTGGTTCAGGGTGAATATGTCGATAACAGTAAGTCGGCTGCTGCGGTTGCCTTTAACGCCTACCTGCAGCAGAAGTTATCGGATTGGCAGTTTTCTACCCTGATGGTGATGGGGGAAGAAATCTATCGTCATATCTTTACTCATGGAGAGGAAGGCAGCACTGACTCTGATGTCAAGCTGGCAGCAGCTCTGCCTGAACCTGACGATCAGCCCTGGCAGCATATCTATATGCGTAGTCTTGATGAAATGCTGAACAATCCGGCGTTAAAAAAAGAGGCCTGGCACGCATTGGTTGCTGCCCTGACCTGAGCCCATAAAAGCTTTCCTGACCGTATGATGCCGGACATACATTTCAGACCAATGGATAAGGCAGATTTGCCTGCTGTTACGCGTATTGAGCAAGACTGCCAGTCCCATCCCTGGTCATTGTTGCAGTTTCTGGATGGATTCAATGCCGGTCACGAGGGATGGGTGGTTAGCCGCCATTTTGCCGATAGGGAACTGGTCATTGGTTTTGCGGTTATGGCTCCTGTGCTTGATGAAAGTACCCTGATGAATATCTGTGTCAGGCCAGCATGTCAGGGCGAGGGAGTAGGAAGGGCATTGCTGAACTTTCTGATTGATGAAGCTACCACCAACGGTATTGTAAAGGTTTATCTAGAGGTGCGTGCCTCAAACAAGATCGCCATTGGTCTTTACGA
>CAZDCK010000031.1:0-3049 GCA_964503965.1 uncultured Enterobacteriaceae bacterium | reverse complement strand
GGCCGGAATAAGGGTCGGAAGAAGGATCGGGAAAAGTGCCTGATAGAGAGTCCGATGATCTAACGTGGTCTTCTTTATCCTCCCCCGTTATTTTTGCTGATATAAACCCGATCAGCTTGAAAATGCTGACCGTAACCAATGCCAGCAGGACAATGACCAGGAAGAAAATGGCGGTAGAGAGCAGAAAACGGCCGGCATCCCGGGCAGGCAGGTCGGCAAAGTTAATGACGGCTGCAATAGACGCAATACCCACAAGAATGCCTGAAATGACATTGCGGGTTTTCTTGTTCATTTTGCGAGCCATGATGAAATTTGCCGGTGTTTACAGGGCAGCCAGAGCATCCAGCAGGCGCTGGTTTTCTGCGGGAGTGCCTATGGTAATGCGAAGTTTATCCTGCAAGCGATCCTCATTTTTGAAATACCGAACAAGTATGTTTTGTTTCCTGAGTGCCATATAAATGGCTTCGGCGGACTTTCCTTCAGGAACTGTCGCCAGTATAAAGTTACTCTGACTCTCAGGTACCACAAATCCTGATTCCCGCATTTGTGCAGTCATTCGTTTGCGTTCCATGCGCACTTTGTCCCAGGTTTGCCGGGCATATTCCTGATCCTCAATGGACGCCCTGGCCAGGTTCTGGGAAATCAGGTCTGTATTGTAGCTGTCCTTGGTTTTCATCAATGGACCGATCAACGCGGGGCTGGCCAGTCCATAAGCCATCCGCAGCCCGGCAAGTGAATAGCCTTTACTGAAGGTTCTCAGGATCAGGATATTGCCATGCTTGCCCAACAGGCTTGCAGAATCTCTGGCTACTGCCGGGTCAACGAAGTCGATATAGGCTTCATCAAGCAAGAGCACCCCTTTATAGTCACTGGCCAGCTCAGCAATAGCATCCAGGCTGGTAAGACTGCCTGAAGGTGCATGGGGATTCACGACAAAGGCCATCTTGGCCCCGGATTCATTAAGCATGCTGGCAAAATTGTCCGGCAGGCTCCAGTCATCCTTCAGCTCAAAAGACTGCATTCTACAGCCATGAGCATCCGCCAGAATCTGGTAAAGCGTATAGGTTGGTCTGGCAACGGCGATAGTCTCATCACATTCCACAAATGTGGCGATAGCCATCCGCAATAATTCATCACCGCCATTGGTAACGATGATATTACCGCTATCAAGACCATGCTTAGCCGCTATGGCTTCCTGCAGACTTTTCGCCGTGGGCGGCGGATACTGCCTTAGCTTACCCACATCACAGGCCTCCAGCGCCCGGGCAACAGCCGGACTTGGTGGATAGGGATTCTCATTGGTATTGAGCTTGAGGATGTCCGGAGAATCAATTTGCTCCCCCGGGACATAAGCTGTCATTGCCTGTATGTTTTTTCGTTCGTAAGCCATCTGTATAACCGTATAAATCGAAGTCCGCAGATCAGGGTTGGTAGGTTGTCAGCCTGTTGTACCAGCCTTCAAGCCAGCGTCCTTCATTTCGTTCAGGGGGAGCATTGTCTACGCGTCGTGCCAGTGTTGTCCTGGCTGATGAAATGAATGCTGCAAGCGGATCATCGCTGCTTTCCATTTCCAGCAGAACCTGTTTCAGCCCCCAGCCGCGGCCATTATAGGCTTCATGAGGCGAGACACCAGTCCCCTTGAAATTAACATAATCTATCAGTGCATAGAGTCCGTGGGGTGGAGAAGCATTGGCCACGGCGTAGAAGTGCCCGTGCAGTTTGGCTGACAACTCTTGCCGTGCAGCACTACCCATACCTTCCTGCTGTATGGAAGTCATGATGTCTGCAAGTGCCGAATCAAAGCGTGAGACGATAAAGTCCAGTTGTAAGCGTTTGTGCTCCTGGAGGAACAAACGCAGGTTGCGTAACCTCTCGCTGTCCTGGTCGGCTAGGAAAGCCTGCCTGCTGTCCCAGGGAGCATCCAGGTTATTGGCCATTATCCAGGCAGGAATAGAGATGCCATGGTCCAGCATGTATGTCATTAAGGCCGGGAAACTCTCCTCGTAGATATCATTCCTGTCCCGGGGGTACCAGATGAAATGGCCAATGCCCATGGAAGGGAAGTTTTCACCGCTATTCCAGGCAGTCAGGCAGTCGGGGTTACGGTTGCATTCGTTCCTGTAAATCTGGTCTGCCAGCCACTCTTTCTGGTCGGTTGTCAGTGCAGGGTAGTCCTGGGAGGCAGCATTACAGGAAAAGACTGAAATTGTGCTGAATGCAAGGAATTTCAGGAGGATTGAAAATACGTTGTTGGCGTTATTCTGCAGCAAGATATGTTAATTTTTGCCAATATTATGGATACTTAGCAGATTCTAGCATAAAGTATTGATTGTTCAGCCTCTTAAATCGGGCTCTTAAAGCGACTTGTCACCACTGGCAGGCTGACAGGCCGGGTTCGGATTTCGGGAAAAATTCATAGTTTGCTCCCGGGGTTTGGATGTATAACATTATGGCAGTCAGAACCGGCTTGATACCTGACCTTGCATTTACTTGGCTCGAATAAAAAATTACCGGAATACATTGTGGTTGAAGATACATCGACAGAAAACGTGGTAGAGCAGTCTGAAGAGGGCCAACAGGATAATGTCCATGCGGCCTCTGAAGATGATTTTGTCCGTCATCTCGCGTCGCTTTACAAACAGCTGAAGTTCTCCAAGAACCTGAATAAGGCCATGAAGGAAGTGGAAAGCACTATCCTTGAACTCATGGGCTGTCGCATGTTTACCATTTTACAGAGTGTTGATAACGGCAAGGAAATTGTCGCCAGCTTCCTGGGGGACGAGCGTCCGCATGAAAACGATGACAACATTGAAATTCGCGTCCCCTTCACACCCACGTCTCTTGCCGGTTATGTAGCACTCAGTCAGCATCCATTGCTGGTTGAGGATGTATACGATGCCGAAAAACTGCAGGATATTCATGGCCGACTGCAGTGGGACAAGAGTTTTTCAGAATCCCAGGGACTATTCTTTAAATCCATGATTGTGGTACCGATCAAGGATGACATTCTGCTGGGGGTCGTCCAGTTGATCCGTTTCAAGGAAGACCC
>CAZDCK010000030.1:0-34738 GCA_964503965.1 uncultured Enterobacteriaceae bacterium | reverse complement strand
ATACAATGAGATATGGAAGTGTATGGATGGGTATGAAAGGTGTTGAAAGTAAGTGTTGGTACCGGAGGCCGGACTTGAACCGGCACGCTATCTCTAGCATCGGATTTTGAATCCGACGTGTCTACCAATTTCACCACTCCGGCACATCTCTAAGGGGCAGGCAGGGGCGCATTATAGCAACCTGGGTAATGCTCTGCCTACAGGTATCCTGCTTTTATATTTCACGCTTTATCTTTATCCTTGCATCCTTTTTGAAGAACCTGACTGACCTATGCAATTACGAGATTTCCATTTCGATCTACCTGAAGAACTGATAGCGCACTATCCTCCGGCTAAAAGGACTGACAGCCGCCTACTTTGTCTCGACAGGGAAAGCGGGGGGATTCGACACAGGCAGTTCCCTGATCTGCTGGATGAATTGAAACCTGAAGATCTGGTGGTGTTCAATAATACCCGTGTGATCCCGGCTCGTCTGTTTGGCCGAAAGCAAACCGGAGGGCAGGTGGAAGTTCTCCTGGAAAGAGTAACCGGCGAGACAACAGCGATTGCCCAGATCAAGGCAAGCAAATCGCCCAGGCCTGGTACTACCCTGATATTTGAAACACCGGAGGCACAGGTGACAGCCGAGGTAACCGGCAGGGAGGATAATTTTTACTCATTGACGTTTTCTATTCCCGTCATGATGATATCCGAAGCTGTCGGGCATATGCCCCTTCCGCCCTATATTCGAAGGGAAGACGAACTTTCAGACCGGGAGCGATACCAGACGGTCTATAGTGAAAAAAAAGGGGCGGTTGCAGCGCCAACTGCAGGACTTCATTTTGATGAAATGCTTTTGAAGGCGCTTGAAGAACGGGTGGCAGAGACCGCCATGGTAACGCTTCATGTTGGAGGTGGCACTTTTCAGCCGGTTCGAACTGAAAAGGTTGAAGAGCATATGATGCATGCCGAGTATCTGGAAGTCGATGAAAGCGTCTGTGAAAAAATTAGGGCCTGCCGGGAACGGGGGGGAAGGGTAGTTGCTGTTGGTACTACCACAGTGCGATGTCTGGAGACAGCGGCTGTCACTGGCGAGCTAATGCCATTTTCCGGGGATACCCGTATTTTTATTTATCCCGGTTATGACTTCAGGGTAGTGGACGCACTTGTTACCAACTTCCATTTGCCGGATTCAACCCTGATCATGCTGGTCTCGGCCCTGGCCGGCAAGGACAGTATTCTCAATGCCTATCGGGAAGCGGTAAAAGAAAAATACCGTTTCTTCAGTTATGGCGACGCCATGTTCATCGCCTGAATCTGACCCCGCTTCAGGGAATATAACGAACCTGAATACCGACACTGTCCTGGTCAATCAACAGGTCAGAAATCACGACAACAGTATCCCCAGTGACAAATCCTGCTTTATCCTTGAGTTCGGAGAAGGCCTTTGCGAGCGTTTCCTCGGGATCCTTGCTGAACTCGATCTTGAAAGGAAACAGGTTTCGGTTGAGAGTCATCAGTCGCCTTGTTACGCCGATATTGGTAAATGCATAGATCGGTGTGATGGGGTGGGAATTGGTGACGTAATTGGCCATGATTCCGTGGCGGGTTACCACAACAATACCTTTCACCCGCATATCATCGGCCATTTCCGCGGCGTTGGCACCCAGGTGTTCCTTGTCGCTATTTTTGATCAACTTCTGGGTGAAGCGTAACCCGCGCTTGCTTTCAGCCGCCAGCGCAATGTCATTCAGATACTGTATACAGCGAACAGGATATTTGCCAATAGTGGTTTCACCGGAGAGCATGACAGCATCCGCCTCCTCATAGACCGCATTTGCTACATCCGTGACTTCGGCCCTGGTGGGAATTGGATTATCGATCATTGATTCCAGCAAGTGGGTGGCTACGATGACGCGTCGCCCATGCTCGGCACACAGGCGAACGATACGTCGCTGCACATTCGGCAGTTCCGCCAGGTTGATTTCAACCCCCAGGTCTCCACGGGCGACCATAATGCCATCGGAGACCTTGATGATATCCTCAAGATTCTTCAATCCCTGCTGGTCTTCAATCTTGGCAATCACTTTCATGGTTGCCGCTTTCTCTGGATTGGTTTCCTCCATCAACTGTCGCAGTTCAAGGACATCTGATGCCTCTCTAACAAAGGAAAGTGCAATAAAGTCCACTTCCCTTTCCATGGCAAAGAGAATGTCTTCCTTGTCCTTGGGGGTCATGGCAGGGAGGTTTACACGGATACCCGGCAGGTTGACATGCTTCTTGCTGCCAAGCACACCGCCATCGAGCACCTTGCAGCGCATCACTGGAGCCTCCTTCTCAAGGACTTCCAGATTGATCAGGCCGTTATCCACCGTGATCTTGTCTCCAATATTGACGGTATCGATCAGTTCGTCATAGTTTATGTGGAAAGAGGATTCCTCTACATCCACATCAGCCCTGACGGAGATGGAAATCTCGTCGCCGGCCTTCAGGTTAAGATCATTTTCCAGTACTGAAGTCCGGATTTCCGGCCCCTGGGTGTCCAGCAGGATGCCGACGGGGTAAGTGGTGTGTTTGTTGAGTTCAACCGCGTGTTCGATCATCCTGTCAGCCCACTTGTGGGTAGCATGGGACATATTCAGGCGGATGATATTCATGCCCGCCGCGTACATTTCCTCCAGCATTTCATAGTTGCTCGTTGCCGGGCCGACGGTACAGATGATCTTTGTTTTGCGCATGGGAGTTCCGATATAGATGAGTGGATGAATGATACCACTATGACGACAAGAAGGGCTCAGCAATGCCAGGATTTTAATGGAGATTCCGACTTGATGGCAGTCACGCCAGCAAATATATCCCGTAGCCAGCATTGACATTAATAGTTTACGAAAATAGTGCCCAAGGATAGCGTTAATTGTCTCCTGCATCCTCGATGGTTTTTTTTGTTATAATCGCCGCCCTCCGGATTACTCACTATTCTTAATCATTCACAGGAATCATATCGATGAAATCACCAGTCAGGGTTGCAGTTACCGGTGCGGCCGGTCAAATCAGCTATTCACTTCTGTTCAGAATTGCATCGGGCGAGATGCTGGGCAAGGATCAGCCGGTTATTCTCCAGTTATTGGAAATTACACCGGCACTGGAAGCCCTCAAGGGTGTTGCCATGGAAATTGAAGATTGTGCTTTCCCACTGGTACATGGCATTGTCCAGAGCGATGACCCGAATGTGGCATTCAAGGATGCCGATTACTGCCTGCTTGTTGGTGCCCGCCCACGTGGTCCGGGTATGGAGCGTAAGGATCTGCTGGAAGCCAATGCGGCGATATTCTCCGTACAGGGTAAAGCCATTAATGACCATGCCAGTCGTGATGTTAAAGTCATTGTTGTCGGTAACCCGGCTAATACCAACGCCTTGATTGCCTATCGCAATGCCCCGGACCTGGATCCTGGCCAGTTCACAGCCATGACCCGTCTGGACCACAATCGTGCGATGGCCCAACTCGCCGGGAAAACCGGCAAGCACACCACAGATGTAGAAAGCATGATTATCTGGGGTAACCACTCTGCTACCCAGTATCCTGATATCCATCACTGCAAGGTGGATGGTCAGGATGCCGCATCCCTGGTTGATCAGGAATGGGTTGCCAACGACTTCATCCCGACAGTTCAGCAGCGAGGCGCTGCCATTATCAAGGCGCGCGGCCTGTCCAGTGCGGCTTCAGCTGCCAATGCAGCTATCGAGCACATGCGCGACTGGGCCCTGGGCACTGATGGCAAGATTGTCAGTATGGCCATTCCGTCTGATGGCAGCTACGGGATTGAGGAAGGGCTTGTTTATTCATTCCCTGTTACCTGTGCAGACGGCAAATACACCATTGTGCAGGGGCTCGAGATCAATGATTTCTCCCGTGACCTGATGGACAAGACCGCAGCAGAACTTGCTGAAGAAAGGGATGGAGTGGCAGATTTATTGCCTTGATTTCCAGGCAATGACATTTTTCCTTCATGCTGTTTAACATAAACCGGCTTCCTGTAAGCCGGTTTTTTTAATCTATGAAATATTCGCTTTTACATACCGATGCCCAGTCCCGCCGTGGCCAGATAGCCTTTAGCCGTGGTGATATTGAAACACCGGCTTTCATGCCCGTAGGAACCTATGGTTCGGTTAAAGGACTCAGTCCAGTGCAGGTTGCTGATACGGGCGCCCAGATTCTGCTGGGCAATACTTTCCACCTGATGCTCAGGCCAGGCACAAGCATCATTCGCAAGCATGGGGATCTTCATGACTTCATGGGATGGGAGAAGCCGATTCTGACTGACTCCGGAGGCTTCCAGGTCTTCAGCCTTGGGGATTTGCGCAAGATCACCGAGGAAGGGGTGGAATTTCGCTCCCCCATTGATGGATCGAAGGTCTTTCTCAGCCCGGAAAGGGCTATTGAAGTTCAACAGGAATTGGGCTCTGACATCATCATGGTATTTGATGAGTGTACCCCTTATCCCGCTACTGAAGAAGAGGCCCGTGAATCGATGGAGTTATCAATGCGCTGGGCAAAGCGATGCAAGACTGCCCATGCTGATAAGCCGGGAGCCTTGTTTGGCATTGTCCAGGGCGGTATGTATCCATCGTTGAGACTCGAATCCCTTGAGGCGCTGATGCAGATCGGCTTTGATGGATATGCCATTGGCGGGATGTCAGTGGGGGAACCGAAGGATGAGATGTGGGCGGTTCTGGATGAACTGGTCGACAAAATGCCAGCCGATAAACCCCGGTACCTTATGGGTGTGGGAACACCCTCGGATCTGGTCGGTGCTGTCCAGCGTGGTGTGGATATGTTTGACTGTGTCATGCCTACACGTAATGCACGTAACGCTTACCTTTTTACATCAAAAGGCCTGTTGAAACTCAGAAACAGTCGTTACAGGGAGGATCTGGCGCCTATTGATGAAAATTGTGGCTGTTACACTTGTAAAAACTTCAGTCGGTCCTATCTACATCATATGGACAAATGCAAGGAAATGCTGGGTGCCCAGTTAAACACCATACATAACCTGCATTATTACCAGACCCTGATGGCTGATTTGCGCGGTGCCATAGAAACGGGTACATTGGCCGACTTCGCGAAATCCTTCCACGAACAACAACTTGTTCTGGAAGCCGAGCATTGAAAACACAGGTTTTTTACAACTGTCAGCCAGTAAAAAAACAAATCATTAACAAATCATTAAATTGAAAGAAAAGGCAGTTTCTGCCTGACTTGAAACCGGGGAATATTATGGATTTCTTTATCAGTTCCGCCTATGCACAGGCTGAAGGGGGGGCACAGGAGCCTTCCGCTATTTTCAATATTGTCTTTTTCGGCGGATTTGCGCTGATTTTCTATTTCCTGATCTGGCGTCCACAGTCCAAGCGGGCCAAGGAACACAAGGACCTGATGTCGAGCCTTAATAAAGGTGATGAAGTGATGACCAATGGCGGAATTCTGGGCAAGCTGAACAAGGTAGATGACAACTATATTGTGCTGCAGATTGCGGACAATGTTGAAATCAAGTTGCAAAAATCAGCTATTTCCGCAGTACTGCCTAAAGGTACCATCAAGTCCATCTGATCATGACCATGCGAGTACCTGCCGGTAACTATCTATGCTGAATAAATACCCTCTCTGGAAAAACCTGCTGATTCTGTTCGTTGTGGCCTTGGGCGGCATTTATTCAGCCCCCAATTTTTATGCGCCGGATCCCGCCATCCAGATTTCCCATGACAGTGGCATTGTGGACCAGAGTGCCCTGGACAGCGCTACATTTGCGCTTGGTGCGGATGGAATTGCGTTCTTTGACCCGGTTATTGAACAGGGGGTAGGGCTGGTACGCCTGGAAAATCCGGATGAACAGAGCCGAGCACAGCAGGTAATCAATCTGGCGCTTCCGGATGAATATATCGTGGCTCTGAACCTGGCGCCGAACACCCCGCAATGGCTTCAGTCACTGGGGGCAGGGCCGATGACCTATGGCCTGGATCTCCAGGGTGGCGTGCACTTTCTCATGGAAGTGGATCTGGAGGCAGCGATCAGGAAGCAGTTGACGGATTCAGTGGCCACCATGCGCACCCTTTTCCGGGAAGAAGGGCTGCGTTACAGACCGCCTCTTGAGGTGGATGACACCAATCGAATTGTTATCCGTTTCACCAATGCGGATACCCGTTCATCTGCCATTGATCTTATTCGGGATGAATTCCCTGATTTCCAGTTCCGTACGGGTGAAACCGGCGGTAACTATTTTCTGTATTACACGATGAATGAACTGTCTACCATCCAGTTGCAGGAATATGCTCTTCAGCAAAACCTGACCACTCTGCGTTCCCGTGTTGACGAACTGGGTGTCAAGGAGCCGAAACTCCAGCCGATGGGTAATAACCGCATTAATATTGACCTTCCCGGTATACAGGACACCACGCGGGCAAAAGATCTGATCAGTGCCGTGGCAACTCTCCAGTTTCATCTGGTAGCAGCACCCAATGCGGCCCCCGGAACCACGCTTGAATATGTGGATAACGACGGCCTGCCCATATTTATCGATCGGGATATTATTGTCAGCGGTGAAAACGTCACCAATGCCCAGTCAGCCTTTGATCCCCAGACCAGCCTACCCCAGGTAAATCTCTCCCTGGATGCCGTAGGCGCGCGTCGGATTAACGAAGTGACCCGAGCAAACATCGGTCAGCGAATGGCTATCCTGCTGATAGAAACCAAGACACGAACTGTTACTGAACGCAATGCAGATGGGGAGCTGGTATCCAGGTCAGAACCCTACACCGAGGAGCGGGTTATATCCGCACCCGTGATCCAGTCTGCCCTGGGGCGACAGTTCCGTATTACCGGGTTGGAAGGTAATGAAGCCAATGATCTGGCACTGCTTATCCGTTCAGGAGCTTTGGCAGCGCCTATGTATTTCCTCGAGGAGTATGCTATCGGACCAAGCCTGGGTCAGGAGAACATCGACAAGGGGCTCTTGTCTGTTCAGGTGGGTCTTGGCCTGGTTCTACTGTTTATGCTGGTCTATTACCGGTTCTGCGGACTGGCAGCAAATATAGCGCTCGGGGTGAACCTCATGTTACTGGTAGCCGTCATGTCCATTGTGGGTGGCACACTGACCCTTCCGGGTATTGCAGGTATCGTGCTCACTGTCGGTATGGCGGTAGATGCCAATGTGCTGATCTTTGCCCGAATACGCGAGGAACTGAGGAACGGCATGCCGGTTCAGAGAGCCATTGATAGTGGTTTTGGCCGTGCATTTGTAACTATCTTTGATGCCAATATCACCACATTCCTGGTAGCGATTATTCTCTACTCAATTGGTACCGGTCCTGTCAGGGGCTTTGCAGTAACCCTCTCCATCGGGATTATCACCTCCATGTTTACAGCGATCATGGTGACACGGTCCATCATTAACGTGATGTATGGTGGTCGCAACGTCAAGAATATTTCCATCGGAATGAAACTGCCGTCCACCGGGTCGGCCCCCGCAGCCTGAAGGTTTGAATACTATGAGCGAAATGAAAGTCATCAACTTCATGGCCCTGCGCAGGTTCACGACGGTGTTTTCTGCCTTGCTGATCATTGTTGCACTGGGTTCTTTCCTGGTGAATGGCATGCAGTATGGTCTGGACTTTACCGGTGGCACACAGATTCAGGTGAATTTTGCCGAAACCCCTGACCTGGAGAATATCCGGGATATTATCAGTGCAACCGGTTATGAGAATTTTGAAGTCATCAATTTTCGTACAGACCAGGATGTGCAGATTCGTATCCAGGAAACTGGTACAGATAATGTGGATCAGGCGGCGGCCGCAGAATCCACAGACAGAATTGTGGAAGCATTGCGGACCAGCACCTCAACGGATGTGGAAATTCTGGGAACAGGGTTTATCGGTTCCCAGGTAGGTGAAGAGCTCAGGGAGCAGGGCGGATTGGGAATGCTGGTAGCGCTGATTATGATCATGATTTATATCGCGCTGCGTTTCCAGTTCAAGTTTTCAGTCGGGGCCGTGGCTGCACTTGCCCATGACGTCATTATCACCCTGGGCTTCTTTTCCCTGTTCCAGATTGATTTTGACCTGACAGTACTGGCGGCCCTGCTTGCCGTCATCGGTTATTCACTTAATGACACTATCGTAGTGTCTGACCGAATCCGTGAAAACTTCCGTGTACTCAGAAAGAGTGATCCGGTGGAGTTGATCAATATTTCCATTACCCAGACCTTCAGCCGAACGATCATTACTTCGTTGACGACCTTGCTGGTTCTCCTTGCCCTGTTTATTTTTGGTGGGGAAATGATCCACGGCTTTGCCACAGCATTGATTGTTGGTGTGGTAATTGGTACCTACTCCTCTGTTTATGTTGCAGCGAATGTCCTGTTACATATGCAGATATCCAAGGAAGACCTGATGCCTCCCGAAAAGGAAGGTGAAGAACTGGATGCCATGCCCTGAGGGTTTTGTTTCTTTTCGGTTACAAATTCCTTTTTAAGGCAAGATGTTTTGCTACTTTCTTTGCACACGCAAAGAAAGTAACCAAAGAAAGCGCGCCCTGCTCGCCAGGCCTTCGGCTTCCCTCGTTCGACAATTTTTCCAGAATGGTGAATCGCGGCGACCCGTCGCAATGAGCAATGACGAAGGTACCCGAAGGGCAGGACGCCCGGCCGGGTTTTCCTGGACACTTCTTTTTAAAAAGAAGTGTCAAAAAATATCGTATCGAAAAGAGAATCGTTAACCAGTAAAAAGTTACCTGAAAATGACTTTCAGGAATTCTTCGCCACCAGCTTCAGCCAATTTCTGAAACATTTGCTGTTGCTGAATACCAGGGCTCCACTTTCCAGACAATCCGGATTTCCTGACATGTCGCTGATTAATCCGCCAGCTTCCTGTACCAGGAGAATTCCGGCAGCCACATCCCACTGGTTCATGCCCGACATCCAGCCGGCATCGGTGCGCCCGGCAGCACAGTAGGCCAGATCGAGTGCTGCTGAGCCATCCATCCTGAGTGCCCCGATAATGCCTTTCAGGTTCTGCTGGACCTCCAGCAGTTTCTCATATTCTTTCAGTCCGGCACTGCTGAGACTGACGATACTGCCTTCAAGATCATGGCGGTTACTGACCCGGATACGGTGTCCATTTAGCCGGGCTCCACTGCCACGGGTTGCCGTAAACTCATCATTTTTTATGGGGTCGACGATGATGGCATGTTCCAGTTTGCCTTTCTGGATAAAGGCCATGGATATACAGAAATGGGGGATACCCTGGATAAAATTACGGGTGCCATCAATGGGATCAATCACCCAAAGGGAATCCTTGTCTTCACCTTCCTGATAGCCGCTTTCTTCACAATGGAAACTGTGGGCTGGGTAGACCTTGCGTATATGTTCGATGAGGAGGCTTTCAACAAAGTTGTCGACGTCCGTGACATAATCATTACGGGCTTTTTCAGAAATCTTTATTTTGTCAGGTCTTTCCCAGGCCTGGAGAATCTGTTCTGAGGCTTCTCTGGCGGCGCGAAGCCCGATGTTGGTGATGGCATGCATAGTGTCAGTATTCAGGAAATGGGATTCCTGCCCGGAAAATTGCTGCGCATTCTAGCAGAAGAAGACAAAGAAAGAACCATACATCCATGTAACGATTCGGCGGGTAACTCTGCTATTATAGCGCGCCCTGAATTGGCATGCAGAGTAATTCAACACCGATTTTCCATGAATACAGCAAATATACGTATTGTTCTCATTGAAACCAGTCACCCCGGTAATATAGGGGCTGCAGCCAGGGCCATAAAAAACATGGGACTGGAATCCCTGTACCTGGTTAAACCCAGGGATTTTCCCTCCGGCGTAGCCCTTGGTCGTGCAGCAAATGCCCTGGATATTCTGGACAGGGCCACTGTCGTGGACTCCCTGCAGGAAGCCATAGCTGACTGTGGACTGGTGATAGGAACCAGTGCTCGCTCCCGGGGTATTCCATGGCCCATGGTTGATCCTGCAGAGTGTGCAGAAAAACTGGTCACGGCTTCCGGTCAGAACAAGGTCGCCCTTGTTTTTGGCAGGGAAGATAATGGCCTTAGCAATGAAGAGTTGAGACAATGCCACTTTCATGTCCAGATTCCTGCGAATGAAGATTATTCCTCACTCAACCTGGCTGCTGCAGTCATGGTCTTGTCATATGAAATACGAAAAGTGGTGCTAAACGCAGCAAGGCCATCTGACTCGGCAGAGGATGTTGACACTGATTCTGTTGCGGATAATTGGGACCAGCCACTGGTCACAATGGAGGAAATGGAGGGTTTCCTGGGCCATCTGGAAAAGGTACTTGTAAGACTGGAAGTGCTGGATCCAAAAGCTCCACGCCAGTTAATGACCCGCATGAGAAGGCTATATACGCGTATTCGTCCGGATCGCATGGAAATCAACCTGCTCAGGGGGGTGCTTTCAGCCACTGAAACCCAGCTCGACAAGCCTGTAAAGGAAAAGTAAATACCTGACTAATTTAGTATGTTATATACTTGACTAAATTGGTTGGTTATTGCATAATTTTCCAACGTTTACAGAGCGCAGGTTTATCATCATGAGACTGACAACCAAAGGCCGATATGCAGTTACAGCAATGCTGGACCTGACTATCAATGCCAGTAAGGGCCCTGTCACATTAAGTGATATTTCAAAGAGGCAGGATATCTCCCTGTCTTACCTGGAGCAGCTTTTTTCCAAGCTGCGCAAGCAGGAACTGGTCAGCAGTGTGCGTGGTCCTGGCGGTGGATACCTCTTGGGCCGGAAAGACAGTGAGATCGATGTTGCCGAAATCATTGATGCCGTCAGTGAATCTCTGGATACCACAAAATGCCGGGGTAAGGGCGACTGCCATGGTGGTGAAACCTGCCTGACCCATCATTTGTGGCAAGACCTCAGTGAACAGATACATCATTTTCTCAGTAATATTTCGCTTGCAGACCTGGTGTCCAAGCGAGAAATCAAGCAGATCGCCCGAAATCAGCATGAGCGTATCAATGTTCAGGATTCAGGGCCGGAAGACACACGACAGGACAGTCTGCAGAGAATTGTCGCCAATTCCCTGTAATCGGATCCAGGAAGCCGATAAAGCAAACCCATCAAACAACGCAGTTTGGAGAAAAGAATGATCCCGATATATTTTGACTATTCAGCTACTACACCTGTGGATCCCCGTGTAGTCGAAAAAATGGTTGAGTGTCTCACCATGGAAGGTAATTTCGGAAACCCTGCTTCCCGTTCCCATGTTTTCGGATGGAAAGCCGAGGAAGCGGTCGAACAAGCCCGTCAGAATGTTGCTGATCTGGTCAATTGTGACCCCCGGGAGATCGTCTGGACATCCGGCGCTACGGAATCAGACAACCTGGCACTGAAAGGGGCGGCTCATTTTTACCAGAGCAAGGGCAAGCACATCATAACGTCCAAGATTGAGCACAAGGCTGTTCTGGACAGCTGTCGCCAACTCGAAAGGGAAGGATTCGATGTGACATACATGGATCCCGATGAAAAAGGGCTGATTCATCCCCAGGATCTGGAAAAAGCCATTCGTGACGACACCATTCTTGTTTCCCTCATGCATGTGAATAATGAAATTGGCGTTATCAATGACATTAAGGCTATTGGTGAAATCTGTCGTGAGAAGAAAGTGATTTTTCATGTAGATGCAGCGCAGAGCCCTGGCAAGATCGATATTGATCTGCAAGACATGAAGGTAGACCTGATGTCGTTTTCTGCGCACAAGATATATGGCCCGAAAGGGATTGGCGCCCTCTATGTGCGTCGTAAACCACGGGTACGCCTGGAAGCCCAGATGCATGGTGGTGGCCATGAGCGTGGTATGCGTTCAGGCACTTTGCCTACGCACCAGATTGTTGGAATGGGGGAGGCCTTTAGAATTGCGAAAGAAGAAATGCATGATGAGGCAGAGCGGACAAAAGTCCTGCGAGATCGCTTCCTCAAGGGGCTTGAAGGAATGGAGGAAGTCTATATCAACGGCGATCTTGAACACCGTGTGCCCGGCAATATCAATGTCAGCTTTAATTTCGTAGAGGGAGAATCGCTGATAATGGCACTCAAGGATCTTGCCGTATCTTCCGGCTCCGCATGTACTTCTGCCAGTCTTGAGCCATCCTATGTGCTTCGCGCGTTGGGTATGGATGATGAACTGGCCCATAGTTCACTGCGTTTCAGTATAGGACGCTTTACGACAGAAGAGGATATCGATACTGCCGTGACAAAAGTGAAAGAAGCCGTGGGTAAGCTCAGGGAACTGTCTCCCCTGTGGGATATGCATAAGGATGGCGTTGATATCAGCCAGGTGCAGTGGGCAGCCCATTAAGGTGTGCCAGTAGAATTTGTGAGTTATTGAAATACCAGAGTTAACCAGAGTTAAAAAGACAAGAGGAATACAGATGGCTTATTCAGATAAAGTACTCGATCACTATGAAAATCCTCGTAATGTTGGCCGTCTTGATGATGACGACCAGAATGTCGGTACCGGGATGGTGGGTGCGCCAGCGTGTGGTGACGTGATGCGTCTGCAGATCAAGGTTAATGATGACGGGGTTATTGAAGATGCAAAATTCAAGACCTATGGCTGTGGTTCTGCCATTGCATCCAGTTCCCTGCTTACCGAGTGGGTCAAGGGCAGGACCATTGATGATGCGGCGACTATCCGTAATACAGAAATTGCTGAAGAACTCGGCCTGCCTCCTGTGAAGATTCACTGCTCAGTACTTGCTGAAGATGCTATCAAGGCTGCAATCAGTGATGTGAAGCAGAAACGTGGACAAACCACGGAAACAGAATAAGGCAGTTTTGAAAAGTTTGACATTAAGGAAGTAGTAGACAATGGCCATAACAATGACTGAAGCAGCCGCCAGGCATGTTGCATCCCAGCTTGAAAGCCGGGGCAGTGGGCTGGGTATCCGTGTGGGTGTCACCACCACCGGCTGCTCCGGTATGGCCTACGTGCTTGAGTTTGTCGATGAGCCTGAGCCAACAGACAAAATCTTTGAAGATCAGGGCATCAAGATTATTGTTGACCCCAAAAGCCTGGTCTACCTTGATGGGACCGAGATGGATTTCGTGAAAGTCGGCGTCAATGAAGGTTTCGAGTTCACCAACCCCAACGCAAAAGGGGAATGTGGTTGCGGCGAAAGTTTCAGCGTCTGATAAAACTCCTGTCTCAAGCTTCCCAGTGTCTGTATCCCATCCATTCAACCCTGATAACTATTTCGAATTATTCGGGTTACCCGTGTCTTGCGAGATTGAAACTGACAGGCTTGAAGCACAATACAGAACGCTTCAGGCTGAACATCATCCCGACAGGGTGAGTAGCGCGGAGGATCAGGTAAGACTGGAGGCCATGCAGCGAACCAGTATTGTCAATGATGCCTATGAGACACTTAAATCACCCCTCAAAAAGGCAGGTTACCTGTTGAAACTGGCAGGTATGGATCCCGAGGAACATAACCAGGCACACCTTCAGGGTGAATTCCTCATAAGGCAAATGGAAGCCAGGGAGTCCCTGGAACGACTCATTGCCCATGAAGACATGGATGGCCTGGAAGTACTCAAGTCTGAAACGTTGCGGGAACAAGAGACAGGGCTTGTCGACTTTGCATCCTGTTATGACAACGGGAAGCTGGTAGAGGCAAAGCAGGAATATAACAAGCTACAATTCCTGTATAAATTACTGGCAGAAATAGACCAGGCAGAAGAAAAGCTGCTTGATTACTGATTAGAGAAAAACTGTGGCATTACTCAGCATTTCAGAACCGGGACAAAGCAAGCCAGTAGCCCATGCTGTTCGCAAGCGTGCGGTAGGTATTGATCTGGGCACCACCAATTCACTTGTGGCTGTAGCCAAGGAGGGGAAAGCGCATACCCTGTGTGATCATCATGATCACTGCCTGCTACCCTCTGTTGTGCACTATGCTTCTGATGGGGGGGTGATTGTTGGCAAGGAAGCCCTTGGTAAAGGATTCACCGATTCAGCCAATACTGTCTCTTCCGTGAAGCGCCTGATGGGGCGTGGCATTGAAGATATCCATTATGACCTGCCTTATGCCCTGGTTGCCGGGGAGAGTCGGGGTATGCCACTTGTAAGGACAGCAGCAGGTGACAAGAGCCCGGTTGAGGTGTCTGCGGAAATTCTTCGTGAACTGGCTCGTCGCGGTGAAGAAGAACTCGGTGGCAAGCTCGATGGTGCAGTAATCACTGTGCCGGCCTACTTTGATGAGGCTCAGCGCCAGGCAACGAAAGATGCTGCCAAGCTGGCAGGAATCAATGTATTACGACTTCTTAGTGAGCCAACAGCAGCAGCTGTGGCATATGGGCTCGACAGGAAGCAGGAAGAAACGGTAATCATCTATGACCTGGGAGGGGGAACGTTTGATGTTTCCCTTATGCGACTTGAGCAGGGTGTATTCAAGGTACTTGCCACGGGAGGCGATGCTGCCCTGGGTGGTGATGATTTTGATCGTGCAATCATGGACTGGATACTGGAAGAAGCCGGTAAACAGCGTGATCTCAATTCAAGCGCATTACAGAATCTGGCAGCTATCGCCCGCCAGGCCAAACATGATCTTACTGACCATGAAGATACAGATGTTGAGTTTGACGGCTGGCGGGGAACTCTTACGCGCGACACATTCAATTCGCTGATTGATGGTTTCATAGATAAGACAATCAAGGCTTGCCGCCGCGTCCTTCGGGATGCTGGTGTCGGCATTGAAGACATAGCCGATGTTGTTATGGTTGGTGGTTCCACGCGAACACCGGGTGTTCGGGAACGGATCTCTGGTTTCTTCGGGACTGAAGTGCATACAGAAATTGATCCCGACCAGGTTGTTGCCGTGGGAGCCGCACTGCAGGCTGATGTTCTTGCTGGTAACAAGTACGGGGATGATGTGCTCCTGCTTGATGTTATTCCACTTTCCCTGGGTATAGAGACCATGGGTGGATTGATGGAAAAAATAATCCCGAGGAATACCACAATTCCGGCTGCACGAGCGCAGCAGTTTACAACCTACAAGGATGGTCAGACGGCGATGTCCCTGCATGTGCTCCAGGGAGAGCGTGAGCTGGTGACTGATTGCCGGTCCCTGGCCAAATTCGAACTCAAGGGTATACCACCCATGGTAGCCGGAGCTGCTGTTGTTGAAGTGACATTCCAGGTCGATGCTGATGGACTCATGGAAGTACAGGCCAGGGAATTGGGGACGGGGATAGCCAGCAGTGTTGTCATCAAGCCTTCATACGGCCTTGAAGAAAAGGTTATAGAGCGAATGCTTACTGATTCCTATGAACTGGCGGCATCAGATAAGGCTGCCAGGGCTCTGCAGGAAAATATAGTTGAGGCCCGGCGAATTATTGAAGCACTTGAGAATGCCCTTTCTGAAGATGGCAAGTCCCTGCTTGATGATAATGAATATGCCTTGTTGGTAGCCGGTATCAACAAATTGAAGGAAGTGATTGAGGCTGGGGATGCGGATGCCATTCATCAGGGGGCCGAAGCGCTCAATGAGGCGAGCCTGGAATTTGCCAGCCGGCGCATGGATACGCAGATCAGGACAGCCCTTGCCGGTCATACCATTAACGAATATGAATGAATTTAACGCCGAGGAAATAAAATAGCGATGCCGACTATTCAATTTTTGCCACATCAGGAAATCTGTCCGGAAGGAAAGGAAGTGGAAGCCGCTTCCGGTGAAACCATATTGAATGTAGCGCTTAAAAATGGCATTGCTCTTGAGCACGCCTGTGAAAAGTCCTGTGCCTGTACCACCTGCCATGTCATTGTCAGGGAAGGTTTTGATTCACTGGAGGAGTCTACCGAGGACGAGGACGATATGCTGGATAAGGCCTGGGGACTTGAACCGGAATCCCGGCTTGGTTGCCAGGCACTGGTTGCGGATGAGGATCTTGTTGTCGAGATACCCAAATACACCCTGAATATGGTGTCTGAGAATCATTAGTTTATCGGAGACTGTCATGAAGTGGACTGATACCCTGGATATTGCCATCGAGCTGCTGGATACCTATCCCGAAGTGGACCCCAGAACCATTAATTTTGTGGATCTGCACCGCATGGTCCTTGAGCTTGATGGGTTCGATGATGATCCTAATCGTAGCGGCGAAAAGATCCTGGAGGCTATTCAAATGGCCTGGATCGACGAGCTCTGACCAATCTCTCCGACCCGGGTGTCAATAACCGGGTTTTTCCGTTCCTTCAGGAGCACAGGGTCTGCAGTGAAAGAGTGCAAATCTGGGTAAAACCCTGAAATTCAAGGTAGTTTTAAGTACAAAAAAGCGGCAAAGGCGCGTACAATACGCCGTTTTCTTTTATCCGCCATGGCGGATAAACACTTAATAATTCAATGAATGTTTGCGGAGAGATTTGCATGTCAGTAGAACGTACTCTTTCTATTATCAAACCGGACGCTGTTGGCAAGAACGTGATCGGGGAAGTTGTCAGCCGTTTTGAGAAAGGTGGCCTGAAACCAGTCGCCATGAAAATGCTTCAGCTGGATGAAAAGTCCGCTGGTGGTTTTTATGCTGAACATGAAGGCAGGCCGTTTTTTGCGGATCTGATGGAATTTATGACTTCCGGTCCGGTTATTGTCCAGGTTCTGGAGGGTGAAAATGCCATTGCCAGAAACAGGGAGCTGATGGGTGCTACAAACCCGGCTGAAGCTGAGCCAGGCACCATACGTGCGGATTTTGCCAATTCCATTGATGCCAATGCTGTTCATGGTTCTGATTCCCCGGCATCTGCAGAACGTGAAATAAGCTATTTCTTCAGCGACGAGGAAATTTGCCCACGCAAATTCTGATGAGGTGAACTCTCAATGCCGGAGACAGCGACCAATCTTCTTGGTCTGAGCAGGCAGCAGATGGAGGCTTTTCTTCTTGAATTGGGAGAAAAGCCTTTTCGCGCTATACAGCTTCTGAAATGGATTCATCAGTTCGGCGTGACCGACTTTGATGAAATGACCAATATCAGCAAGTCCTTGCGTGCCCGCCTTAAAGAATGCGCCGAAGTACGCCCCCCCGTAATCAGGGAAAGATATGATGCCTCAGATGGTTGTCATAAATGGATTGTGGAGGTGGAAAGCGGAAGTGGCGTGGAGATGGTCTATATCCCCGAGTCTGGACGCGGGACCCTGTGCATTTCATCTCAAGCCGGCTGCAGCCTTGACTGTTCATTTTGTGCCACCGGCAAACAGGGTTTTAACAGTGACCTGACCACGGCAGAGATTATCGGTCAATTGTGGCTCGCAAACAGGGAGTTGGACACTTTCGGAACAAAAACCCCCCGTAAGGTAACGAATGTGGTCATGATGGGTATGGGAGAGCCTTTGCTCAATTTCGATAATGTCCTGAATGCCATTAGTCTGATGATGGAAGACAATTGTTATGGCCTGTCCAAGCGACGGGTCACCATCAGCACTTCCGGCGTTGTACCTGCACTGGACAGGCTCAGGGAATATACAGATGCTTCCCTGGCAATCTCTCTGCATGCACCGAATGATGAGTTACGTAACGAACTGGTTCCGATTAATCGCAAGTACCCGATCAGTGAACTGTTACGAAGCACCAATGCCTATCTGGAGGCCTTGCCGGACAGCCGGGTGGCGACTATTGAATATATCCTGATTGCCGGGGTGAATGATCATCGGCAGCATGCCCGGGAGCTGGCTGAACTGCTCCGTGAAACCCCATGCAAAATCAACCTGATACCCTTTAATCCTTTTGATGGTACCGGGTACCAGCGTTCCAGTAATTCAGCCGTCTCAACATTCCAGAAAATGCTTCGGGATGAAGGATACACGGTCACCATCCGCACCACTCGCGGGGATGATATCGGTGCAGCCTGTGGGCAGCTCGTTGGTGCTGTGGATGACCAGACGCGGCGCAGTGCAAGACACAGGGCTCGCCGGGAACAAACCGGGTCTTTGCAGACTCTAAAGATTCAGTAAAATCCGGATGATAAGGTAGAATTCGCTCTTTTGGCAGAATCTCCCCAAAACAGGTAGCAAAACAAAAATGATCAGATCAACAGCCCTCACAGTCGTCATCCTGTTGCTGTTGTGCGCCTGTGTAACAGAAACCACTAATCCTGTTTTCAATGTTGAAGTGTCGGAAGAGGAAGCGCTGGAAAATTACCTGCAGCTGGCTACGGGTTACCTGGAGCAAAATGACCTGACCAGTGCCAAGCGCCACCTGAACAATGCTGCACAGATCGACGATAATAGCAGTGAGATGTTCGGCATCTGGGCACTGATTTATGCCCGCGAAGGGGAGCCTGAACTAGCTGATGAAAATTTCCGTCGTTCCTTGCGGCAAAACGGGAGGAACTCGAAAACCCGCAACAACTATGCCGCTTTTCTCTTTGCCCAAAATGATATTGAAGCGGCCTATGAACAGCTGGAAATAGTGGTCAGCGATACAAATTATCCGCAGCGTCCGCAGGCATTTGAGAACATGGGTGTAGCTGCTCTGCGTCTCGGCCGACAGGAAGATGCAGAAAGAGCATTTACACGGGCACTTCAGTTAAATGGTAACCTGCTACGTTCAGCCTTGGAGCTTTGTGTAATCAATCTCGACAGGGATGATGTCATTCAGGCCAGGGGTTATTGGCGCAATTACCTGACCCTGATCCAGTTCTATAATCTGGGCCATAATGCCCGCAGCCTGCTTGTCGGGGCCAGGCTCGAAATGGCGCTAAAAAATGAAGAGAATGCCCTGGCTTATGGCGAACTCCTGCGATTGAATTTCCCGGAGAGCCGGGAGTATCAGCTTTTTGAACAGGTGATTGAATGAGTACACCTGAGCTGCAAACCGATGGTGTAGAAACAGGGGTTGATGAAAAACCACACTGGCCTTCACCTGGGCAGAAACTGATGAAAATACGTGAAGAGCTGGGATTGAGTCATTCACGTGTAGCTGATGCCCTGCATATGACCGCTCACTATGTAAAAGCCCTGGAAAACGATGAGTACGACAAACTGCCAGGTAAAACCTTTATCAAGGGGTATATACGTTCCTATGCCAAGCTCCTGAATACTGATGTCGATGAAGTGATGAGGTGCTACGAACAATATGTAGCAGTACTGGAAGAAAATGAAGAGTCAGAGGCCAATGTGATTCGCGCGAAAAAGGCTTATGACCAGAATATACGATGGACTATCTGTGCGGCATTAATCATTGTGCTGGTGATTAGCCTGAGTTACTGGTTATCGACCAGGGATGATTCCTTGGCTTCAGTGGAGGATAACCAGACCACAACGACAGGTATGGTTAATCCCGAATTTGCAGGCGAAAAGGACGCTGTCATGATGGATCCACTGCCTATGGAAGAGGCGGAGGTGATTCTCGAGGATGCGCCGACTGCGAATAAACTGGTCCAGGAAATTACCCTGAATCCTGCCACATTGGACCCGCAAAATTCCTTGCCACAAGCTTCTGACCAGCCAATAGAAACAGAAATACCGGTTGGGAATGATTCACCTGGGGATAGGGAAGAAGCGGGCGAACCCGAGTATGATTCAACTGTTTCATTAATTGGGGGGCAGGACAAAGTACAGGGCACACAGAGAGATACAGTAGTTGTCGAGTCCAGCATCGAGGCTAACAATGATCGGAATACAGTGCCTGTTTCAACACCCGATTACACGGTGGTCCTGGATAATAATCGGCGGAAGGTAAGTCTCGAAAGTGAAGGCAATGATTATCTTGAAGTGCATTTCATTGGGAAAAGCTGGATTGAGGTGGATAACGCCAGTAATACGCGGCTTTTCCATGACATGCTTGATACGGGAGATGATCTGACTATTCGTGGAAATGCGCCTTTTTATATTCTCATTGGCGACGCGACAAAGGTAGCCGTCTCATTCAATAATCAGGAAGTAGATGTAAGCCCCAGAATTCGTTCTGATAACTCAGCACGTATCACGCTGGAACCGGAAGAGTTGTAATGTTGACCAAATCTCCAATAAAACGCAGAAAATCACGCCAGATCATGGTCGGGAATGTCCCTGTGGGTGGTGATGCTCCTATTGCGGTCCAGAGCATGACCAATACCGATACCACAGATGTGGAAGCAACTGTTGGTCAGATTACTGAACTTATCAATGTGGGTGCTGATATTGTCCGTGTTTCAGTGCCTACCATGGAGGCAGCGGAAGCATTCCGAGAAATTCGTTCCAGAATTGCTATACCTCTCGTAGCTGATATCCACTTCGACTACCGCATAGCCCTGAAAGTTCTGGAGTATGGCGTAGACTGTTTGCGTATCAATCCCGGCAATATTGGCAGGGAAGACAGGGTCAGGAAAGTTATTGAGTCTTCAAGGGATAAACAGGTTCCCTTGCGTATAGGGGTGAATGCAGGATCGCTTGGTAAGGAGTTATTGCGCAAGTACGGTGAGCCTAATGCTGATGCCATGGTGGAATCTGCCATGCGTCATATTGATATTCTCGATTCCTATGATTTCCAGGATTTCAAAGTAAGCCTGAAAGCTTCGGAAGTATTCATGACGGTTGAAGCCTATCGCAAACTGGCGCGGCAGATTGAGCAACCTTTGCATCTTGGGATCACTGAAGCCGGTGGTTTGAGAAGTGGTACGGTGAAGTCTTCCGTAGGCCTGGGGTTGTTATTGATGGATGGTATCGGAGATACCATTCGTATTTCCCTAGCCGCCAACCCGGTAGAAGAGATCAAGGTGGGCTTTGATATTCTGAAGAGCCTTGGTTTGCGTAAGAAAGGTGTCAATCTTGTCGCCTGCCCCAGTTGTTCCAGACAGAACTTTGATGTGATCGCGACAGTTAACGAGCTGGAGTCCAGACTGGAAGATATCACCACTCCGGTGGATGTCTCTGTTGTGGGATGTATTGTTAATGGTCCCGGAGAGGCTAAGGTGGCAGATATCGGTCTGACTGGTGCTTCACCGGTGAACATGTCCTATATCAATGGGCAGACAAGTCATAAAATCAGCAACGAAAACCTAGTCGATGAGCTTGAAGCCATGATCAGGCAGAAAGTCAAAGAAAAAGAACAGGAAGCAGAGGTGAAGATTGCCGGCAAGGTGGGTAGTTAGGACAACTCAACGGGCCTGCAAAACCAGGTCTGACATTCCGATTTACTGAATCTCTTCTTCACAAAAAATACCGGAAAGCAGGAAAACGTTTTGGCAAAAATTCAGGCAATACGCGGCATGAACGATGTGCTGCCCGAGCAGACACCCGTATGGCAGTATCTGGAAACCGTCATGCGAGACCTGCTGGCTGCGTATGCCTATCGGGAAATCCGCTTTCCCATTGTTGAACAAACCCAGTTGTTCAAACGTTCCATTGGCGAAGTCACCGATATTGTTGAAAAAGAGATGTATACCTTTGAAGACCGCAATGGCGACAGCCTGAGTTTACGTCCTGAAGGAACTGCCTGTTGTGTGAGAGCAGCAGAACAGCATGGCCTGCTTTATAACCAGGTACAAAAACTCTGGTATATGGGTCCGATGTACAGGCATGAACGTCCACAGAAGGGGCGCTATCGCCAGTTTCATCAAATGGGCGTTGAGGCCTTTGGTATGTCCGGGTGGGACATTGAACTGGAAATGCTGGTGCTAACCGCTGACTTGTGGAAACGCTTGGGAATTTCTGACTATGTCACGCTGGAAATCAATAACCTGGGGACGTCAGAAGACAGGGCAGCCTATACGCTCCATTTAAGGGATTACCTGCTCAACCACAGAGAGGCACTGGACCCGGACAGCCAAAACAGGCTGGATAAAAATGTGCTTCGCATCCTGGATAGCAAAAACCCCCAGACGCAGGAGATTATCAGTAGGGCTCCATCCCTGGCAGAATCTCTTTCTGAACAGTCCAGGGAGCAGTTTACCCGTCTGCTGGAAGCGCTTGAATCAATGGGAATACAGGCTGTAGAAAACAGTAACCTGGTGAGGGGACTTGACTACTATAATGGCCTGGTCTTTGAATGGACCACAGACAAGCTTGGTGCCCAGGCAACGGTCTGTGCCGGAGGGAGATATGATGGATTGTCCAGGCAACTCGGTGGTACGGATACACCGGCAGTCGGATTTGCTCTGGGCATCGAACGCCTGATACTTATGCTTGAGGAAACGGGTAAGCTGCCTGAAAGTGTCGGTACTGACGTTGATGTGTATGTAGCAGTTATTGGCGAAGGTGTCCGGGAACAGGCATTCAGTCTTTCACATGAGTTGCGGAATCGAATCCCCGGACTCAGGGTTTTGACCCATTGCGGCGGCGGTAAATATAATAGCCAGCTGAAAAAAGCCTTTGCCAGCAAAGCCCGTTGTGCTGTCATACTTGAGGGCTCAGAAGAGCTGGCTGAAATCAAGATCAGAATCCTCGATGAGGGGGGCAAAACAGAGACGGTACAGTCAGCATCTGTTGGTGACTGGCTGTCTGAATTTTTTAATAGTGTGGATTAATTTCAGGAGTAAAACTTTTGGCATCTTACGAAAGTGATGAAGAACAAATTGAGGCGTTAAAACGCTGGTGGGAAGAAAATGGCAATTCACTGATTATCGGTGTAGTCATTGTACTAGCAGTCCTGTTCGGCTCCAGGGCCTGGCAGGGGTCGCAGCAGGCAAAAGCGGAGGAAGCTTCAGACTTGTATGACTCCATAGTGCAGGCTGTTGCCCTGAATCAGGGAGCAGACCTGGATGAAGCAGGGCTGGCTGGACTCGAAAGTGCCTATGACTCCCTTCGTAATGACCATGGCGACAGTATCTATACCCGGTATGGAGCGCTTATGCTGGCCAGTGTCTATGTTCGTCAGGAAAATTATGACCAGGCTGCGGCCGAACTGAGCTGGGTCCTGGATAATCAGGAGCTTGGCTTCATGCGCAGTGCGGAACCTGAGCTCTTCCTTGCGGCCCGGTTGAGGCTTGCCCGTGTGAAACTTACACTGGGGGAAGCCCGGGAAGCTCTCGATCTGCTGCTTAATACTGAACCAGGTGCCCTGGCTGCCGGTTATGCAGAGGTGCAGGGGGATGCGTATCGGGATCTTGGCGAGCAGGAACAGGCTCGCGGAGCCTATGAAAGAGCCCTGGCCCTTCAGCCTGACAATGCCAGATTTATAGAGTTGAAACTTCTCGGTCTTGACGGCTGATCTCACCGGAATCCCTGATGTCTCAGTATTTGAAACAATGTTTGCTCATCTCTGCGCTGCTTTTTCTGACCGGCTGTGGCTTCAATCCCTTTGGTTGGCTGTCTCCGGACAAGGATGATGAAAAACCGGCAGAACTCGTTGATTTCGACGAGGAAGTTCGTTTACGACGCCTATGGAATGTGAATATCGGAAGTGGTCAGGGTGATAAATACAATCGTCTGAAACCGGCTATCGAAGGGGATGTGATCTATGCGGCCAGTAACAACGGCACTGTCACGGCCCTGAATCTGGACAATGGAGACCGCCAATGGCTTGCTCGTCTGGAATATGACATTACTGGTGGAGTCAGTGCAGACAATGGCATGGTATTGCTGGGCACAGAGAACTCTTCGGTTATCGCTCTTGATGCCGAAACTGGCGACATTCTCTGGGAAACAGAAGTAAGCAGTGAAGTGTTATCTGCTCCGGCCACTGATGGTGAGGTTGTCGTGGTTCAGTCTGTCGATGGTCGTCTGAGTGGCCATGATGCGGATGACGGTAGCCAGATCTGGATATACGAAAATACTGTCCCAGCACTGTCCCTGCGTGGAACGAGCTCACCAATAATAATCGAAGACTTTGTAATTGCCGCTTTTGGTAATGGTACTGTTGTTTCCCTGGCTGTCGATAATGGCACATTGAGATGGGAAGAACGAGTAGCCATTCCTACCGGCGTTTCTGAAATTGACCGACTAGTTGATATAGATGGGGAATTGCTGGTCACGGATAATGGACAGTTACTGGCTCCAAGTTACCAGGGATATTTTTCCGCCATAGATATAGTCACAGGACAGACACGCTGGCGCATTGAAGATTCCAGTTTTAATGGTGCGTCTGAAGGATTTGGCAATATTTACCTCAGTGATGAACGTGGACATATCAAGGCATACCGCATAGGGCAGGATGATTTGGTCTGGGAAAATGATGCACTGGATCTTCGTCGCCCCGGTGCTCCTGTCAGCTTTAATAACTATGTTGCTGTAGGTGATTTCGAGGGTTATGTTCACCTGATGTCCCAAGTAGATGGGCGTTTTGTTGGGCGCACAAGAGTCGATCGTGATGGCATTCGTGCCCCTATGCTGGCTTCCGGCAATACACTTTATGTTTTTGGCAACAGTGGTGAACTCACGGCCCTGAGTGTGCGATAGGCAGGACAGCTATTTCCTCTCAGCGGTATTTTCATTTCTTTATAAACTCTCATTCTCGTTTACAATACTTTTCCGAGAAATTTCCGAGGTTAATACATGACGCCCGTCATTGCCCTTGTGGGCAGGCCTAACGTAGGCAAATCCACCCTGTTCAACCGGTTGACCCGTACCAGGGATGCGCTGGTAGCAGACTATGCCGGGCTGACCAGGGACCGCCAGTATGGCGAGGGCCATGTTGGGGAAACTCATTTTATCGTTATTGATACTGGTGGCATTACCGGCTCAGAGGAAGGCATAGACCTGCACATGAGCCAGCAGTCACTCCAGGCAGTAGAAGAAGCAGATGTCACGCTGCTTCTGGTTGATGGCAGGGAAGGCTTGTTACCTGGCGATGAGCAAATGGTCGATTACCTGCGTCGCAAAATGAAACCTTTTTCGCTCGTCGTCAATAAAACCGATGGCCAGGATCCTGACATAGCCATGGCTGATTTCCATCGCTTAGGTTGTGAGTCTGTTCATCCTATTGCAGCGACCCACGGCCGTGGGGTCAACAAGTTGATGGAGGAAGTACTGGCGCCATTCCCCGGGGCCGTTGAAAACTCACCGGAAGAAGATGACAAATCAGGCATCAAGATTGCGGTTGCCGGAAGACCCAATGTAGGAAAATCTACCCTTGTCAATCGCATCCTTGGGGAAGAAAGGGTAGTGGTATATGACCAAGCCGGTACAACCAGGGACAGTGTCTATATTCCTTTCGAGAGGCGGGGTAAAAATTATACGCTGATTGATACTGCCGGAATTCGCAAGCGTGGTAAAACCAGGGAAACTGTAGAAAAATTTTCCGTCGTAAAATCCCTGCAGGCAATTCGGGATGCCGATGTCGCCATATTATTAATTAATGCCCGTGAGGGAATAGTTGAGCAGGATCTGCATTTACTTGGATACATCCTTGAGTCGGGCAGGGCCCTGGTAATAGCCCTGAATAAATGGGATGGCATGAATGAATATGCCAAGGACGAAATACGCAAGACGATACAACGCCGTCTGGTATTTATCGATTTTGCCAAAATTCATTTTATTTCGGCGCTGCATGGTACTGGTGTTGGTGAGCTCTACGGATCTGTAGAGAAAGCCTATGAATCTGCCAGCCGCAAGTTGACCACCAATCATCTTACCCAGCTACTTGAACGCATTGTGGCAGCTCATGCCCCACCCATGATCAATAATCGTCGCATCAAACTACGATATGCCCATCCTGGAGGCAGCAATCCTCCAGTCATTGTGATTCATGGCAAGCAGACTGAAAAAATTCCATCACATTATGTACGCTATCTGGAAAAGAATTTCCGCAAACTGCTTTCTCTTGAGGGTACACCCATCCGTATAGAACTTGTCAGTGACGACAATCCCTTTGTAAAAGGAGAGGAAAACAAGTCAAACCGCGAGATTGCCAGAAAGCGCCGCATCAAGAAAAGCAGGGAACTGTCCGGTAAAGGGCGATCAGGCAGGACGCGCAAGTAACTCCTGCGAAAAAGTCATGAAACCTATCCTGATACTTGAAACCGGTAATCCGCCTGAGGCCATAGCCAGAGAGTATGGTAATTTCGACAACTGGATTATAGATGGGGCCAGGTTAACAGGCCACCAGTACCTGACTGTGCCTGTACACCAGGGAGGCTCTTTACCAGATCCGGCCAATATTGGTTCAGTGATTGTCACTGGTTCACCTGCAATGGTGACAGAAGACCTGCCCTGGATTCATCAAAGCGAGATATTTCTTCGTCAGGCCATAGACCTGTCAGTCCCGGTCCTGGGGATCTGTTTCGGACACCAGTTGCTTGGACAGGCACTGGGTGGGAAGGCCGGGTGGAATCCACGCGGCAGGGAGATAGGCACCACACACATTTCTCTGCATGAGATGGCTGCAACAGATCCCTTGTTTGAATCAATGCCAACGATTTTCCCGGCACATGTAACCCATATGCAATCCGTGCTTGAAGTACCTGAGGGGGCTGTAGTTCTTGGCGGTAATGACTTTGATGGCCACCAGGTCGTCAGGTTTTCCCCGACTGCATGGGGAGTCCAGTTTCACCCGGAATTTGATGAGCAAATCATGAGAGGATACATCCGGGAGAGATCTGATCAACTGATCAAAGAAGGGTTGAACCCTCAAACCCTGTCGGAGCGGGTGGAAAGCACCATTGATTCGCTGTCCCTTCTGGAAAGATTTGTCGGACTTTAACCGTTTGGATCAACCGGTATAGGTTTCCAGCAAGGTATTCTGTGCACTGCGAGGGTTTGCATTTCCAGGTGTTACCTGTTTGTAACTACCATCAGTTTGCAGGATCCAGGCCTGGCTGTTATCTGAAAGATAGAGCTGTAATCCTTCCTTAAGCAGTTTTTTCTGCATGCGTTTCTCTTCAACGGGAAAGCAGGTTTCGACACGTCGGAAAAAATTCCTGTCCATCCAATCTCCACTGGACAGAAAAATGTCAAACTCCCCGTCATTGTGAAAATAGAATATTCGACTGTGCTCAAGAAAGCGCCCGACAATGGACCTTACGTGGATATTGTCCGATACATCCTTGATACCCGGTCTCAGGCAGCATATACCCCTGACAATAAGATCAATTTTTACACCGGCCTGTGATGCCCTGTACAGGGACTGGATGATGGTAGGCTCTACGAGTGAATTCATTTTGGCAATGATGCGTGCCGGTTTCCCGTCGCGGGCAAATGCTTCTTCCCGTTCAATCAGTTCCAGCATGCCTTTATGAAAAGTGAAGGGTGCCTGTAGTACTTTTTTACGTTTGCCAGCCTTGCCGAGTGCTGTGAGTTGCTGAAAAACCTTCTGTACATCATCCGTTATGGCAAGATCATTGGTGAGAAAGCTGTAGTCCGTGTATTGCCGTGCTGTGCCTGCATGGTAGTTCCCAGTACCCAGATGGACATAACGTTTGAGGTGACGACCTTCACGACGTATTACCAGGCTCATTTTTGCATGCGTTTTGTGGCCGACCACACCATAGGACACATGGGCGCCGGCAGATTGCAATTCGTTGGCCAGTTCAATGTTTTCCTCTTCATCAAATCGTGCCCGTAGTTCAATAACTACCGTAACTTCCTTACCCTCATGGGC
This sequence comes from uncultured Enterobacteriaceae bacterium, assembly GCA_964503965.1. Classification (GTDB taxonomy): domain Bacteria; phylum Pseudomonadota; class Gammaproteobacteria; order Pseudomonadales; family Pseudohongiellaceae; genus Eutrophocola. The sequence goes on along the minus strand of CAZDCK010000030.1, from coordinate 7,225 downwards.
TGCCTTGATCAGGGCATCAACAATGCTGGAGTCATCTTCCGTTCGATAGAGTGTTTGCTTGATAGCCAGTACATTCGGATCTACTGCTGCCTGGCGAACAAAATCCACTACGGTATTGAATGACTGGTAAGGATGATGAAGCAAAATATCCCCTTTTTTAATCGCTTCAAAAATATCCATGTTTTTCATGACGCGACTGTGAACCCCCGGCACAAATGGGGGGAATTTCAGAGACTTATTTTCCACCACACTGGAAATAGCCATCAGGCGATTCAGGTTTACGGGTCCATTTACCTGGTAAATATCATTATATTTCAGATTGAACTGGTGTGTCAGGTAATCAATCATTTCCTGCGGGCAGTTATCAGGAACTTCCAGTCGAACTGCTTCTGCAAATCTTCTTGAAGGAAGCTTGCCCTCCAGTGCCCGCATAAGATCTCCAACTTCTTCTTCTGAAACCAGCAGATCAGAATTTCTGGTTATTCGGAACTGGTAGCAACCTGTGACATTCATACCGGGGAACAGATCGCCGGCATGGGCATGGATAATGGATGACAGAAAGACGAAATCATATTCGTGGGTGGAGCAGGAGGCAGGTAACTGTACCAGCCGTGGCAAGGCTCTTGGCGCCTGGACAATGGCAATGCCTGAGTTCCTTCCAAATGCATCCTTTCCTTCAAGTGAGATAATAAAGTTGAGGCTTTTGTTTAAAACCTGGGGGAACGGATGTGCTGGATCCAGACCGACAGGGCTGAGAATTGGCAGAAGTTCCCTGTTGAAGAAACCCTTGATCCATTCCTGTTGTTTCTGGGTCCATTTTCCCCTGTCGAGGCAGTGAATGCCTTCTTTTTGCAGGTCGGGCAAAAGCTGATCGTTGAGAACACGGTATTGTTCATCAACAATCTCATGGGCGGTTTCACTGATGTAATGCAGTTGCTCTGAAGGAGACATGTCATCCGGGCCGCTCTGGGCAGAACCGAAAGCGACCTGCTGCTTGAGTCCGGCAACCCGAATTTCAAAAAACTCATCCATATTCGAACTGGATATGCAGAGAAAGAAAAGACGCTCCAGCAGAGGAGTAGAGTCATCCCTGGCCTGGGCAAGCACGCGCCGATTGAACTCCAGCAGACTCAATTCCCGGTTGATGAAGAAGGATGGATCTTTGAGATCAATTTCTTTTTCACTCGTCATCTGCTAACTCCAGAGTAATTCAGGGCTGTGAAATGACCAGCAGGTAGCCTTCTTCTTCCGTTGGATTATCCAGTTCCACTTCAAAAAGCTCTGCATCAAACTTTTTCCTGCAACGTTTGGCCAGTTTTAGAAACGGAGAGCGGCCCGGATCTGCGATCACAATTTTACCGGCGCCATTTTTCATGGCTTTCTTGATAACCTTGTACAGTGGATCAATGAGCTCTTTCCAGAAACAAATGTCACCACCCAGTATAAGATCCTGGTCACCAAGCAGGCTTGCCTTCAGGTCTTCAAAACGACTCACCTTCGTCTTTACATTAATATCGTTAAGTTCGGCATGTTTGTCGAGAAACGGAAAGACATTTTTGTCTGCATCCACGGCGATGACATTGGCCTTGAAATCCTTGGCGCAGTGCAAGGCGAGAATACCCCAGCCACTGCCGATTTCCATGATATTGGCCTTTTTGGCGGGTGGATTTTCAAGCAGGTAATCAAGGATGAGGTAACTGGAAAACCATACCTTGTCACCATGGATCTCCGGAACGCTGGTCTTTTTAAGCAGTTTTTTTATGATTTTATGCTTCTTCTTGTATATCTTGAGTCCACGGACTTCCTTGATATTTTTTTCTTTGCTACTCATATGACAAACTCTTAAGAGACTTTCTGAAAATGCAAATCCATCACTTATTAGGCTTGATGGTTATTAGGGAAAATACCTGCCGGGACCCGGAAATACAGTTTTTGACAATGCCGATTAAAAATACAGTCGTAAATTCTTGCGAAAAGGCATGCCATGTTATTAGCCAGGAAGGAAGCCAGGGTAAAGCAGCATTACAGTCACTGTATTGGTTTACCCGTGGACTTTTCCACGTCAGTTTCTTCAACAGCATTCACCGTACTGGTAATTTGACCGTTGGATAGTCGGGTCTGGATTGTATCACCTGGATTAATGCTTTGGTAATCAGTGACAACTCGATTGTCAGGTCCATGGGTAATTGAATATCCCCGGCTCAATGTGTTCAAGGGGCTGACAGTATTAAGAGCATGACTTTGTTCCGACAGGGACATTTTATGCATGTGGATCAACTGGCGCATACTTCTTTCAAGGCGCTGCCGCATTGTCTTGTTCTTCTGGAATAATTCCTTGACCAGATGTTGTGGCGAATTGGCCCTGATGCCAAGGTAAAGATTTTCGACCTGGCTTTTAAGTGCATTCTGCTGACTCCTGAACGCCCTTTGCAATCTTGCTTCCGTTTCATCAAGTCGTTGTGACTGTTCCTGAAGCTTTCTTCCCGGGTGGCGGAGCTGTTTCCTGAGCCAGTCCAGAGATTGTTTTTTCCTGTTGATAACCTCGGTTGTCAGTGAGAGGAGCTGCTTTCCATATGCTGCAAAAAGAAGTTTATATTCGTCCTGATCTGGGCTCAGGATTTCGGCAGCTGCTGTAGGTGTGGCTGCCCGTACATCAGCAACAAAATCGGCGATAGTAAAGTCCACTTCATGACCAACCGCACTGACGACAGGGAGTTCACTGTCATGTATACATCTGGCCAGACCTTCATCGTTGAAACTCCAGAGATCTTCCAGCGAGCCTCCACCGCGACCAATGACCAGGACATCGAGGTCAGAAAGGCATCCCTTTTTTTCGTTGGCCACAGTGATCGCCTGAATCATTTCTCTGGCGGCGTTGTCTCCCTGTACTGTCACGGGAATCACAGTAACCATGATGGCGGGAAAACGTCGTCCCAGGGTGCTGACAATATCCCTGACTGCAGCACCCGTAGCAGACGTGATCACGCCAATATGGGTTGGCAGATCAGGCAAGGGTCTCTTATGTGCTTCATCAAAGAGGCCTTCCTGGAGCAGGCTGGTCTTGAGTTTTTCAAAGGCCCTTAACAGGGCGCCATCGCCACGTTCTTCCATGTGTTCCAGAATCAGCTGAAAGTCACCCCTGCCTTCATAGAGACTGACTTTGCCCCTGACAAGAACCTGCATGCCGTCTTCTGGTCGAAAACGGATCCGCATGTTACGGTTGCGAAACATGGCGCAGCGTACCTGGGCTGAGCCGTCTTTCAAGGTCAGGTACCAGTGTCCTGAAGCGGGCATGGCGATATTGGAAATTTCACCTTCCACGAGAATGGAGGGAAAACTGCCTTCCAGCAGATAACGAGCTTCGCGGTTGAGGTCGCTGACGCTGAGGATAGTTTCCTGGTCTGATTTGAAGTCCTGCATAGTAATTGCATCATACCCTGAAGCCCTCTATCTGAATACTCGGGCCCGGGAAAGCATTTGCCATCAGGGGTACTCCACGGGATACAATGTCCCGATCACACAGTAAGCCGACTCTGGAAAAAATGACACATGAAGCCAATGATTCCGTTACTTTTGCCGATCCTCATTATTGTGAGTATGAGTACTTCAGCCGCTGATATGCCCGGCAATCGGCTTTGTACCATGCAGGGCAGGGAGATTGCGTTGAGAGTCGGGGAGGAACTGGACACGGCCCTCAATGCTGATGAGCGTAACCAGATCGCCAGGATAGCCGCGCGTGTTTGTGTGGATTTTGCAGAAGAAGGTAATATGCCAGTCGTTGCCCGCCCAAACAGTGACGTGGCTGCCCGGGCAAGTTCAGAAGCGTCTGCGATGGCCCGGTCCGAGGAAGTGGTATCCGATGTCGAAAATGATGAAAATGACGAAAATGAAGAGGAGCGTAAGGGCCTGTTTGGTAACCTCAGGATTATTGACCCTGAAGACAGGGTAAAACGTCCCGGCCTGAAAAGGAAATAGGACCACTTTTCTCTTCTCTGGCCCGATTTTTGATGCCCAACTTTTCATTAGGGGGGCGGAGCAGGTCATTAGGTGGGCGGAGCAGGGATTTACCTGAAATTCCCTGATAGAGTATAATGCGTTGATTTCCCGCAACGGGATATCAGGAATATCTATGCTGCGCATTGTTGAAGACGCTTTAACATTTGATGACGTTCTACTCGTTCCCGCCCATTCCCAGGTGCTGCCCAATACGGTCGACCTGAAAACCAGTTTGACCCGGGAAATCACTCTTAATATCCCCCTTGTGTCCTCAGCCATGGATACTGTGACCGAATCACGCCTGGCCATTGCCATGGCCCAGGAAGGCGGTATGGGTATTATCCACAAGAGTATGAGTATCGAGCAGCAGGCCCGTGAAGTGCGTGCTGTAAAGAAGTATGAAAGTGGGGTAGTGACCGATCCCATATGTATCACTCCGGATACAACAATCCGCAAGCTTCTGGAACTTACCCAGGAAAACCGGATCTCGGGGTTGCCGGTCATTCGTGATCATGGATCCCGGGACCTTGTGGGCATTGTAACCAGTCGTGATGTACGCTTTGAGAATGATCTTGAGGCTTCTGTTGAAAAGATCATGACGCCTAAAGAAAAACTGGTGACAGTAAAAGAGGGCGCAGACCTTGATGAAGTCAAGGTGCTCATGCATGACCATCGTATCGAGAAGGTGCTGGTGGTCAATGACAGTTTTGAATTGAAAGGGCTTGTGACACTAAAGGATATACGTAAATCCGAGGATTTTCCCAACGCCTGCAAGGACAGTATGGGACAGCTGAGAGTGGGGGCTGCCGTGGGAGTTGGTGGTGATACTCCGGATCGTGTGGCGGCATTGGTGAGCGCAGGTGTTGATATCGTGATTGTGGATACGTCCCATGGCCATTCCCGGGATGTTCTGAACAGGGTTGCGCAGATCAAGGCGACCTATCCAGACCTGCAATTGGTGGGAGGAAATGTCGCGACTGCGGCGGGCGCCAGGGATCTTGCAAAAGCTGGTGTGGATGCCGTGAAAGTTGGCATTGGCCCCGGGTCAATCTGTACTACACGTATTGTAACCGGTGTTGGTGTTCCCCAGATAACAGCAGTGGCAAATGTTTCTGAAGCTCTGAAAGGAACAGGTGTTACGGTGATTTCCGATGGTGGTATCCGCTTTTCCGGTGATATTGCCAAGGCCATTGCGGCAGGTGCCAATGTTGTCATGATTGGCAGCCTGCTGGCAGGTACAGAAGAGGCGCCAGGTGAAGTGGAGCTGTACCAGGGGCGCTCCTACAAGGCTTACCGTGGTATGGGTTCCCTTGGGGCAATGTCCCAGACTCACAGTTCGGCTGATCGCTATTTCCAGAACCTTGAGGCCGGTGCCAGCAAGCTTGTACCGGAAGGCATTGAAGGTCGGGTACCCTACAAGGGACCCATGTCAGCGATTATCTTCCAGTTGATCGGTGGCATACGCTCAAGTATGGGGCTGACCGGTTGCGCCAACATGGATGAAATGCGTACGCGGCCTGAATTTGTGAAAATTACTGCGGCCGGAGTGAGTGAAAGTCATGTCCATGATGTAAGCATCACCAAGGAAGCGCCAAATTACCGCGTCAGCTGATAACAGCCTGATTAACAGTCCCTTTTCCAAAGCGAAAAACTGAATGTCGCAGAATATTCATGATCATCGAATCCTTATCCTGGATTTCGGTGCCCAATATACACAGTTGATAGCTAGGCGTGTCCGTGAAGCCGGCGTCTACTGTGAAATTCATCATTACAGCCTGTCACAGGAAGAGTTTGAAGCCTTTAACCCAAGGGGAATCATTTTTTCGGGTGGTCCGGAGTCAACGACACTTCTCGATTCCCCGAAGGCTCCTGACTATATCCTGAATGCTGGATTGCCGATTCTTGGTATCTGTTATGGCATGCAGACCATGGCCCTGCAACTGGGCGGCAGGACAGAAAGTTCTGACAAATCAGAATTCGGCCATGCTGAAATCGAGATCAGCAGCGGCAATCCCCTGTTAAGTGACCTGGAGCATTCCCGTCAGGAAGGCAACAAGTTCTACCTCAACGTCTGGATGAGTCATGGTGACAAGGTTGTGGAAGTCCCTGAGGGATTTTCAGTGATTGCGTCTACGGAAAGCGCACCGATCGCTGCCATGATGGATGAAAGTCGTAAAATGTATGCTGTGCAGTTTCATCCGGAAGTAACGCATACACAGTCTGGCCAGGAACTGATCAACCGGTTTGTTCATGAAATCTGTCAGTGTGCCCGTCTCTGGACTCCGGCCAATATCATCGAAGATGCCATTCAGACTGTTCGGGAACAGGTAGGAGATGACCAGGTACTGCTGGGTTTGTCCGGTGGTGTCGATTCTTCCGTGGTTGCCGCACTTCTGCATCGGGCAATCGGCGATCAGCTTACCTGTGTTTTTGTGGACAATGGCCTGCTCAGGCTCAATGAAGGTGACCAGGTTATGGAGACCTTCGCCAAAAATATGGGAGTCAAGGTCATCCGGGCTGATGCCGAAGAGATTTTCCTGTCCAATCTTGCGGGTATCGATGAGCCTGAAGCCAAACGCAAGATTATTGGTAACACGTTTATTGATATCTTTGATGAGGAAGCAGCCAAGCTCGGTGAGATCAAGTGGCTTGCCCAGGGCACAATCTACCCTGATGTCATCGAATCGGCAGCATCTAAACATGGCACTGCCCATGTCATCAAATCCCATCACAATGTTGGTGGCCTGCCCGAAGATATGGCCATGTCCCTGGTTGAGCCTTTGCGGGAGCTCTTCAAGGACGAGGTACGAAATATCGGTATAGAGCTGGGGTTACCTCCTGAAATGGTTCATCGTCATCCATTCCCGGGACCGGGGCTGGGTGTTCGTGTCCTGGGGGAAGTTAAAAAGGAATATTGCGATATTTTACGTGAAGCTGATGCCATCTTTATCGAAGAGCTTCGCAATGCCGGGTGGTATGACAAAGTCAGCCAGGCTTTTGTCGTATTCCTGCCAGTAAAATCTGTTGGGGTAGTGGGCGATGCCCGCCGTTATTCCTATGTTCTGGCAGTTCGGGCAGTGGAAACCGTAGATTTCATGACAGCACGTTGGGCGCATCTGCCTTATGAGTTGCTGGAAACAGTTTCCAACCGCATTATCAACGAAATCCGGGATGTCAGCCGTGTTTCATATGATATAAGCAGCAAACCTCCCGCTACCATTGAGTGGGA
>CAZDCK010000029.1:0-37687 GCA_964503965.1 uncultured Enterobacteriaceae bacterium | reverse complement strand
AAAGGCTAAAGGCTAAAGGCTAAAGGCTAAAGGCAGGATCGTTCGTCTCAGATTAACCGTCAAGGGTTTTATTTGAGCTTATTTATAAATTTGATGGTCAGTTAAACACAATCCCTCCGTCTATCTCGAATATTTCCTCTTGTATCCTGCATCCTGTATCCTGCAACAGCTTAATCGCTGGATGACAGTCCTTCGGACCTCTTCCGGCCTACCAAATCCCGACCTTTATCTTTTATCCATACTTACCAACAATCCGCCGGAGATTTCAATCCGGTTGGATTGACATTGCTGAAAGCCAGGCGCATAGGACTGCACTCAGTGTCTTCCGTCTGGCTACCGGTTGGAGAAATCAGGATTGTGTAGGCATTCCCGGATGCCGTCCCTTCAATCGACAATTGATAAAAACCTTCATTGCTGGCAGAAGGTCCTGCAACCGTACTGGCTGCGGCACTCGCACCGCATACATCACTGGCCCCAATATTTGACGCATAAAAACGGCAGCTGCCGCGAAAACGTTCCTGGGCTACCTGGACAGCCAGCGCTGCCGCAATACCATCTGCGCGGCGGGATGAACGGATACTGTCCTGGTAAGAGGGATAGGCGATCATCACCAGAATCCCCATAATCGCAACCCCAATAAGCAGCTCAATGAGGGTAAAGCCTTGTTGATCTGTTAACTTTTTATTCTTCATCTCCAAACTCTTCCACACAATACAATCCACAACAACGCTCAACGTCACGACCGCAACGCGTCAATGGTGTATTGCAAGCATAGCATACCCTTGTTACCTGCAAACCTGATCAGGGACAACTACCGGTGTTGTTCGTCAGCGTAATGCTCAGATCAACAATCCCGGAAGGTTCATCCGTAAAGCTGAATATCCCCGGATTATCTCCCGTATCCGTGGCGGTACAGACAACATTGGCATCACTGACCAGGGTGATAGTCCCTGTCCAGGCCTCAACACCAACCGCGAACTCATCAGTCAGGCAGGTAAAGCTCATACCATCCATTGCCACAACACAACTGCCACCCGCATCACTGATCGTGGCAGAAGAAAGTTCCCTGTTGTTGGGAGCATCTATCACAGTCCCAGAGAAGAAGATGAAGGATCCCGGAGAACAATTGCTGAAGTCATGACCAGAGCTGTCAGATGTCTGGTCAGTAAACGAAATACGATTGGGGTCACAGCTCATACTGGACTGGTCGTAGTCCAACTCGATATAACCTGTCCATCCGTTGAGAACTTCCACATTATTCACCGTGGTACTCCAGTCAAACACATCGCATTCGTAAGTTTTTGTGTAGCTACCGGCATCCACATCCGTGACCAGACTGCCAATTTCGCAGGTTCCCGGGCCGTCAGAAGTAAAGGCGTTAATCCCTTCTGCCAGAGTGGTGTTTTCATCCGTGACAGGAGCACTCATGGAAATCGACCCGGTAATATGATGAAGCGTTGCCGGAGGATCCGCCGGATTGTAGGGACAGGTATTGCCATAGGTAACATTGCTCTCCACACCAAAACCGGCAGGAATGCTATCAAGCGTGGAAACATCATTGGTGTAGCCATCGTTGAGGCAGTAGAAATCATCTGGCATATCTTCAAACAGATCCCCAATGGTTCCGTTGACATTGGAGTCAGAGCGGGTCATGGAACCAAGGTTCAGACAGGGATTCGCATTACTCAACTGGGCATTTGAGAAAGCTCCTGTCAGGACAAAATCATGGGTTGCATCACCGGAACCGGGAATAGGCAGTACAACACTGTCACCGATTCCTTCAGTGTAATACTGGACAAGGGGTGTGCCTGTCACTTTTTCCTTGCCATCCGCCTCAGAGTTGTCAATTTTGTAGATCATACCGCGATACACGCGACGCGAAGCACGAATAGGCATTTCATAATTCTGTACAGAGGTCGGGTCTCCCACACAGGAGTCCCAGTTGGTGTTCCCAGAAACAAGCAGGCCTACATTGCCATGCCAGCCACCGCCCAGGTAACAGGTGTAATCGAAATATTCATATTCGCCGGGGCCTGCGGAAGTCGCCACGGTATTGGTTGTGGAATTCGACACTGAGACACGATCCGCTTCCACACCCCCGGAAGGGATATAACTGCGGGCGCAAAAGGCTGCATCTGATGCCAGCACACTGACTGCCCCCATATCCAGGCCGCCAAGCTGATCCCTGTCCACATAGACACGACCCTTGATTCGCACAAAATCTGCGCAGCTGCCCTGCTCAAGCTGACATGCCTCTACCAGGGTAAGCACAACATCACTCCCCACAGCCAGGAGTCGATCAGCCCCCCTGATCAGCTCGGAGGTTCCATCACCATTGCTGGAGGCGCCTGCCACTTCATCATCGGACAACACCCCGTCACCCAATCGGGCCCGCCCTGTGGGTGATTCTACTTTTTCCTCAGATGACTCAAGGGCAGTATCCCCGACCTTTCTGGGGGATATAAAAGAAAAGTCTGTGCTGAGCGCCACCGACTGGGAATCTCCGGACGCATTGGTCCAGCTGACCATGATGGACACATCCTTGATGCTGCCGGAAGTGGAAATACTTTCGGTACGGGTAAAGTCGGCACTGATGCCCTGGACACTGGCACTGTTCGCATATCCCACTGTATCTGCATACAACGTATTGAATTCAGCCAGGGTGCCGGCATCATTGGTGTAATTGCGCATTTCCTCAATACGGGACTGGGCAATGCTCATTGCCTCGGAACGCGCCTTGTTATCTGAACTCTGTCTGGCAATCACACCATGGAGAGTCGTCACCCCCAGAATGCCCACGGACAGAACACCCAGCGTGACCAGAATCTCAACGAGGCCAAAGCCCCTGTTTCTGTCTCTAAATATTTTCATGCTCAGCTCCCAGGATCAAAAATCCTTCCATGTACCAGCACTACCTGAAGACGCTCCTGCCAGGGACGTGCCTCCAAGAATCGATGAGTTATACCAGACATCAAAACTGCCGCCTGTACTGCTTTCAGTATCCCCTGCGGTTACCAGGGCGCCTCTAATAGTGGTATTGCCTGAAATATTCACATTACCCATGACAAAAAGAATGCCGTAAAACTGACTGCCTCCACTGAAGGAAGCATCGCCATTCACAATGACTATTGATGGCTTCGTATTGTTCGAGGGGCACACATTGGAGCCGGTGACGGAGGTCGTACACCCGACTGTTACACCGCTGAAGCTGGTATTGCCTTCTATCCAGACCACCTCATGGGTTGCCAGATCTACATCCGTGTTGGCAGTGGCCGCTACCGTTTCCATGGTCACGAGCGATGCTCGATAAGTTGTAGGGTTCACCCCAAAAAAGTTTTCAAAAAATTCAGTATCAGAGAGCGCACTCAAGCTGGTGTCATTCTCAATAACATCGAGCCCCTTCACCGAGTTGTCAGAGGCCTGCACCAGAGTACAGGTACCGGGAATATCCATACAGGTGGGATAACTGGGCACATCCCCCACATCAGGGACTTCGGTCGCCGTACTGTTGTTGGAGCCCATATCAATTTCACTGCCAGTCCAGATGGTACTGTGCCCTTCCTGATTATGAACGGTTGCCGACCCAACAATAATCATACTGCCGCGGGTGATAACGGGGTTATCCGGTGCATTGGGCAAGGGGTTAATGGTTACCATGGTCTGGGTGATTGTGCGCACTGCTGTACCGTCATCACTGGTACCAACTGCCACAATCTGAACAGCGGTCATGTCACCGGATATATCAGTGAGGGTAACGGTCACGGTTGCCGGACCTACCATAGTGGTATTGGTATCACCCACATTGTCAGCATCGGTATCAAAGATACAGTCTATGGTGCTGCTGGCCGGCAAGGCACAGTCGTTATCTGCACCATCCCTGTCGGGATCTTCCTCAATATAACTGAGTGCGGCGATGATGCCGGCCTCTGCGGCCTCGAAAGCCATTTTTGCACGAGCATCATTGTTGGTGATTTTCTGCTCCATCAGGATAGCCTTGGAGACGTTAAAGGTCACCAGGGTACTGAGCATCAGAATTGTCAGGGAAACCGCCAGAGTCAGCGCTCCCTTTTGTCTTGTTTTCGCCCTAACAGCAGTAATCAGGTTCATATTCACGGGCGCACCCTCACGAGATCATTGCGGACACGGACATCCTGATTCAGGGAAATCTGAACAAAGGCATCGGCGGTAAGGTTTCCGGTCAATGTAATATTTATCTGTCGGGTTTCCACAGTGATATCGCCTGAAGCGGCGGCCACATCATAACAATCCGCTTCCTCAGCATTATCCACGGTGGAATCAGCATCATCATCAACATTATTGGGTTCCCTTGTATTCAGGCATGCTGAATCATCCAGGTTAAATGTCAATTCACTGACCGTGATGAATGAGGAATCCGTTAGGGCTTCCCAGGTATTGCTGCTGGTAGTGCAGGTATCCGGATCAGCGGTATTCCCCAGCCGGCGAAATTCGACAACACCACTGTTGAGCCTGAACCCCCCCAACTCCTCAGCATCAACAACACCATCATCGTCAAGATCATAGGCATAAACAATACAGCTGCCTTCAGTAGCCGCTGGTGAACTGCTGTTGGTCCAGCCATTGCTCAGATCGGTGACAAGCTGATTATTGCCAGTCATGGAGTCGAAGACTTCAAGGGCTGTATCATCAACCTGATTGAACAGGTTCGTCGTAGGATCAGTTGCATTGGCTGCCCCGGCAGAGTAACCGGCACGACGAAACTCGGTGATCATCATATTCATCACCGCATTAAGGTCCTGATTCATTTTGCTTGCTGCCATGGTATCCATGGAACTGGTGTATGTAGCCATATAACCGACGAGTACTGAACTCACCACACTCAGGCTGAGAGCAATGGTGACCAGTAATTCGGTAATCGTAAAACCGGACTCTGTGTTGTTTAAGCGACTTTTCACTGAATCAGCACCCGCTGTAATTTCCTACCGTAGACGTTATGGAACTGCTTGGGACACAAATCGTGGGTCTGCCCAGCAGACTCATCTCTATATTCAACCGCTTACCCACACCACTTTCCAGGTTGATTTCACCGGAAGAGGACGTCCCCCTGACCGGATCAAAATTAATCTGCGTGGTACCACTGGAAAAGGAATTGATATTCAGTTTCACATCACCCCATTCATCACTGGTGAAGCGATTGAGAATAAGATCATCGGTATCCACCGAACCATCACCGGGATCAACGCTGCCATCACCATCATCAACGACCGTGACGCAGGCATTGGCCGTAGTGGGATTGGTTACAGTCAGGTTACATGTCCCGCTGACTGTACTGAATCCATACTCCCAGGATGCTGTACCATCAACATCAAACTTGATATAGGACCTGGTATTTCCGGTCACGGACTCTGAACGCGCCTGCTGTATATGACCAAAAATCTGTTCTGTAGCTCCAATCAGCCGCTGTGTGTCCCCGAACTCTGAAAAGCTGGGCACAGCTACAGTAATAATGACACCAAGAATGGCCATCGCTATCAGCAATTCCAGCAGGGTGACACCTTTTTCATTTATACAATGACGCATCAGGCAAGTCTCAAAAAACCTTTTATAACAGCAACTTGTTACTGTTTTATAATTACAGGGTCTTATTATTGCACCTATTTGGCAAGCTTCAAGCCGGAAAAATTCCCTTTATTCGGCACCCGAGGATTTTTATTACCCGATACAACAGGATGAACCTTCCGCCTAAGACTTTCAGCCTTGGTAACCCATTGAAATATACGAGCCTATTACGCACTCACAGGCTAATGCATGCCTACAGTAAATGCAGTGATACGGGTGTCAAAATCAGCATATGGATCACGGGCATTTCCCAGAGTGTGAACAGCATCACAGCCCGGGTATATTTTCGGCGGATCATAGCCCCTGATCTGAGGGAGGCAGAGTTGGATTAATCAGGCACAAAGGCGCGCTGTATACTCCGGTGAGCATGATCAAGGAACACTGTCGGGTCACCAAAGTCGTCCACATAGGGATCCAGCAATCCCATTGTCACAATATCCTTGGGTCCCATACCCAGGTTAAGTTGCTCGGACAGGTCAAGATGCAGATTAGTATACATGGCCCGCATACGTAATATATCTGTGCCGCTCAATACGGGACCATGGGCAGGAATAACAACAGTATCTGCACTCACTACCTGGGCCAGGGTTTCGTAGGCTTTGAGCAATCCCCCCATCCAGGAGCCATGGCGAATATCCAAAACGGGCCATTGCCCGGATGTGACAGGACCGCCGGCAACCAGGGTATCCAGCATAGGAAAATAGAGCCAGATATCACTGTCAGAGTGGGCTGCTGGCAGGTAGCCAAACATAATCTCCTGTCCGGCATACTTCATGGTGCCACTGCCACGCATTGTACGGGTGGGCAATCCGGCATCCGCCAGCGGGCCGTAACGGCCATCAAACAAGGCCGAATGCACCGAATTTTGCAGGAACATGCCGGTTTTCTCGTGGGCAAATATTTCTGCCCCCTGGGCCCCCAGGTTTTCATTGGAGCCGGTTTGCTCGGGATGCCAGTGAGTATTTACCAACAGGTCAACCCTGTCCTTTCCAAAAGTATTGAGGACACTATCAACAAGCGCGCCTGAATGTTCAGCCAGGCCGCCATCCACCATCATCACACCATCCCCGTTGGGATCCGGGATGGCAAACACATTACAGCCCACCCCCTGAAAAACCCAGGCATGGTTAAGATCTACACGATTGATGACTGTGCTACCTGACTGCGCTGATGCCAATGGAGAGATGCCAAGCAGGCCTGCGGCCATGGCACAGGAACCGGATTTCAGGAAAAGCCTGCGTGATGAAGGATTTTTTATCATGATCAACTACTACTGATGGTCAAAGGAGCCGGGAACAAGGGCATTCTTTTCAATTTCCGGATCCAGGGGAAATACATGCCACGGATAAAAGAATGGGGGCCCCACATTAGGCCAGAACGGTGTCGCATCCAGTTCTTCGGTGGCGCCCAGCGAGCGCAACAACTCCGCCATTTCTGTATTGGGGGGCTGACGTGATGAAGTAAACCCGATACGGCCTCTGGATTCCGCATAATCCAGGGCAGTTAAACCATCAATGTCCTTGCCATTGATCTCGGCACCGGCATTGACCAGCGCAGTAACCATTCTATCGTTCCCGGCCCTGACCGCATAGTGCAGTGGTGTCCCACCAAAGGCGCGCTGAAGATGGTGGGGTACCGCCATGAGATTGATATCCACGCCAGCTTCAAGCAGGACATCCAATGCTTCAATCAACTGGTCCTGGTTGGCTCTTGAGCCCGCCAGTGCCGATACGGGAGTCTGCAGGTCTGCCTGTGGCAAATCGGCTTCCGCACCGTATTCGAGAAGCAACTTGATCAACTCAGGGTCACCATTACTTGCAGCACGAATAAGTGGTGTCGTGCCCCTGGACAGGGGACCGCCACGAGCCTTGGCCGGGCGATAAAAAAGCTGCATGTTCGGATTGGCCCCTGCTTCGAGTAACATTCTGGCGATGGTCAGGCCGTCAGTTTGATTCAGGTAACCATCCACTTTCAGGCCGGGATTATTCCGGTTTCCTGCCACCGCAATCAGCGGTGACTGACCAAAGATATCCCACTGATTTACATCAGCACCACTTTCAATAAGAATCCTTGCAATATCCCAGTTGTCATTGAGAATGGCCAGTAAGAGAGGTGAGACACCATCGGGATCAGGCAGATCAAGATCCACATCATGATCAATCAGCACTTCCACGCAGGCGATGCAGTTTTCACGCACAGCATACATCAATGGAGTCAGTCCACCACTATCCAGACGCTTGGCACGACCCTCGGCCGTCACATGACTGTTATAATCACGAATGGCGGAAACAGCATTAATATCTGCCCCTTCTCGAATCAGGTATTCCATCATCGCCGGGTGACGTCGGGCAGCGGCCCACATCAGGGCTGTCTGCTGTCCCCAGTTTTCCCTGGCATCTATAGAGGCGCCCTTTCTGACAAGCATTTTCGCGGCATTTACATCACCTGTTCGGGCCACGAGCATTAGCGCTGTCTGCCCTTCTGGGTTCGGAGAGTCCGCATCAGCCCCGGCATCCAGCAACAATTTGATGATATCGCGATGAGCCACTTCGGCAGCCAGTTGCATGGCATTGGCACCGTAGTTATTCACCGCCATAACATCTGCACCAGCACGAATCAGCGAACGTACTTTTTCGACATCCTGGTCAAAAACAGCCCACTGCAGTGGTGTACTGCCATCCGGCCCTTTCTCATGAACATCGAGATTCCTGACAATATCACCAAGCGGCGACGGTACTTCCAGTGGTTCAAAATTCTGTGCACTGGCCATGGACATGCCAGCGACAGTCACTACTGTTGCAGCAACCTTCAAAAGGGCGTGGTGAAACTTCATATTAAACTTCCGCAAACGGGCCAGTGCTGTCGGCAAACTCTTCCAGCGGAATGCCGGCACGCTCCATAATGGTATGTAGCAGGTTAGCATGGGGCGTATCGACTGGATAACTCAGGTGCTGCCCACCTTTGACACCGCCCCCTTTACCCAGGAGAGCCGCGGGCAACAGGTTGGCATCATGGACATCACTGTTGCCCATGTTGCTGCCAAATAGAATGATGGAGTTATCCAGAATACTCCCGTCGACATCTTCCATTTCGCTCAGACGCGTGGCGAAACGCAGGGCACGTTCAGTCTGGTGGCGCTGAATGCGAACCAGCAGATCCCACTTGGCAGGGTCTTCCTGGTGATGGGACAGCGGATGAAACGATTCAGCCACACCCAGATTATCAAAAACGCGCATACTGGCTTCCTTGATCATGCGCATGGAGGCTATACGGGTCTGGTTATTCTGGTAGGCCAGGGCGATCATTTCGAACTGTACATCGAGTAACTCGGTGAAATCATCGGGCGGCCCCAGTGGAGCATCCGGCAGACCGGACAACTCACGGGCACCTTCTTCCAGCTTCTGGATTCGGGTCTCCACTTCACGGATGGAGTCCAGATAGTTGGATACACGTACCCGGTCAGCGCTACTGAGCTTCCGGTTCAGACTGGCGGTAGCTTCACGCACGTAGTCGAGCAGGCTCTGGGACTGGCTAAGAATCTGGATACGCTCATCATAGGTGTCACCCTGTCCGAACATGGTATAGAACACCTTGCGGGGATTACCTTCCAGCGGGAGCGGCTGCTGGGGAGTTCTGTAGTTGATTGCCCCTCCTGGTTCTCCGCACAGTTCCAGTGATGGCAGTGGTGTACCGTTACCAATAATGCGTGCAGCTATCTGGTCTATTGTCATGCCTTTGACACCATTCGGGCCCCGATCCCTGTCTCCAGGGGCAACAGCTGACAACCAGGTTTCCTCGGTGATCGCATGGGGAGCGGGTCCACCCTCGGCGGCCTTGTTTCGCAAGCCACTGACCACAGTCACATACTCACGAATAGGCTCCAGGGGCTGGAGGATTTTTGACAATTCAAAATCACTGCCGGTCTTTTCCGGAATCCATTCATGGATCACGGACCCATGGGGGAAATAGATAAATCCCAAACGTGGCGGAGCCACTTCTGCCTGGGCCAGGGCTGGCGTCATGGCGTCCAGCATTGGCAGTGCAATAGAGGCACCTGTGCCTTTCAGAAGGGTTCGACGTGAAAGATGTTTTTTACTGATAAACATGGTCTGTTCCTGTTTATGTCAATGTCTAGAGTGAAGCCTGCTGGTTACTTTCTGCCTCAGTGGCACTTAACAGGCTTTCCCGCATCCGGAAGGCCTCACTACTTACAATGTTGTAAATAATGGACTCAAAACTGTTACCTTCTTTTTCAACCTGGCGCACAATCCTGCGCACAAGCGGCATATCCTGATCGTCCACAACACGTCCCAGGGCATAGGCCATGAGGTGTTCCGTGAGTGACTTGACGAACTGGTCCGAACGCGCCACCAGCGCTTTGGTCAGATCTTCCGGACGCTTGATGACAGTACCGTCAGGTAACACGCCAGAGGCGTCAATCAGGCTTAACGTATCCCTGTCCAACTTCTCGAACTGGCCAACGGTATTGAAGTTTTCCAAGGCCAGACCCAGGGGATCCAACACGCCATGACAGTTATAGCAGCTGGGGTTTTCACGATGCTGCTCCAGTCGCTCACGCAAGGTCTTTGGCGCCTGTCCGGGTTTCTGGGAAAGATCCGTTTCCACGTTGGCCGGCGGCGGCGGTGGCGGAGACGCGAGCAGACGTTCAAGAATCCAGGCGCCACGAATTACCGGTGATGTCCGGTTCGGATTTGCTGTAAGCATCAGGATAGCCCCTTTGCCCAGTAGACCTTTTCGGTAATCATCTTCCAGTTCAACCTTCCGGAAGGCACTACCCTTTACATCATCAATACCGTAGTGCGCCGCCAGTCTTTCATTCAGGTAGGTGTAATCGGCGTCCAGCAGGCGAACGACGGACTGGTCGCTGCGCAGGATGCTATCCAGGAACAGACTCAGCTCCTGCTTGAACATGGGTCGTGGATCCAGAAAACGACTGGCATAGCGGAACATGCGACCATTTGGATTAATTTCATCCAGCCTGGACAGGTGCAGCCACTGGAAAGCAAAATCCTCAACCAGGGTTTTTGCCCTGTCATCAGCGAGCATGCGTCTGATCTGTTCCCGTAAAGTATCAGGGTTCCCCAGTTCGTTATTGCTGGCCAGTGTCAGCAGCTCTTCATCGGGCAGGCTGCTCCAGAGGAAGAAAGACAATCTGGATGCCAATTCAAGATCCGTCAGCATCAGGTTTTCACCTTCGGCGGGACCACCTTCGGCGCGATAGATAAAATGAGGGCTGACAAGAATGGCACTCACGGCTTCCTTGATGCCGGCCTCAAAATCATTACTGGCACGGCTGTTTTCATAGAAAGCCAAGAGGCTATCGAGGTCTTCATCGGTCAATGGACGACGGAAGGCTCTCTCGGCCAGGTTGGTAATAATCTGCTGTGCACAGGCGCTTTCTTCGGCAGTTTCCCGTGGATAACAGGTAAATATTCGCTTGCGTGATTCCGACTCACTGATGCCATGAACTTCAAGTGGACCACGCACCTGTAATGCATGGAGTTTCTGAATCCGGCTTTGCCCACCTTCCAGAGCAGTCTGCGGTGTCCTTTCATCACTTTCCGCAAAACTGCGTTTCAGGAATGTGACTGTTACAGTGTGCTGGCCTGCAGTCGCCTCAAAACGAATATTCTTCAGACGCAGGTTTATACTGGAGACGGCATCCGCCTGTTCCTGGTCGATGGACTCATGATCGGCGTCACCGCCAACTTCAGTCCGGAAGAATTCCACTCCATCAAGCAGGGCAATCACTGTATTTTTGAACTCCATGTTTGGCACTTCCCTGCCCAGCGCCAGGTCACCGATATTAAGTTCATATACTCCATCGGCCATGAAGTTATAACGCACACTCATACCACCACGGGTACCAAATGGCATGCCCGGCTGGTGAAGTTGCTGATTGCCCGTACCGGGCGTTCCCCTGGCCGGCAGAGAAATAATCATGTCCGCCACTCGACCGTAGGTTTCCATCACGGGAATAGGACGAGTTGATCCAATGGCATTATGGGCTACAGTACGGGCAGCATTCAGGTACTGGTCGATAAAGGCCGGGGATACCTGCAGAGCCTCTGCATTATTGTCAAAGCCTCCCTCAAGGTCATCGGTCGGAAGCAATAACGAAGCATCAATTTCCAGACCAAGGAGATCATGGACGGCATTTTCGTATTCACGGCGATTAAGCCGCTTCAGGGGCACATTACCAATCGGTGTTGTATCTGCGGCTGCATCAATCGTATTTTCAAGCCATGACACCAGGCTATTCAGATCTTTTTCAGGTGGACGCTCTGCACCGGGAGGTGGCATATGACCACCGGCTACCCGGCGAATTGCCTCTTCCCAGGTTTCCGTTTCATGAGGAATGTTGTCAGAGGACATCAGGTTGAATGCAACACTGCCTGCCCAATCCACATCATTATGGCAATCGTAGCAGTAATTTTCGATTACCTGCCACTGGCTGTCATCGGCAGACCACGCCTGGGAAGCCACCAGTGTGGAGGCTGTGCACAGTAATGACAATGCTGTTTTTCTGGAAAGTGTGAACATATTCTGTATACCGCTGTTTTTCATTTTGCCCGGCGAGTCTGCCCGACTTTATCTGCAGATTTTACACCTCAAATGGCCAAAAATTGTGCAGTTCCCTTTTATTACGGATTCTGAGGGAGCGCGGAATATTTGTCCACAATTCCCCCTCATACCTAATGGGTATTAGACCATGATAAATAAGCCATTCTTTCACCCCATTGCCCTGGATCAAGTGTGCTGACAAAACCCCTGGTATCAAAAAAAACCGCCGGGTCTGGCAGGATCCGGCGGTTAATATGAAGGATATCGCTGTTTCAGGAACCCTTACTCGTCCGTATGGAGGTCCTCGGGAGCATCCACGTCCTCTGGCGGCGCCAACGGGGTGGCATTCAGGGCTTCGGTAGCCTGGGCTACAAGAAACCAGCGAATGGCCTCACTCTCTTCCGGACTGATACGGTCAGCAAAAGAAACCATACCCTTGTCGGCCCTTGACCCATCCAAAACGACCTGGTCGAACGCCTGCTGGCTGTGCAGCATGGGTGAGACCATCAGGTTCGGAAAGTTTGCGCCACGCTGCTGGCCACCTATGCCATGGCAAACACCGCAATGCTGGCCATATACAGCACCACCGGCATCCACCACATCCTGCCCAACGGCCAGTTCGGGGGGATTCAACTCACGTGGTGTAAACGTGAGCGGTTCCGGAAGCTGTGCGCCACCGTCCAGGGCAAACACCAACAGACGGGAATAGTTTGGTGCGAAGTAATTACCCGCCTGGTTAATACCAACACTGGCAGCGATGTACTGCTTGCCATCGAGTTCATAGGTAATCGGGGTGGCCACCATGCCTGTCTGGGTATCGAAGGACCAGAGTTTCTCACCGGTTTCGATATCATAGGCACGGAACTCATTGGTGTTATTTCCGCCACCAGAAAACACCAGGCCACCACCCGTACTGATCACGGATCCAGTCGGGCCATCATGTTCTTCACTGCGCCATATTTCCTCGCCAGCAACCGGGTCCCAGGCTGATACGTAGCCCACAAACTCGCGGGGCGCATCAGGGTTATCCCTGTAATAAACGAAGTTGGCGCTCATATCGATTGCCAGGTTATTACCGTTCGGATCAGGATTCGGCGTGAAATTTTCAAGGCTCTGCATAGCAAAATAAGCACGCTGGGTAGCGATATAGATATAGCCGGTTTCCGGGTTCCAGGCGTTGGAATGCCAGCCATGACCTCCCTGCACACCGGGTGCCAGATTCCAGATATTCTCATGGTCGTAGCGGGCTTCAGGTACCTCGATTGGACGTCCGGTATCCATGTCGATACCTGTTGCCCAGTTCACTTCCGTGAAGGGATAGCCCCTGAGCAGTTCGCCAGTCCCGGCATCGAGCATATAGAAGAAGCCATTCTTGTTGGGTTGGGCAACCACATGACGCTCAACGCCATCCACCTCCAGATCCAGCAGCATCATGGGGCTCATGGCATCGTAATCCCATGTATCCCCTGGTGTTGTCTGGTAATGCCAGGCATATTCACCAGTCTCTGCCTGCACTGCCAGCAGTGATGCAACGAACAGATTGTCCCCGCCTTCCGGGTCACGGGCTCGCTGGTCCCAGGGTGTCCCATTACCGGTTCCGAAGATGATCAGATCATTGACTTCATCATAAACCACGGAATCCCAGACAGTGCCACCACCGCCAAGTTCCCACCACTCACCGCTCCAGGTAGCTGCAGCCATTTCCAATTGTGATGATTCAAACCCGAGTTCCGGGTTTCCGGGAACGGTATACACACGCCAGATGTCTTCACCGGTCTCGGCATCGTAGGCACCCAGATAGCCGCGGGCACTTTTCTCCGCCCCTGAATTACCGATTACCACCATGCCCTTGATGATGCGGGGTGCACTGGTAATGGTATAGGACTTGTCTGGATCCACGGTCAGTTTGCGCCAGGCTTCTTCCCCGGTTTCAGCGTTGATGGCAACGAGGTAACCATCCAGTGTGCCCAGGTAGATATGGCCTTCATAAGCCGCAATACCGCGATTTACTATACCGCAACATACCTTGGTCACAATTTCACGATCCGTTTCCGGATCATAATGCCAAAGAAGTTCACCAGTCCTGGCATCAAAAGCATTTACCATGCTCCAGGCTGTTGACACATAAATAACGCCATCCACATACAGCGGAGTGCCCTGCTGACTTAGATTTACGTCGTAATCCGCGTACCAGGCCAGTTCCAGTTGATCGATAGTGTCGCGATTAATTTCATCAAGTGGACTGTAATAGGTTTCCTGATAGGTACCCCCTTTCATCATCCACTGTTCCGGTTCATTTTCGGCATTAAGCAGACGCTCATAGGACACCTCGGCTGCAGCTACAGCGGCCGGCGCCATGGTCGAAGCGGAAGACGCTTCGCTGCCAGTCTGGGTATTTTCACTGCCAGAGTCCGAGCAACTGGCGAGCCCTGCCAGAAAAAGCAAGGTGGTAAGGATACGGTATCGGTTCATGATTCCCCCTGAAATCGGAATATCTTGTCTGTATTGAGAATATTATGACTATAGAGTGTATATATAAATGATGGGTACTGAAGACTGTCAAAAAAATCAAAAGGTGAAGAATATAGTGCTTTCACTTGTTCTTCCAGTCTCTGCATGTACCGGCGACCGTTTTTACTGCCGCCGGATTAAAGCAACCTTCTTCAATTACTGGGATTAGTGACTCTCGGCTATCTCCTTCATATTACCAAGCAGTCCCTCAAACATTCCGCGCCGACGGGCCACATCTGCATCCTTGGCTTCCTGGTTTTCCAGATTGGATACATCATAAACCAGGGTATACAGCATTTTGGACGTAGACTCCGTCACAGGGCGGGCTTCCATGAAACCGTGGTATAGATCGTAAAATTGCCCTTCCACCGCCGGCTGGGTATAGCCATAGGAAAGCTCAGTCTGGGCCACCAGGATTTCAATGATCTCCCTTGGCCCGGCAGTCAGAACCCGTACAGTACCCATACCACCATTACCGGATGTAATTTCGCAGGGCAGACCACCCCACTCGCCAATATCGCAGTAGTCACCAACCGCAGCCCAGACATCTTCAGCGGATCGGTCAATATCAATCTCCATCTCAATCGTCACATATTCAGGTTCAGCAATCGCAGCGGAAACTGTGACGACCAGTAGAGAAGTAAAAACAAATAGTGGTTGCAGTAATTTCATATGGTTTTCCTGATGAGTAATTCGGTCATTCTGGTCAAAGGTACTTGTGTCCCGGTGATCAATTCAGGAATAGGACCTTCCAGTGACCGGCAAGCATAAAACAGGTCCTCACCCCGGGTCTATAGACACATGGGGCTATAGTCTATATATCCAGGCGCGGAAGTAGCAGGATGAATGCCAGAACATCACAATATCCAGGCACCAGGTTGAAACTCACAGACTCTGATAAAACCATCAAGGGCTCCAGTTTTCCAGCCGTCTGTAACAAGACTGCTATTTAATCCCAAAAGTCATACTTTATTCACAATATACCTGTTTAACTCTGTCATAGGGTTATGCCTATAATACCTCCCAGAAAATCATGGTCTTATTCACCAGGGGGAAATATGAATATAGGTAGCATCTGTTCACGCGCGGTTTTGCTGACCTGCACCACTCTCGTTCCGGCTTTATTGAATGCTGCCGAAACACCCGACTTTACAGGCTCATGGACAACCTATCGCGGTAATCCGGGAGCACCGGGCGGCCCTACCCGTTTCATGGGTGCAGAGCTAAAGCTTACCGAGGAAGCCCGTAAAGCACGTCAGGATTTCATAACGGTAACAGAGGGCACCAACCATGGTGCCGGTAATTCCTGTGTTGGCTCTGGAATGCCAGGATCCATGCTGGGCTCCGGCGGTTATCCCATGGAAATACTGCAGCGACCTGAACAGCTCTTTGTTATCTATGAAGCCCATAATGAAATTCGCCGCTTCTATATAGGCGATGAAGCCGATGACCCACAAAATTATTTTCCTGAACGCAATGGCTATTCCGTAGCCCATTGGGAGGGTGATCGACTGATCGTGGAAACCACCAACCTGAAAACCCAGGTTGATTCCCGCTATCCCCATAGTGATGAGGCCACTGTTAGGGAGGAATACTATTTTGACGAACCCCTGGACGATGGCACCCGTGTCCTGGCTGCAGATCTGGTGATGACCGATCCCCTCTGGTTGGAGGAACCCCTGATAACCACCAAGCGCTGGCAGGAGCTTGGGGACTATCATGTGCTTACCTACGAGTGTACTGAGCCACTGTGGCTGGATGAGATGACAGAATTATATGAAGAGGCTGGCCTGGAAATGGTGCAGGAATAATTGGCCCATTTACAACGAATATTGGAGAGAGACATCGTGAAATTTTTTACCAGAACCATTTTTACCGTGCTGGCATTCAGCCTTTTCAGTACATCTGCCTTGGCGCATCACTCTGCTGCGCAGTTTGACTTCAGGAATACCGTCCTTGTCACAGGAACTGTCGAGGAAGTCAGGTTTGCCAATCCCCATATGCGCCTGATTCTGGAAGTGACTGACGATGTACGCGGAACACGTGACATCGAATTCGAGGGACATAGTCGTAACAATATGCGCCGTCAGGGACTCATGCCGAATATGTTCAAGGTGGGTGACACTGTCACCATAAGGATCGCCCCCATGCGTAATGGCGAGGATGGTGGCTATGTCACAGCACTGCGTACGCCGGATGGGGAAGAAATCGGCAGGGTTACCGGTGCTGACTGATTATAGTTTAGTCATTTGAAAACGGGGCATTTGCCCCGTTTTTTTTGCACTGGAAAACCTTATTCCAGCATTGATGGCCTGTACCGGACACGGGTATGCTTGAAGGTATAACAATGACAAGGGACCAGGGGAATTATCATGAATACGTTAAAAGTAGTCGTAATGACTGCAGGGATGTTGGCCAGCAGTTTATGCCTGGCTCAGAAGACGGCCCAGCTTGATTTCAACAGTGTCGGTCGTGGTGCGCCCATGGCAGCTGATATTCATGATTACAATTTTACCGGCGCCACCATGCGGGTTATGGGCGCTCTGGGGCCTTTCAATGAACGTCCCCGCCGCTTCACCGGTGGTGCGGAACCGGGAGAAACTCCCGAAGGCATTGCACCCCTGGATAGAGATATCTTCACTTCTGATGATTTCTATGCCGACCGGCATTTGTGGATGGATCCCCGTTATTATCGCTGTAATACCTCGGCAGCCCTGGAAGATATCTGGGGTGGTAATCGTCGCCCATTAATAGGAGATAACCCCCCGGAGTCCGCCGCCTGGGGAATTTGTGACAGAGACTATCCCCGCGAGGCCATTGTCAGTCCCTACCCTTTCGACACAGCCCAGGCCCACTATGAAGCACTGATGGAGGAAACCCGACAGCGCGGTGGACCAACCCAGCATACCTATGCCACGGTTCCCGGTGAATGGAGTGGCGTTTACATGCATCCCGGCCGAACACCAGACAACTACTACTGGTACCAGATGCGCCATAACCAGGTACCCACAATACTTTCACTGCTGACCGAGGAATACCAGACGCGCTTTGTCCAGGAAGCCTTCCACCATGCCAATACCAATGCTGCCCAGTGGCCTTCCCAGTATTGCTGGCCGGAGGGTTTCATGCGTCGCTGGCATACAGCAGCCCTATGGGAGAACTACATTATGGTTACTCCCAACATGGTGCAGATCCTGGCCGGTGTAGCCCGCAACTTTATTACCAATATTCATATTGGACGTGAATTCAATATGGACGGCGCTGTTCCAAGACTTGGTGAGGATGTGCCACGCTGGTACGGTGAAACCATTGGTTTCTGGGATGGTGATACCCTGATAACCTGGACCTCGAATATCCAGGGCTGGAAAACCCATGCCGCCCCGGACCATTCCAACCTGTTGCAGACCATTGAAATTTATACGCCAAACAGGGATCAAGACGGCAACTTTATCGGGCTCAATCATGAAGCCATTTTCTATGACCCGGAAGCTCTGGTGGAACCGGTAAGAATCGTGCGGAACTACGTCAAGCAGAATGAGTTTGACGACCCCGATGCCACTCCTTATGTCTTTGTTGAATGCATACAGACCATCTTCCCCATTGATGGTGTAGCCACTCCCGTTAACCCCGGTGATATTATTGAATACCGGATTCCTGATATGTATGGACGTCCCTGGAATGACCTGTGGGAAGAGTACTTTGAGCAGGATATGGACAAGCCAGAGGAAGAAGACATCTTCAGTTTCTGACATGAGTACAGCCATTGAATGATGCTATCTGCGCATGGTGTGAGGCTCCAAGACAAACCGGGCCAGTGTGTCCCCGCTGTGGTGCCGATTATGCCAAGGCAGCAGCCATCAAGGCCCATGGTAAGGCAGAAATTAAGACAGTTGCCGAGGAATCTGTTGAAGAGCCGGCACTTGAGATCGAAGAGCCTGTTATCCCGGTAAATGACCCTGCCTTTGAGTGTCTGGTCTGTCTTGTTGCCATGCCTTCAATGCTGTTCATTGCCTGGCTGGTACAGGTCAGCGGATTCCTCAAGGGCATGCAACGTATTTTTTTTGGTATGCCTGTTCACGAGTTTGGTCATGCCGTGAGTGCCTGGCTTTGTGGTTTCAATGCCATTCCGGCGCTCTGGAAAACCATCACGCCTGAAAATCGCGGTTATATTTCCTCTGCTCTACTCCTGGTCGCCCAGGTGGCACTCTCCCGCTTCGCCATAAAGCATAGGCAGCCAGCCTGGTTTATTGGTATCGCCATGGTCTTTCTGGTGCAGGTCTACGGGACTTTTGTCATTACCCTGAGCAAGGCGAATATGTTCATCACGTTGGGTGGTGACGCCCTGGGCCTGGTGCTGTCTGCGCTGTTGATGAGCCTGTTCTATGTCGGCAAGGATACCCAGATTTACAAGGGGGCACTGCGTTATGGTTTCCTGGGCATTGGTGCGGCCGCCTTCATGGATATGTTTCTACCCTAGTGGAAAAAAGATATCTCGGCTATCGGGTACGGGCTCACCGGTGGTATTCCTACAGACTCATAGAAGATGGTCAATATCCACTTATGGGAGTGGGAATCCCTGTTTTCCATGCACTTCACTATAGGCTTTCTTTGCCTGCTGGCACTGATAACGATTTACGCACTGGGTATAAGACAAGCCAACCTATGGCTCAGAGAAAAGCAGCGACATGACAGGCTGGAACAACTCAGGAAGGCATCTGTCCAACATGGCTGATTAACGCGAATAACCTATTCGACCCTGACTACCTGGATATAGCCATTAAGTCTTGACGTTTCCAGGCGGAAATTTTCACCCCACCGCGTAGGGTAAATGCGGATATCATCGCCTTCACGCAGGTTATATCTACGCGGATGTATCTGACGCCATACCTGATCATTATCCAGTTTCAGTAGCCACATATTCGGTTTTGCCAACAGGAGTTCAGTCACTGTGGCAAACAGCTCTTCCTCACCTGCCTCGTTTTCAACAACCCGGCTTGGTTTACCTCGACCAAAGCTTTCCATGCGGTCATCATTATTCTGTCTTTCCACCGATTCACCAGCAGCTGGTTCCTGCTCATCATCCCTGTCGCGACGGAATATATTGCCTATGACAGGCAAACGAAATCCTGATTTTTCAGCAGCTGACCCGGAAGGGGTTCCATCAGCAGTGTCCCTGGCAGTTTCCGACCGCCCAAAGTCTTCAACAGAAACCGTATTTTCCTGCTCTTCAACAACCGCCTGATCAGCCGATGGCGTAGTCGCTTCTTCCAGGGCTTCTTCCAGGCAGATAACCCGTTCTACCCGGTCGGTATATTTTTTACAGGCAAGAAAAGCATCAGCTGACTGGGCGTTAGCGGTTGCCGTTGTTCCAATGAGAAACGTAGATAAAAAGAGTCTGGTTAGCTTGAGATTCATGGATTTGCTTCCTGAAAATTATGCGACAAGGGTAATAGAAAGCCCCCCACAGGACAACCTTTCAGGCTTTAAGCGCATATGCTTTATGACAATGATTTTGTAGCTTACACTTGGCTGATAATTAAAAGGAAATACGATGAGCTACGAAACTTCTTCCCCTGCTATTGATGAAGCTATTGCACTGGATAATCAGGGGAATCATGATGAAGCGATCAACGTCCTGTCCCGGGCAACCATGGAAGGAGATCTGCTCGCAAAAACCCGACTCGGCAAACGCCTGCTGGTAGGAGACCGGTCACCCTACCTGCCCAGAGAAGGGGCAACATTCATACTCGAGGCAGCACAGGAAAATGTGCCTGAAGCAGTCACCATGACAGCTGTATTCCAGGGCATCGGTCTTTACCAGAGCAAGAACTGGAACGATGCACTGAAGACTCTCTCCCATGCCGCAGGCCTTGGTTCCATGACAGCCAGGGAACAACTCGTATTGATGGCAGGTGAAGGAGAGCCAGGGAAAGACGCATTCCTGTTGGCCAATGATGACCCCGCTTACTGGCGGCAATATCTGCAAAACATTAATCTGGGGCTCTGGCTGTCAGCACCCATGGGCACCGTGGTCAATGAAGATCCCCTGATCAAATCATTCCCAGAATTGATTTCACCGCCTGTCTGCAATTGGCTCATCAGGCTATCCAGTGAGCTTTTGAAACCTGCACTGGTTTACGATGCCGGGAAAAGGACAAATTACCGTTCAGAAACCCGTAACAACTCTATTGCCGAGTTCAACCTGGTGGAAAATGAAATGCTACATTTTCTGTTACAGGAAAAAATGAGTGCGGCCTGCGGAATTTCCATGCAGCAGTTTGAAGGGACAGCAATCCTCAATTACAAACCGGGTGAACAGATCTCCGACCACTTTGACTTTGTCGATCCCAAGATGACAAATTATGAGCAGGAGATTAGAGACAACGGACAGCGTGTTATTACTTTCCTGATCTACCTGAATCAGGATTACACAGGAGGTGAAACAGTCTTTCCAGAACTGGGTATCAATCACAAGGGGAAGACTGGTGAAGGCATGTTTTTTTCAAACGCCTTGCCTGACGGATCATCAGATACGCGTACGCTTCATGCCGGGGCCCCCACCACACAGGGTGAGAAATGGATTGTTTCGCAGTTTATACGCAATCGCGAAGTCAAATACATTCTATAAAGCAATACAAACGTAGCTATTGCGCTTGCCAACTCATCGTTAAAAAAGAAAGCCCGCTTCGTCACGTAGCATCAGTACTATCCTCGCGTACTTTCTTTTTTGCCTCGATTTGCCTGCGCTCATGACACTACCAAAATTTGAGCTCTTCTGGGCGAACGGCGTTCGCCATGCCGGATAGCGGCCATGCGCGCCTCTTTCGTCCTGTAGCAACTCATTTTCCTATTCTTGCGATGCCGTCGGCAAAGCGAGACACAAGAAACCGTTTTCAAACCATTCCAAAGCAGGTGGCGTAACGAGAGAAGCCCAGGCGCGGCAAAAGATATTATCAGGACCGTGTGTTTGCTGTAGCAAGTGACTGGTTTGGAAATATTTTTTTACAAAGCATGGGCAAGCGCAGTAGCCACTACTAACCTTCAGGCATAAAAAACCCCGCCGATGTGGCGGGGTTTTTTGTAAGTCCTACTTCCAATTACTTAGAAGGAGACTTTCAGACCTACGTAGTAACGACGACCCAGCAGATCATAAAGAGCCGGACTGGTCACGTTACTGTTGGTATCGCCACCTGCAGGATTGGCCTGAGTCAGCTCAGCATCCTCATCAAGCAGGTTGTCTATACCAAACCTCAGGCTGTAGTTGTCACCAAAGCTCCAACCGCCATTGAAGTTAAACGTATCGTAGGAACCTGGGCCCTGGATAGTCGTTTTCGGACTCTGGGCAGCAGCCGCAGCATCCGCACTGTCCAGGTGACGCCAGGACAGCCCCAGATTCAGGTCGTTCCAGAAATAGCTCAACCTGGTCAGGGCCTGGAAGTCAAACAGACCACCACGATCCAGCGTGCCTTTCGCATCAATCAGCGGGTCACCCGGTGCCGGTATGTATTCATACGTCATCAGGAAGTTCATGTTGCTGTTGATATTCAGGGTACCAGGACCAAGGTCCATGTTGTACGTGACGTTCAGGTCCACACCTTCGGTTTCCTGGGTTCCCAGGTTATCGAACGGCGTATCCACCTGCGCACGGTCACCAGAGATCTCGTTACGACGAATCCGCTGACATGAAGGATGGTTCACGTCATAGCTCGGGTTAGTCGAACCGTCCCAGTTGAAACAGTTGTTATACACTGTCTGCACGGTAACCGGAGCAATCGCATCAGTCAGCTCAATGCTGTACCAGTCAGCCGTCACGGTCAGCCCGTCAATGCCGAGTGGATCACTGATAACCGCACCGAAGGTAAAGGTCTCACCCTCTTCCGGGCCAACATTCGGGTTACCCTGACGAATGGCAATTTCCAGTGGGAAGAACGGAGGGTTCTGCCTGTGGAAACCTTCAGGACCAGAGATACCGGTGATGGAATACGTCTGGGTGTCAAAACCGGAAGTGTTGTTACCGATAATGTCACGACAGAGATCAATCACCTTCTGACGATCCGGGTTGGACGGCACGTTGCCGTGCGGTGCCAGGGTAGTCACAGAACAGTTGTCCTGGTCAGGGTGACCTACAACTTCCAGGGTCGGTGCTGTAAACAGCTCAGCGATGTTGGGCGCACGAGTCGCAAACTGGTAACCACCACGGAAGGTCACTTCCTCAGTCGCATTCCAGGTGAACATGGCTTTGTAGGTATCCTGACCACCAGCGGTGCTGAAGTCAGAATAACGATAACCCAGTTCAGCTGTCAGGGTGTCAAGCACCGGCACCAGCAACTCACCATAAACTTCCCGGACGTTGATCTTGCCGCCTGTGGCTGCGGAAGAGAATACACCGATCGGGTTATTCAAAATGGAATAAACCGGGTTACCTGGCTGGAAGTCATAGCTGTTGCCACGATAGGACACACCCAACGCGAAGCGGACTTCACCGGCAGGCAGTTCGAACCAGTTACCCAGTCCACCCTGCAGGTTGGCTTCCAGGATTTCCTGGGTCAGCTCATTGATGTTAACCAGCTTCGAGTCAATGGCATCCAGACAGTCATCAGACGGCGTGAACTTGTCAAAGACTGGCAGACCGGTAGTACAGGTCAGGCTGTAAGCCGAGCCGGAACCAATACCGTTGATCGTACCAGGTGAGTAACCTCGAACCTGGCCGAAGTTGTTACCATAAACGAGCGCCTGGTAACGCTGCAGGGAAGGCATGCGGTCGTTCACGGCTTCAATATAGGTGTTGCCGCGTGTGCCATAGGCTTCCCAGGTCCAGTCACCATCCATCAACTCACCTTCGAGGCCCAGCTGGAACTGCCAGACATCGTTGTTGTTGGTGGCCTGGATATTGCCGTTGTAAGACAGTACGTGGAATAGCGGCCATGGCGCGCTGGGATCAGCACGGGAGTCAAGCAGCGAGTTCAGCGCCGCCGGCAAAGCACGACCGTCGCGAGGCACTTGTGGTGCCTGCCAGACCGTAATGGCGGGTGGAACATTACCAGTCTGGCCCACTTCGATAGTTGTGTAGTTGAACTGGGCAAAGGCAGAAATGGTGTCAGAGATATCATAGTTACCGCTGACAAAGACAGAGTGCCTTTCCAGTGGAGATGACAGTAATGAATTGAGTGAGCGACCAAACTGGTCAAGGTTACCGTCTTCGGTAAACTTTATCAGACAGTAGTCACCACAATTTTCAGTAGCATTCAGCGGTCCGTTGTAGCCAAGACCCTGCTGAACAACAAACGGTGAACCATCTGCATTGAAGTAGATATCCGTGGAGTTACCAATTGTGCCTGGCGCAACCTGTGGGAACAGCGCATCAACCGCTGCCTGGGAAGCACCGCCACCGGCTCCCAGAGCTGGAGGGCTCATAAAGTCACCACTGGGGTTACCCGGATCCCTCCAGCCGTTCAGGAAAAAGTCCCTGTCGCGCTGATAAACTTCCTGGCGCTTGGTCCAGTCAATACCGACCATGATATTGCCGCGGCCGTCTGCTGAGTTCATACCCATCAGCATGCTGAAGCGTTCTTCTTCACCATCACCTTCAGCGGTCTCGCCCATCTGGTAATCAAACTCCAGACCTTCGAAATCCTCTTTCAGGATGAAGTTGACAACACCAGCCATGGCGTCAGGACCGTATACCGCAGAGGCACCACCGGTGATCACTTCCACGTTCTGGATGGCTGAAGAAGGAATAGTGTTAATGTCCACAACCAGCGTAGCGTTTGAAGGCTGTGCACGTTTACCATTAACCAGTACCAGATTACGGTTGGCACCCATACCCCTGAGGTTCAGGGACGCGGCACCCGGTGTGTTGGTGGCGCTGTTCTGGATACTTGAGGAAAACTGGGTACCACCAGGAACAAACTGTGGCATCTGGTTAAGAACGGATTCCACGGATGTTGTTGCGGAATTTTCAATGGTATCAGAACCGATTGTGACAATCGGGCTAGGTGCGTCAAGGTCACGACGCACAATACGCGAACCTGTAACTGTGATTTCCTCCAGTTCCTGAGCGACAGCAACATTGGAGCTTACTCCACCCGCAAGTACCGACGACGCGGCAGATACGAGAAGGGCAAGATTTTTCTTACGCAGGTGAGATTTACACTGCATACAAAACCCCCTTTTATTGGATTTTTTTAGTTTCGATCGAAAATACTCGCCCATAGAGGCAAGAGCACAAACATACCAAGCATTCAGGTAGATTGGAAGAGAAAATTTACAATTCGAAGAAGTTTTTAACCCCTTCAGAAAAATATATTAAACAATGACTTGCAAGTCATTATTAATCAACACTGACAAGGCTGCTGAGTTGTCGTATCCACGCTAAGACTATGAACAAAACATACTGATGCTTTCGCTCCCAAGCCCCAAAAACACTCCCTTTACGCTTTGCTGCCTGCGCCAAAATTGCTTTAATCAAGCCAACAGGAATTAGACTGCATGTTTTGGTGACATTATGGATTGTTATAACTGGCTGACCCGGCGGGCATGGGCAGCTTCTTGCTTAGTGTTGACCACAGTCCTGTTGACGGCTTGCTCAGCAGATAACGACAATAGCAGTACCATTGACCAGCAAGCCGCTTCAGGCACCTTCCAACCCTCTTCTTTTGGAGAGATTAACAGGGAACGTTTACTGGCTGTTAATAACGAGCCTGGCCAGTGGCTGACCGAGGGCCGTGATTTCGGAAAAAGTCACTTCAGCCCCCTCAACCAGATCAACCAGGACAATATCCGGGAACTGGGCTTTGCCTGGGAATATCGGACGGATACTCATCGTGGAATGGAAGCCAACCCCATTATGGTCGATGGTGTCCTCTATACATCCGGCACTACTGGCCGTGTCTATGCGCTGAATGCCGTTACCGGCGAAGAGATCTGGGCCTTCAACCCGGAAAGTGACGGACAGGTAAACCGCTATACCTGCTGTGATGAAGTCAACCGGGGTGTCGATGTGTGGGAAGGCATGGTGTATGTGGCTTCCCTCGATGGACGCCTGTTTGGTCTGGATGCCGAAACCGGTGAGGTGGCCTGGGAAGAAGATACTTTCATTTACAAGGATCGCGCCTATACCTCCAGCGGCGCCCCCCAGGTGGCTGGCGATGTGGTGGTTATCGGTAATGCAGGCGCCGATTACGACGCGCGCGGATATGTCAGCGCCTATGACCTGAAAACCGGTGAATTTCGCTGGCGTTTCTTCACAGTACCAGGTGATCCAGCCCTGGGATTTGAGCACCCGGAACTGGCACTGGTGGCAGAAACCTGGGATCCCGACAGCCGCTGGGATGTTGGTGGGGGCGGCACCGCCTGGAATGCCATGGCCTATGATCCGGAACTCAACCTGCTCTATGTCGGGACAGGCAATTCTGCACTGTTCAACTGGCATGAGCGCAGCCCGGCCGGTGGTGACAACCTGTTCCTTTGCTCCATTCTGGCCATCAATCCCGATACGGGAGAAATGGTCTGGTATTACCAGCAGGTCCCCAGGGAAAGCTGGGATTACACGGCGACCCAGCCTTTCATTCTCACGGACATGGCCTTCGATGGCGAAAACCGTAAAGTCATCATGCAGGCGCCGAAAGCGGGCTTCTTTTATATTCTGGACCGGGCAACGGGTGAGCTGTTATCTGCCGATCCCTATGTCCCGGTCAACTGGGCTAGCCATATAGACCTGGCTACCGGTCGCCCACAAATGAATCCCGATGTGGATTACGACTACGGCAAACCACCCATTTTTATTGAGCCATCAGGCATGGGTGGTCATGCCTGGAACCCCATGGCCTGGAATCCGGAAAATAAAATTGTCTACATCCCTTCCATTGAAGGTGGTGCCATGAGCTATGACAACACGGATGGACATATTTATCGCCCAAAACAGGGCAACAACGGTAACAGCATCCTCTTTGGCGACATGATGACCATGAATCCTGATCTGATGCAGGATCCCATTCGCTCGTTCCTCGATGATGTTCAGGACGCGGGCAAGGCGGAATCCCGTGCTGCCCTCAAAGCCTTTGACCCGGCTACCGGTACAACTGTCTGGGAGGTGGAAAATGAAGGCTGGTGGGATCGTGCAGGAGTTCTATCCACGGCCGGGGGATTGGTGTTCCAGGGTACGGATTCCGGTTTTATGCGTGTATACCATGAGGACACCGGGGAACTGCTCCATGAGTTGTTTATCGGCTCGTCGATTATTGCCGCCCCGATCAGCTACATGGTCGAAGGCGAACAATACATTGCCTTCCTTACCGGCTGGGGTGGCGGTGGATGGTTTGCCCCTCATCCGACCAGTGCCGTTATCCGGTATGGCAACCAGGGACGTATTATTGCCCTGAAGCTTGGCGGGGAAAGCATCCCTGTGCCAGATCTTGTGAGTGACATTGCTCCCATTCCGGAACCACCGGTTCAAAACACTGCTTCACCCGAGATCATTGCCCAGGGACAGCAATTGTTTTCACGAAGTTGCGCAATCTGTCATGCCAACACCGACTATGGGTTGACGCCTGATCTGAGACGTATGGATGCAGCCACCCATGAAGGATTTCTTGGCATCGTTCTCTATGGCGCACGTCGCTACCAGGGCATGCCCAAATGGGATGATGTACTGGACGAAAATCAGGCCAGTGCAATTCATGCCTATCTTACAGACCTGGCCTGGCGCGCCTATGACGCCCAGGAAAACAATGAAACATTCGAGACAGCACCTGACAATACAACGGGGCACTGAGACTGGAAACAGGGATTATGATGAATTTAAAAATTGTAAGGGCGGTTTTTTTCCTGCTGATGACTGCACCCATTCTGGCCGGTTGTGCAGGAACCCCATCGCGGGACAGCAGTCTCGACATTCGGATTGATGACACCCAGGTATTCCCGGAAAGCATTAGCGCCATGCATGATGGCACACTTTTTTCAGGTAGCATCAAAGGGATAGTTTACCGGACTGAGCCGGGGGGGCTTGTTGCCAGGGAATGGCTCCATCATTCACCGAAAAACGGTATCCTGACCATTCTCGGCGTCCTCGCTGATGAAAAGTCCAATACGCTCTGGCTATGTTCAGCCCCTAATTTTTTTGGTCCGCAACGCTCTGAAGGCATTACATCACTGATGGCTTTTGACCTCACCGATGCTACCCAGAAAGGCAATTATTATTTCCCCGGCGGCGGTGCCTGTAATGACATCACGATTGGAGCTGACGGATCCGTGTTTGCCTCGGATACACCCAATGGCCGCATTCTTGTGCTGGAGCCAGGACGAGATGAACTGCGGGTATTCGGGCAGTCCAGTGTCCTCAAGGGCATCGATGGAATTGCCTTTAGTGGAAACTGGACCCTGTATGCCAATAACGTACAGACCAATGAAATTTACAGGATAGGGTTCAATGACTTTGGTGGTATGGGTGATATCACCACCCTCAACCTGAGCCATGCCCTGGGTGGACCTGATGCCATGCGCCTGATAGAAGGCAATCGTTTCATCCAGGCTGAGAGTGCCATTGGCAGATTAAGCCTTGTTACCATCAACGGTAATGACGCCGTTCTGGACATTCTCAGTGATACATTGAATTCAACGCCTGGCGCAACCATCATTGGTGAAACAGCCTATGTGACTGAAAGCAACATACAATATCTGATTAACCCGGAGCTTCGAGGGCAGGATACACCCCCATTTATGTTGCTGGCCTTTCCATTGAATTGAAACCACCCCAGGGAAAATGATGATCAAGAATCAAAACATACTGGCAGCAACCCTGCTCTCACTAATACCTTTTGTCGCTCAGGCCCAGGCACCCGGTTACGAAAGTGCCGTCATTCAGCCTGGCTGTGATTACGAATGCCTTCTGGATTACACCACCAACTATATAGCAGCGCTTGTTGACCATGATCCATCCAGCGCGCGGCTATCACCGGATGTACTGTTTTCTGAAAACAATGTTCTGATGCCTGTGGGCAATGACGGC
Organism: uncultured Enterobacteriaceae bacterium; assembly: GCA_964503965.1. GTDB lineage: Bacteria > Pseudomonadota > Gammaproteobacteria > Pseudomonadales > Pseudohongiellaceae > Eutrophocola. The sequence goes on along the minus strand of CAZDCK010000029.1, from coordinate 8,988 downwards.
CTCTGGGGAACGATCAGTGGTGTCCATGATGGAGAAATGATGGTAGCCGATGAAGAAACCGGCAATGCCGCCTGGTTTGGTATCGTGGAGGAGCATGGCAACCCGGCCTATCTGGCCATGCGCATCAAGGTGAAAAATCGCCTGATCACAGAAATTGAAACGGTATTAAATCGTCTACCAGACATGCCAAAACCTTTTGGTGATCCGGAACAGGTAACCCATGACCCCGAATTTTATCGGGTACTTCCCATTGAGGAGCGACGCTCCCGTGCCCGCCTGATTGCCATAGCCGATGGCTATTTCAATACCGTGGAGCTTAATGACGGTGATGTTTTTACGCTCTTCTCTGATGACTGCAGCCGGCTGGAAAATGGTATCAGTACCACCAGTGCACCAAAGGACGGTAACAGTGGCAATTCAGCGTCCATTGCCCAGGGCTGTGAGAATCAGTTTCGCCTGGGTATTTACCACATTAACAAACGTGTTCGTGAACGTCGCTATCCCATTGTGGATGTGGAACGGGGCGTCGTTGTTGCCAGCGGCTTCTTTGATCATGCGAACATGTTTGATTCCTACGCGCTCACGGATGGACGAGAAATGAAGACCGTTCTTAAATGGCCCAACAGCATCACCCTGCTGGAGGCCTTCAAGATCGTTAATGGCAGGATTTCACGCATTGAAGCAGTGTTCACTTATGTGCCCTATTTCATGCCTTCCCCGTTTGCTGTGCCCAATACCGAATTCCAGACGCGATAACCGGAGAAGAATAATGAGATATACAATGATTAAGGTATCGCTTGTCACACTTTTCGCCACACTAATGCAACCATTAACAGCCAGTGGGCAGGAACAGTCATGCAACAGGAACTGCCTTGAAGATCTGGCGCGCCAGTACATGGAAGAAGCCTACAGGGACAATCCTTCCATTCAGGCTGCAAGACAGACAGCCAATGACGTGGTGCCGAGGGATTATTCAGTTCTGCCCTGGGGTCCCAGGGTGCGCTTTACCGAGAACAATGTGGCCATGATGATCGGCGAGGGTTTCTGGGGCGCTGCCCGTGGTGACATGAAAGAATTGCTGGTGCTGTCCGACGAAACGACCGGTAATGTCCTCTGGTACGGTATTACCGAAGAACATGAACAGGCAGCCTGGCACGCCATGCGCCTGAAAGCCGTAGATGGCCGTATCAGCGAGGTAGAAACCTGGTTCGGCCGTGAAGGTACACCGGACCTGTTTGCCAGCACAAAGGGTTATCGCCTGGATCCGATATTTAGCCAGACACTGCCTCTTGACCAGCGGCGGGACCGTCAGCGATTAACAGTCATTGTAAATGGCTATCTGTCCAGCAAGGAGACCAATGACGGTCGTGTCTTGACCGGTTTTATTGCAGACTGCACCCGCGTGACCAATGGCGTCAATGTGACTCACGGTGATTACTGGGCGGCTGATATTGCCGAGGGCTGCCAGGCACAATTGGAAGAAGGCCTTTACAAACCGGTAGACCGGATTCGCGCACGGAGCTTCCCCATAATTAACGAAGAAACCGGGGTGGTAGTGGCGGTAAGCATTGAAGACCATGCTGCACGTTACGTCGAATATGAGAGCCTTTCCGGTGACAACCTGAAAATCAATGTAGAGTATCCCAACTCACGGGGTATGGTAGAAATATTCAAGATCATCGATGGCAAGATTGCCAGAATAGAGGGGGTGTCTGTATTCCTGCCCTACTATATTCAAAACCTTTGGGCTGACTAGGCGTCAGCTAATTTCCAGGCAACCAAAAAAAGCACACATGCGGCCTTTTTCAGGTACTTTCCTGTAGCAGAGGTATGTACAACTGCTCCCTTTAATTCAGCTCCTGGCAATTGCCATTTCCGGGCATAAAAAAACCCCGGTTGGTAAGACCCAGCCGGGGTTTTGCTGTGATATCCCTGTCAATAACCTATCGTGAAACGGCTTTTAATACTGTTGCCCTGATCCAGTTCATCGACCAATGCGATGGCATAATCATCATAGGATATTTTGCTGTCACCATTTTCATCGGCTACCACATTGTCTTTGCCCAGACGGAACTTGCCGGTTCTCTCACCGGGGCCGATCATCACGGCCGGAGAGAAAAAGGTCCAGTCAAGACTGTCTTCCTGCTGAATCAAATCATAAGCACGCATACCCTCACCAATATTGGCCAATACGGGTTCCGGGATACCCACATCCTGCAAGGTCTCCCAGACTTTAACCCCCTCAGCATTAAGCAGGGAAGCAGCACCACCTACCATCAGGTAGCGCTTGACACCGGAATTGCGTACAGCCTCAAATAGCTTTTCAGAAGCATCTGTCACAAAAGGAGCCGCAGAAATCACCGCATCATGGCCTTTCAATACCTCAGCAAGTTGCTGGGGCTCAAGCAAGTCCCCGGCGACAGCAGTGACCCCTTCACGGTCTTCCAGTTTGTCCGGATTGCGACAGATTGCCGTAACATTGTATCCACGATCCAGCAACTCATTGGTAATTTTGGTACCGATATTTCCACTGGCACCGACCAGCGCGATGTTCTTGGTCACGATTAACTCCTGCTACGTATTTAAATTTTATGTAAAAACCAAAGACCGACAAGTGTATATAAAATAGCCCGGTATTACACTCAGCAGCATAACAAGTCCAAAAGTCGACCTCTCCCGGACAAGTCAATACACACTCACCCCAGGACTTAAGAACTTGCGAAAGCACTTTATCTGTGTGGTATAGTATTTATTCGCTGAAATAACGGCTGTTGATGTTGTTCAATACCGTGTAAATGACAGCAACCCAATGAAGGCACAATCGCCAGTACATGCATTAATTCCATCCAGGAAGAAGAAAACCTTCCGCCTGCAGGGGTTGCTTATTGCCCTGATAGTACCGGGCTTTGCCTTTTCACAACCTGATAATACATTCCCCGCATATACAGAAGAAAACATTCTCGCTGTTCTGGAAAAGAACGGTCTGCTCGACGATCACGGCTCAAAGCTTGATGACGGTATTCGGCCAAAGGAAGAAACTCTGGATCCGTTACTCTACCAGCAGGCCATGGAAGACAGGACACAACATGAAGCTCTGATTGCACAGCTTGAAATGAATGCCTCCCGCGATGCGTACAGCGCCGACCTGGCTGAAGCTTATCTGGGGCTTGCCGGCACACTGGAAACGCTCAGGCTTTATGAGGAAGCCAGTGTGACCTATGAGAAGGCACTGCAAACTGTCAGGGTAAGCAATGGCCTTTACAGCCTGGAACAGATTCCGGTCCTCGAGGCCCTGCTGTCAAATGCTGAAACGACAGCGAACTGGAAATCTGTTGACAGCAACCTCCACCTGATCTCCCATATCGCACGAAAATCTTTCCTCCCTGGTGATCCACGCAGAACCGCAGCACTGACACGATTGAGCGCCTGGAAAACAAGGGCGTCAACAGAATCACTGTTAAGTGGTTTTCGTAACAGTGCTCAGGAAGCCGTCAACCTGATGACCAGTGAAATCAGGCTTCTGGAAGGGTTGGAGAATAGGGATGAAACGGGACTGCAACTGGCCTCACTGTACCTTGGTGAAGCACGGGCAAAACTGGGGTTAGCCAGGGAAATTCTGGAACGGCCCTTGAGTGACTACAGCACAGGGGCGTCAGACACAATCACGACCCAGCGCTGTTATGCAGTCAGACTTCCCGATGGTACATATCGACAGGTATGTGAGACGGTAGAGATGCCTAATCTGGATTTTTATATCGACCCGTCCAACCGCAAGTACCAGGATGTGAGCAGGAACCTCGTTGATACGCGCAAGGCCATTACCCAGGCCTATGAAGAATTGAACCATCAAGGAGAGCATGAAGGAGAGATGGAAGAAAAGGCAGCATTGCTGGCTGAAATGCAGCTACTCACAGATAACTATAATTCCTTCGTGTCCAGGAACGGACTCTGAAAATTGACCACTCCCGCAGGAGCGGTCTTTTTACTTTATTCCGCGGTCTGCTGTCTTTCGAAGCGTGAAGTCTCAATGTAATTACGAACGGTCGTATTGCCTTCATGGCAGGCATATTCGTATATCGGATAATCGTTATCCAGGTACATTGGATAGGCCACTGTATAGGAACCAGTCGCCAGTACGTCTGGATCCTCAATCACCATCTCAAACTCGATTTCATTTTCCGACACGCGGGTAAAGCGTTCAATAATTCGCTGATTGGTCGTTGTGGGCTGCAAAGGACGCGGAGACCCCGGGTTACCCGCACTGGTTTTCTGGGTCTCACCATTGAAATTGGTGGTTTCTACAACCAGGGTATTGCCTTCCCAGCGACCTCGGGATTCACCGAGCCAGTTCTTGATAGCTGGGTCCAGTGACGGCATGCCACTGGTGGGGATGATGCGTGCTTCATGGGCCATTTCCAACTGGATAACCACATAGCCTGGGCTCTGGAAGATGCGAATGCCATTGTTATAGTTACGGGCCTGCATGGAAACTGGCATACCGCGAGTGATACACCGATCCCAGGGACTGAAATCCTCAATCTGGTCGAACACGGTCTGTGTCGGATGGTAGGAACCCCGCATTCTAGACTGCATTTCCTTGCCATATTCAGTCAGTTCGGGAAACTGCCCATCGGGTGGATCCACAATGAGAGATGTCTGGCGCATTGCCCTGCCGGCTGCATCGGCCACCGGAATCGGTCCCCCCTGAAAGCGCTCGTCACGGGATTCCACTGCTCGCTGGCGTTCCGCAAATTCCTCATCAGACATATAGCGATTGTTGCCATACATGGGATCACGCACCAATGGTGTTCCGATAAGATGATTAATTGGCCAGGTGCCGCGCAGATCCGGTTCGCCCCATGGGGTCATAGGCTGTTCATACTCTGCGGCGACAGCAGATAACTGAAACAGGGAAAAGGTGAGAAGTGACGCTCCCAGGGCAATTCTAGATTTCATGTGTCCGGCCTCTTTCTTCTTCAATCTTCTACGAATATGTTTATACCTAATGGCTGACCAGGCACTTTACACAGGACCATTAAAGTCCTGTACCAGCCATGCTAGGGATGGTGAGTGTACACCACAACAACCTTCATTATGCGTTTGCCTGCATACCATGTAAACAGACCCTGATTCAGATCAAGTCCCGACCTTAATGCCACAAGTGCGCAGTTTCCCCTGTTATAACGAGTATGCTACTCTCATTCTCCGTCCTGTTTCAGGCGCTTTAATACTGGAAATAGCAAGGGGAAGAACTCCATGGGAATGCAATTCAACCGGCTAAAATCATTCAAGTCCCTGGTTTTTGCTGTAATGGCAATGACGTCAGTCTTTGCCTGTGTTGTGCCTGCACAGGCCCAGCAACTGGACAGGGAAACCACCCTCGACGGGCGCCCGAACCTCAATGGCATCTGGAAGGCTATCAATACGGCCAACTGGAATCTGGAAGCGCACTCTGCTGAAGGATTGAACAGGTTCTGGCAGATGGGAGCCATCGCTGCGATACCGGCCGGCAAAAGTATGCTCAAGGGGGGAGGTACTATTCCCTACCTGCCGGAAGCCCTTGAAAAACGAGATGCGAACCGAGCCAGCTGGCCACAGGAAGACCCCGAAGCAAAGTGCTACATGCTGGGAATTCCCCGGGCCACCTATCACGACATTCCCTTCCAGATATTCCAGGGTGGCAGGAATGATGACATGTTAATGCTATACCCCTTTGCGGCGACACAGCGCGTTATTCACATGAACGAAACTTCCGGATTACCGCTTGATGCCTGGATGGGTAAATCCAATGGCCGCTGGGAAGGCGACACGCTTGTCATCACTACTCTTAACCAGAACGGCATGACATGGCTTGATCGGGCCGGCAACCATGCAAGTTACCAGCTTGTGGTCACCGAGCGTTTCACGCTCCTCGGTCCCAATCACATCTGGTACGAGGCAACCCTGGAAGACCCACAGACCTATTCCGAACCCTGGACTATCGAAATGCCCCTGTATCGCCTGATTGAGGACAATGCCCAGACACTTGAGCACAAGTGTGTACCCTTCGCAGATGACCTGCTCTACTGGGATCTGTGGGGCCTTGATGACCCAAATCAATAAACCCGTATTTTAAACAAGGGACAATGTCCGCAATTATTTTTTGAAGAGGACCAGACCATGAAACAGACACTAAAGCATTTACTGGCAGGCGCCTTACTGGCCACAGCACTGCCGGTACTGGCCCACCATTCTTTCTATGCCGAATTTGACGCCAACAAGGAAATTACCAATGAAGGGGTCGTCAAGCAGATGATGTGGGTCAATCCCCATTCCTGGCTGGTATTTGAAGTGGAAAATGAAGAAACCGGTGAAATTGAGGAATGGCGAGTGGAAGGCGGATCACCCAACGTGCTGATGCGCCTCGGCTGGACCAGGGATTCCCTGCCTCCAGGCACACGCATCAAGGTTACCGGTTACCAGGCCAAGGACGGGGCCTTCAGAATGAACTCAAGGGGTATTGAGTTTCCGGATGGCCGCTCTCTTGAGCTTGGCGGCAGCCGGAAATAAACTCGGCTTCAATTGAACAGTGCGGGCTTCGGGCCCGCATTTTTGTCTGGAGCATGTACCCACCAGGGAGTCCACAATGAAAATGAAAACCAGCAGGCTTGCTGCCATCACCCTGTTCTACTCTCTCTCCTGCCTTACCTGCGTCAACCTCAATGCACAACCACCTGGCTGGAATGACCCATATCCTCCACATAAGGTAATGGATAATCTTTACTACGTGGGTACGGCGCAATTGGGATCCTTCCTTATTACCACTCCGGAAGGGCATATCCTGCATAGCAGTAACTATGAAAGTTCAGTGCCTGTAATCAAGGCCGCTGTTGAAGAGCTTGGTTTTGATTTTGACGATATAAAAATTTTAATCAGTGGCCATGCCCATCCAGATCACATTGAAGGTGACGCCCTGGTCAAGGAGATGACTGGTGCCGAAGTCGTCGTTGGCCGACTCGAAGTGCCCTACCATACATCCTTCGATACACCGGGTGGTAAGGAGCAACCCATTGACCGGATAATTGACGAGGGCGATACCGTTTCCCTTGGAGGAACAACACTGACTGCTCATGTCCAACCCGGGCACACGAAAGGCTGTCTTGCCTGGAGTCTCCCCCTTGAGGAGAACGGTCGCCGATACTACGGTTTTATCGAATGCAGCCTCAATGGCCAGTTCCTGCGCTACGTCGGCAACGAGGAATATCCAGAGATTGCCAGCGACATCCAGCAGACCTACAAGGCAGCCAAGGCGATTCCGGCTGAAGTCTGGGTCAGTTCCCATGGTGTGTTTTACGGATTGAATGAAAAATTCGAGAAGTTGCAAAACCGTGGCCCTGATGCCCCCAATCCGTTTTATGATCCCGACGGCTATGTTGAGCATGTCAATGAATTTGAGCAGACATTTCTCAACACCCTGGTCAGGCAAGTCACCGAAGCCAATCAGGAAGAATAAATATCCTGCCTTTTCTGTTTTGGAGAGAATGTATGACACAGTTAAATACCTTGCAAAAAGCTACTCTCCTCACTGTATTACTGGCATTGGCCAATGTGGTTTCAGCGCAGTTCGCCCTCCCTCCCCTGGGCAATGGTCCCTGGACTTTTGACACCTACGAACAGGACAGCGTGACGTTAAGCATTGTTACCAGGGGCATGCATTATCCCTATGATATGGTTTTCCTGCCGGGCACCAGCGACAGCAATAATCCGCTGGGAGATATTCTCTTTACCGAAAGACGTACCGGCCTGCTTCGACTGTACCGTGATGGCACACTTCAGAAGCCGCATGCAGGCGATCTCAAATCTGCCCTGGATCTGGAGCAGTTGTTTGACGTTAACCCACATCCACAATTCGAAGATAACGGGTTGCTTTATTTCACCTATGGCAAGTTAGGTCCGCATCCGGATGGCAGTGATACCCACTGGTCCACGACAGCTGTTGCCAGGGGATACTGGGATGGCAACCTGGTGACCCATGTTGAGGATGTATTTGTGGCCCAAGCATGGGCAGAGCATCCTGGCGGCGCGTCAACAAGAGCCGAATTTTTACCAGACGGAAGCCTTGTTGTGGGTTCCTCTCACCGCATCGACAGACCAGGTCCCCAAAGTCTCGATACCCATATCGGCAAGGTTCTGCGCATCAATGATGATGGCACTGCCCCGCCAGACAATCCTTTCCATGCCGTCGAAGGTGCTCTGCCGGAAATCTATACCTGGGGTAATCGCTCCATTATGGACTTTGCGATCCATCCGGAAACCGGTGAAGTCTGGGAACTGGAAAATGGCCCCCAGGGAGGCGATGAAGTGAATCGCTTATTGCCCGGTGCAAACTACGGTTGGCCCCTGGCTACCTATGGCCGGGACTATGATGGTACCCAGTTCAACGATATTCCCTGGGTCGAAGGGACAGAACGCCCAGAAGTCTTCTGGGTACCTGCCATCACCGTAGCCGGCATGACGTTCTACACCGGCGATCGTTTTCCCGCATGGCAAAACAATCTCTTTGTCACGTCCATGATGGTGGGCCGGATTCCCGGCACAGGTCATCTTGAACGCATTGTGTTCAACGAGAATGGCGAAATTCGCCGTGAATCCATATTCAATGAACTGGGCCAGCGCATACGCCATGTTGCCCAGGGCCCTGATGGACTCCTCTATCTACTTACCGATCATGAAGACGGTGTCCTGATTCGGGTTGAACCCGGAGAAGCCAAAACAGCAGACCTGGAAGCCCTGAATCAACAACTTGCCAGGCAAGGTCTGGACTCACCTGAGCTGTTCACAGCCAGCGACTGCATGACCTGTCATAGCGTTAGTGATCGACTGATAGGCCCCTCCTTCATCGATATTGCTGAAAAATATGAAGACAGCCGTGATATTCGGAAGATGATGGTAAAAAGCATCATTGAGGGTGGTGGCGGAAACTGGGGAGATGTGCCGATGACTCCACAC
>CAZDCK010000028.1:18193-38394 GCA_964503965.1 uncultured Enterobacteriaceae bacterium | reverse complement strand
TACACCATGAATCGAGTGGGAAAAGTTGTTCCCCCGAAGCGCGAAATTCTCAAGGATATCTCCCTGTCCTTCTTCCCCGGTGCCAAGATCGGCGTCCTGGGCCTGAATGGTGCCGGCAAGTCATCCCTGCTTCGCATCATGGCCGGTATCGACAAGGATCACCTGGGTGAGGCCCGTCCACAGCCGGAACTCAAGGTAGGATATCTGCCCCAGGAACCTGAACTGGACGAAAACAAGAATGTCCGCGGCAACGTGGAAGACGGCATTCGTGAAATCAAGGACCTGGTGGACGAATTCAATGCTATTAGTGACAAGTTTGCCGAACCCATGAGTGACGATGAGATGAATGCCCTGCTTGAGAGACAGGGTGAACTCCAGACTTCCATTGATGCCACCGGCGGCTGGGATCTTGACCGCATGCTGGAAATCGCCGCCGATGCCCTGCGTCTTCCTGCCTGGGATGCTGAAGTCAAAAGCCTCTCTGGTGGTGAAAAAAGACGTGTCGCCCTGTGCCGACTGCTGCTATCCAAACCCGACATGCTACTGCTTGATGAGCCTACCAACCATCTCGATGCCCTGAGTGTGGCCTGGCTTGAGCGATTCCTGCAGGAATATCCTGGTACTGTAGTGGCCATCACCCATGACCGCTATTTCCTAGATCATGCCGCTGGCTGGATTCTTGAGCTGGACCGCGGACATGGCATTCCCTATGAAGGCAATTACAGCGACTGGCTCGAAGCCAAGGAAAAGCGCCTTGAAGTGGAAGAGCGCCAGCAGGCATCCCTGGCCAAGACCGTCAAGGCGGAACTGGAGTGGGTACGACAGAATCCCAAAGGTCGACAGGCCAAGAGCAAGGCCAGGCTGGCCCGCTTCGAGGAACTCAGTTCCAAGGAATACCAGACCCGCAACGAAACACTGGAACTTTATATCCCGCCGGGGCCGAGACTTGGTGAAAAAGTCATTGAAGTGGAGCATCTTACCAAGGGCTTTGATGACAGGGCCCTGATCAACGATCTCTCTTTTTCTGTACCACGGGGCAGCATCGTCGGGATTATCGGCGGTAACGGAGCAGGTAAAACCACTTTTCTGCGCATGCTCGTTGGCCAGGAACAGCCAGACAGCGGTTCAATCACGCTGGGTGACACCGTTGACCTGGCTTACGTTGACCAGAGCCGTGATTCTCTCGAAGGCGACAACACTGTCTGGCAGGAAATCTCTGACGGCCTGGATACCATGCAGATAGGCAGCTATGAAATTGCTTCCCGCGCCTATGTCAGCCGCTTCAACTTCAAGGGTAGTGACCAGCAGAAATTCGTCAAGGACTTGTCCGGCGGTGAACGCAATCGTGTTCACCTGGCCAAGCTACTGAAGCGTGGTGCCAATGTGCTGCTTCTCGACGAACCAACCAATGACCTTGATGTGGAAACCCTGCGGGCTCTTGAGGAAGGCCTGCTGGCATTCCCGGGCACTGTCATCGTGGTTTCCCATGACAGATGGTTCCTCGATCGACTGGCCACCCACATTCTGGCATTCGAAGGCGATTCGGAAGTCATCTTCCATGAAGGAAACTATTCCGAGTATGAGGATGATTTCAGGAAGCGGAAAGGGGAAGCTGAGCCCACACGGATGAAGTACAAGAAGCTTCATTGAGGTATGACACTTCTTTTTAAATAGAAGTGTCATTAATCTTTTTCCAGCGCAAAGAAAAAATATCATTCCCAGCAGATCAAATATTTTCCAACTGCTTTTTCAAAGCCGCCATCCGCTCTTTATTTTCCTCAACAGACAACTTCCTTGTACTTTTCTCCGGCAGGGCCTGGGGAATCTCGATTTCCAGAATTTCTCCGGCCAATGCTCTCTGGCAGTAACGCCGGTATTGTTTTTCAAACAGGGGAAAGACCCTGTTCTCACTCTGGTTTGCCAGCTCAAACCAGCCCGTACTCTTTCCCGCCAGATACACTGCCGGATGCGTCCAGGTCTGTTCAGCCTTGGGGTGTTCGGCACAACAGACTTCCACATAGGCATCATGGGCTGAAGGCAGCCCCTGCTCGCTCATCATGTCTTCGCAGGCTTCTACCATAGATGCAATCGTGGGCAGATACTGCTGTGTGCGGACCACATTACGAACTGCCTTGAGAATAATATCCGGGGTAAAAATACCCAGACACTCCAGCCAGTATTTCTTGGCTACATTAACGCTACCTTCCTGGGCATAGGCCTTGTGGAACTGATTGTGGTAGGCAAGCTCCAGTTCGGCGAAAAGCTGATTGATGGCATCCACATAATCGCCATTGCCCAACTGCCCACCTGATGTTCTTTCGGCGGCATCTGCACGCTTCGGCTTTACCGCTGCTCTATTATCAGAGCCAGTTAAACTACTGGTAAGACTGCTGGTCAGGGAGTCTGCTTTCTTCATAATTTTTCCCGGCTGGAGGCAGATTTGCCCGGCCAGCCCTTGTATCCTTGCGCTATTATATCAGCGCGATAACTTTTATCTTTGTGGTACAACGAATTCAATGAGAAACCATCGCTCCATACTGGACGAGGCATACTATGAAATCAATGCAGGCCCTGCAATGGGATGGAGAAACTTTACAACTCAACGAGATTCCCGTACCCAAGCCGCGCACAGGTGAAGTGCTGGTGCGCGTAACCAAAGCCGGAATCTGTAATACAGACCTGGAAATACTGCGCGGCTATTATCCCTTCAATGGTACCCTTGGTCATGAATTTGTTGGTGTGGTGGAAGATGCCGAGGACAGCTCACTTGTCGGTAAGCGCATAGTTGCTGATATTAATAATGCTTGCGGACACTGCACCATGTGCCAGGACGGTCATCCCCATCATTGTATAAACCGGTCAGCCCTGGGTATCAAGGACAAGGATGGTGCCTTTGCCCGTTACCTGACGGCCCCGGCAGGCAATCTTGTCCAGGTCCCTGATTCGGTAACTGACGACATGGCCGTTTTTGCAGAACCCCTGGCTGCGGCCCTGGAAATCCAGGAACAGGTATCCTTCCAGTCCCATGAGGCGGTAGCGGTGATTGGCGATGGCAAACTGGGATTATTGATTACTCTGTCTTTATTACAGGCCGGCCTGGAGGTTACTCTTGTTGGCCATCATCCTGAACGAGTTTCCCTGGGCAGACTCTCCCAGGTCAGTTTCTGCTCTTCTCCCCCGGACCGGCTGTTTCCTGTGGTAGTCGAGGCAACCGGCAGTCCAGGCGGTTTTCAGGATGCCCTGAGACTCACCGCCCCGATGGGAACCCTGGTATTGAAATCAACCTACAAGTCTGGCCTGAATTTCAATCCCTCCTCCCTGGTGGTCAATGAGATAACACTGGTGGGGTCACGCTGCGGCCCAATTAACAAGGCCGTTGCGTTAATGGCTGAAAATGAACTGGACCCCTCCGTACTGATAGAGGAATCATTCTCGCTGGATGATGGCGTAGAAGCTTTTAGTGAGGCGGGTAAAAAAGGACGCCTGAAGATCTTGCTGGATATGAAATAGAAAACACAGGACCAGCAAGATCGCTTAGCTCGTGACAGATATCATTCGGATACAGGCGGATCTGTATGCCTTGAGCCCCCCCGACTGCGAGCCAAATTTTTTAAGCTTACTGGAGTCCAGCGGATTCTTTCCACTAATACTGGAGTAACTGACCACTGTGTTTCTACCAGACCGTTTACACTCGTAAAGCGCCTCATCTGCTTTCTCCAGCAGGTCAAAAACATTTCCAACTTCATCAGGATAGGTAGCAACACCGATACTCACTGTGGAACTAATGGCATTGCCATCCACATCAAAGGTACTGTTTTCAACAGCCACTCTCAGGCGTTCACCTGTTTCAAGTGTTCTACTGGCAGGCATCTGTGGCAACATGGCAACAAACTCATCTCCACCATAACGGCAAATAACATCCGAGGTGCGCAGGCAGTCCTCAATCGCATTGGCCATCGTCATGATGAGCTTGTCCCCGGCCTTGTGCCCGAATTTGTCATTTACTTCCTTGAGATTGTCCGCATCAATCATCATCACAGACAAAGGCTGGTTGTACTGGACAGCGACTTCTGCCGCCTTGTTGAACATAGGAAGGAATGAGCGCTTGCTCAAAAGGTTTGTCATTTCATCGGTTTCTGACAGGGCCTTGAACATCATCTTGCCGTAATGCACATCCGAGGCCAGCATCGTGGTGATATAAGCCACGAGTGCAAACGGTGAAAAATAAATAAACAACTGGCTAAAGCTGGAAAGATCGTAGGCCAGCCCATTCCGCATGGCGAGAAAGATATAGAAAATGAAGATAAGTACCACTTCCAGGATTGTCGTCATTTTATCCAGGGCTATGGCAGATGAAATGATGACAAGGAGATAAAGGTTAAGTAGAGGGCTGTCTACATTCCCTGTATTCCATAGAACCCAGGTTATAAACCCAATCATGACCCAAGTTTCAAACGCCAGCTTCCACGAATACTGAGGGGTGTCCAGATTGACATAGTTGAAACCAAGAACAAATAACGCGTAAACGAGCATGGATACGGTCATCATGAAAGGGTTGGCCAGCTCCGTGCCGGGCACAACGTAATAGAGAATAACCAGTATCAATAACAGGAATTCAATTTCTGTCAGGCTGCGCGAAAAACCCTTGAGCTCAATCTGCTCAATATTAATTTCGAGGCTTGGGTCCTTTTCATGCCTTTTCATGCCTTTTCATCAACATATCCTTATTGGTCAATCTTTAGCTTTGGCTTTTCCTTTTTCGCTCATACTACCGACAGGTGCATGGGATACATGATTACTGTCCAGAACAATCCCGTAACAAGCAACTCTCATCCAGAGAGTGCTACATGCACCTTGATAAGATTCCGTTATAGCTGTGTCATTGCAGCTACAGTGATATCAAAATACTATTTTTAAATGGCTTATGCCATGATTTTATTCAATAAATAGAATTTTTGGTGCGTATTCACTCGCAGGAATCGCGGTCATATTCAACATGTATTCACGACCCCGTACGGGCGATTCACAGATAGGCACGCAGACGGGTGTCGAACTGGCGATTTTCCAATAACTGTTCATAAAACCCGGGTTCATGATCCAGGCTCGGCCGGAGCAAAGTGACCTCATCCTTTTCCAGCACAGCAACCGGCAGGCCATTTTCAAACAGTATTCTGTTTTTGGCCAGGCTCGGTACTTTTCTCCCCGGCAGGATCACCCCAACCAGATTGAGTGGATCCGCGGCATTGATCAGGTGTCGGGACACCAGACTCTCTTTACGCTCATTGAGTGCTTTCGCACAGGTTCTCAACTGCTTGACCGTGTCGGGCAAGGCAAACTGTTCACCGCCCACTCCTGCAATAAAACGTCCACCCCGAACAGTCCCCTGTAATTCCATTCTACGAAGTTTCAGGAGCAGGATGCGCCATGCAGGAGCCTGGGTTTCTCTTTCCAGCACTTTTCGCGAAATAACCCCCCACCTTTCAAAGTAAATATGGATTAGTGACTCCAGGGCATCTTCATCCAGTTCATGCGGCCCAGGCTGTCTTCGAATCAATGTCCATCGGCCGGCATCTTCGACTTCATAAAGCCCTCGGCGTCTCCTGCCTTGCCGGTCCTTTCTGTTCTTGCGCCCCCTTGGTAAAAGTAGCGCTCTCAGGCCGGTAAAACTGTCGCTGGTCACCAGGCCGAGACTGACCAGTTCTGCAAGCGCATTCTCTGCCTGTGACACAAGCAGGCCAGTCTCCCCGACGATATCAAGGAAAAAACTCGCCCCCTTGCTATCGAGCATATTGGCTATGAGCCTGGCATCACTGCTCATACTGACCTCAAGTGGTGAAGCCAGTTGCTGCCAGAGGGCCTGACTATCCCGGTGAATAATATTTATCGGCGTACTTTTAATTGGACCCGCTCGACGCTTCCCGGTTGCCGGCCCCTCACGGACATTTTCCTTGTCCATTATTTTCGACCCATTAACAGTCAGAAAGCGACCCCAGGAAATACGCCCGCTAAGGCAGAGCATATCGAGCCAGGACGGGTCATAGACATGAAAGCGGGCAGGCAGAATGTCACTTTCCCAGGCAGATGCGGGAGCACTTGAGCCATCAAGTCTGGCAAGCACTCGCGACAGGGTTTCATGGGTTGCCGGTGCCGGTCCAGAGTTTTCATCTGCCAGGTTTCTCAATCCATGCAGCTCAAAAAGAAACTGCATATAAGCCTGTAGTGAGACCGGTTTTATACTTTCCCGATGACTATCAATGGTGTACCGGTGAATTCTTTGCAGCAGTCGCCGTTCACACCACTCTTCAAGTGGCGCAGACTCACTGCCCGCTTCCGGAACCAGGGGCGTGTATTGCCCCTTGAATACGAATCCTTCAGTCTGCAGGGCATTGAGCGCAAACAGTACATCATTTTCTTCCAGTCCAATATCACTGGCCAGGCGCGCACTGGTGACTGGCCCAAGCCCTTCCAGCCTGCCACGAATAATTTCTGTCAGGGCCACCTCGGGATTTGCGGGTTGGTCCCCGGCAAACGCGGGCAGGTCGAACACCGGGGAATAATCGAAATTAATTGATAAAAGATCAAACCAGGCTTTTCGCTCAGCGGCTATCCAGAGCCTGGTTTCTCCATGGATGGCCAGGGTTACCCTTTTCGATTGCAGCAGGGGCTCAAGATAGACCCGGTAATTTTCATCGTCCGGACCATGACTCATTTCGTGTTCCGTCATGAAACCCAGCACCATCAAGGCGTCATGCAATTCATCGCTCGAACGAATCCATGGCCACGCCTCCTCGCGCACACGATTGATCGCTTCCATGTCGAGCGTGCTGAAGTTATCGGTCTCTGCCGGGTCCAGCCAACTGCGGTTGCGTATGGCATTGGTACGACGTTCTTCGAAAGGCGCATCATCCAGAAAAGCATATGGCCTGGCATTGATAATTTCCTGGGCAAATGGTGATGGCTCCCGAAGATCCCGGGCAATCAGCTCAAGATTATTGTCTTCGATATCGCGGATGAGTTTTTCCAGCTCCTCGATATCCATGGCCTCGGTCAGGCAGTCATGGACTGTCTGGCTCACCAAAGGGTGATCCGGAATTTCCCGGTTACCGGCAATGTTTTCCAGGCAGGCGAGCTGGTCGGGAAAAACCTGGGCTACAAGATCCTCGGCCTGCATGCGCTGAAACTGCGGGGGTACCCGTTTACCACTTCGATTACGCTGAATGGCCAGAGCCCGTGTCGCATTCCAGCGCCAACGGGATTCAAACATCGGCGCATCCAGCATGGCCTGGATCAGCACATCTCTTACGGTTGCGGATTTCAGGTAATGGTAAACATCCGCGACCTCGAAACTGTGCACGGGCCCAAGAGATATGACGATACTGTCCTCATTGGCGGCTGCCTGCAGTTCAAAGTTGAAACTTCGGCAGAAGCGTTTTCGCAGTGCCAGTCCCCAGGCCCTGTTCATACGACTGCCGAAAGGCGAATGAATGACCAGGTGCATATCACCGACTTCGTCAAAAAACCGCTCCATAACGACAGATTCACGGGTGGGCATGACTTCAAGGGCATCACTACCCGCCTTCAGGTATTGCACCATCTGCTGAGCCGCGGAATCGGAAAGCCCGATATCATTGACCAGGGCATCCACTGCCGACACATCAGAGTGATCAAGGTGTACCCGAAGTGTTTTGCGCAGACGGGAAACCGATTCAGACAATTCGCGGGTTCTTCCCGGTCCTTCACCGAACCAGAAGGGAACGGTCGGTGGCTGCCCTTCGGCATCAGCCACCCTGATCTTCAAGCCGTCAATACGCAGCATCCGCCAGCTGTGATTACCCAGGGTAAAGATGTCGCCGGGGAGGGACTCGAGGGCAAAGTCCTCGTTCAGGCTACCTACGATAATATCTTCAGGGTCCAGTACCACCTGGTACTCAAACATGTCAGGAATCGCGCCCCCATTGGTAAGCGCTGTCAAGCGGGCCCCCTTTCTCGGCCGGATCATGCCGTTGATCCTGTCCAGGTGCAGCAGGGCACCACTGCGCCCCCGCCGGCTGCTGTAGCCTTCCCCCAGCATCAGGACAATACGATCAAACTCTTCCCTTCCCAGCGTCCGGTAAGACCACGCCCTGCTGAACAAGGCGAACAAGTCATCCAGTGAGAGACCCTCTTCTTCCTGATCGTGGGCACCAGCCTCGGCCACGATATGCTGCGACAGGATATCCAGTGGTTTCTCGGGAATACATAGTTCATCCAACTCGCCACGTCGAATACTGTCCAGCAGTGCGGCACACTCCACCAGGTCGTCCCGCGTCAGGGGGAAAAGAATTCCCTTCGGCACCCCACCCACCTGATGGCCGCTTCGACCCACTCTTTGCAGAAAAGCCGAAATACTTTTCGGGGACGCAAACTGGACCACGAGATTGACCGACCCGATGTCGATACCCAGTTCCATGGATGCCGTAGCCACCAGGACCCGAAGCTGCCCGTTTTTCAGTTTTTGCTCTGCCTCGAATCGATGCTCCTTGCTCATACTACCGTGATGGGAGCTGATCACATCCTCTCCAAGTCGCTCACCAAGTGACAGGGCCAGGCGTTCAGCCAATCTACGTGTATTGACAAAAATCAGGGTTGTGCGATGGGTTTCGACCAGTTCGACCAGTCGTTCATACAATTCTTCCCAGACCTCATTGCTCATGAGTGCCGTCAACGGTGAGGCTGGTACTTCAAGACTGACATCCAGTTGCTTGCGATGACCGGAATCCACGATCATGCAGTCAGCTTTGCCATCATGAATATTATGGGAGCCAACGAGAAAACGGGCGACCTCATCGATTGGCTTCTGGGTAGCCGATAATCCTATACGCTGCAGCGGACAACCAACCAGTTTCTCCAGACGCTCAGCTGACAAGGCCAGGTGGGCACCACGCTTGTCCCCTACCATGGCATGGATTTCATCCACAATCAGGGTGCGTGCCGTCTGCAGAATGTTGCGTCCACCCTTGCTCGTCAGCAGCAGGTAGAGCGACTCCGGTGTGGTTACCAGAATATGCGGTGGTCGCCTGAGCATCTGCTGACGCTCATACTGGGAAGTATCACCGGTGCGAACAGCCACATTAATTTCCATCCCCGGAAAGCCCTGCTGGGCCAGCCTTTCCCGAATGGCATCCAGAGGCACTTCCAAATTACGGTGAATATCGTTACTCAGTGCCTTGAGGGGAGATACATAAATGATCTGCGTTGTATTTCCCAGTTCACCCCTGATTGCCTGCTGTACCAGTTTATCGATTGAGACATAAAAAGCGGCCAGGGTTTTGCCGCTTCCGGTTGGTGCAGCGATCAGCGTATTCTTTCCCTGCTGGATCGCAGGCCAGGCATTTTGCTGGGCAGGAGTTGGTTGTCCCAGCGTCTCCTGGAACCAGTCCCGTGTAACCGGATGAAAAGCCTCTAACACCATGGTGATTTGATACCTGAAAAACGATAAGGCCCTGTAAAACAAGGGTTTTCACGTTTTAATGTGCAAAAAATATGAAACATAAACAGGCAGACTGATTGCTGTTACTCCCTGTCCTGATATACCTTGTATAGTAGCCTGTTCGCACAATCCAGACTATCACTGGACAAAACAAATAGAATAAATGCGAACGAAACCCGGTTAACACACGTTCAATACTAACGGACATTATCAGGCAAGCCCCCTCATGACCCTGGGAATTAAATACAAGCTGTTTTTCGCGATATTATCGGCGCATCTCATTGTCTATATCGCGATGTACAGCACTGGTCGCTACAATTTCGACAAGGGCTTTCTTGAATATATCTCCCGTATCGAGGAACGCCAGGTTCCCGCCCTTGTTGAAGGACTTAAAAGTTTTTACAAACATACCGGTTCATGGGATCCCATCCGTGAGGATTTCAACAAGTTCGGTGAACTGATCGCGGAAAGCATTGAAAGCTCAGTCGATCCAATTCCCAACGTCAGGGCAGGCATACAGCAGCGCCCGGGGCCGCCCATCGGATTCTCTCCCAATGACTGGTATTACACGTCGGAGTACAGTCCGGCCCGACCCTACCTGGCCCTCCTGGATTCAGACCAGTCCATTATCTGGGGCAGCGATGATGCCCTGCCTGAAGCCAACCTGAATCCCATCATTGTAGGAGGAGAAACCGTAGGCTTTCTTGCCGTCACCAGCCGCCAGATACTTTCCGAGCAGGCAGACCTGCTATTCTCGGAGCAGCAAAAAAATTCGTTCTTTCTTTTCGCTTTACTACTCGGACTATTGTCTGCACTGATAGCATTTCCTCTCTCCTCAATTATGGTAAGGCCCATCAAGGAGCTGGTGAAGGGAACCCGCGCACTGGCCAATGGAGATTACCAGTCCCGCATTCCTGTCCGGGGATCTGATGAACTTACCCAGCTTTCAATGGATTTTAATTCACTGGCAGAAACCCTCGACCAGAACAGGGAAGCACGCCAGCAGTGGATTGCCGATATCTCCCATGAACTCAGGACACCCCTGTCCGTCCTGCAGGGTGAGCTGGAATCAATCCAGGATGGCATCCGCGAAATGACTCCGGAGACCGTTAATTCCCTGCATCATGAAGTGGCGCATCTCAATGCGCTTATCAATGATCTGCATGAACTGTCCATGTCAGACCAGGGAGCCCTCATATATGAAAAGGACCATATCGACCTCGCCACGGTTTTTGAACGATCTACAGAAATGAACAGGCACATGCTGGAAAAACAGGACATTAAACTCAGTATCAATCGCAATTCCTATAACGGATCCATGTATATCCCGCTTATTGGGGATCAGAACAGGCTGCTGCAGCTTTTTGACAACCTCTACCAGAATACCTGTCGCTACACTGATGATGGCGGCCAACTGGTTATCAATATCAGGCGTTCAGAGGACACTGTCATCATTGAATGGTTTGATTCTGAACCAGGAGTAACCGATGGAGATCTGTCCCAGTTGTTTGACAGGCTGTACCGTGTGGATAGCTCCCGTAACAGAAAACAGGGAGGCTCCGGCCTTGGACTCGCCATATGCAAAAACATCGTGGAAGCCCATAAAGGGACAATCGAGGCACAGCACTCAAGCCTTGGTGGACTTAAACTGGAAATTCGTTTTCCAAGTCACTGATGGTTTCAACGGTTTGCGTCAGGTCTTTATTGCCCACACTTAAAGACCCATTTAGACTAGATTCAGCTTAGCAGGGATAAACTAACATAATGAACCAGCACATACTGATTGTTGAAGACGAAGCCAAGATAGCCTCGCTTTTGCAGGACTATTTAATCCAGAGTGGTTTTGAAACCACCGTAATCCATGACGGTGCTGAAGTGGAACCCTGGCTTGATGAAAATACGCCTACCCTGATCCTGCTGGACCTCATGCTACCGGGGAAGACCGGTGTGGATATCTGCAAGGATGTCAGGAAGGATTCCAGCCTTCCAATCATCATGATCACTGCCAAGGTGGAGGAAATTGATCGCCTGCTTGGACTTGAACTCGGCGCCGATGACTATATCTGCAAACCCTTCAGTCCCCGGGAAGTGATTGCCCGGGTGAAAGCCGTCCTCAGGCGATCCGAAAGTACCGAACAACTCTCTGACAAGGGGTTGGTTCTGGATACCGATACATACAAGGCCCTCATCAATGGCGAAGACCTGAATCTGACTGCCGTAGAGTTCCAGTTACTCAAGGTACTTTCAGATCACCCGGGCAGAATTTTTTCCCGTAGCGTCCTCGTGGACAAAATTTATAATGATGGTCGCGTGGTCAGTGACAGAACCATAGACAGTCATATCAAAAAACTGCGCAAGAAAATTGCTGAAAAATTACCGGATGTGGAACTCATCCATTCCCTTTATGCCGTCGGCTACAAATTCGAATGGCAGTAACCAAGAAGGACTCCTGACCCATGCGATCCCTGCGCTTCCTGCTCCCGCTTTTGTCGATCTTGTTTCTTAGCTTTCAGGGAGCAAATGCCCAGAATGAGGAACAACTTCCCTTCCAGCAATGGTTGGAGGAGCTGAGGGCAGAAGCCCTGTCTGCAGGCATCAGTGAGGAAACTGTGGATGCCGCCCTTGCGGTGGTCGAAGAACCTATTGCGAGGGTTCTGGAACTGGATCGCAGCCAACCGGAGTTTGTCCAGACCTTTGCCGGCTATATGCGAAACCGCATGAGTGATGCCCGCATCCGCCGGGGACAGAGTTTGCTGGAAGAACATAGTGGATTATTTAACAAGGTTCGCCGTGAATACGATGTACAACCTCATTACCTCGTCTCTTTCTGGGCCCTGGAAAGTAACTTTGGTGATTTCACCGGTGGATTTTCCGTCATCAATGCCCTGGCAACACTTGCCTATGATCCCCGCCGTAGCGACTTTTTTCGAAAGGAATTATTGACGGCATTACGCATTATTGATGACGGCCATATCAGTGTTGACCAGATGACAGGCTCCTGGGCTGGCGCCATGGGACAGTGTCAGTTCATGCCTTCGACGTTTTACAACTATGCCAAGGATGGCGATGGTGACGGCAAGATAGATATCTGGAACAGTGAGGCTGATGTGTTTGCCTCTGCGGCCAACTATCTCTCGCAGTCAGGCTGGAAAGGCGATGAGCGCTGGGGCCGCGAAGTCATCCTGCCGGACGACTTTGACTTCACCATGAGTGGCACCGGTGTGCGCAAAACAGTGACAGAATGGAATCGGCTGGGTATCAGGCGTGTGGATGGCAATCCGCTTGGCAATGCTGACATGGAGGGTTCCATTATCCTCCCGGCCGGCGCTCAGGGACCTGCCTTTCTTGCCTACAATAATTTCCGTACCACCATGGTCTGGAACCGCTCAACCTTCTATGCCATTTCCGTGGGCCACCTGGCTGATCGCTTTGTCGGCGGAGGTCCAATTATCAACATGCCACCGGAGGAAGAACGCCCACTCACCCGCAGTGAAGTGATTGAATTGCAGGAACTGCTCAATGCCCGGGGAATTGATGCGGGGACACCGGATGGGATTATGGGGTCACGGACTCGTGCCGCCGTTCGGGCCTACCAGACAGAAGCCAACCTGCCCACCGATGGCTATGCCAATTTTGATTTACTGGAAGGCTTGAGGGAACTGTAGCGGCTGCATTCGTCCAGGGAAGGCAAATCAAGGCAAAAAAGAAAGCCTGCAAGGAAACCCCGCAGGGATAGTACTGAAGTACATGACGATACGGGCTTTTTTACGTAGGGTTGGCGAGCGAAGCAGCTACTGCATAAGCGATCAGCTTTTCATAAAAGCTCAGCTGGATGCGGCTTCTTCGATAAGCTCTATCAATCGCCCTGCCGTCTGGGGATTACTGACCAATCTACCATTGATAAACATGGAAGGGGTTGAACGTACACCCGCGCTAATACCGCCCTGCTGATCAGCCACAATCTTCGCCCGCACTTCCGGCGTGTCGATATCCTGGTGCAACTGCACGATATCTATACCAATCTGTTCGGCGATACTATCAAAAATAAGGGTAGGATCATCAAGACTGCTCCAGGACTGTTGATTGGCGAACAGTAGGTCATGCATTTCCCAGAACTTGCCCTGCAATGCAGCCGCTTCGGCATAGCGTGCGGCCTGGAAGGAAAATCGGTGGGTATCAAGCGGGAAATAGCGATACACCACTTTGACCTGGTCTTCGATGCGTGGCCAGGCCCTGGCGATTACCTGGGTTTCCGTCAGGCAGGCCGGGCACTGAAAATCAGCATAAACGGTTATCGTGACATCAGCATCCAGGTTACCCCGGACATGATCCGTCTCACCAACCTGACCCGGGGGCAATGACGGCGGGCCGGTAAAGAGTCCCTGATAAAAAACAAACAGTACCAGCGGAATAATAATAACCGCGGCCACTTTGGCCAGCATGGCGCCGAGTTTTGCCTTGCGCCTGGCAGCAGCCTGTTTCTCTTCTTTTATCCTGCGTTTTTCTTCTTTGCTCGACATACCGTTGGAATCCGTCTTCCTGTTACCCGTCAGTTAGTTGCCCGGTTATCCTGGCCAACCCCGTATTTGACAATAATGGCGATCGCACTCAGGACAATCAATCCCGCAATGATGTAGCCAATATTAAACATGCTGCCATTGGCAGTAGCAATAATCCCGTAACCGATCGCACCGGTGAAAAGAGCATAGTAGAGAAATACTACGAGCGTCTTGCGAATCACTTCCCCTTCCCGGCCGATCAGGCCGACAACCGCAGAAGCGGCAACCACGTTGTGCACACAAATCACGTTACCGGCTGCTCCTCCTACTGCCTGCAGGGCAACAATCCACGTTGGATCAGCACCAATGCGCTCACCAACGCCAAACTGGAATAGAGAGAACATCATGTTACTGATGGTATTGCTGCCCGCAACAAATGCCCCAAGTCCTCCAATAAAGGTGGAAAAGAAGGGCCAGGCACTGCCTGCCAGATCTGCTACCCCTTCTGCCAACTCAATGGGCATGGCCTGGTAGCCTGCTGCGCCAAAGTCCGAAAACCGGAATACCATGACCATGGGCACGGTAAATACCAGTGCAGAGCCTGCTGACAGGATTGTCTTGCCCGACGTTTTCCAGGCATTGCGATAGGATTTCCCATCCATGCCATGCAGGAAGTATGTAATGATCGATACCGTTATAAACAGCGCCGCCGGAGAATAGAAAGGTTGCACAGACTGGCCGAGGTCAGTACCGAAAAATCCTGAAAAGACAAACGTCGCGGCGTCGCCACGCAACATACCCAGGAATGGCAGTTGCGGCAGACGTGTCAGGATAAGAAGACCGGCCACCAACAGGTAGGGCTGCCAGGCCTTGACCAGGCCCATGGCAGGACCATCAAATTGCTTGTCTTTCATTTCAAGTTGACCAATCCAGTGGGACTCCCAGTTGTCTCGCTCCGGAAAATGCCATATCTCGCTTTCTTTTGGCATCAGGAATCCCTTGCGCGCAGCAGTCACAACAATGGCAAGACCAATGAGGCCTCCAAACAGCGAAGGAAATTCCGGCCCCAGGTAACGAGCCACCAGGACATAGGGAATGGTCATGGAGAATGCTGCAAAGATGGCGAACTTCCATACCTTCATACCCTCAACAAAGGAGCGGTTCTGCCCAAAGAACTGGGTCATGACCGATACCAGGATTAACGGTATAAAAGTGCCAGCTATGGCATGCAGGAAAGCGACCTTGGCCGCAATAAAGGACACCAGCTTAAGATGCTCCATACCCTGGCTGGCAGCGTAAGCCTCCACTGCCGGATCGCCAGCCAGTCCGCTGAACACACCGGTGAGCATTGGCGTACCAAGCGCACCGAAGGAGACCGGAGTACTCTGGATGATCATGCCTGAGACAACGGCCGCCATCGGGGGAAATCCCAGTCCCACCATCAGGGGAACAGCCACGGCAGCCGGCGTACCAAAACCTGCAGAGCCTTCAATAAAGGAACCGAAAAGCCAGGCAATAATGATGACCTGGATACGACGATCCGGAGTAATATCGGAAAACCCCTTGCGGATACTTTTTATGGCCCCGCTTTCCTGTAGCGTGTTCAACAGCAAAATGGCACCAAAAATAATGTAGATCAGTTCAATGGCATCGATGAGGCCGTTCATGGACCCAGCCATCACCCTGTCAAAAGGCACCTGCCAGATAAACAGGGCCAACAGGACCGCCACCACATAACAGATCGGCATGGCACGACTGGCGGGCCAGCGCAGCATGACCAGAAAAACAGCGACAGAAATAATGGGCAAAAGGGAGAGTATCGCCAGAACACCATTGGACATAACAGTTCCTTATTCTTGATCTTGTTTGAGATCTTTCAATGCAGTAATTCAGTTGACTGTCGCCCAGGACTTATCTTTTATAATGATTTTACAGGCGATAGAAAGCGTCCAAGCATAAAGCAGGTCTTTAGGTTGCACAAGGTTTCCCGGGAGGGCTTTCAGGGGGCTCGAACGGCCATAAGTGCATGAATTCCGGCTATTCTCATTATGTGCACATTCCGATGCCTGGTTTGAGAATGATTAGCAATTACGTGGCGCAGGTTGCTATAATTCGCGCCCTGAATTTTCACCGTGTTGTTATAGAAGCCGGGAATTCAGCGGTCAACGAGTCTGCTTCCGGATTTCATTACCTGAAACCTGTCCACTCTGGTCCCCAGATCAGAAGGTATCTCTCTCACCGACCGCAATGCAGACAGCAATTTTGAGAGCCACAATGAGCGTTGAGACAGAAGCTACAGTAACACCCGGGGCCACGGATAATACTTTCCAGACCGTGAGCAGTGTCGTCGTCCGTTTTGCCGGGGATTCCGGTGACGGGATGCAGCTGACCGGGGCCAATTTTACCGATGACACGGCCCTGAATGGTAATGACCTTTCCACGTTCCCCGATTTTCCGGCAGAAATCCGGGCCCCTGCCGGTTCCACGTTTGGCGTTTCTGCCTTCCAGATTTATTTTGGGTCCGAGGACATCACTACATCAGGTGATGCCATTGATGTACTCGTGGCCATGAATCCGGCAGCCCTGGTGACCAACCTGAAGGAGGTTGTCAAGGGTGGCCTGATCATCGTCGACAGTGGCGCTTTTAACGAGAAGAACCTAAACAAGGCCAAGTACGCCACAAACCCTCTGGAAGATGGAAGCCTTGATGCATACCGACTGCTCGAGATCGATATTTCCAGCCAGGTACTGGCCGCCGTTGAAGAATTCAACCTCGGCCATAAAATGGCCATGCGCTGCAAGAATATGTGGACTCTGGGCCTGGTACTTTGGCTCTTTGACCGTGACAAGCAGGCCACCGTCGATAACCTGCAGAAAAAATTTGCCAACAAACCGGAAATTGCCAACGCCAACATAGCGGCCCTGAATGCTGGTCATGCCTATGGTGAAACCGCCGAGCTGCCAACAGGCGTTGAGGTATACAAGGTACCACCGGCAAAAGTGGCTCCTGGTCTTTACCGGGATATTAACGGAACAACCGGCCTGGCCTGGGGGCTGATTGCGGGTGGTCAACTGGCAGGGATTGACCTGTTGTTTGCATCCTACCCTATTACACCGGCGTCCAGCCTGCTCCATGCCCTGGCGGCCCGCAAAGAATTCGACGTCACCACTTTCCAGGCCGAGGATGAGATTGCTGCCGTGTGTGCAGCCATCGGCGCATCATTTGCCGGAAGCCTGGGCATCACTTCCAGTGCTGGTCCAGGTATTGCCCTGAAAACCGAGGCCATATCACTGGCCTGTTCTGCCGAATTGCCCCTTGTTGTTGTCAATACACAGCGAGGCGGCCCATCCACGGGACTGCCCACCAAGACAGAACAGTCCGACCTGTTACAGGCGGTTTACGGCCGCCATGGGGATACCCCCTTACCGGTTATCTCTACAAGCTCACCGGGAGACTGTTTTGAAGTGGCTATAGAAGCTGTGCGCATTGCTACCAAATACATGACGCCTGTCATGCTGCTCTCTGATGGCTACATTGCCAATGCATCGGAGCCCTGGTTGATTCCGGACATCAAGGATTTCGCGCCTTTCCCGGTTGAATTCAGGACAGACCCTGATGGTTTCACACCCTCCGTGCGGAATGCCGAAACCCTGGCGCGAGTCTGGGCAAAACCCGGCACCCCGGGGCTTGAACACCGTATTGGCGGCATTGAAAAGAGTTACGAGACCGGTGATATCTCCTACGATCCGGCCAACCATCAGAAAATGACCGATACCCGCAAGGGAAAAGTGGACGGCATCAGCAGGGATATTCCGGAGCAGGAAGTCATTCTGGGCGAGAACAGCGGCAAACTGGCCGTTGTTGGTTGGGGATCCACCTATGGCGCCATTCACCAGGGAGTCAAGCGCTGCCGCCAGGAGGGGCTGGATGTCTCCCACATCCATATTCGTCATCTTTGGCCATTCCCCGCAAACCTGGAAACACTCCTGGCAGGGTTTGATGCGGTTCTTGTCCCGGAGATGAATACCGGGCAACTGGTAAAAATTCTGCGATCAGAACTGCTGATTGATGCCAGGGGCCTTAACAAGGTATCCGGGCAGCCTTTCAAGATTCAGGAAATTGTCGATGCCATCAAGGCCGAACTGTCCTGAGAGCAAACACCAAACAACATACAGAGATTCCATTTCTCCGGAGCGGATAAATGAACCAGGCAGTAGATAAACTTACCATCGATGACTTCTCTTCCGACCAGGAAGTGCGCTGGTGTCCGGGTTGCGGTGACTACGCCATCCTGAAAACCATCCAGAAGCTCATGCCTGAACTGGAGAGGCCCCGCGAAAGCCAGGTTTTTATTTCCGGCATCGGCTGTTCTTCACGCTTTCCCTACTACATGGATACCTATGGTTTTCACACTATTCATGGCAGGGCTCCGTCCATTGCCACGGGTGTAAAGCTGGCCAATCCGGCACTGGATGTCTGGGTGATTACCGGTGACGGTGATGCATTAAGCATTGGTGGTAACCACACCATGCATGCCCTGCGCCGCAACGTTGACCTGAATATCCTGCTGTTCAACAATGAAATCTACGGGTTGACCAAGGGACAGTATTCCCCCACATCTAAAGTGGGCACTCGCTCACCCTCTACACCAGAGGGTTCAATAGATCGTCCACTTTCACCCTGCGGTATTGCCCTTGGTGCCGGGGCTCCGTTTGTGGCCCGCTCCATCGATACGGAGATGAAACATCTCAGTCCTGTGATCAAGGCCGCCCATGCCCACAATGGCGCTTCGTTCGTAGAAATTCTCCAGAACTGCCCGATATACAATGATGGCGTTTTTGATAACGTGAAGAACAAGAAAATTGCTGCCGATTTCAAGGTGGAAGCCATCCATGGGGAAGCTCTCCTGTTCGGTAAGGAAAAAAACAAGGGTATCCGACTCAATCGCGACACCCTGTCCCTGGAAGTAGTCACCATTGGTGAGAATGCTGAACCCAGTGACATCCTCATCCATGACCAGACCAACCTGACCCAGGCCCAGTTACTCGCTGCCATGGGCGGACCGGAGTTTCCCATTGCTGTCGGTATCCTGTACCACAACCCGGCCACGGCCTATGTCACCGACCTGGAAAATCAGCGCCTGTCACTCAGGGAAGCGCGGGGGAATGGAGATCTTGGCAAGCTGCTCAACAGCGGCCATACCTGGACGGTGAACTAAGACGCTGAACCAGCCTTTTTCCCAGGTTATTTGCCGGCATAACCCTATCTATACAGGCGGATTTGGTAACAGAGATCCCCACCTAAACCCTGACTGCCGGCATTTTCGCGCCCTTTCACCTGCCTATTTGCACATTTATCCGCATATTCTCTGAATTATCAATAAGATAAGCGCTGTTTTTAAACCAATGAAAGGGTTGCACCTCCCCATCATGTTGACTATTATCGCTACATACTTGATGAGCCTTTAGTTCAAATTATTAATAGGTAGGCGATTTAGGTAAAAAAGGGGATATTCTGAAGGGGTTTTGAGATGTTATTAAACCTCTGTGCACTCTTTCTGAGCCTCCCTTTTGTGTAAATTCCGGTTATCGGGATTCGCTGTATTCAGTAAACCTGAATACTGTCGGTATTCGGACAATCACGGGTTTGCCCATTACTTTCAATAATTAAGCTTTCAATCAAGAAAGGGGAACTACATGAAAAAGTCAGTCGAACTGGGCTATAAAAAGCTCGCTACTGCCGTTGCCTTTGCAGCTGCAGCGACCAGTTCAGGCTCCCTGATGGCACAGGATGGAGACATCGAGGAAATCCAGGTAACTGGTTCCTTCATCTCCCGTCCTGCTGACAGGCCGCAGCCTGTTGCCGTCATGGACAACCAGGAACTGCAAGCCAACCAGCGTGTAACCATTGCGGAAGCTGTGCGCGACATGCCGCAGATCTCTACTGCGAATACCGTTGGTAACTTCAACACGCCCAGTAACTCCATCAACCTGCGTGGACTGGGTACTCGTTCCACATTGATCCTGCTGAATGGCCAGCGTCAGACTATTGACGGAAACAACGGCTCACAGGTAGACATCAACAACCTGGCACCTTCCATCATGCTGGAGCGTATTGAACTGGTACTGGACGGTGCATCCGCCCTTTACGGTTCCGACGCGGTTGCCGGTGTGGCCAACTTCATCACCCGTAACAACTTTGAGGGTGCTGAAATCCAGGTATCTTCCCAGCA
>CAZDCK010000028.1:0-18093 GCA_964503965.1 uncultured Enterobacteriaceae bacterium | reverse complement strand
GGTCCTGACTTCTGTCGTGGTACCCTGTCACTGCAGCGTACCATCATCCCGCAGAATGAGCAGCTGACAGGTATGGCTGTAGCCACCAAGCAGTTCGACGGCGACTTCCTGCAGCAGGCAACTTTCGAAATGAACTTTGCACGTGTCGAAACCCGTTCCAGCTTCGGTACCGGTGTACCCTTGCTGGCCCTGGGTGAAGTCAGTGCCCGTATGCCTGCCAACAACCCCGGTGTGATTGACGCCAACCAACGTACCAATGGCGCATTCCCGATCCAGACCTACACCAACATCTTTACCCGTCAGGCCTCACCGCTGGAAGGGGAGCTGATCTCCTTTGCGCGCCAGAACACTTTCCGTGCCACGGCAAGCTTCGAAGGTATGCTGACCGATGTCTGGGACTGGCGCCTGACCGGTACCATGTCCACCAACGAACAGACCTCACAGCAGGCTGACACCATTACTGACCGTTATGCCCGCGCCCTGCAGGGTTATGGTGGCCCCGGTTGTAAAGGCAACCTGGTTGACGGTCTTGCCAATGACTCGGGTCTTGTTCAGGGTGAGGGAGGCTGCCAGTGGTGGAACCCCTTTGCCTCGCGCCTGATTGCGCAGCCGGGTGATCCCACGTACAACGATCCTGATCTGCAGGACTGGATGACCTGGGGTCGTCTGGACCGCGGTATTGCCAAGTTCTACTCCGTAGAATTCGTCACGACTGGCGAACTCTGGGAAATGGCCGGTGGTGCAACGGGTGTCGCTCTTGGTGCCCAGTATCGTCGCCAGACCATGGACTTCATCCAGGACCCGATCGCCAAAGACGGCGGTTTCGGCTTCAACCCACAGGTGGTCCAGGACTGGTTCTCCAATCGTGACACTGACGCCCTGTTTGCGGAAATGGTTATGTTCCCTTCCGATACCCTGGAAGTCTCCGCGGCAGCCCGTTACGAGGACACACTTGGCCAGAGTTCTGTGGAACCCAAACTGAGTGCCCTGTGGACACCAACTGACGGTCTGTTTGTCCGTGCCTCTGCCGGTTCTTCGTTCCGTCTGGGTTCTGAATTCCAGTCCAACGGTATTGGTGCCTCCGGTACCACCATTCGTCCGATTGGTGGTGAGGTAACACAGGCCCGTGCCATTGCCCGCGGTAACCCGAACCTGAAACCGGAAGAGTCCGATAACTGGACCATCGGTTTCACCTGGGATATCAATGACAGCTGGACTGTGGAAGTGAACTACTGGGATTACGAGTTCACCAACCTGATTACCACGGTCAGCCCTGATGACATCCTGTTGGAAGACATTGCCGACGGTTTTGTTGACGATCCACGTAACCAGGTCTTCCCTGGACGTCCCCGCGAAGTGTGTGAGATCACTGGCCGTTGGGATGGTGTAGATACAACCACTCGTCCTGATGACTGTATTACTGGTCTGGACTTCCAGCTGTTCAACTCATCCTACGTAAACCGGGATACTGTTGAAACCAGCGGCTTTGACTACAACATCGACTTCAGCATGGAACTGGCTGGCGGTGAAGCTGGTCTTCGCCTGAGCGGTGTACATGTCAACAAATATGCCGGTACAGCCAATAACGGTCAGCTGATCGACGTTGTCGGTACTGATGGTGGCGGTGTATCCGGTGTAGGTACCAACCCGGAAAACCGCGTGAACCTGGTAGCTACCTATGACATGGGTAACCACTCTGCCCGTTGGACCACTCGCTGGACTGCCGGTACAGAGCTGCGTAACCCGGGTGCCTTCCAGTACAACACTATCGAAGGTAGCGCGAGCTTCCATGACTTCCTGTATTCCTACACGCTGCCGGGCAACGCGGATTCCTCCGTCTCCCTGGCTATCCTGAACGTAGGAGACAAGGAGCCACCGTTGGTAGCCAACACACTGACAACTACCAACAGCGGACTGTATGATCCCCGTGGTCGTATGTACCGTGTAAGCTATAACTACAGCTTCTAAGCTGTCAGTTAATAGTTGTCACACAAAAAACCCCGCTCATATGAGCGGGGTTTTTTTATGTCATTATTCTGGATCAGCTTCGAAAGTTGATTCTACTTACTCTACCCTTGATATCCTTATCTTCTTGTTGTCCTGTGAATTTGACAACATATACGAATTGAACGAATTCCTTCGAATTGTGTAACGTTCGCCTTCCCTGATCGGGTAATCGTCAGTACCAACCTGTTTCCATGTACCGCCACCTTCGAACACAATAGTCCATCCGGTAAAGTCGTTGTGGCTTGCAGAGGTGACTGTATAGGTCCGCTCACGATTCTGTGTCCTGAAAAATCCGAATTCACTCTGGCGTGCGGTGGGAGCCGCCTTTTCCTCGCCGGCCGGGGTCGTATCGGTTTGAGGGGCTGATCGGGTGCCTCGCGGAATTCTTACTACGGGCAGGTTGCGGGCATTTTCAGCAGCCCTGTCATAACAGGCCAGTCGCTCATCCGAGTCTGTAATGGAAGCACAGTCAGTGACACTGGATTGTGCAATAAGGAATGTACTTGCTGTCATGGACAACGCGGCAAGGCTTAGAGCCATTTTGGTTTTAAATAATAAATGCATTGTTACTCTGTTTATCGATTACTGGCCGCGATCAGAACTTCTGCGCAGAAGCACTTCGTTCTGGACATCTGCCCGCTCCCGGTTTCGTTCGGCACGTGTCATACATACGCGGCGTCTGAAGTTGCTACCTGTCACCTGTTCACGCCGACAGATCAGTTCATCGGGATCGTTACCACTGGTGCTTTCTGCTACTTCTACAGACGCATCAGCCGTTTCTTCTGCTGTATTTTCGGTCAAGCTTCCAGCGCTGTTTTCTGCGGCGTTTTGCGAAGCACATGACGCAAGCATCAGCATGGCTAACATTATGAAATAATTGGATTTTTTCATCGCAAATTCTCATTTTTGTGCAAATAGTGTGGAATTTCGATAGTGGAGAATACATGTACTGTATTTCATTTGCCACATTTTAGTACACTAGCCCGCCTAACTTGCAGAGAAGCGGTTTTGATTCACTGTCTCCCTGTCATTATTATAAAAAGTAACCGGACAGAATCCGAGTTGCATCAGGAGTAAATAATGCTTGCTAGAATTTTCATACTCGTTACCTGTATCGGCCTCGCCCTGCCGGCTTCTTCACAGACTGGCCATCCTGCAAAAGGATCATGGTCAGGTAACCTGACACCGTTTACCTCGGAAGGCACCGAACGTATTCGCCTGCTGATCGATGCCTGGGATGGCGAACTGTCCGGTACAGTCAATCCTGGCCGTCGTGGTGTAGAGATGAGTAGCGTAGAACTTGATGCTGACACATGGATCCTGACCATTCGGGCGGAAACTCCTGAAGGACTTCTCGAAATGGAAGGGAAATTAAGCAACCTTGGATCATGGACCAACCGCAAATATATAGGTGCCTACACGCATGGTGGTAATAAAGGCACTTTTGACATCACCCTGAATTGATAAATATCAAGCAGGGTTCCTGTTAACTCCTGTTAACTCCTGTTAACTATAGGACACTGAACAAGTAACCGTCTGTTTAAACTTTATTTTAGAAAACCAGACAAATATCGAACGGGAAACCCCCTACGGAGAATTGATTATGAAAACCAAACTGATAGCAATGGCACTTGGCGCCCTGGGAACCTTGGCTTCCTTCCAGACTGCTGCCCACCATTCCTTTGCCGCCGAATTTGATGCCAACAGCCCAGTCCACGTGACCGGCACTGTGGTCAAGGTAGACTGGACCAACCCCCATACCTACTTCATGCTGGAAGTGGAGAATGAAGACGGCAGTTATGATGAGTGGGCTTTTGAAATGGGCAGCCCGAATGGCCTGATGCGTCGTGGCTGGAAACGTGACACGCTGAAAATTGGTACCGAAGTGATTGTTCGAGGCACCCAGGCAAGGGACGGCAGCTTCAAGGGTAATGTACAGACGGTTGTTATCGCTGATACCTGTCAGCGTCTGTTTGCCGGTACCAGCCAGCGCGACTTCAATGAAAATGATTCGCCCAAGGAAGATTGCGAACTCTGATTGATAAGCTATAAAAAAAGAATGATAGTTAAAAAGCGCGCATTACAGCGCGCTTTTTATTCAGGGGGAAATACATTGTTTGAATTAAAATACTCTGCATTAGTAAAACCGGCTTTTCTTGCAATGGCCATTAGTACCGCCTTGACCACCTCAATGGTAAAGGCACAGGATGAAGATGCACCCTCAACGCCTACACCCAGATTACCCGATGGTACAGTTGACCTGGGTGGGAACGGTGTATGGAGCCTGCCATGGATCACCAACTTTGCGGCCCGTATGCCTGATTATCAGGAAGGTGACCAGCCGCCCATGCGTCCCTGGACTGCTGCCATGTGGGAATACAACAAAAGCAATAATGTAAAATATGATCCTGAAGGCTTCTGTCTTCCTCCAGGTGGTCCTCGCTCAATGGGCACTCCCTATCCGGCCGAGATCATCCAGGACCGTGACCGTATTGTGATTATTTTCGAAGGTGGCGGCCACGTCTGGCGTGAAATTCACATGGACGGACGACCCCACCCTGAAGATCCCAACCCCACCTATTTCGGTCACTCGGTAGGGCACTGGGAAGGTGACACGCTGGTCGTGGATACCGTGGGATTCAACGAAAAAACCTGGATCGATTTTGGCGGATACATGCACACAGACCAGCTGCA
The DNA here is from genome assembly GCA_964503965.1 of uncultured Enterobacteriaceae bacterium. GTDB lineage: Bacteria > Pseudomonadota > Gammaproteobacteria > Pseudomonadales > Pseudohongiellaceae > Eutrophocola. The sequence continues at coordinate 13,392 of CAZDCK010000028.1, read as the reverse complement.
TACTGTCGAGCGCATAAGTCGCCCTGACAAGGAAACACTGCACTATGAGGCTGTGATTGATGATCCGGGCGCCTATTTTGAACCCTGGACAGTAAGCTGGGATATTCGCTGGTCTGAAAACCAGGAGCTTCAGGACTATATCTGCCAGGAAAATAATAAATTCCTGCTGGATATGATGGATGATTACGGTCAACCGTTTTTCCAGAAGACCGAAGGCCTCTAGCATTATCTCTGTATGAAAAAGGGCGCTGATGAAGCGCCCTTTTTTATTGCCCTGGAAAAAATATTCTGTGTGGTCACAGGAACAGTTTAGTTACAGATTTTCATCTTTTCATTTTTTTGGGTTGCCAAAAGGTGTGTGCAAAAAAAGTGACAGTTAGAAATTTTTTTTGAAAAGAAGTTTCAAAACATCTTCCCTATAAGGGAAATCTTTTACAAACCGGAAACAGCTTGCAGAAACCGAAATATTTTCTTCCTTGCTTGTTACAAAAGAAACAATAGCCTCCGGCCTAGCCATCAACCACCTTCTCATCTTCCTTCTGCTGCAACTCCCACATATGCTTGTAAATACCACGCTCAAGCAACAGTTTATTATGGGTGCCTGACTCAATGATCTTTCCATTATCCATAACCAGGATTCTGTCAGCATCAATAATTGTCGACAGTCGGTGAGCAATCACCAGGGAAGTATGTCCTTTGGAAATCTCCCGGATGGATTGCAGGATGGCTTTCTCGGTTTTACTGTCCAGTGATGAAGTCGCTTCATCAAAAACGAGAATAGCCGGGTCCTTGAGAATCGTTCTGGCGATGGCGACACGCTGTTTTTCACCGCCGCTGAGTTTCAGTCCCCTTTCGCCGACCAGGGTATCCAGGCCCTGTGGCAACTGTTCAATAAAACGGTCCAGATGAGCCAGGCGAACAGCACGCTCTACATCCGCTTTATCCGCCTCGGGATTACCGTAACGAATGTTTTCATAAATGGACTCATTAAACAGCACTGTATCCTGGGGAACGATCCCAATGGCCGAACGCAATGAACTGAACGAGAAATCCCGGATATCCTTTCCGGCAATTTCCACACATCCTTCATTGCAGTCATAAAAACGAAACAGCAGTTTTACCAGTGTAGACTTACCGGAACCGCTCGCTCCTACCACGGCCACTTTCTCTCCAGGATTCACGGTAAAGCTGACATCATTGATGATCCGCCGATCCGGCCGATAACTGAATGTGACATGACTGAACCGGATTTCTGGTTTGTCAGTGTCCAGTACCAGGGGAGCCTCTCTTTCCAAAATAGTCGGCTTTACGGAAAGCAGGTTAAACATCTTTTCGATATTGGCCAGCGACCCCTTAATCTCCCGGTAGACAAAACCAAGAAAGTTCAGGGGGATAAATAACTGCATCATGAATGAATTGATTAAGACAAAATCCCCGAGGGTCATTTCACCGGCAGCTACCCCTTTGGCTGCCAGCAGCAGGATCACTGTCATGGCAACCGACACGATCACTGCCTGTCCGCCATTCAAGGCAAACAGGCTGATCCGATTCTGGCGTTTTGCCGTCTCCAGCTTTTCCAGGCCCTCATCCAGATGACGGGCTTCGTAATCTTCATTGGTGAAGTACTTGACGGTTTCATAATTGAGCAGGCTGTCCATAGCCCGTGTACTTACTGCAGAATCAGCCGTATTCATTTCCCTCACGAAGCGTGTGCGCTTTTCAGTGGCCACCACTGACCAGGCACCATAGGCCACAATGGCCAACAGGATGACTCCCGCAAAAGTCACACCATAGTTACCCAGGAAAATACTGATCACAATCAACAGTTCCAGCAAAGTGGGGATGATGTTGAAGATCATGAAGCGCATCAGGAAGTTGATACCTGCTGTACCCCGCTCGATATCCCGGGCGAGACCGCCTGTTTGTCGGTTCAGGTGGAAATCCATATCCAGCGCATGAAGATGCTTGTAAGTCTTCAGAGCCAGGTTGCGGATTGTTCGCTCTGTTACCCGGCCAAAAAGCAGGTCCCGCGCTTCATTGAAGATGACATTCAGAAAACGGGCCAGGCCATAGCCAAGGATCAGTACCAGGGGGACGGCCACCAGTGTTGCTGTTTTATCCTCCAGCTGAGAGTCCAGATTATCCACTATGTACTTCTGGAAAAACGGGATGCAGATGGTAGAGAGCTTGCCAAGCGCAAGACACAGGATGGCAGCAGAAGTGCGCCCCTTGAAAGCCAGGAGAAAAGGCCACAGCAGCCTGAACACATGCCATTTCATGTCCAGGTTTTCTATATCGGTGGGAGTCCGGCGCGCCATCAGCTATGCGCCCGTCAGCCGAGCCGGTGTTCGATAGCCTTGAGTATACCGGCCGAATCAAGTCCGCAGGAGGCCAGCATGTCATCAGCCTTGCCATGTTCAAGGAAGGAGTCCGGTAAACCCAGATTGAGAACCGGTGTTGTCAGATTGCTGCTTTCCAGGAATTCGTTAACCCCGGAACCGGCCCCGCCACTGATGACATTTTCTTCGACCGTTACGATCAGGTGGCATTGCTCAGCCAGTGTAATTAGTAAGGTTTCATCAAGCGGTTTGACGAAACGCATGTCAACCAAGGTAGCATCAAGTGCTTCGGCCACAGTCACAGTACGAGCCAACAGGGTACCGAAAACAAGAATGGCTATGCCACCCTGTCCTTCCCGACAGACCCGGGATTTGCCAATATCCACTGCTTCCAGGGAGTCATTTATTTCACAACCAGTTGCCTTGCCACGGGGATACCTGACCGCCGCCGGTCCTGCATACTGGTAACCGGTCGTGAGCAATAACCGGGCTTCCTGTTCATCACTCGGAGTCATGACTAGCATATTAGGTACGCAGCGCAGGTAGGACAGATCAAAACTTCCCGCATGGGTCGGACCGTCCTCACCAACGAGGCCGGCACGATCTATGGCAAACAGTACATCCAGGTTCTGCAGGGCAACATCATGGATTAGCTGGTCATAGCCACGTTGCAAAAAGGTGGAATAAATAGCTACGACGGGCTTTAGGCCATCACAGGCCATTCCAGCTGCAAAGGTCACTGCATGCTGTTCGGCGATAGCCACATCGTAAAACCTGTCTGTAAAACGCGCTTCAAAATCACGCATACCGGAGCCCTCACCCATGGCAGGTGTTATGCCGATAAGCTGGTTATCAACTTCCGCTACCTGGCAAAGCCACTTTCCAAAAACCTGTGAGTAGGTAGGTACGGACACTGCTGAGCTGCCATTCCCTGTCTTTTTGGGCACGAGCTTACTCAGTGCATGCATACCGTAGGGGTCTTCCTCGGCTGGCAGATAGCCCTTCCCTTTTCTGGTGACCACATGCAACACGCGAGGGCCTTTTATATCCTTGATGTTCTCAAGTATATCCACCATTCCCTCAACATCATGGCCATCTATGAGTCCGAAGTAGTTAAAGCCCAGTTCCTCAAAGATAGTCGCTGGTGAAACCATCCCCTTCATGTATTCTTCAACACGGTGGGCAGCCTTCCACGCTGGAGGTAATGCGGACAGCACCTTCTTGCTGCCCGTACGCAGGGCATTATAGGGTTTGCTCGCCCACATGCGTGCAAAATAACTGGACAGCCCCCCGACATTCCTGGAAATCGACATGTTGTTGTCATTGAGAATAATCAGGATGTCACCCTCAAGATCGCCGGCATGGTTCAGGGCTTCAAAAGCAAGACCAGCGGTCATGGCACCATCACCGATTACAGCAACTACTTTTCTGTCCGACTGTTGTTTTTGCGCAGCGATCATCATCCCAAGGGCTGCCGAGATGGACGTACTGGAATGCCCGGCTCCAAAGGAGTCATACTCACTTTCAGCCCTGTTCGTGAAAGCGGCCAGCCCCTCTGCCTGACGAATGGTCAGCATCTGTTCCCGCCTTCCGGTTAGAATCTTGTGCGGATAACTCTGGTGCCCAACATCCCATACAAGCTTATCTTCCGGCGTATTGAAGACATAATGAAGTGCAATCGTCAGCTCAACCACGCCCAGGCCCGCACCAAAGTGTCCGCCGGTACGGCCTACGGTATACAGCAGATAATGACGCAACTGCTCCGCCACTTCCTCCAGCTGTTCTGGAGAAAGCTCACGAAGATCCGCGGGGGAATCAATGCTGTCGAGCAATGGCGTGTCAGGCCGCTCTAGGGGGATTTCTTCAAACATCTACTGAAATGTACCTGCAAAAAACCGGCCCATTTTACCGCAAAGGGGCAGCACAGTCTTTCTCTGCTATTAAGTGATATTTCGTGGCTCAGTATTTTCGCTCGATTATATAGCTGGCAATTCCCGTCAGGTTGTTGCCCTTGTCACCCAGTGGTTCCAGGGCCTGCAGCCCCTCTTCAAAAAGTGACTGCAAGCGTGCGCGTGCCCCGTCCATACCAAGCAGGGCCGGGTAGGTGGATTTGTTCATGTCCTGGTCCTTGCCTTGCTGTTTTCCCAGGACTTCGGTCTCGCCCTCCACATCCAGGATGTCATCACGGACCTGAAAAGCAAGCCCTATTCTGTCTGCAAAAGTATCCAGACAAATCCTGCTTTCTTCTGTCATATTTCCCGTGCTCATTGCCCCGAGCAACACGCTGGCCCTGATCAAGGCACCGGTTTTCAGGCGGTGCATTCGCGCCAGTGCGGACTCCTCACGGGATTTTCCGGTTCCTTCAATATCAAGGCTCTGTCCTGCAACCATACCTTGCCAACCGGCCGCCTCCGCCAGGAGCTCAATCATGGCCAGGGACAGGGATGGATCTCTTGTGGAACCTGAAGGAGAGGCAAGGCAGGAAAAGGCGAGGGTCTGTAAAGCATCACCTGCCAGGATTGCCGTGGCTTCATCAAACTGGATATGGCAGGTGGGCTGGCCCCGTCTTAACTGGTCATCATCCATGGACGGCAGGTCATCATGTACCAGTGAATACGCATGGATCAATTCAATGGCGCAGGCACTATCATCGGCATCCTGAAGACTGCCGCCAACAGCTTCAGCACTGGCATAGGCCAGAACCGGTCTTATGCGTTTCCCACCGTTGTTAACAGCATACTGGACTGCACTTTCAAGCCAGTCGGCAATACCGGGTTTTGCCAGACGGTTCTGCAACTGGGAAGACGCCCTGAGCTGCAGACGGGTTATGTAATCCTGGATAGTCATCAAAATGGGAAGCACCCGAAGGAGCTGTACCTAGTCCTCATCCTCGAGTTCACCATCAAAGGGTTCTGCTTCAGGGAGATCATCGGTCTTTACCAGTAACTGGACTTTCTGTTCAGCCTGCTCGAGTGCAGCCTGGCATTCCCGTGTTAACTTGATACCCTGCTCAAAAGCCTTGAGTGATTCTTCAAGACTGAGCTCACCTTCTTCCATGACTTCGACCAGTTCTTCCAGGTTTTCCAGTGCTTCTTCGAAATTGAATTTTTCAGACTTGCGTGCCATATTCGGGTCTCTTTCTGCAGGAGGCGCCACCCTACCGGACTCATGAAAACGGGTCAAACCCCCGCAGGAACAAAACTTTTTCCCATCCTGACATGAGGTTTAATTCGGTAAAGCAGTATTGTGCAATTATTAAGGAACTTCCTGAGCACTTCGACAGCTTCAGTCTACATTCAGTAAAATCTGTCGATACTGTCATCTAAGAGTTCAGCACAGGATTATCCAGCCTAAGCAATTGAATTGAAAGCACTTAAGAAGGCATTAATTGGAAATCCAGCAAGGAAACAGCAGACAGGAGATAATGAACATGGCACAATATCTGATCCAGCGGGTACTTTGTACAATGAGTGTTGCTGGGGAGCCTGAGGGCTATTGATAACTGCATCGACAAATTCAATACACCATTTGTTTTTACAGTTTTGAGTAGCCTGACAATGCAGGTAAAAAAACCGGGTTGTTACTGCATCTGACTAATATTGTGAGGATGAGCAGTAAACAGCTGTAATAACCACAGATTTCAGATTTATCAATAAACGACAGAGTGGGGATATACTAATGAAAAAACTCTTAGTGACCGGAGCTATCGTACTTAGCTCAATTTTTTCCGTCAGCACAATGGCGCAGATGTCAGACGAAGATGCAGCAGCAGCTGTAAAACGCCGCCAGTCAATCTTCCAGGTCCTGGCTTTTGCCAATGGTCCGCTGGGACAGATGGCTCGTGGTGCCGATTTTGATGCTGATGCTGCAAAACTGGCTGCCGAGCGTGTCGCCATGCTCGCACCGATGATTCCAGGCATGTTTGCTGCTGATACTCGCAGTAATGGTGTCGAGACTCGTGCAGCAGACACTATCTGGGAAAGCCAGGATGACTTTGCGCAGATGGCCATGGATCTTGTCGATGGTGCTAATGCGGCACTGGGTATCCTTGAAAGCCAGGGTGCCAGCGGCGTTCGCCAGGCTGTAGGCCAGATCGGTCCTAAATGTGGTGCTTGTCACGACCGTTTCCGTCTCGACTAAGCCTGCATTTTCAAGCTTATAAAAAAGCCCCTGTCATTACGGCAGGGGCTTTTTTTTGGTCGGCTTTTGGTCTGCGTTTTACACCCGGAATTGGTTATTCAGCACTTTCCTGGATAAAGAATGCCGCATAGGCTTCCTGGTCTTCTTCAGTCAGCTTGCTGGTGTGCTCAATCACATCAGCCATTTCACCGCCGACAAAGTCGAAGCTGGCTGTCATGCCGAGCTGCAGGAAGCCAACGAAATCAAAGGCTGTCCAACCGGAAAGACCTTCAGAATCAATTGGCGTGGAAACAACATCTGAACCGGCAAACTCTTCAGACAAAACCATCATACCCAGTCCGTTCCTCGGTGTATGACATTCACTGCAGTGACCCAGCGCCCTGGCCAGATAGGCTCCTCGCTGTGCTTCAGGATTGTCCGGTACCGCAGGCGGCTCACCTTCCATGAAATCCGCCAGGATATTCCAGCCGGCCATTAACCAGTCAAACTGCCAGGCTGGTAGTTCATGTTCCGGTTGTTCAGCACGAATGGCTGGCTGCGACATAATATAAGCTGCCATATCGAGCACATCCTCATCCGTCAAATTCATGTAGGTACGATAGGGAAAAGCCGGCCAGTAAAAGCCCCCGGATGGACTGCGACCATGTTTAAGGGCCAGGATAAAGTCACGGCCAGTCCAGCCACCGACACCGGTTTCTTCATCCGGCGTTATATTCGGTGTATAGAATTTGTTCGGGAAGGGTTCTTCTACCTCAATGACATATCCCCCTATTGATCCTTCAGCCTCACCACCATGATTGTGGCAGGCATCACAACCTCCCGCATTGTAGAGATATTCCCCACGGGCAATGGCTTCCGGTGATGTAGGAATTTCCGGATCCCCGACCATGGGCAATCCAAATACCCAGTACAGTCCACCGAGGATAATGACCAGTACAATGACCAGCGGGACAAATCTGTTATTCATAAAAACCTTCCTGAACAGTATTGTTTTATTGTTTTTTCCAGCTCTGGAAACAGGGTAACAAGGTTACCTGTTGATTAAGTAAAAAACATGCATCAGCCTGACGCCTCTCTTTTTTTCCAGCGCCCATATGATCCAGCGCAAACCGAAATGCTATGCCTCCTGAAGACCTTCCGACTTTTCCTTTTCGTGGGCCTGTTGCTGTGCCTTGAAAGCCAGTTTGGCATTCTTGCGCTGCTGAATCTGCGTGGTGACTTCTGATCCCAGGTGGGATTCACCACGCTGTTTTGCCAGGGTGACCTGCTTTTCCCTCTCCCTGAAACGCTGCTTCTGTTCCTCGGAATGACTGTTGAAGCAGTGGGGGCAGCTTACTCCCTTTTCATACATGTCACTCTCCATCTCTTCCTCAGTTATAGGCAGGCGACAGGCATGACACTGGTCATAGCCACCCTTTTCGAGCTGATGATTCACCGCCACCCGGTTATCAAAGACAAAGCATTCTCCCTGCCAGAGTGATTCCTCTTCCGGAACTTCTTCCAGGTATTTGAGGATGCCACCTTCCAGATGATAGACCTCATCGAACCCCTGCTCTTTCAGATAGGCCGTGGACTTTTCACAGCGAATACCGCCAGTACAGAACATTGCTACTTTTTTGTGCTTTTCCGGATCCAGGTTTTCCTTCACATAGTCCGGAAACTCCCGAAAGGTTTCAGTTTCGGGGTTCAGGGCATTTCTGAAAGTACCAATCTGGACTTCATACTTGTTGCGGGTATCAATAAGTAATACTTCAGGATCAGAGATCAGGCTGTTCCAGTCTCCGGGTTTAATATGCGTGCCCACCTTTCGGTTCGGGTCAATACCCTCAACACCCATGGTCACGATTTCTTTTTTCAGTTTTACCTTCGCGCGATAAAACGGAACTTCATCATCATAGGATTCCTTGAAGTCCAGGTTGGCCAGACGCTTATCGCGGCGCAACCAGGCTATAAGGTTGTCGATACCTTCCCGATGTCCAGCCACTGTGCCATTGATGCCTTCACTGGCCAGCAGGATTGTTCCCTTGATGTGATTATCCTGCATGACCTGCAGGAGAGGAGATCTTTTGGAAGCGTAATCGTCGAGCTTTACAAAATGGTAAAGCGCACAGACGACCACGGGTCGTTGCGTTTGAGTATTCATGCTGTATTCCTTCTGCGGCTCGGAGCGTAATTCCGGAGCAAAATTCGGGGCGAATTATACAGAGTTGGCTCTGTTGAAGTCCATTTACCGACTTGTCAGGGATCAATTGATCAGTAATCAGGGGAGCTGCAGGTGGTTGAGATCTATGTGTTTGGCGGCTTCGTGGACTGTCGACCAGGGTAATTCAGCAATCAGTGGTGCGGGTATCTGGCGCTTGAGTGTTTCCAGGTTTTCCTGGTAATAATCCATGGCTGCGGAAGTTCTGTTGGCAATCCAGCCAGCAAGTTCTACCCCCGATGCTTTGATTGACTCCACTGTCAGCATGGCATGATTGAGACAGCCAAGGCGCATGCTGACTACCAGTATGACAGGAATATCCAGCGCTGCAGGCAGCTCTGCCAGGGTTTCCCTGTCATTGACCGGGACAAGCCAGCCTCCCGCTCCTTCAATCAGGACCAGGTCCTCCCCAAGGTTCATGACTTGCTGGCAATACCCGGCCAGTTCACTGATCGATACGTTTTTATTAATTAGTTGTGCCGCAATATGAGGTGCGATAGCCGGCTTAAAGCAAAGCGGATTAATGGTTTCCACCGCCAGTTCAGGGGAGCAATGTTCTGACAGGGCCAGGGCATCTTCATTCTGTAATCCCTGCTGTGTATGGATCCCTCCGGCTGCTACCGGTTTCACCGCTGCCGTCGTATAGCCGGCTTCCCTGGCCGCAGCCAGCATCGTACAGGTAGCAAACGTCTTGCCGGCATCGGTGTCGGTTCCTGTTACAAAATAGACACGTGATTGACTCATTCCGGCTTCACCAACTTCAGGGTCACCAGATCATAGGTAACAGGAACGCCCTTGCCTGGAACTGCCCTGCTCTCAAACTCCTGCTTTAACTTTTTCAGCTTGGTCCTGCCTGTCAGCCCCTCACTCCTGCCTCGATTCTGATTTTGGGCACCAATTCCCTTGAGCTCCTGTGTCAGCATGGACAGGCTGGAATAGAAATAGACTTCATGACTACTCTCCACATTAACGCTGGCAAACGGTAATCCTCTTGCGGTAGTAGCGATGGCATCACAGGTCAGGAACTCATTGACATGCACATGCCCGTCGACGCTGGACCAGCTTTGTTTAAGTTCCTGGAGAGTATTTTCTGCCAGGGTATTAATAATGGTAAATCCGCCGGGCTTCATAACGCGAAAGAGCTCACCAAATAATTCCGACAAATCAGGACACCATTGTATCGCCAGGTTGGATACCACCAGGTCAAAGCTATCGGCCTTCAAGGGCAAGCATTCAGCATCGGCACAAAGCCAGGACTCTTTGTCCCTGTCTCCCTGCTTCCTGGCTTGCATGAGCATGGCCTCGGCAATATCAAGATTCATTATCACTGACCCGGGATAATGCTCCCTGAGCAGTTTCGAGCAATAACCGGTGCCACTCCCCAAATCGAGTATGACCCCGGGAACCCTGCCGTTACCCGATAGTATCTTTACCGACGATTCCACCAATCTTTCAGCAAATTCACGCTGGGGCTTTGCATACAGGTCATAAGTACCGGCGGCCCTGCCAAAGGAGCGGGCCACCTGTAATTTCGCGGGTAACTCATAACAGGCATTCACGGTTCAATCTCCATGGACAGGTAACGCGCCAGTTTCTCCATCGCGTCGAGTAATTTTACCAGCTGGCCTTCCGTGTGAATGGCGCTAAAGGTTACTCGAAGTCTCGCTGTCCCTGCAGGAACAGTTGGCGGCCGGATAGGCATTACAAAGATGCTCTGGTCCATAAGAAAACGGCTGGCTGAGAGAGTTTTTGCCACATCACCAATAATTACGGCCTGTATGGGTGTGTCAGATGACACGAGTCTGAAGCCCAGGTTGTCACAGTGGGCACGAAAACGTTTAATCATGCTTTGCAGGTATTCCCTGCGCCACTGATCCTTGATCACCAGCTTTAGTGCAGCACGCATGGCTTCGGCCATGGCAGGTGACATGGCTGTTGTATAAATATAGGGGCGACAGAACTGGATCAGGGTTTCAATCAGCTCATCAGAGCCAGCGACGAAAGCACCACTGCCACCAAATGCCTTACCGAATGTACCAACAAGAATCTGCAGGCTATCTTCATCAATGGAAACACCCTGTTCCTGCCAGTGCTCCACCAGGCCGCCGCCTGTTTTACCCATTACACCGAAACCATGGGCATCATCGATCATCAGGAGCGCATCATAATCAGCGCATGACTCAAGCAGACCCGGCATGGGTGCTGTATCGCCATCCATACTGAAGACACCGTCCGATACCACAAGCTTTCTGTTTGCCTGGGAACCTGACAGCATTGTCCTAAGCTTCCCAGTATCACCATGGGGATAGCGCCTGAATTTTGCCCCGCTAAACAGGCCCCCATCGAGCAGGGAGGCATGGTTCAACCGGTCTTCAAAAACAGCATCCTTTTGCCCGAGCAGGGTGGTGAGTACGCCAACATTGGCCATAAATCCGCTGGAAAAAACAAGGCAACGGCTGCGCCCGGTAAATGCCGCCAGCTCTTCTTCAAGCGCATGATGGGGCACGATATGCCCACTGACCAGATGGGAAGCACCACTTCCAGCCCCGAAGTTGTCCAGGCCATCATGGGCGGCCTGAATAATATCTGGATGGCCGGCCAGGCCAAGATAGTCATTACTGCAGAAACTGGTGACATGATGCCTATCAAGGATTATTTCCGTGCCCTGCGGAGAAAACAGGGTAGGACGACGACGCATTAATGCGGCCTGCTGCCTTTCTTCCAGTTGCTGGCGCAGTTCCTGCCGGAATGATTTCATGTCTGCAGCCGTTTACTGGCTCATGGCGTCGTAAAAGGAAGAGTCCTCCTGTTGCATCACCGCGGGTTCAGGAAGCTCTTCGTCCAGGAAAATCTCCTCCGGATGAATACCCAGTCGCTGAAAGAGTCGCATATCATCATTTTCCAGCGGATTGGAGGTTGTTAGCAGCTTTTCACCATAAAAGATGGAATTGGCGCCAGACAGGAAGCATAAGGCCTGCATCTGGTCATTCATCTCCTCCCTGCCCGCCGATAGACGGACATGGGATTCGGGCATGAGTATTCTGGCCACGGCGATCATGCGGATAAAATCAAAAGGATCAAGGTCATCCACATTTTCCAGGGGAGTTCCCTTGATCTTTACCAGATTATTGATGGGGACACTTTCGGGGTGGACTGGAAGATTGGCCAGTTCCTTAAGGAACTCGATACGGTCATTGAAATCCTCACCCATGCCTACAATGCCGCCGCAACAGACCTTGATGCCTGCATCCCGAACATTAGCCAGGGTATCAAGACGACCCTCAAAAGTCCGCGTGGTAATAATTGTCTTGTAGTAATCCCTGGAGGTGTCGATATTGTGGTTGTAATAGTCCAGCCCCGCATCAGCCAGTGCTTCACTTTGTTCCTGGCTAAGGGCTCCCAGGGTCATGCAGGATTCCATACCCAGTTCCTTAACACCCTTAACCATGGCCAGAACATGGGTAAAGTCTTTTGCCGAAGGGTGCTTCCAGGCCGCTCCCATACAGAAGCGTGAAGCTCCGTTCTCCTTGGCTTTTCTTGCCTCTGCCAGCACCTTCTCGACAGCCATCAGCTTTTCTTTTTCCAGTTCGGTATTGTGGTGTCCACTCTGTGAGCAGTACTTGCAGTCTTCGGGGCATGCACCGGTCTTGATGGAGAGCAGCGTACTTACCTGGACAGCATTGGGATCAAAATTGGCCCGATGAACGGACTGCGCCTGGAACACCAGGTCATTGAAAGGAAGTTGGTAAAGGGCTTTGACTTCATCAAAAGTCCAGTCATGGCGAAGCGGTGTAGTCATCAGGATTCCTGTAGTCATGAAAATCAGCGGGTATTGTTTCTGGCGGGCTGCCAATTCAGTACTAGAGTGAACATAAGCGAGCCACAAGACAAGTCTATCATGTCAACCAAAATTGCAGAAACCGCAAACAACTGGTTAAAAAGTATCCAGCTCTGGTGCCTGCCGGGGACTTGCATTTATTGCCATAAAAGCAGCTACCGATCCCAGGATCTTTGCAGGAACTGCGAGACGCTTTTCCTTTCACCGCTTTCCCCCTGCACTCGCTGCGGTTTACCCATGCCCCGGGGATATGCTGGAGACAGTGTCTGCGGATCATGCATGGCATTGCCACCGCCGTTTTCTCGACTGTATTCTGCCTATATCTACCAACCGCCGGTATCCGCCCTGATATCTTCATACAAATACCATGGGAAACTGGTTTACGGCAAAGTCCTTTCACTCAAGCTCGCTGCGACACTGGAAACTGCTTATGGGGACAACCACTGGCCTCATTTGCTAGTGCCTGTACCCCTGCATGCCAAGAGGATCAGGCAGCGAGGATTTAACCAGGCTTTGGAGATAGCCCGCTGGCTTTCTGCCGAGCTGGATCTGCCATTCTCCTATCAGGTAGTCAACCGCAGTAAAGATACGGCCCAGCAGGCTGGCCTCAGTGCAGCAGCACGCCGGAAAAATATTCGCGGTGCTTTCAGGATAGCAAAACCGGAACAGGTCAGCGGTAAAAGACTCGCTATCGTTGAAGATGTGGTGACAACGTCTATTACTGTCACCGAGTTGGCCAGGGTATTGATGAAAGCCGGGGCAAGTGAAATCCATGTCTGGTCCCTGGCCCGTACATGCCTGTAAATCAGTGACAATGCTTTTGCTTTTCATAATAGCTTTCAGCTTTTAGCTTTTAGCTTTTAGCTTTTAGCTTT